>CAZOQW010000061.1:0-1993 GCA_964582235.1 uncultured Muribaculaceae bacterium | reverse complement strand
TGCTATGAACAACTCTTTTTCTTATCATAAGATTTTCATAAAGTTATTTCATCTCCAACTCTTTCTCGATCTCCTCAATCGTGGGCAGGCTGCCCCGGAAATCTTTCGGCAAGGCTTGTCCTAATTCATAGTCGGAAATTCCTATCGGTTTCTGAATATCACGCAAGGCATATTCGGCTTTAATACGGTCCTTGGTCTTGCAGAGCAAAAGACCGATAGTGCGGTTGTCTCCTTCTCGGCAAAGTATGTCATCCACAGCGGAACAGTAGAAGTTGAGCTTGCCGATATATTCCGGCATAAATTCGGTGTCCTTCAATTCAATCACCAGATAACGGTGCAGGAAAGTGTTGTACATCAAAATGTCAATGTAATAGTCATCCCCCGACACTTCAATGTGATACTGCCGTCCCATAAAGGCGAACCCGGCACCCATTTCAATGAGAAATTTCTCCACATGACGAACCAGACCTATCTCCACATCACGCTCATTGTACTGGTCTGTGAAGGTCAGCATATCGAATATGTACGGGTCTTTGAGCATTGACTTTACATCACTCGCTTCGGGTGCAGGCAGGGTCTCAGTAAAATTGTTGGCCAATGCCCCGTGTTTGCCGTACTGGTCAAGTTTGATGGCTTCCTGCAAATAACGTTTATTCCAATGAGAAATAATGCTTTGCACCATATACCAATACCGCGCCCGAATGTCTTTCACCTGCTGCATCAGTATCAGATTATGCGTCCAATTCAGATGCTTTACGGGAAGGGTAAAATTATAACTGTCTAATTGCGCAACCACTGGTTGCGTAATTGATGGAACGGCACCTTTTACCATCGTCAGTTCCTGATTGTATTCATTGAAGAACTGCATCATGCACTGCATATTACGCACAGAGAAGCCTTTTATTTCAGGATAGTCGTTTTTCAAATCCACCGTCAACCGTTGCAAGGTCTTCTTGCCCCAACCGTCAGCATCCTGACTTTGTTGCAGCATCCCGCCAATATCCCAGTACATCCGCAGCATCTCTTCATTGGCTGCATAAATCGCACGCTGTTGTGCAAGCAGCACTCTCTGCTTGATCTGACGGAGTAATTTTGCATAACCGCGGAAGCTATCCGATAATATTTCATTTACTTGAGCACTCATATTTTCTTTTCTCTTTGATTACAAAGGTACATTTTTAATCAGAGAGGCATTAAAAGTCCACGATAATATTTAGACATTTTTGAGTATTTAGAAACAATTCTTACCGTTTTCTGCCTCCTTTCCTATTTTTCTGTTCACCCCACGGAAGGTCAGACGATAAGCCACCAGAACCAGTACAAACATGAACCTCTGCCGGACCACCAGAAGCAAGAGTGAATGCAGCGCCCAGCAGCTCTGCCTGCTTCCCGCTCACCTGTTCCTGCGGCTCGAAGACGGTGTTGACAAACTCCTCGTCCGTGATTTGGCCGTTGAAATGTCTTTGGGCCACATCATAGTCTATCTGGAACTTGGTGTCTTCATAGAGTTCCTCACCGACCCGTGTCCAGATATGGAGCGACGGATTCCGGTAGTTGGACACGTTGATGCGGACAAGCTCGGCACCGGACGAGAGGCTGTAACGCCGGGGATTGGCCTTGCGGTCGAGCCGGTCTATCTGCTTCCGCTGTCTGTCTATGACGGCATCCTTCTCCTTGGACTGCCGCTCGGCGGCTTCCGCCCTGTGGATGGCCTTGTCTATTTCCGCTTGATAGCCGTTCCGCAGTTTCCCGATTTCCGACTTGTGCCGCTCCTGCAACCGTGCCTTTTCTGCCTGTAGTTCCTTGATCCGTTTGTTGAGTCCGGCAATCAGCCCGTCCTTGTCCGCCAGTTCCTTCTTTGCCTTGGAAAGGTCTCCTTTGCCGAACCACGCGAGGATGGCGTTCCTGCCTTCCTGCGCCTTCTCCACATCGGCTTGTAACCTGGCTATGTCCTCCTCGTACTGGACTACCTGCTGCCTGTAATAATCCGAGT
>CAZOQW010000060.1:0-2823 GCA_964582235.1 uncultured Muribaculaceae bacterium | reverse complement strand
TCGATGTTCTGAGCATCGCAGTTTGGGACAAGCCCGAGGATACCAAGGTTGCTGCTGCAGAGCACAGCGTGGTGTGGTCGCAGATTATCAATGCACAGAGGATTCCCACCGATATTTACGGTATCACCGGCATTCCCCACATCATGCTCATCGGACCCGACGGAACCATTCTCAAGCGCAATCTCCGTGGCGATGACATAGCCGAGGCCGTAGCAGAGGCACTTGGACGTTAAAAGTAAAATATCTTTATTACCGCATTCCCCCGGGGTCTACAGATACTATGACTCCGAGGGAACGGTGATTTATGTGGGTAAGGCAAAGGACCTCAACAAGCGGGTCGCACAGTATTTCGTGGACCCGTCGAGGCTCAATGCCAAGACCCGAGTACTCGTATCCAAGATAGCCGACCTGCAATATTCCGTTGTCGGCTCGGAGGCGGAGGCCCTGCTGCTCGAAAACAACCTGATCAAGCAGTTCAAGCCCCGCTACAATATACTCCTGAAGGATTCCAAGACCTATCCCTGGATTTGCGTAACTGCGGACGAGTTTCCCCGCGTCATGCTCACCCGCCGTCTGGTGCGAAACGGTTCGCGCTATTTCGGGCCGTACAGTTCAGTGACCCACGCCCGGGCCCTGCTTGAATTCCTGCAGGCAAATTATCCCCTGCGTTCCTGCAAACTGAAAATAACTTCTGACGCAGTGCTCAAGCACAAGTTCCGTCCCTGTCTGGACTTCCATCTCGGTCGTTGCCGTGGCTGTTGCACCGGAGGTATCTCCCGGGAAGAGTATTCAGCCATGATAGACGAGATAGTACATCTGCTGAGTGGGGGAGTGAACAAGATAATCCGCAGCTACCGAAAGCTGATGCAGGACGCTTCGGATGCCCTCAATTTCGAGTTGGCGCAGGAGTACAAGACGAAAATCGAGGCTCTGTCCGGCCATTATTCCAAGTCCATAATCACTTCCGCCGGGGATTCCGACTTAGACGTGTTTACGCTCGTGTTCGACGGGGCGGAGGCTTTCGGCAATTTCCTTCGCATACGCGGAGGGGCCATCATCCAGTCGCTGAACCTCGGTTTCAAAATGAACATCGAGGAGGAGCAGGCGACGGTGCTGAGCACTTTCATAGCCGAAATAGAAAGCAAATTCGGCGAACTCAGCCGCGAGGTGCTGGTGCCTTTCCTGCCGGACGTGGAAATTGCCGGGGTGGATTTCAGGATACCTTCCCGTGGCGACAAACTGGCCCTTTTGGAACTCAGTGCAAAAAATGCCCGCGAATATCGTTTCAATTCCTTGAAGCAGAGGGAACACACAAATCCCGACGAATATAATGCGGCTGTGCTGGAAGAATTGCGCAAGGCCATAGGCATGAAGGAACTGCCGGTACACATGGAATGTTTCGACAACTCGAATATCCAGGGTACCTATCCTGTGGCTTCCTGCGTGGTGTTCCGTAACGGGCAGCCCTCCAAGAAAGATTATCGCAAGTTCAAGATAAAGACCGTCGTGGGAGCCAACGATTATGCTTCCATGAAAGAAGTCGTGAACCGTCGTTATTCCCGCATGTTGGCCGAGAATCCGGACGACCTGCCCCAACTTGTGGTTATAGACGGTGGAAAGGGCCAGTTGGATTTTGCCTGGCAGGCGGTGTGCGAACTGGGCCTGGAGAAAAGGATGACGCTGATAGGTCTTGCGAAGCGGCTGGAGGAGGTGATTCGCATAGGCGACCCTTATCCCATGTTCATAGACCGCAATTCGCAGGCACTCAAACTCTTGCAGCGCATCCGCGATGAAGCGCACCGTTTCGGCATCACCTTCCACCGTTCCCTGCGCAGCAAGGGGGCCGTGCAGTCGGCCCTTCGTGAAATCAAGGGCGTGGGTGAGCAGACGGAGCAGCGGTTGCTGATGCACTATGGCAGCGTAGCGAGGATAGCTGCGGCATCGAAAGACGAACTTGCATCGCTCGTGGGCGCTGTGCTCGCGGGACGCATATTGGAAGAACTTAACAAGACCGTATGAACAGCGAAAAATTCAACAAATGGTTCAATACCTTCATCCTGCTCGGAATGACGGTGGTGATGGTGCTTACAACAGCCATCAAATTGGCTGACGGCGAAGGGAAAGGACTGATGATAACAATAGCGGCGATAGGCTCGCTGATGGGAGTGCTGAGCACGGTTTGCTCGGCCAATGCCAAGATACTCACCTTCCTGTTCGGCTTTTTCGACGTTACCATCTACGGTGTCATGTGCCTGATGAGTGCGAATTACGGCAACGGGGCCTTGCACCTGCTGTATTTCCTGCCCATGCAGTTCGTCGGCTTTGTCCAGTGGCGGCGCAGGGGCGCGTCATCAAGTTCCGGCATCAAGGCCCGCAGACTGGACGGGCGGCAACGCATCATAGCCGGCCTGGTTTTCCTTGCGACCTTGCTTATCCTGTATGCAGTGCTTTGCGCAATCGGCCACGAAGCCATGCTCGGCCCGCTGAAAGTTGCCATATTCATGGATGCCTTCTCCACGGTCTGCAACATACTTGGCCAGTTGCTGATGTCCACGGCTTACATGGAGCAATGGGTGTTCTGGATAGGAGTGAATATAAGTTCAGTGTTGATGTGGGGAGCGGTGCTGGCTTCCGGAGGCGGCGATTCGGATTACGCGCTGATATACATGGTGAAGTACAGTTTCTATTTGCTTAACTCCCTGAACGGTTTGCGTATTTGGTTAGGGCTTAGTCGCTTGGATTTGGATAAATGAAATATTTTTCTTTACTTTCCCGTCTTTGACACTTCATTTTAGAAAAAACGAGGCCCCAGATAGCCAGGAT
>CAZOQW010000059.1:0-2862 GCA_964582235.1 uncultured Muribaculaceae bacterium | reverse complement strand
AAGAAATGAACATTTGGCTCATAGTTATATTGGTGATGCTCTGTTCGTATATCGTACAGGCAGCACTGAACAGCAAATTTGAGAAATATTCCAAAGTACCTTCTCCCCATGGCCTGACCGGAGCCGACATTGCGAAACTCATGCTCCAGCAAAACGGCATCACTGATGTGAAGGTTCAATCAGTTAGCGGGAGACTCACTGATCACTACAACCCTACGGACAAAACCATCAATCTCAGCCAAGGCGTCTATGCCAGTGCTTCTATTGCAGCCTGCGCCATAGCAGCCCACGAAACGGGTCATGCCATTCAGCATGCATACGGCTACGCTCCCCTGCGCCTGAGATCCGCCTTGGTTCCCGTAGTTAGTTTTGCAAGTCAGACCGTCCAATGGATATTGCTCCTTGGAGTGCTGATGCTCAATGTTTTCCCTGCCCTGCTCTGGATAGGTATAGCACTTTTCGCCATGACCACCCTTTTCAGCTTTGTCACCCTGCCCGTGGAAATAAATGCAAGCCAACGCGCGGTTCAGTGGCTCGAAGGTGCCGGAGTTGTGAATTTTGAAACCAAGGACATGGCAGTGGATGCTCTCAAATGGGCCGCCTACACCTACGTGATAGCTGCTTTGGGCTCCCTTGCCACCCTGCTTTATTATATCAGTCTGGCCAACAGGCGTAATTAAAAAGGATTTAATAGGGGTGCCCAAACTTTTGGGCACCCTAACTTTTTTCTTTTTTGTGTGCTTATGTCAGTCAAGTCCTCAATACGCGCTTATGTCGCCCCGGTCGCTGCGATAGTCACCGTGGCCGTTCTTTGCAGCTTGCTGTACGGATGTACGGCCCGTAAAGCTCACGACAGCATTTATCCCATTGACCCCGTGCCGTTTACGGAAGTAAAAGTAAACGATGCCTTCTGGTCTCCGAGACTTGAGGCTTCGAGAGACGTCACCATACCGCTCGCCTTCAGCAAATGCGAGGAAACCGGACGCTACGATAACTTCGTAAGGGCCACGAAACCGGATTCGACCTACGTGGTAGGAGGCTTTTCTTTCGATGACACCGATGTCTACAAGACCATCGAGGGAGCATCATACCTGCTTAAGGCATATCCGGACAAGGAACTTGAGGCCTACATAGACAGCGTCCTGGTGCTTGTGGCCGCTGCCCAGGAGCCGGACGGCTACCTGAACACGGCAAGGCAGATGAATCCCTGGCATCCGCATCCCTGGATGGGGCCTGAACGCTGGACTTCCGTGGAGCATCTGAGCCACGAGTTCTACAACCTCGGACACATGGTAGAGGGTGCCATAGCCCATTACGAAGCCACAGGAAAGCGGAATTTCTTGGATATAGCGATAGCCTATGCGGACTGCGTATACGAGAACATAGGAGACGGCCCCGGGCAGCTCAGCCTTGTCCCCGGACACCAGATTGCAGAAATGGCCTTGGCAAAACTCTACCGCACCACCGGTAACCCGAAATATCTCGAACAAGCCAAATATTTCCTCGACAAGCGCGGACGGACGGAAGTGCGCAGCGAGTATTCCCAGTCGCACCTGCCCGTAACCGAACAGACTACGGCCGTGGGACACGCGGTAAGGGCCGAATACATGTATTCAGGAATGGCCGACGTAGCAGCGATGACGGGTGACAGCACTTATGTGGCCGCAGTGGATCGCATCTGGGAAGACATTGTGTCCTCCAAACTGTACATCACCGGAGGTGTGGGTTCACGCCACGAGGGCGAAGCTTTCGGCGAGGCCTACGAACTGCCGAACGCAAGTGCATACTGCGAGACCTGCGCCAGCATAGGCAACGTGTTCACCAACCACCGCATGTTCCTGCTGCACGGAGATTCCAAATATTACGACGTGCTTGAGCGCACGCTCTACAATGCCCTGCTCGCCGGCGTATCCTTGGACGGAGGCCGCTTCTTCTACCCGAATCCCCTCGAATCGGACGGTTCACACGAGCGTCAGCCCTGGTTCGGCTGCGCATGCTGCCCTTCCAACATCTGCCGTTTCATCCCTTCGGTGCCCGGCTATGTCTACGCTTCCGAGGGCAAGAACCTCTACGTGAACCTCTATATGTCCAACTCTCTCACCCACAGGCTCAACGGACAGGTATTCTCTCTGACCATGCAGACCTACTATCCCATGGACGGAGGTGTCAAGATAACTATCGGGGAGACCCATGCAGGCAGATTTACGATCAAACTGCGCATTCCCGGTTGGGTGCGTGGCGAAGTCGTGCCTTCTGACCTCTACTCTTTCCTTGATATGGAAGGCTATCAGACAGGAATGAACAGCACTGACAGCTACAAGATAGTAACCACAGAACACGGATTTCTGGGGGCAACACGTACCGACCGCAGTCTGGCAATGGAAGCTGAGACCGAAGCGGTGGAGACTGAATCTGCCAATTTCTGCGTCATGCTTAACGGTGAAGTGGTAAGCGGAAAAATCGAGAACGGATATTTCTGCATAAACCGGAGGTGGAAAGAGGGAGACGAACTGCAGATTTTCTTCTCAATGGAGCCGCGTTTCGTCAAGGCGCATCCCGCAGTCGAGGCTGACAGGGGCAAGCTTGCAGTGCAAATGGGCCCGCTGGTATATTGCGCCGAATGGCCTGACAACCAGGGAGATGTGCGTAAAGCAAAACTTTCGCTGTCTGCCCCTGTGGGCATAGAATACATGCCCGAACTGCTTGGAGGGGTGAATATGATAAGCGTCGGAGATGTGCGCATGATACCTTATTACGCCTGGAACCATCGCGGCGCAGGAACCATGGCCGTCTGGTTGGACGAATAAAGGAGCTCAACCGAGCTCCTCTCCTTTTAAATTACAGATTTCATATTGCAGGACT
>CAZOQW010000058.1:0-3017 GCA_964582235.1 uncultured Muribaculaceae bacterium | reverse complement strand
GCCACGCCTACGGCTCCGCTTGCGCCAACGCGCAGGCCAGCCAGTGACGTTTTCCGATAAGAAGCCTTCGTCCCCAGCCCCGGACGCTTTCCGGCAAGCAGCCTTTGTGCCCGGCCGCTGCGCATCGCTACGCCGCCCGCCCGATGGCGAGCCTGCTACGCAGGGAATCCCTCAGTCTGCTGTCGCAGCCAGCTCCCGGGGGAGCATGACGGCGTGTCGGTGCCACGCCTACGGCTCCGCTTGCGCCAACGCGCAGGCCAGCCAGTGACGTTTTCCGATAAGAAGCCTTCGTCCCCAGCCCCGGACGCTTTCCGGCAAGCAGCCTTTGTGCCCGGCCGCTGCGCATCGCTACGCCGCCCGCCCGATGGCGAGCCTGCTACGCAGGGAATCCCTCAGTCTGCTGTCGCAGCCAGCTCCCGAGGGAGCATGACTCTTCTCGTTGAGCAAAGTTTTTCAATTATATAGCAAGAGCGCTCGTCTGTACAAAATGCGGAGCGAAGCCCGGTGGAAATCTTGCTGTTTTCCTATAGAAATTTTACCTTTGCGGGAAAGTTAACTGAAACTCATTTTAAAATTACATCCATGAAAACCATTCTGACAAAACTGGTGTTCTTCACCATCGTTTTATTTTGTATTTCTTCTTGCCATAAAGAATTTGAAGAAGTTGATTACGGCTTTCCAAAAAATGTTTACTTTCCAAAAGAGGGAGGGGTACAGACGGTTACTGGGGACACTTGGTTTACACATGCTCAAATTAATGCTGTTGGAGGAATAGGAGAATTAGGGACAGAAGTTAATGGACAGGATACTCTTGAATACCACATATTTGAATGGTTAAAAATAGAGTACCCCTATCCTCAAAGAGACGAATTGACTATCTATGCAGACCCAAATACTACCGGGAAATCAAGGAAAAAATCTATCATTATTAGTTTTGGTCGCACATATTCTACTATAAAAGTAAAACAAGAAAAGTAGTTTTATTCGGCTCTTTACTGCAGGAACACGAAGTAGCAAACCACTGCGGCGATTATCAGGATGATGATGAATGCCGAGAGCCACTTTTTCCAGGCCGGTGTATCCTGCTTGTAGGGGTCGGAAATGTTCAGTTTGGGATATTTGACCACCGAGGTCAGCTGGTTGCCGAAAAGTATGTTCACGAGGACCTTGGAGTTGATGGCCCAGCCGTTGGCGTTGAGGACGGGACCGAGATTGCGCTTGCGCAGTTTGCTCATCGCGGATATGCACGAAGGGCCGGAGATTATGAGCATGATGGCGATGATGCCGAGCAGAAGTTGCCAAAGCGGGGTCTGGGCGATGCCGGTGACTAACTTGGTGAGAAACGAGCCGATGTAGCCTATTGCCATGCCCAAGGCGGCGAAGATACCGGCGAACTTGGCTATGTCGAATCCTTGTTTGCTGTCGCTTGTCTTTTCAGTGCTGCTCGTGGCTTCCAGCACCTTGTTCTGCATCTCTGTGGAAATCTTTTCCTCCCTCTCGGATACCGACTTGTCGAGAATGCCAACACAGAACTCCCAGAACTTGCGGTAAGGTGCCCAGAACGCGTTGGCTATGCTGATGGGGTTGTCGACTATCCGGGTGATTGTGGCATCCCAGTCGCCTCCATTGCGGTCGTAGAAGATGCCGTTCTTGCCGGGTCTCAGGTCGGAAATCTCGCCTGCGGTCAGCACGGCCACTATATCCATGGTTTCTCCGTGCGTCTTGGATACGCAGTTGCAGTAAATCAGGAACATGCCGCTGAGTTTGGCCATATCCTCATGCTTGGACATGTCGCTGACTTTGATGCAGAGGTTGCAGCAACGCTGGTCGATGAACAGGCGGCCGGCCTCGAACATTGCCCTTGTGCCGTCCTTGCGGGCATAGAAGTCGGAGAATATCACATAGTTACGCAGGAAACTGGAGAAGTACCGGTAAAGGTACATCAACTTCTTTACGTCATCGATGGATTCGGATTCCTCTTTCAAGGCGGAATCGGCAGCCACCAAATCCAGCAGGTCTTGTTTGCGGCCGGCTTTCAGGATTGCGTTTATCCTGTCTGTTCCGAGTCCTTCCACGACCTCGCCTTTCTTTGCACCGAGCCATGCCGCATAGCTCTCGAAACGGGCCGCGATACTGTTCCATTCCTCCTCGCCGAGCTCGCGGTCTGCGGGAATTTCCTTCGCGGGGATGACGGCGATAAGCTTGTCCACGGCAGCCTGCCAGAAAGGATTGATGCCGTTGAGATTGAGTTTCGCGTCCTTGCCGGGCTTGGCGATGGGGCGATTGCCCAAATCCTCGATTTTATTTATAGCCACGTCCACTGACGCTGCCGTTTCCGGGTCGAAGCGCAGGAGCCTGCATCGCAGGTAAAAATCGTTTATCTTGTCTTTCAGCGCGAGATATGCCTCGTAGCCGGCCTGGGTCTGCTCGCCGAAAGGAAGTACGGTATCCCTGTTTGACCCGGCTTCGGCCTGCCATGCCGAATAGTCGGCACAGGCGGAGTAGAACTGTTCTATCATCCCGGCATTCACGCCGGGGTCGCCGCTGCGGTCGGTCACTGAGCCTATCTTGTCCATGCACTCGCGTATGGTGGCCTTCAGTTCCTCGTCGTCGCCTGCGGAAACCAAGGTGATGATTCCGTCGCCGTTGAATTTGGTGCCGGAGAATATTGAAATTTCTGCCGAAGCGTCTTCAATGCTGATTTCCTCCTTTTCGGAGTGGAGGTTTGCAAGTATGCTCTTTGCGGAGTTGTACAGGCGCAGTCCTTCTGGCGTATCGGTATCGAATTCCGACAGCGGCAATGAACTGTTTCCCTTGAGCAGCAGATCCTTGTCGCGTATGCAGGAACTCAGCCATTTTGCCGTTTTGGTCACCTCGCTGATGCGGATTTTCCCGTCACCGTCCAAATCCAGATAGGACAAGGTCTGTTTGTCCATCGCCAGTCCGTCCACGGGGCAGCTCAAGACTGTCCAGTACTTTTCATCAAGTTCATCGAGGTGAGCAATGTCTTCACCGGA
>CAZOQW010000057.1:0-3301 GCA_964582235.1 uncultured Muribaculaceae bacterium | reverse complement strand
TGATATGGTATGGCAGCATCAACTATCTTGGTTACAATACCGATGAAAATAACGCCATACGCATTTATGATCCAAAATTGGCAGAGAATATCTTGGAAGTCCTTTATTAGCTATTTCTTGATATAACCGGTAGCTCTTGCCTTTCCCACCGTTTCTATATATCCGGCATCCAGCAGTTCTTTCAGTGCCCGTCCTGAAACTCCTTGTATGCCACCAACGCTTCCAGACGTTCGTCAGAGGTGAAAATGCCGATGTCAAGGTTAATCATCTTTTTTCCTGGTCTGATCAAAAACAAAAATATCTGCATCAAGAAGCCGCCTCATGATGCAGATATTCCAATTAATGAGGTAGATAAATACTTGTCGGCAGCAGCCGGTCAATGTCGGATTTGCGGTTGAGGACTTTACTGCCAACTGGATGTATGGTGTCCGCCGGGAATTATTTGATAACGTTCAACTCTTTTCCGACCTTGATGAAGGCATTGACGGCCTTGTCAAGATGTTCCTTCTCGTGTCCTGCGGAGAGCTGTACGCGTATGCGGGCCTGTTCCTTGGGTACCACGGGATAATAGAATCCGGTGACATATATGCCTTCTTCCTGCATCTTCGCCGCGAAATCCTGGGACAACTTGGCATCGTAGAGCATGACTGCGCAGATGGCTGACTGGGTGGGTTTGATGTCGAAACCTGCAGCCAGCATCCTGTCGCGGAAATAGCTGACGTTTGACATGAGCCTGGTGTGGAGTTCGTCGCTTTCTTTCAGCATCCTGAACATCTCCAGGCTGGCTCCGAGTATGGCCGGGGCGACGGAGTTGGAGAAGAGATAGGGCCGGGAGCGTTGGCGGAGCATATCTATGATTTCCTTCCTTCCGGTCGTGAATCCGCCCATGGCACCGCCGAATGCCTTGCCGAGGGTGCCGGTGACGATGTCTATGCGTCCGTAGCAGTCGAACAGTTCAGCAACTCCGTGTCCGGTCGCGCCTACGACTCCGGCTGAGTGCGATTCGTCAACCATTACGAGAGCGTCGTATTTCTCGGCCAAATCGCAGATTTTGTCCAGCGGGGCGACATTTCCGTCCATGGAGAATACGCCGTCGGTGGCGATAATGCGGAAGCGTTGCGCCTGTGCTTCCTGCAGACAACGTTCGAGGTCCTCCATGTCGGCATTGGCGTAGCGGTATCTTTTGGCTTTGCAGAGGCGTACTCCGTCGATGATTGATGCGTGGTTCAGGGCATCGGAGATGATGGCATCCTCATCCGTGAAAAGGGGTTCGAACAGGCCGCCGTTGGCATCGAAGCATGCTGCATACAGAATGGTGTCTTCCGTTTTGAAGTAGTCGGAAACCGCTGCCTCCAGCTCCTTGTGCAAATCCTGAGTGCCACAGATGAAACGGACGGAGGACATTCCGTATCCGTGGGTGTCCATAGCCTTCTTGGCAGCTTCAATCAGTCGGGAATTGTCAGCCAGACCCAGGTAGTTGTTGGCGCAGAAGTTCAAGACATCCTTCCCGGTGTTCACTTTGATGTCGGCTCTCTGGGGAGTAGTGATGATACGCTCATTCTTGTACAAGCCGGCGCTTTGGATATCAGCCAGTTCCTTAGTCAGGAAATCCTTTAGTTTACCGTACATATCGTTGCTTTGTTAATGTTTATAATTCAGATAAACAAATGTGGTATTTATTTCGCACATTTGAGATAAAAAAACAAGAAAATTGGTATGTCCGAACGGGATTTCTCTCTACCTTTACACCAAGTGGCTTTATAAAGCATCATATACAATGAAAAATGTATTGGTAATAGGTTCAACCGGCCAGATTGGCTCCGAGTTGACTATGAAATTAAGAAGCATCTACAACGGTAACATCGTGGCCGGCTATATTCCCGGTGCCGAGCCTAAGGGAGAACTGCTGGAGTCAGGTCCGTCCGCCATTGTGGATGTCACCAATGACCGGCAGATTGCAGAGGCCGTATCTAAGTACAAGATAGATACAATCTATAATCTGGCCGCTTTACTGTCAGCCGTCGCTGAAGCAAAACCCCAAATGGCCTGGAAGGTAGGCATGGGAGGCTTGTTCAATGTGCTGGAGGTTGCGCGTGAAATGCATTGTGCGGTGTTCACGCCGAGTTCCATCGGAGTTTTCGGAAAGGATACGCCTAAGGACAAGACGCCCCAGGACACCATCCGTAACCCGCGTACCATGTACGGTGTGACGAAGGTCTCCGGGGAGTTGTTGAGCGATTATTATTTTTACCGTTTCGGAGTGGATACGCGTTCGGTGCGTTACCCCGGTCTGATTTCCTACGTGACCCCTCCGGGCGGCGGTACGACTGACTATGCGGTGGATATCTATTATTCTGCAGCCAGGGGCGAGAAGTTCATCTGTCCGATTAAGGCCGGTACTTTCATGGATATGATGTATATGCCGGATGCACTGAGGGCCGCCATAGAAATCATGGAGGCCGATCCGGCGAAGTTGGTTCACCGTAATTCCTTCAATATCACGGCTATGAGTTTCGACCCGGAGATTATTTGCGCTGCTATCAGAAAGTATGTCCCTGATTTCCGGATGGAATACGAACCTGACCCTTTGCGCCAGTCTATTGCAGAGTCCTGGCCCAATTCTTTGGACGATTCATGTGCCCGCGAAGAGTGGGGATGGAAGCCCGAATATGATTTGGATTCCATGACACGCGATATGCTTGCCAAGTTGAAAGGACGTTTCGGCGTTTAATGCGAAAACGAAAGTAGGAGGAAAACTGCCTCGTTTTCCTCCTACTCGATTGTCGGGATGATCTGACTCGAACAGACGACCCCCACGTCCCGAACGTGGTACGCTAACCAACTGCGCTACATCCCGAGAAAAAATAGGCTTGCCTTAGGCAAGCTTATTAATATGAACGGCAAGACCACTCTTAAGATTTGCTGCTTTATTCTTGTGGATTACTCCGATTTTAGCAAGCTTGTCGATCATTGAGTAAACTTTGGGGGCCTGTTTCTGTGCTGAGGCCTTGTCTGTGGCATTACGCAGATCACGGATCGCATTCCTGGTGGTCTTGGCGTAATACCTATTGTGCATTCTGTGCCTCTCGCTTTGGCGGTCGGCCTTCTTTGCTGATGCTGTATTTGCCATTGTTTTTATCTTTTAAATATTGTAGTGGGTAGGAGAATCGAACTCCTATTGCAAGAATGAAAATCTTGAGTACTAGCCGTTATACGAACCCACCGACTCTCCCTTTGCGGACTACTTCCGCTTAGGGACTGCAAATATAGAAATATTTTCGGAGATACAAAAATTATTTTT
>CAZOQW010000056.1:0-3727 GCA_964582235.1 uncultured Muribaculaceae bacterium | reverse complement strand
TAAGTCTGTTGGGATCATTTTCCCAACCGCAGTTTTTGCATCTCATATCTTTTTGGCGTTGATTTTTTGCATAGGTGTGGATGGCGTAAAGTTACAAAAAACATTGAGAAATTATTCCTGGCCTATAAATTTTCTAAAGTTATAAATTGGGGCTGACTTCATTTGCGAGGTCAGCCCATTTGGGTAAAAACAGTCATTTTATCGGACAGAAAAGTTAAATTGCAAGAAAACTATTGCGGGAAAGAAAAAACTCGCTATCTTTGCAGTCCCTAAACGGTGCGATTAGTTCAGTTGGTAGAGCACCAGATTGTGGTTCTGGCTGTCGTGGGTTCGAGCCCCACATCGCACCCTATCCGTCGGAAGAGATTCCGGCGGTTTTTTTTGTGCCAAAAGAACCGATTTGGATTGCTCTCGGTTTCTGCGTATATTTGCGAGATTGATCTCAAAAAGACTTATGGCAAAGAAAGAAATAAAATTCTCCCTGGTTTACAGGGACATGTGGCAGTCCTCGGGCAAATATCAGCCGAGGGTAGACCAGCTCGTAAGAGTGGCTCCCGCAATCATAGACATGGGTTGCTTCGACCGTGTTGAGACAAACGGCGGAGCATTTGAACAGGTTAATCTTCTTTACGGCGAGAACCCCAACGTGGCAGTGCGCAAGTGGACGGCTCCTTTCCACAAGGTAGGCATCCAGACACACATGCTCGAACGAGGTCTCAACGCACTCAGAATGAATCCGGTACCCGCCGATGTCCGCGAACTCATGTTCAAGGTCAAAAAGGCACAGGGCACCGACATCGCCCGCTCCTTCTGCGGACTGAACGACCACCGCAACCTCAAGCTCTCAATAGAATACGCCAGGAAAGCCGGCATGATTTCCCAGGCAGCGCTCTCCATCACCCACTCTCCCGTACACACAGTGAAGTATTACCTGGATCTCGTGGAGAAACTGGTGGAATACGGAGCCGATGAAATCTGCCTGAAGGACATGGCAGGTATAGGCCGCCCCTCTTTCCTCGCAGAACTGACCGCCGGAATCAAGAAGAAACATCCCGATATCAAGGTACAGTACCACGGACACAGCGGACCCGGCTTCTCGCCCGCATCCATGCTCGAAGTAGCACGCGCAGGAGCCGATTACCTCGACGTTGCCGTTGAACCCCTCGCATGGGGCAAGGTGCATCCCGACGTAATTACCATCCAGAACATGCTGCGTGAAGACGGCTTCCTCGTCAAGGATATAAACATGAACGCCTACATGGAAGTGCGTGCGCTCACCCAGGAATTCATCGACGACTTCCTCGGATACTGGATAGACCCGAGCAACTCGCACATGAGTTCCCTGCTCGTAGGTTGCGGACTCCCCGGAGGAATGATGGGATCAATGATGGCCGACCTCAAGGGCTTCAAGGCCGCAATCAACGCTTCCGAAAGGGCAAACGGCAAGCCCGAGAGCAGCATAGACTCCCTGATGGTGCAGCTGTTCAACGAAGTCGAGTATGTATGGCCTCGTCTGGGCTACCCTCCCCTCGTTACTCCTTTCAGCCAGTATGTCAAGAACACCGCACTCATGAACCTGCTGGCCCTCAGCCAGAACAAGCCCCGCTTCAGCACCATTGACAAGGACACCTGGGGAATGATCCTCGGCAAGATGGGCAAGCTGCCCGGCAAGCTCGCACCCGAAATCGTGGAGCTCGCAAAGGAAAAGGGCATGGAGTTCTATGACGGCAACCCTCAGGACGAATATCCCGACGAACTGCCCAAGTTCCGCAAGATGATGGAGGAAGAAGGCTGGGATTGCGGACAGGACGACGAGGAACTCTTCGAGTTGGCAATGCACGAGAGGCAGTACCGCGACTACAAGAGCGGAGTTGCCAAAGAGCGTTTCAACAAGGATCTCGCTGACCTGAAAGCCAAGGCAGGCGCGCCCATAGTGATAAAGCGTCCCGTAGTGGAAATGCCCGACTTCGACATCGATGCAATCATGGCCAAGTATCCCAAGGCAACGCCGGTACAGGCTCCCGCAAAGGGCAAGATGCTGTGGGAAGTTGATGTCATCGATGATTCCAAGGCTCCCGAGACCGGCACCGCTGTCAAGGCAGGAAAAGCCTGCGGCTATGTCCAGACCTATTACGGAATGGAAGAGCTGCTGCCTGCCGTTGACGGAAGGATAGTCGCAGTGACTGCAGCCCAGGGCAAGGACGTGGTGAAGGGCGAGATAGTGGCTTTCATCCAGTAATACATCTCCATCCGGTTCCGTAGTGCTCTGGCAAAATTTCAATACTTTCCTCATCGTGATGTCCGCGATTGCGGTCGTGGTATTCGCGTGCCTGTTCTTCGTGGATGCCGGATATGGCAAGTTCTATTCGAAGAAGTGGGGACCCGCCATCTGTAACAAAGCTGGGTGGGTCCTCATGGAATCTCCGGTATTCATCGCGATGCTGGTGCTCTGGCTATGTTCAGACAGGGTTTGCAGCATCGAGCGCATAGCCTGCCTGCTCATATTCGAGATACACTACTTCCAGCGCTCGTTCATCTTCCCGGCTCGCATAAGCGGCAAGAGCAAGATGCCGCTCGCCATCATACTCATGGGTATGGTGTTCAATACCTGCAACGCCCTGATGCAGGGAGGATGGCTGTTCTACGTATCGCCGGAAAATTACTATGACGGCTGGCTGACCGACCCCCGTTTCATAGCAGGAACCCTGGTGTTCATTGCCGGAATGTACATCAACGTCCATTCGGACAGCATCATACGCAATCTGAGAAAACCGGGCGACATGCGGCACTACCTGCCCAAAGGAGGAATGTTCAAATACGTGACCTCCGCAAACTATTTCGGGGAAATCCTCGAATGGACAGGCTTTGCCATACTGACCTGGTCCTGGGCCGGAGCAGTGTTCGTACTGTGGACTTTTGCGAACCTCTGCCCGCGTGCCGTCAGAATTTACGACAGATACAAGAGGGAGTTCCCTGATGAGTTCGATGAGAAGCGGCTCAAGAGGATAATCCCGTTCATTTTTTGACCGCCGTCGTGCGGCACATAAAACCATAACAGGCCATGCGACTGAACGTATGGCCTTGAATGCATTAAAACAGGAAACCATGATAGATTCTCAAATATTTACACCTTGCAAGATAGGTCCCGTAACGCTCAGAAACCGGGTCATCCGTTCTGCTGCCTTCGAGAATATGGCCTACAACAACAGTCCTTCCCAGGACTTGTACGATTATCATGTCGCCGTGTCGCGCGGCGGAGTGGGCATGACCACCCTTGCATACGCTTCCGTATCCCGTTCGGGACTGTCCTTTGATGCCCAGTTGTGGATGCGCGAAGAAATCGTGCCCGGCTTGAAAGGCATTACCGATGCGATACACGCCGAGGGAGCCAAGGCCTCGATCCAGCTCGGACACTGCGGCAACATGACTCACAAATCCACCTGCGGACGTATGCCTGTAGGCCCTTCCAGCGGCTTCAACCTGTACTCCCCTACCCTTGTCCACGGACTCACCAAAGACGAGATTCTGGAAATAGTCGACGACTTCGGCAAAGCAGTACATCTCGCCAGAAAAGCCGGCTTCGACTGCGTGGAAATACATGCCGGACACGGATACCTGATCAGCCAGTTCCTGTCGCCCTACACAAACCACCGCAAGGACGAGTTCGGGGGAAGCCTCGAGAACCGTATGCGTTTCATGCGCATGGTAATGGAAAAGGTCATGGAAG
>CAZOQW010000055.1:0-3817 GCA_964582235.1 uncultured Muribaculaceae bacterium | reverse complement strand
TCGAGAGGTTCACACCGCAACAGAAACAGGAATACGAGGAGTTTATGAGAACAGTTGACGATTACGAGAGCATCATCTACACCGCACACTTGGACGGTGTCGCTGAGGGAGAAGCGAAAGGGCGCACTGAAGGGCGTAACGAAGCCATGGCCGAGGTTGTCAGGAACATGAAAGCCACAAACATGCCAGTAACGGACATCGCAACCTTTACGGGACTGACCTTGGAGGAAATAGCGGCTTTGTAGTCTGCTGCGCAGCCAGCTCCCCAAGGAGCGACGGTGTGTCGGGACTACGCCCCAAAATACCGGCTTAAAGCGGCCATTGCTATCCGATAAAACTCGTCATACACAAAAAAGTATAGCCCGGCCATCGCAAATTCGGTGGTCGAGTATTATTTTGCCATTCCAAGCCCCCTGTCAAAAGAGAGACAGTTGGTGATATTCTTGTTGCTCCACCTCCAGGAGTGCTTCCCAATCCTTTTCCGGATGGTTGAACAGGCTGTAGAAGTCCACATAATACATGAGAGTAATCCTTATCATAGTTGCAAGCCCGGAAAAGCTCCAGGAACGATTTTCATTACCATAAGCAGCAGATTTGCTATAAGCGTCACCCAAATCTGTATCTTGACGGCATTCGCACTTTCTCCATAGAAGTATTTCTGTTTGATTTGTTTGAACAGCAGTTCTATCTCTGATTCCATATCGTTCGTAAGCAATGAAAACAGTTTGGGCTTTTTTCACTCGACATAGGTAATGATACGGGCATGATGAACCAAGGTTCCGCCACCGTATTTACGGCTTATCTGAAGGATTTTAGACTTATCCAGCAATTTTATTACCTGGCAATAAAACGGCTGTCCGCTAAAATGACTACTTTACCCATGAAATCTAACGAAAATGGGCTGACCTCGCAAATGAAGTCAGCCCTAATTATATGGTCTTGAAAAATTTTTTATCGGACAGTAATAATTATTTTACTAACTTGGCGGTCTTTACCAATAGTTGGAAGTCTATGCACCTTATAATTTTTGCCTCGGCTCTTCACGACAGCGAGAGCGTCATTTCCTGCCGCAAGATTCTGTTTGAACAGCTCAAGGACCCCAAATTCCTGCAAACCCACGGACTCCCGTCAGAGGGAGAACTGACAATTACCGACTGCTCGGCCGAAAGTCTGCCGCAGGAAAATGTCGTATGTTTCATTGCCACGGGAGGCACCGAGGAACTTTTCCGTTCCAATTTAGACCGTTTGCCGGACGGTGAAATCATATTGCTCAGCGACGGCTACCACAATTCATTCGCGGCTTCCTTCGAAATCGCCAGTTTCCTCGAACAAAGGGGGCGCCGTGCCCGCATGGTGAACCTGCCGTTGCCGGAAGCCGGGCCAGACAGCCCAAGGGTCGCCGGGGAAAAAGCCGCATACACCTTGCCCACGCTTGACGAGATTTACGATGCCAAGGTACTCGACTATCTTGCGCACAGCACCGTGGGACTCATAGGCGGCTCGTCGTCGTGGCTCATTTCCTCCGGAGTGGACACGGCAAGCGTTTCCGAAAAATTCGGCGTAAAGTTCGTGGACATCCCCATAGACGAACTGATAACGGAATACAGTGCCGTGGAACTTGGCAGTACTGTCGAATCCGGCTTATGCGGCGCATTGGAGGACAAGCGCGTAAGGGATGCGGAGGCCATGCAGTTGGCGCTGGAGCACATAGTGGAGAAATATTCGCTTACCGCCCTGACCCTCAAATGCTTCGACCTCCTGGGACCATGCCGGACTACCTCCTGCCTTGCACTCGCCCGTATCAACGACAAGGGCATAGTGTGCGGTTGCGAGGGAGACCTGCCGTCCCTTTGGACCATGATGGTCGTCTACGCCCGCAGCGGCAAGGCCCCGTTCATGGCAAATCCCTCATCCTCCGACAGCGAAGCCCTGAGCGTGGACTTTGCGCATTGCACCATACCCTTGGGCATGACCCTCGACTACAAGTTGCAGACCCACTTTGAGTCCGGCATAGGCGTGGGCATAGCAGGCACGCTGCCCCTCGGACGCTACGCAATATGCAAGATTGCAGGAGCAAAGTTGGACAAGTTGTTCTATGCAGAAGGAGAAATAACTGCAAATACGCACATAGCTGCCCGCTGCCGCACCCAGGTGTCGTTCCGCTTCGACAACAGAATCGACTTCGAGCGCTTCATGAACAACCGGCTCGGAAACCATATCGTACTTGAATACTTAAACCATTAATCTTAAAAATGAAGAAAATTGTAAATCTGTTCGTGCCGGGACTGATGTTGCTTGGCGCGTTTGCCTGCCAGGAGCAGCAGGACATCACCGTTACAGGCATCAGCGTAAGCCCGACCGAAATCAGTCTGAAAGTCGGGGAGACTTATATCCTTGAATGTACGGTTGTCCCCAGTGACGCTGCCAACAAGGATGTAGAATGGTCATCCGGCGATGAGACTGTTGCCACCGTGAATACTGACGGACTCGTTACGGCTGTGTCCGAAGGTTCCACAAACGTCACCGTCACTACTCTCGACGGTTCTTTCACGGCAAATTGCAGCGTAAGCGTGACTGCCGGGGAGACGGATGAAGATGAAGATGAAGATGAAGAATCTTCCGTAACCGATCTTAGCGCAAGCGCGACCGCCAACTGCTATCTCATCAGCGGAAGCGGCAAATACAGGTTCGATGCCACAACCATGGGCAACGGAGCTTCGGTGGAAGGCATAGTTCCGGGCGAACTTGAGCCCGCATCTGCAGAACTGCTGTGGCAGAGCGCAATAGGCATGATCAGCGAGGTGTCCTATGCTGACGGATATATCAAGTTCACCGCTGACGGAAGCGCCGGCAATGCCCTCATTGCGGCTCTCGACGACGAAGGAACGGTAATCTGGAGCTGGCACATCTGGCTGCCCGAGGAAAGCGTAGGCAGCATAACGACCAAGACCGGCTACGAAATCATGAACATGAACCTCGGTGCGCTGTGCAGTGACTTCCCTGACTCAGGCGATGAGGAAGTTACAGGCGGAAAAATCTACGGTCTGCTGTACCAGTGGGGCCGCAAGGACCCGTTCCCCGCATCGAGCACGCTTACCGGTGACACATCGACCCTCGGAGGCCCCATATACGATGCCGACGGCAACCAGATATACATAAGCCAGTCATCTTACAGCTCGACTGCTGACAACACCATCGAATATTCGATAGCCAATCCCACCGTCTGCATCTCCAACTACGCACATTACTCAACGAACCGCGACTGGCTGGCCAGCGGCGAGGGTAACGACGCGCTTTGGGGCAATCCCAACGGTTTGGACAAGGATGACGACAACAATTACGTCAACAAGGGCAGCAAGACCATCTATGACCCCTGTCCGGAAGGCTGGATGGTTCCGCCTATAGATGTTTTCCGCAACGCCGCCCCCAACGGAAACATCAGTTACACCATCAGCGACTGGGACATCGAGGATATCAACGGTGACGGCGTGCTCGACAAGAACGATTTCCGCTATGGCTGGTATCTGAACATGGAGGAAGGCTCTGGTCTGTTCCCTGCTGCTGCCCGCTATGACGGTACCTACGCCATGCTTTACGGTTCCGTGTCCGGACTGTGGGGCAATTACTGGAGCAATTCTCCGGGCTCTTCTTCCTACTACAGTGGAATGGGTGGAAGCTGTCTTGCATTTTCCTATGACGGAGGTATGCTCTCTCCCAATGCTTCCGGCGGCAAGGCCGATGCCTACTCAATACGCTGTGTCAGAGAATAACAGCCGAGGGGTAATTCCCTGCTTGCAAGCCCGCCCTCAGGCGGGCG
>CAZOQW010000054.1:0-3872 GCA_964582235.1 uncultured Muribaculaceae bacterium | reverse complement strand
ATGTATCTTTCGAAATCAAGGACGGCGAATTCGTCGCAATAATGGGCCCTTCCGGCTGCGGCAAGTCCACCCTACTGAACATACTCGGACTGCTCGACAACCCGACTTCCGGCAGCTATGAACTGCTCGGCAAGGAGGTGGGCGGACTCAAGGAGAAAGACCGCACCAAGTTCCGCAAGGGCAACATAGGCTTCGTTTTCCAGAGTTTTAACCTCATCGACGAGCTGAATGTCTACGAGAACGTGGAACTCCCCCTTCGCTACCTGAGCATCAGCGCAAGCGAGCGCAAGCAAAGGGTGAACGACATACTCAAGCGTATGAACATCTCCCACCGCGCAGGACACTTCCCGCAGCAGCTTTCCGGAGGTCAGCAGCAGAGGGTTGCGATTGCCCGTGCCGTGATTTCCAATCCCAAGCTGATACTTGCCGACGAGCCTACCGGAAACCTCGATTCCAAGAACGGCAAGGAAGTGATGAACCTGCTCAGCGAGCTCAATAAGGAAGGTACGACCATCGTGATGGTAACGCACTCTCAGAAGGACGCTGCGGTAGCACAGAGAACTATCGACCTTTTCGACGGCAAGATAGTTTCCGATGTGAAGAACGAACTTTAGCCTTCCATGACGACTCTAAGGAATTTTTTCAGCGTGATACGCCGCTACAAGGCGGCGTTCACCCTCAATGTTATAGGCCTTGCTGTAGCTCTCAGCGTGGCTGCCATGGTGTTCATGCAGTTGCGCTACGATTACGGCTTCGATGCGGACCAGCCGCAGAAAGACAACATCTATTTGCTGCACTTCTATCAGGACGAGACCGAGAGCATAGCCCTTGCTCCGAGACCGGCGGTGGACCTGATTGCAGACGTTCCAGGAGTGGAGGCCGTAACCATAATGAATCCCAGCACCCAGCCCGTGTTCGTGCGCACCAATCTCTCCCAAAGTGACCCTATAGCATTAAAGGAGGGCTACAACTTGGTCGACGAGGGCTTCACCGATGTATTTGACTTCGATTTCGTGGCCTTTTCCGGGTCACCGCTCAAGGAACCCGAAAAAGTGATTATCCCTGAAGGCCTTGCGAAACGTCTGACAGCGGACGGCAATGCCCTCGGCATGACTCTGATGATGAACGATGAGCAGGTGACTGTGGGGGGAATCTTCCGGGATTTTGCCGAAAACTCCTCGCTCGACAACTGCATTTATCAGTTGATGCCTTTCGGCATGAATCGTGGGCAATGGCAAAATTTCAACTACAACTTGTTCATTCGAGTCAAGCCGGGCACCGACATAAACGGAGTCACGGAACAGACCCATAACAAATTTCAAGAATTTTTCGGGGTCGAAGTAGACGACGATTTGTGTTACTATGTCTCGCTTGCCGACATGCATTTTACCCCGGCAGCGCACTATGACATGTTTCCCAAGGCCGATAAGGGCACGCTGTTCTTGTTCCTGACCATAGCCTTAGTGATAATCGCCATAGCCTGCATCAATCTAACCAACTTCAATACTGCACTCTCACCCTTGCGGGCAAAGAGCCTGAACACGATGAAAGTCTTTGGGGGTTCGCGTGCTTCGCTCGTTTGGGGTATAATCTTAGAGTCGATGGTAACGGGTTTCATGGCTTGGCTACTGTCTTTGCTCATCCTGTTTGCCGTGCGTTCAACACCTGCCGCCGGACTAATAAGCGCGGAAATAGATTTTGTCCGTCAGTTGCCGGTGCTCTTAGCCAGCTTGCTCACTGCGCTTGCCGCATGTACGCTATCCGGCCTGTATCCTGCTTTCTACCTGACATCTTTCCAGCCCGTGCTCGCGCTCAAGGGCAACATGGCCCTCTCCCCCAAGGGACGCAAAATCCGCAGCGCATTGGTAGCCTTGCAATTCCTCGTGTCCTTCGTGCTGCTCGGCTACATAGGCACAATCACGGTGCAGACCAACTATATGAAACGCATCGACTTGGGCTACGAATACGACAGACTGTTAGTGGTGGATATGGAGGGACAGTTCAATCAGCAGAGTACCCGGAAAGCCTTTCACGATGCCTTGTTGGACTTGCCTGAGGTGGAAAACTGCGCCACTTGCAACGTATTACTTTCAAGCTTGGATGCCAACCCGTTATGGGGCAGTGAATTCAGGGGCGAGTTTATTGAGTTCACTTCAATATGCGTGAGCGAGGGTTTCTTCGAGACGATAGGGGCGACAATCACAGAGGGACGGGGTTTCCGCGCAAGCGATGACGGCGATGAACCCATGGTGTTCAACGAAACTGCACGCAGGACTTTCGGCATGACCTTAGACGACTCGGTCATAGGGCCTATCGTGGGATTTGTAGATGACTTACGCATCAGTTCGCTGAGAGGCGGTATTTCGCCGACAGGCTTTATATATAACCCCGTAACGTACTTCTATAATCTAAGTTCTGACAAAATGTATATACGCATGGCTCCCGGTGTGGATCCTTCTGTCTTGAAACGCAAGGTGCAGGATCTCTTGGAAGAATTTGTGCCCTATTATCCTTTTGAGGTCAATGACAATGACTATGTGTTCGCCCAGACTTACGCCAAAGAGCAGAAGTCTGCCATGACTATCACCCTGTTCTGTGTGCTGGCCGTGCTCATCAGCCTCGTGGGCGTGTTCGGTCTCGTGGCCTTCGACAGCGAGGCAAGGCGCAAGGAAATTGCCGTGCGCAAGGTAATGGGCGCAGAGACTTCGGACATATTGCGCAGCTTCAACCGCAGCTACCTGCTCATCCTGCTTGTCTGCTTCGTGATTGCCGTGCCCATAGCTTTCTATTTCTCCAATCTGTGGTTGCAGAATTTCACCGAGCGTATAGGCATGCCCTGGTGGGTGTTCGTTCCCGCACTCATCCTGATGGCCGCCATAGTCTCCGCCACCGTCACGGGCCAATGCTGGAGGATAGCCAGTTCGAATCCTTCGGAATCGTTGAAGAGTGAATAAAAACCACTTTCTCCTACAAACTTATGAACAAGTTAATACACGCTTTCATCACCCTGATTTGCCTGATGTCGCTGGATTCGTGTACCGTATTATACAGGGGAATCAAGTATGGTCATGTTTCAGTCGATGATTATAAAATATTCCCGCAGGATACTGTAAAGAAGGGTTCCAAGACTTTTACTTTTGCCGAATTGGACAAAAGTGAAAGGGTGCTTGATACGATGAAGTTCGGTTTCTATTTTTCCCGGCAGGATTCTTTATACGTCATCAGTATCCCCGAATCAATGGAGTTAGCCAGTAAACCGGCCGCTGCTCTTATCGTCAAAAACGATACGATAATTTTCGAACATTACCATGACGGCTGGAACCAGGACACCCAGTCATGTATCTTCTCCGTAACCAAGACTGTAACTTCGATGCTCTGCGGCATTGCACTCAAAGAGGGATATATAAAAAGTCTGGACGACCCTGTCACTGATTATATCCCTGAACTTAAAAAGCAAGATCCCCTGTTTGACTCACTCAAGATAGAACATCTTCTTGATATGACATCAGGGCTCAAGTTTAAAGAGAGCTATGCCTGGAATCCTTTTTCCAAGATAGCACGCCTGTATATGGGGAACAATGCCATGAAAGTCGTGAAAAGCATGAAGTTCTCGCATAAGCCCGGTGAGTACTATCACTATGATTCGATGACAAGCCAGATTCTCGGAATCGTGATTGAAAGGGCTACGGGAGTGCCATACGCACAATATCTTTCCGAGAAGTTGTGGCAACCCTTAGGCATGGAGAAAAATGCACTGATGGGATTAGACAGCAGAAAACACGCAGTGGCAAAAAGTTATGCCGGCCTTACCACCAACGTGAGGGATTTGGCAAAATTAGGACGTCTGTACATAAATAATGGTGTTTGGGATG
>CAZOQW010000053.1:0-3987 GCA_964582235.1 uncultured Muribaculaceae bacterium | reverse complement strand
TGGAATTGCGTGGCGTGGAAAAGGCAAAAATAGACTGCGCGGAAAAATTATTCAATTCTATTTCCACAGCTGACGTAAGGTACCACAAAGTGACATCCTATCAGGATTTGTTGGATGAGTTGAATGCGGTACATTAATGGCTGCCGAACAACGCCAACGCCTCTTCCATCGAAAGTGCGTCTTCTATGGTGTAGCCGGCGTTGCGGGTGCGGCGGAGTGAGGATAGGAAGGCTGCGGAGCCGAGAGCTTCGCCGAGGTCACGGGCCAGGGCACGGATGTAGGTACCCTTGCTGCAGTCTACCTTGATTTTGGCAGTGGGGAAACGGCTGTCCTGAACGTCTGCGACCTTGATTTTCTCCCGTGATGTTCCGTCCATAAGGCCGTCCACGGCAGCCGACAAGGGCATTGACGGGTCAAAATCCAGCAATTCCAGGTCGTAGATGTTGATGCGCGAGGCCTTTATCAGTCCCTCCGCCTCGCTCAGCCGGCCCAGACGAAAGAGTTTGCGGGCTGTCTCGTATGCCCGTACCCCGTCCACGGATTTTGCGCTGAACAGCGGTGCCACCTGGTCCTGTTCCCCGATGAACGAGGGCAGCACAGCCAAAAGGCTCTCACGGCTCACTCCGTCGAGCGGATACGGCCCGGTCACTTCCTTTTCGAGGTCATAGGAGGCTGTGGTCGCCCCGAAACTAACCCCTGCAATATATTGTTTGGGAGTGGCCTGTAATTCTTCGGCCCTCTTTGTGGCGGGACCTATGCACACGAGCAAAAGACCGGTCGCGAGAGGATCCAGTGTCCCCGCGTGACCGACCTTTAGATTGCTTTTCTTGAAATGGCGCTTTGCCGCGAACTTGACCTTGCGCACGGCATCGGCCGAAGTCCAGCGGTAAGGCTTGTCTATGGGCAGAATTATACCCTCGGGATAGTCGAGTATATCAGTGGATAACAATTTTGTCAATTCTTTGTTGGTGTCTGCCTGCTTCGAACTCCGTCTCCATCCAGACGCGAACCATTTTCACGGCGGTCCTGTATGAGGCGAAACGGGCTGGAAGAACCAGCACGTTTGCGTTGTTATGACATTTTACGAGCCTTGCGACCTCGGGAGTCCAGGCTAATCCGGCCCTCACGGAAGGATGACGGTTCAGGCACAAGGCCATGCCGTTTCCCGTTCCGCAAATAGCGATTCCGCCCTCGACCTCTCCATTATCCACAGCATAGCCGAGTGCATGGGCATAGTCGGGATAGTCGCAACTCTCTTCGGATGAAGTTCCGTAGTCCACGACTTCAAATCCCTTGCGTTTCAGGTAAACAATCAGCCGGCTTTTATATTCAAAGCCTGCATGGTCACTGCAAATTCCTATTTTTTTCATAAAACTTTATTGTTACATCAGTTAAAATTGCGCCGGTAATCAGGCGTGGTGTCGGCTACAGTTTCTCGAACTCCAGCGAAGCCCATATGAATGGGGCCACGCCCTTGGAATCATTGGAACGTACAGGTTCGCTCAGGTAGTAGGCATAATCGCCCATGCGGTTGTCGGAGCCTCCCAGACCACCGACGGAGCAGCACATGTCTATGCTCAGGCGCCCCTCGTCATCTGAGGAAATGAACGCATTCACCACATCTATGTACAGCCTCGCAGCATAGTTCTTCCACGAAGCATCCAGATATCCTTTCCGTACAGCCTTGAGGTAGGTATAAGAGAACATTGCGGAGCAAGTGGCTTCCAGATAGTTGCCCGGCTGTCCGGGGCAATCAAGCACCTGATACCAAACGCCGGTCTCTTCGTCAGCCCATTTCGGCAGTTCGTTGCAGATGCCCTGCAACAGGCCCACAAGGTATGCACGTTCCTCTGCGAGGGACTCGGGCAGGTAGTCGAGAACTTCCACTATGGCCATGCAATACCAGCCGAGGGCCATGCCCCAGCAATGCTGCGACTGGCCGGTCGCGGGGTCGGCCCAAGGCATGCTGCGGGACTCGTCCCAAGCGTGGCGGTAAAGCTTTGTCTGAGGGTCATAGGTGTGACGTGCGGCCACCATAAATTCGTTGACTATCTCCCTGTAGGCCTCCAACTGTTCCTCCCCCTCCATATAACGGGTCGCATATTCCGCATAGAAAGGACAGGACATATAAACGCCGTCAAGCCAGACCTGATGAGGATAAATCAACTTGTGCCAGAAAGCGCCTTCCGAAGTTCTGGGCTGGGCATCAATCTGGGTTTTCAGCAATTCTATGGCCTTGCGGTATTTTTCCTCCCCTGTCTTGTCGTAAAAGCGGTAGAGCGAGCGTCCCGGGCAGATCAGGTCTACATCGTACTTGCCCACGGAGTATGTGAGTATGCTCCCGTCGGGCTGGACTATGGCATCATACCAGCGGTGTACGAAATCATAGATCTTCTCATTGCCTCCGTCCTCGTAGACATCCAGAAAGGCTTCCAGTTCGATTCCCGGCGTGCAGCTCCATTTGAGCCTGCCTCCCGAAAAGTCAAGATAGGTGGCATCTATGCAGCGCGAAATCTGCGAAAGCACCATGGTTTCCGACACCTTGGGCTCCGGAGAACTGCAAGAGGCCATCATGCAGAGTGCGATGGCGGCAATACCTGTACGCATGTGATTCACGGGTCAAATGTAGCGAAATATTCCGACAAATTTTAATAAATCATCAACATGTGGTCAATGATGTCCGATTTGCCGACTCAGGCCATGGACAGGGGCGACATCAGATTCAGCGTGAGCATGGATAATAGTGAAGCAAAGGTGTTTTCCCTGAAAGAGCCGTGTCGCGGCGAGCAGTGGAAACGGAATGTCATGCGGCAGCAGTCTGAGGGGTAAACTGATAGGTAGAAAAACAGGGAGCTCCTGGAGACTCCCTAATTTTGAATACAAATAATTAACCGCTAATACCCAGGAATAGTTCAAGCCAGGTGATTCCATCTTCCTGTAGCTGCCCGCAAGAGAAACCTTGAAGATCAAAACAAACCACGACCAAACACGGACAGCATTGTACGATGTATCGAAAAAGGTTAGAATCGTTGTACTGTTCCGGTTGCAAAGGTACGCAGAGTCCAAAACTTGTCGGTATAATCAAGTCCTTAAATGGTGGAAAATCGTCCAGAATCAAAAAAATAAGTGTATTTTTGTCCAAACTATATGAAAAAATTACTTCTCATATTGTTATGGACTATATCCACACCGTCCCATAACTGCCCGGAAAGGAACGGCAGCATCCTGCACTCAGCCATAAATCACGCCCGACTCCCCCAAACACTTATCACTGCCAACAACGACGGACCGGCCGCAAATAAAGACACCAAAGTAAAAAAAACCGTCTGGCTTGCTGCCATAGGCACAGTAGTAGTAGTTTTGTTTGCGACTCTGATTCCCTGGTTAATCCGCAGCCGCAAGAAAGCGAACCCCAGAGAAGAAGTAGCCCTAAACGGGCTGGAAGACCAGTTCAGGCACGACCTGATAGATTACCTGTCACAGAATCTCGAAAACGGAAATCTCTCGGTAAAACAGATTGCGACAGCAATGAAAATGAGCCGCAGTTCCCTGTTCGATAAATGCCATCAGATAATGGGTGCCACTCCCCTCGACATCTTGCGGAATATGCGTTTCCAAAAGGCAAAGGAACTCATACTTTCAGGCAACTATTCACTTGCCCAGGTCGCTTTCATGTGCGGCTTCAACGATCCACACTATTTCAGCAAGGCTTTCAAGCAACATTTCGGGGAAGCACCTTCCCAATTCAGAAAACACTGCATACAAAACCACAGCAAAACACCACATGACACTCAGACTGTCCACCATTCTTTTTTCCGTTTTGTCGGCAGCAATCATCAACACGGAGACCATGCACGCAGCAGCCGGACGGAAGAATCCGATGCAAACAAATGACCGGACGGAAGCTGCGCTCATAATGCGATACCAGCGTCCCGCCCGCGATTGGGAGGAAGCTCTTCCCATAGGAAACGGACGCATAGGCGCAAT
>CAZOQW010000052.1:0-4340 GCA_964582235.1 uncultured Muribaculaceae bacterium | reverse complement strand
GGATATTGCTGTCGTCAGACGTATACTCGGTTCCGTCAGGCTTGGTGATAGCCTGCACCCCGACAACGCGGATAGTGTCATCGAGCGTGAACATGTTGGTGTCATCCACATAGAGAATCGTACTCGCGCCGTCGCTCATGGCCGAAACGGCAGAAGTAAGAGTACACTTGATTTCCCTCGTGCCCACGCTGTAGTACTTCACTTCGAAGGAATTACAGCTGCTCGACTTGGCATACCTGCTTATCTGGTCGATAGGGGTCGCCATAGGGCGAATCTTCACGATGCGCTTGTCTACATCGGACAGGTAGAAGTCGGGATCGCCATTGTCCCTACCGAAAGTCTCGGTGGCGATACCCGCAGTCGCATCGGTGGCATTGGATCCGGCTTCGGTCTGTCCGGCATCGGGGAGGGCGGAGGCATCAGCCATCATCACCCCGCTCGATGCGCCGAACAGAAAGGCCAACGCAATCAGCACTATGCGACTCAGAAAACTAAATACTTTCTTCATCATTGAATAAGATTTGATTGTGATTAATGAATGTTTATCCTAATCATTTGGCGGAGCGCCTTTTCTCGCCTCCCCGTTCCCAAATGTTACTTGAATCGAACCGCCCGAGAGCTCCAAGGTCGGGCACCTCACGGGGCGATGCCTTGCCGCCCGCGTTCCTGCTTGTCAGAGAGGCCGTGCCGTCGGACTGACCTCTGCGGCGTAACTTCTCCTCTATCCTGGCATTGCGTCCTCGCACCTCACCCTCCCGGTCTGCCAGCTCCACATCGCCATCATGCTTGATAGCCTTGATAGCCATGCGGATAGACTCGGGCGTGAACTTGCCCAGGATGCCATCCTTCATGACGCCGATAAGCCAAACCATAGCCTCGTCAATATCATCATCGGTCAGCCCGTCCTCGGTCTTGACCTGCTCGATAGCCGGATAGGTGACAGTGTCCATATTAGACTGGTACTGCTGCTCGAAGTCGCGCTCCTGCGCCACCCGCTCGGCGTACTGCTTGTTCGCTTCGGCCAATTCCTCCAGCTTGTCAGGATCCTCCAAGGCCGCCTTGAAGTCATCCCCGTACTTGCGTATTAGCCCTACGATAGGGTCTTCCCCTTTTTGCCAGTCCATGAGGAACGCGGCACTGCGCGGATTGTCCGAGAACATCTCGGTAATCGCCTTCTCATCCGCCCGGTATCTCTCCAGCTGACTGTCATATTCATCGTAGTCGTCGTTGATTTGGCCGAAAAGGGCCTCATCATCGGCATACTCCCTGTCGGGGTACCGTTCCCTTAACCTCGCGGCATATCGCTCGCGATTGCTCTGAGTGTTTGTAACTCCCGTGTTTTCAGACATAATTTATCATTCTTAAAAGTTGTAACCTATTGGTTATAACAAAAATAAGTATCAGAATTTGTACTTCATCTATATCTTTTTACTACCTTTACTTTTGGCGGGATGAAACATAGGGGGTCGAAAATGGATTTCTCGCAGGAGCGGAGTGACGATCTGATGCGTGCATACGACGAATACATACAATCGTGTGACTATATCCGTCTCCCTGAGTTGTTCCGGACGATAGTCAATATGCCCTCCGTGCGGTTCTGGGTAAGTGAGATACGGGCAGCGGCGGTGGTCTCCGCGATAAGACGCGGCACGGCTGACCTCGATTCCATGCTGCCGCTGAAAAAAGAGATGTACCTTGAGATTTACCACCGTGTGATGCAGCTCCGAAGGGAGCACCCCGAGAAAACGCTGTACGAACTCTGCGCAATCGTTGTGTTGCAGCCCGCTCCGAAATTCTACTTGACCCCGGGGAGCGCAAGGATGATGGTATGGAAAGCGAAGAAGAGATGGATAAAAAGAAAATGGGAAAGGTTGCAGCACTTGTTATAGAAATTCTTGTCGTGTGCATCGCCTTTGCAGGTCCTTATGACTGGCAGACGGTGGGCATCTATTCCGGGTGCAGCCTGCAAGGAAGATTAGTGTACCCGTTCTTCCACGCGAATATCCTGCACGCTGCGCTCAACGCCTGGGCTCTGGTCTCCATAGTCTTTCTATATAACAAGACCATTTGGCGGCTGCTGCTCGCCTACATCGTGGCAGTCACGGCTCCCGTCGGCCTTATGGGCATGAGCTCACCTACGGTGGGACTCTCGGGAGTGGTCTACTGCCTCTATGGCTCGCTTTCTTTCGAAGTGATGCGCAAATGGTATTACCAGGGGTGGCTGCTGTCCTACCTTATCATCGGCTTCTTCTTCCCGAACACCAACGCGTGGCTGCATGTCTACTGCTACGCTGTGGGTCTGCTCGGTGGGCTGCTGACCAAACCGATTGACAGATGACGCAGGAACAGATTGCCATACAGGAAATCTTGAAGGAGAATGAGCGGCGCAACTCTGAGATACGTGCGCTGTTCAATCCCATAACGGGCGAAGGGTCGGTAGGGGAGAGGCAGAAAGTGACGATAAAGGATTTCCCCCTGCCTGTGCAGTACCTGCCCGTAGAGATGCTGAAAGTGCCGCTGGTGAAAAAGCTGCTGCGCCTCCGCTCGGTGGATGCCCTGCTTAAGAACCTCGGGAGTCTCGAAGAAGATTATGAGGATGACCGCCTGAAAGTCATAGAACAGTTCGTGAGGCTCCGTTACCGTTACGACTTCCCGTTCTGGGCCGCCTCGATTGTCTATATAAAGAAGAAAGGAGGAGGGGAGGATGTCCTGTTCCGTCTGACTCGACCGCAGCGCAGGTTCGTGGAGCGGCTGGAAGCGATGCGGAAAGCCGGCAAGCCTATCCGTATTGTGCTGCTCAAAGCCCGTCAGTGGGGTGGTTCAACCACGTCGCAACTTTACATGGCATGGCTGCAACTCGTTCACAAGGTCGGTCTGAACTCCCTTATCATTGCTCACCAAGGTGCAGGTTCGGATGAGATAAAGGACATGTTCGACCGCATGATAAAATACTACCCTGTGGAGATGCTGCATAAGTTGGGAGAAGAATACGCGGAGAATGAACCGAAGCTCGTGGGAGTGGGGAAGTCGGGCAGTATCTTCCGGGTGCCGCAGCGCAACTGCAAGATAAAGATTGGCACTGCCGAAAGGCCTGACAGCTGCCGTGGCGGCGATTACAACCTTGTGCACCTTTCGGAAGTGGGACTGTGGAAAACGACGGACGGCAAGAAGCCGGAGGACATAGTACGCTCTGCCTGCTCGGGAGTACTGCTCCAACCTTACACGATGATAGTCTATGAAAGTACGGCCAACGGGACGGGCAATTTCTTCCAGCGGGAATACGATGCGGCCAAGCGGGGACAATCGCAGTTCAAGGCCCTGTTCGTCTCGTGGTTCGACATAGAGATGTACGCGCTGCCCATTGAAGATACCGCAGCATTCGCAATGAATCTTTACCGCAACCGGGGTAATGAGAACGTCAGCTCGAACCGAGAGGAAAACGGAAAGTACCTGTATTGGCTCTGGACAAAGGGCGCGACCCTCGAAGCAATCAACTGGTACGTGCAGGAACGGGCGAAATACAGCGACCATGCGATGATGGCATCCGAATACCCGTCTGACGATATAGAAGCTTTCGTGCATTCGGGCGCAAGGGTATTCGACAAGTACAAGGTAGAGCAACTGCGGCCCTCCTGCCGTCCTGCCCGTTACATAGGGGAAGTCTACGCGGATGCAGACTCGGGCAAGGATGCCCTGAAGAACCTGCGCTTCAAGGAGGACGCACAAGGCCTGCTGCATATATGGGAACTCCCGGAGATAGACGAACAGGAGATAGTCACGAACCGCTACCTTGCCGTGGTGGATATAGGCGGACGCACAAGCAAGGCGGACTGGTCTGTCATCCTCGTGCTCGACAGGCTTTTTCAGGCGGAAGGGGGCAAGCCCGTTGTGGTGGCGCAGTGGCATGGGCATATCGACATGGACAGGCTCGCATGGAAGTCCGCGCAGATAGCCGCCTTCTATGACAATGCCCTGCTCGTCATTGAAAGCAACACCCTCGAAACGCATGACAAGGAACGCTGGGTAGACGGCGACCAATCGCAGTACATCCTCAATCAGATACGGGGCATCTACCCGGAACTCTATGCCCGCAAGCAATCCGAAGAAGATATACGTCAGGGTCTGCCGCGCAAGTACGGCTTCCATACCAACCTCTCGACCAAGCCGATGATTATTTCCACGCTTGTCAAAGTGGTAAGAGACTCGCTGTATGTTGAGCGATGTGAGGACTGCCTGGATGAGTACCTGTGTTATGAGCGCAAACAGAACGGCTCATACGGCGCGATAACCGGGAAGCATGACGATTTGCTCATGACCCGTGCAATAGGGCTGCATATCAG
>CAZOQW010000051.1:0-4440 GCA_964582235.1 uncultured Muribaculaceae bacterium | reverse complement strand
ATTGGCGAGGTGAAGCACTTGATTGACAGCTACTATCAATCCAAGGCGAAGAATAAGGACATAGGGGATGAACGAACTGAAGAAGCAGACAAAGTATCTGCAAGGATCACGGAGATACTATCAGAGAAATCTTTCTCGTTCACTCCTGATTATCTGATACTCATCCACAGACGGCTGTTTGAAGGCTTGTACAAATTTGCAGGAAAATTGCGTGATTATGATATTACCAAGAAAGAATGGGTGCTTGACGGGGATACCGTTCTGTATTCCAACCATGAGTTAATCCGTCAAACTCTCGAACACGATTTCGGACAAGAAAAGAGTGTCGATTATCCGTCACTCGATGCAAACCAAGCATTGAAACATATCTGTAAGTTTGTTTCGGACATTTGGCAGATACATCCCTTCGGGGAGGGGAACACTCGAACCACAGCCGTATTTACAATGAAATACCTCCATACTTTCGGATTCACGTTGAATAACAGCGTATTTCAAGAAAACTCATGGTATTTCAGGAATGCATTGGTAAGGGCCAATTACAACAACTATTCAAAAGGAATATCCGCCACAACCGAATTTCTGGAATTGTTTTTCAGAAACTTGCTGTTTGGCGAGAAAAACGAGTTGCATAACCGGAAGTTGCATATTTCAGTCGTCCAAAGTGCCACTCATGAAATTTCAAAGAGCCAAAATGGCTCTTTGGAGAGTTCTTTGAACGTCACTTTGGAGGAGATTTCTCTGTTGAGATACCTGCAAGAAAATCCCGGTGCCACGCAAGTTGAGATAGCTGCACATTTGGGTAAATCGCTTCGCACCGTCAAGCGCATGACACCGTCGCTGATAAAACGCGGTTTGCTGGAACGTGAAAACGGAAAAAGAAACGGGAAATGGGTCGTGAAAATATAAAATAGAACCGCTGAATTCTCATTTTATGGAACAGGACAAGAAAGAACAGAAAGTGTCAATACGGTTTTACAAAGACCGTCAGGTTCGGGCAGTCTGGGATGACGGACTCTCTAAATGGTGGTTTTCCGTATTGGATATAGTTGCCATTCTCAATGATGAGGATGACTACGCAAAGACTCGTAACTATTGGAAATATCTCAAAGGCAAACTCAAAAAAGAGAATCCCGAACTGGTTAGTGCCACTAACCAGTTGAAACTATATGCACCCGATGGCAAACGTCGTCTCACAGATGTGCTTGATGCAGAGGGTATTATTGAATTGGCTAAAAATATGCCCAATAACAAGGCATCCGACTTCCTTGACTGGTTCACCTACAGCGACAACACGATAGACGGGCAGAGCCGAAAAAAAGCATATACCCTATACGAGAGCGGACTTTTAGCCAGCCTTGAGCCTGGAACAGTCAAGACTCTGCAACAAATCCATGCTTACATATTTGGTGGGTTGTACGATTTCGCCGGGCAGATACGCACAAAGAATATCTCAAAAGGCGGATTTGCTTTTGCCAACTGTATGCATTTTCCTGAAACCTTGCTGCATATTGAGCGAATGCAGGAAACGACATTCGAGGAGATAATGGACAAATATGTAGAGATGAACGTCGCACATCCGTTTATGGAGGGAAACGGTCGCGCCACCCGTATTTGGCTCGACTTGATGCTAAAACGCTCGCTGAAGCGTTGCGTTGACTGGAGCCGGATAGACAAAAACGAGTATCTCGCTGCCATGCGGGAAAGCGTTGTAGACAGCTCCCACATCAAAACTCTTGTAAAGTCTGCCTTGACCACCAGGATTGATGACCGGGAAATGTTTATGAAAGGAATTGACTACTCATATTATTACGAACAAAACGATTGATTCTATTCCTCGCACAATGGTAAAGATAATGGCCGTACTGAACCTGACACCTGACTCATTCTTTGAGGCCAGCAGGGTGCATGCGGAGGATGTTCAATCGGCAATGCTGCGCATGAAAGAAGAAGGTGCGGACATCATCGACCTCGGAGCCGTTTCCACCCGTCCGGGAGCCGACGACGTTACGCTTGAAGAGGAGTGGCGCAGATTGTTGCCAGCGTTACAGGCAGAGGCTCCTTTGCCCATATCCATAGACACCACCCGCGCGGAAATAGTGCGTCGTGCCTACGGGCTTATTGGTCCGTTCATAGTCAATGACATATCTGCCGGAGAGGACGATCCGCTGATGCTGGAGACCGTGGCGGAACTCGGGCTGAGCTATGTGGCCATGCACAAGCGCGGCAATCCGAGGACTATGGACGCACAAACCGACTATCCCGGCGGAATAATCGCAGAATTGAGAAGATATTTCACCGACTTTGAAAGCAAGGCATCCAAGCTCGGCATAAAGGACTGGTGGCTTGACCCGGGACTCGGCTTCGCAAAAACGGAAAGCCAGAACTGGGAAATACTCGAAAATTTGCCCGAATTGGCCGCTCTCGGACATCCTGTGCTCATCGGCGCTGCAGACAAGAGATTCACTCACGGGGATAACGAGAAAGCCCACAGGCTCGCTGTGCAGGGAGGCGCCGCAGTACTGCGCGTACACAATATCCCCGCCGCAGCAGCCACAATATTGGCAACAAAGCGGCTTAATTGAACATTCGGCAAATTTGCGTAACTTTGTTAAAATTCGCGTAAAATGAAAAATTTCCTCAAAATGACTCTCGCCGTGATCTGCGGACTACTCGTGTTCACGGTAGTGATGGGCTTCCTGTCGCTCACAGTCTTCGGCGCACTTTTGGCAGCCGGCAGCAGCACTCCCGTAATCCCCTCCTCCGGCGTATTGAAAATAGACATGTCGAAAATCACCCTTGCGGAGCAGAGCAAGGAAGGCAATCCCCTCTCATCCCTAACCTCATCCGGAAACCAGAGAGCCACCATCGGCCTGTGGGATGCAGTGCAGTCAATCAATGACGCAGCATTCGATCCTGCCGTGAAATACATTTACCTGAAAACCGACGGCAACGCCAGCGGAATATCCTCTTTGGAAGAATTCAGGGCCGCCCTCGCACGTTTCCGCGAAGTCAGCGGCAAGCCGGTCGTCGCATACATGGAGACCCCGGGAACCGGAGAATATTACCTCGCGTCCGTATCCGACAAGATATACATGAGCCCCAACCTCGGCGCAAGCTATATGCTCAACGGAGTCGGCGGCTCAATGATGTTTTTCGGTGAACTTCTCGACAAACTGGGCGTAAATGTGCAGCTGATACGCCACGGAAAATACAAATCAGCCGGCGAGACCTACACCCGTTCTTCCGCCAGCCCCGAAAACCTCGAGCAGAACCAGCGCATGGTGGACGCAATTTGGGAAGTGCTTTCCGACCAGATTGCAAAAAGCCGCGAACTTTCGACCGCTGAGCTCAACTCCATAATCAACAACCTTAAACTCGTGAGTCCCCAGGACTTCGTGGACGCAGGTCTCGTGGACAGGCTGCTCACCCGTGAGGAACTCGAGAACCAGCTTGCCGTACTCGCATACGAAGACGAATTCAGCGACGTAAAAATGATTTCCTTCAGCGATTACGTAGCTGCCAGAGTCGTTCCCACAGCCAAGTCAGGCAACGAAATAGCGATAGTCTATGCTGACGGCGAAATCATCGACGGCTCAGACAAGACCGCAATCGACGGCGACCGCTTCGCGTCCATAATCGCCAAACTCCGCAAGGACGACAAGGTCAAGGCCGTAGTGCTCAGGGTCAACTCTCCCGGCGGCAGCGTGACCGCATCCGAGAAAATCAAGACCGAGCTCGACCTGCTGAAAGCAGAGAAGCCTCTTGTCGCATCATACGGCACATACGCAGCATCGGGCGGCTACTGGATTTCCTCAAACTGCGAGAAAATCTACAGCGATGCCACAACTCTCACCGGTTCCATCGGTGTGTTCGGCATGGTCCCTGACCTCTCAAAGACCTTCAAGAACGTGCTTCACGTGAATATCCAGAACGTGACTTCAAACAAGCACGGAGACATGTACAGCGGCATGCGTCCCCTTGACCAGGCGGAGTACAACTACATCCTCAGTTCAATCGAGAGCGTGTATGACCGTTTCACCACCATAGTTGCAGACGGACGCTCGCTGCCTAAGACCAGAGTGGATGAAATCGGACAGGGCCGCGTATGGACCGGCACCGATGCGCTGAGCATACAGCTCGTGGATGAAATCGGCACTCTCGAGGATGCAGTCATCTACGCCGCAGCACTGGCCGGTGACCCTGACCTCAGTTCATGGAAAATCAAGGGCTATCCCAAAGCTCCCACCGCAATAGAAGAACTCATGGAGATGTTCAGCACCTCTGTCAAGGCTGCAGCAGCTCTGCCCGTCGGTTTGAGCGAAAGCGCATCTACATTCATCAACAGCGTAAGCGAGCTCGCACAGCCTGCCATATACGCAAGGATGGACAGCGAGATCCATATCCAATAGTCCCCTCAGTCTGCTGCGCAGCCAGCTCCCC
>CAZOQW010000050.1:0-5088 GCA_964582235.1 uncultured Muribaculaceae bacterium | reverse complement strand
ACACTTAAATATTAGCTACTTATAAAATTGCGATTTTTTGAGTGACGAAGTCAGGAGCACTATCTGATGCTTGTGATTACCGAGATAGGTGAGCTGGTGCAGGCGGACAGGAAAGGAAAGGTAATGGAGATAGGCTCTCCCGCTGCGCAGAAACTTATGGAGAACGACATGGAAGATGGAGCCACTTTTGAGGAGTTTTTTGAGGATTTTGTCAAAGACTCTCTGGAGGACGAGATGGCAGACGTGGCAATCCGCTTGCTTGACCTTGCAGGGAAGTGTGCTATTGAGATAGACGAAAGTTGCGTCACTGCATGGCCGTTTGAGGAGTACAGCTTCACAGAGAGTGCCTGTCAACTCTGCTATTGCTTGACCGGCTATGCCGAGTTTCACAGTAAAATCAACTACGCTATCGCCTTTATCAGAGAATGGGCAAAGCACCTGGACATCGACCTGGAATGGCATATCGAGCAGAAGATGCGCTACAACGAGACGCGCCCTGTAAAGCACGGGAAGAAGTATTGATATCAAGGAGCAAGACCATGGTTGTACAGATGACGTTCAGACGGAACATAGAGGAAATCCTCAACGGGGAGAAAATCCATACATGCCGATACAACTTCGACTATTGGCAGGACAAGATAGCCCGGTTAAAGGAGACAGGCGGAACCTTGCTGCTCCGCTGCAAGAAAAACCCGCAGGAAGAGTATTTCAAGTCGATACCCGCAGAGCAGGTAGGCGTGCAGCTGGTAATCATCAGACGGGACGAGGCACAGACCCCGCTCGGCACACGCGAGCAGTACTTCTACGCGCTGCCCACCACGGCAGCGATTGACATCGAGCAGCTGGCACACAACGACGGGCTGAGCACAAAGGACTTTATCAGCCGGATTGCCCCGTACTTCGACCGGATGGAAGAACGCCTGGAACGAGCAGGACAGCCGCACCAGTCCGTCTCCATCGCTTTCGCGGTCGTACACTTCACAGACTTCCGGTATGGATTTCCTCAGCAAATAAGAATCAAGAACAATTAAAACCAACAAGATATGCTACAGTTAGAAATCATCGGCAACCTCGGACGAGATGCTGAGGTGGTAAAATTCAACGACAGGGACGGACGCGTGACGGATTACGTTTCCTTCAGCGTGGCGCACACTGAGCGGCGCGGTGGGGAACCCGTGACGCAGTGGGTGAGCGTCCTGTGGTACGGTAACGGCGGCGGAGTGCTGCCATACCTCAAGCGCGGGACAAAGGTATTTGTTCGAGGTCCTCAGACGGTCAAGGCCTACATCGACAAGAACGGCAAACCGGCATCGGCCATAAACTGCCGGGCTAACGAGGTGACCCTGTGCGGAAGCAGCAGTGACGGCACGGGAACGAATGCAGGTGTACCGGCGACCGCAGCTCCGGTGAGTCCTGCACAGGCAGAGATTTTCCCGCCGAGCCCCGCACGAAGAAGCAGCAGAGGGGCAGCAGCACCCACCACCGGCACGCCGAGCACGACCGTGAAAGATGATGACGATTTACCCTTCTAACAGATGAGCACCATGGAAGAAGTAATCAAGAGATTCTACGAAGAAGGGACACACCAATACTTCCGGACGCTGAGAGAAGCCAAGAAAGCAGGGGACAAGGGTGCCAAGGTGCACAGGGTATGGATGCAGCCGGGCGGCGCAGTCATGGGTTCTGTTGTCGTGTGGGCATATGGAGAACTGTGCTGCTCCGTGCAGACCGCAGACGAGAGCATCGCGGAGGGCCTGCATAAGAAAGAACAGATGAAGCAGAAGATAGTCAGGCGATTCCACGAGGAGAACTCAGACACATTCCATGACATGCTCAAGTCGGCAAAACAAACCATGAAGTACCCGTATATCCAACGCGTCTGGCTTCGCGATGGCCAAATCATTGGGCAGAGTCTGTTATGCGGATACGGGGAACAGTTCAACTCTATAAAATCGGCTGACGAGATAATCGCCAAACAACTGAGCAACCAAGGTATCAAATGAAGAAGTTGCAATCAGACATACGCCGGGCCCGCAAGAAGTACGACTACTATAAGGCGGAGTACGAGAAGGCCCGTGCTGCATTGGAGAACCTTGTCACGCTGGAGGCGGCAGAACAGATGGACATCGAGGCCGTCCGGCCCAAGTTGCATCACGCGACCTATCATGGAGCATTCCTGTCGGGTGTAGTGCAGGCCTGCGCAAAGATACTGTCAGAGTATTTCGACCTGGCTGACGGCAAAGGATTGGCCACGGCAGACGAGCGGGCCGCATTCAAGGCAGTGTTGAAGCTGGTGACCAAATCCAAACTCTCGGCGGACAGGTGGATGACCGGCTCGGAGAACATGATACTGGAACCGGTAGCCCGGGACAAGAAGGGCAAGCCGACCGAATATCAGGCATCGTGGTACGTTACAAAGACGATAAGACAAAAACTTGATTGAACATGAAGAGAACAGGTTGCATATATAGCGAGTTCACCAACAGCGGACGCAGGTCAATGCGCTTTGCACGTGGCAGCAACAAACCCGTCTACAGTTCCCGCTGGGTAGGTGAGATAGAAATTGGCTGCAAACGCTATCGCTTCCGCTCAACCAACCTCAAGAATGTGGAAGCCTGGGTGCAGCGCATGGTGAAGTTCGGCGAGTTCTATGATGAAATGGCACGTGGGGACTTAACACAAGACGGAAATGGAGTGTGAGTTAGGTAAGAAGGTGAAGCACTCTATAAGGCTTCTGAAACTTTTTCGTGACAACTATGACGGGGAGATTGAACTTGCGTATAGTGGCGGAAAAGATTCTGACGTGATATTAGCCTTGACCAAGCTCGCGGACGTGAAAGTGAGGCCTATTTACAAAGAGACGACTATCAGCCCACCCGGAACGATAGCGCACGTCCGGGAAATGGGGGGCGGAGATACGAAAGCCGAAAAGGGGCTTTTTTGAAATTCTGATGAACAATGGCTATCCAACGAGGTTCCGGCGGTTCTGCTGCTCACAATTAAAGGAGTATAAGATTTTGGACAAGGTGATAATGGGCATTAGGGCTGATGAGAGCACAAGGCGAAAAGAACGGTATAAAGAGCCTACCGAGTGCCGTGTCTACAACAAAAAGGAACGTGTGGAAGCTATCTATCCCATTCTTGACTACACGCTCAAGGATGTTGCCGAGTTCGTCAATTACTACAACCTCAAGCTCGCACCTATCTATTACCGCGATGACGGCTCAATAGATTTCACAAGGCGGCTCGGCTGCATCGGATGCCCATTAAAAAGCGATTGCGGCCGCTCGGACTTCAAACGATACCCGAAGTTCTTGATAGCTTGGCTGAAAGCAGGGCATCAATATATGCAAAAGCGAAAGGCAGCGGGGACGTGGAATAATTTCGCGCAGGATGCCTATCAACTACTTGCAGCGCATCTCTTCTATCAAGATAAGATGAGCGATTTTCGAGCTTTTCAGAGCAATCCGCTTTTTCCGCAAGATTGGAAAGGATTGCTGGAGGACTATTTTCAAATTGAATTACCAGAATTAACTGAGACACAATGAACCAAGACCCGGTAAAGATTGTCGGCAATGAATTGAAACTTGCCTACAACTTCGCAATGGCCACGGACATCCTGCTCCAGACCATAGAGCGAAGATTACGCCTCTTCGGAGGATTGAAGCAGGAGAAGAAACAAGCGTTCAAGCGGTTCTCGAAAGCCGTTGAAGATGCTGCGTACTGGTTTGACCGTGCGTATGAAGGAGACCTCGAAGCGGCGACCTGCGGAGAGTGGTCGAAGCTGGACGGCTACCGGCAGGACGCAAACGAGCTGATACGTGTGATGATGCTGTACATCGACCGCACCACCACATTCAAGACCTACGACGAAGTGATAGCCTACCTCAAATCCTTACCCGAGGGAGGGATATTCAGCGCGGAGGACTTGGCCCGGTATAACTTCACGGCAAAATGCCGCGTAACGGGCACATCGGAAACATCACAATAAATCAAATCACCATGGCAAAGAAACGAATCGTAGAACTGACATTCGCGGACGGCACGAAGAAATACCGTGTCGAGAGACCCGCAATACACATCTTTGGGCTGCCGCTCCTTTGGACTATCGAAGCAGTCAGAGACCCTTTGTATGACAGACCGACCGGCGCAGTGTTCGATACACTGAGAGATGCCACCCGGTTTTGCGGCATGGGCGAAATGGAGATAGTCGGCAAGAAAGTAATCATGAAGTCATGAAATGGAGTGAATCGGAAATTTTGAAGGTATTTTTTTCATTTTGGTTTTAGTTAGTGTTATTAGTATTTCAACTCAGAGCCGGCACCCGTGAGGGCCCCGGCTTTTTTCTTTGCAGGGTGAACCGTGACGGGCTGTCACGGTTTTCGAGTAACGAATAGGTGCAGATAAACTTGCATATATCACAAATTCGTGTTATATTTGCAGAGTAATTCAAAACAACATTTCATGAATTGGAACGAAATAAAGAAAAAAGCAATCGAACACGGGTTCAAGTTCGTAAGGCACGGAGGAAGCCACGACCTCTATGTCAATGATGCCGGAAAGAAAGTGTGGCTTGAAAGACATTGGTCGCAGGAAGTGAGACCGGGATTAGCAAAGAAACTCAAAAAGGAGATAGGGTTCTGACCCTATTTCCTTGCCACAATAAAAGCGTAAGGATATGGAAGCAAACAGATTCATCGTCACAATCGAGAAAGACACGGACGGTACCTATGTCGCCTACAACACCGAGGACAGCGATTACGTGATTTCGGGACGTGGGGATACCGTTGAGGAAGCAAAGAAAGCTTTTATGAACACCGTGAAGGAGACAGCGGAATATGAAATGGAGGAATCAGGGAAAGCATCTCCGATACTGACAGAAACTCCGGAGTTTAAATTCGATGTTTCGTCTCTGTTCGACTACTACAAGGCCATCAACATGAGCGCGTTTGCAAAATACATCGGCATAAACGATTCTCTGCTGAGGCACTACAAAAAAGGAGGGGTGTACATATCGGATGCGCAGCTCGCCAAGATTGAGGACGGCATCCACAGACTGGGACAAGAACTCTCCGCACTTCGGTTGCT
>CAZOQW010000049.1:0-5760 GCA_964582235.1 uncultured Muribaculaceae bacterium | reverse complement strand
AAACTCTTTCAATTATTTACACTTTTTTATCTGGCAACAAAGTGTCAAACTTCCAAATATATGTATCTTTGCAGGCTAAAAAAGATTTAAGTTATGCTCAGTATCGCATTTACCGACGGCACGATACGTCCCTGGGAGGACGACGAGTGCAAACGGATATTCTGGCACTCATCGGCACACCTGATGGCCGAGGCGCTTGAGGCTTTGTATCCCGGAGTGAAATTCGGAATTGGCCCGGCCGTGGAAACCGGATTCTATTACGACGTGGATTTGGGAGACCACCAGATTTCGGAATCTGACCTCAAGACTGTAGAGAACAAGATGAAGGAACTTGCAAAGTCCAAGGAGACATTCGAATGTGCCCATGTGTCCAAGGCCGATGCAATGAAGTATTTCACCGAGAAAGGCGACCAGTACAAATGCGAGCTGATTCAGGATCTCGAAGACGGAAGCATCACCTTCTACACCAACGGTAACTTTACCGACCTGTGTCGTGGACCGCACGTGAAGCATGTGGACGACATCAAGGCCATAAAGCTGACCGCGATAGCCGGTGCATACTGGAAGGGCGACCAGACCCGCCAGCAGCTGACCCGCATCTACGGAGTGACCTTCCCCAAGAAGAGTATGCTCGATGAGTATCTGCAGATGCTTGAGGAAGCCAAGAAGCGCGACCACCGCAAGCTCGGAAAGGAGATGGAACTGTTTACCTTCTCCAACAGGGTCGGCGCAGGTCTGCCTCTCTGGCTCCCCAGAGGTGCAGTGATGCGCAACGTGCTCGAGAACTTCCTGCGCAAGAAGCAGGCGGAACTCGGTTACCTGCCCGTGGTTACGCCCCACATCGGAAGCAAGGACCTCTACGTGACTTCCGGACACTACGCAAAATACGGCAAGGACTCGTTCCAGCCGATAAAGACTCCTCAGGAGGGCGAGGAATACATGCTCAAACCCATGAACTGCCCTCACCACTGCGAGATTTTCCGCAGTTCACCCCGCTCGTACAGGGATTTGCCCCTGCGCTTTGCAGAGTTCGGTACCGTATACCGTTATGAGCAGAGCGGAGAACTTCACGGATTGACCCGAGTCCGTGGCTTTACCCAGGACGATGCGCACCTGTTCTGTCGTCCTGACCAGTTGAAAGAGGAATTCGAGAAGGTGATTGACTTGATACTGTATGTGTTCAAGACGCTGAACATGACCGATTATATGGCTCAGGTATCTCTCAGGGATCCCAATAACAAGGAAAAGTACATTGGTTCCGACGAGAATTGGGAGAAGGCTGAGAGCGCAATCATCGAGGCATCGGCGGAGAAAGGTCTGAAGACCGTAGTGGAGCTTGGCGAGGCGGCTTTCTATGGACCGAAGCTTGACTTCATGGTCAAGGATGCTATCGGTCGCCGCTGGCAGCTCGGTACCATACAGGTAGACTACAATCTGCCCGAGCGTTTCCAGTTGGAATATACTGAGGCTGACGGCAGCAAGCAGCGTCCGGTTATGATTCACCGTGCTCCGTTCGGTTCCATCGAGCGTTTCACCGCTGTCGTACTTGAGCACACTGCAGGACACCTGCCTTTGTGGCTCGCTCCTGATCAGGTTAAGATATTGCCAGTCAGTGAAAAGTACGCCGATTATGCTGAAAAAGTTTGCGAATTGCTCAAAAATTCCGAAATTCGCGCCTCCGTGGATTCGAGGAACGAGACACTCGGCAAGAGGATACGCGACATATCTCTGTTCAGAGTGCCTGTACTCGTGATTGTAGGAGAAAAAGAAGTCAATGACAATGCTGTTTCAGTCCGTCACGAAGGTGCAGACAAGGGCAGCATGAGCGTTGAACAGTTTATGGAGTATATTAAGTCGACAATAGCCGACGAACTTAAAAATTAGGAGGATTAAGCCATAGCAGGACCTTACAGACCCAAGCCTTCGGGCTTCAAGCCGGGCGGTCGCAGACCCGACCCTCGTCGAAACGGCAAAAAAGACGAGAACGAGCTCAATATCAATGACCAGATTACCGCAGCGCAGGTGAGATTGGTCGGTGACAATATCCCAGAGCAGGGGGTATATCCCTTGTCCAAGGCTTTGCAGATTGCAGACGAGCTCGAATTGGACCTGGTGGAGATTAGCGCGAATGCGGATCCTCCCGTGTGCAAGATAATGGACTATCAGAAGTACCTTTACCAGCGCAAGAAGAAGGCAAAGGAAATGAAGTCCAACGCCGCAAAGGTGGTTATCAAGGAAATACGCTTCGGCCCGAATACGGACGAACACGATTTCCAGTTCAAACTCAAGCATGCCAAGGGTTTCCTCGAGGAGGGCTCCAAGGTTAAGGCTTCGATTTTCTTCCGCGGACGTTCCATAATGTTCAAGGATCAGGGAGAGAAGCAGCTGCTGCGCTTCGCAGTCGAGCTTGAGGAGTACGGACATCCCGAGAATATGCCGGTACTCGAAGGAAAGCGCATGACTATGATGATAGCGCCCAACAAGAAAAAATAGGGCGGTTAGTGTATATTAACAGTTAATTATTAAAACAATGGCAAAGCTTAAAACCAATTCCGGTGCCAAAAAGCGTTTCACGCTTACCGGATCGGGAAAGATCAAGAGGAAGCATGCTTACCACAGCCACATCCTCACCAAAAAAACAAAAAAACAAAAGAGAAACCTCGACCACTTCACACTTGTAGACAAGGCCGATGTGACGAGGGTAAAAGAATTGTTGGTTTTGTAGAAAGTTTTGAATTATGCCTAGATCAGTCAATGCAGTAGCCTCAAGGGCTCGCCGCAAGAAGATTCTTAAGAGAACTCGCGGTAACTTCCTCGCAAGGAAGAACGTTTGGACGGTAGCAAAGAACACTTATGAGAAGGGTCTTACTTACGCATATCGCGACCGTAGGGCCAAGAAGCGCAATTTCCGCGCTCTCTGGATTCAGAGAATCAATGCCGCCGCCCGTCAGTACGGCCTGTCGTATTCACAGTTTATGGGTAAGCTCAATGCACAGAACATCGGTCTGAACCGTAAAGTGCTCGCTGACCTTGCAATGAACAATCCTCAGGCTTTCGAAGCTATAATCAATTCGGTTAAGTAGCTTTTGAAAGGTGAACTTTAAGGCGTTTATCCGGAACAGGTGGACAAAGTTCATTTTCTGGGCTTTGCTTTACCTCGCATGGGTAATATGGCTTGGAAGTTACTGGTGGCTCTTGGGTCTGATAGTCATTTTTGACAGTTGCATCACCAGGAAAGTCCACTGGAATTTTTGGAAGAAAAGATACAAGCCCGGTGAAAAACACAGTGCGGCGAACGATTGGCTCGACACCATTATTTTCGTTGTCATCGTGGTACCTTTCATCAATATCTTTTTCTTTCAGGCCTTCAAGATTCCGTCTTCGTCGATGGAGTCCTCGCTGATGACCGGAGACCACCTTTTCGTCAGCAAATTGACATACGGACCGAGGGTACCGCAGACCCCGCTGACCATTCCGTTCACCCACAACCGTATTTTCGGCAAGGAATCATATTCCACGCTGATACAGAACGATTACAGGCGGCTGAAAGGGTTCAGAAATGTGGAAAGAGGGGATTATGTGGTGTTCAACTTTCCCAACGGGGACACAGTCCTCAGGAAAGCGCCTGCGGAAGATTACTACGCTCTTTCACGAATACACGGTCAGGCTTTCGTTGACGCACTCGGCGAGACAGTCGTCCGGCCGACCGACAAGAAAGACCATTATGTCAAGCGCTGCGTAGCCCTTCCTGGAGATACTCTCGAAGTCAAGGATGGTTTAGTGTGGATCAACGGAGAGAAGCAGACGGTATATCCCGGAGTGCAGTTCTCTTACAGGGTGATTACCAACGGACAGAGAATCAATTCCAAGATTCTTAAGGACATGGGAATCAATTCCGATGAGTTGTACTACGATCCGTCGCTGCCGGGCTATCCGGCGATGCTTCTTACTGCGGAGAATCATTCCAAGGTGGCAGCACTCGCGAATGTGATCGCGGTTGAGGACAGACTCGAAAGGATACCGTCTTACGGAGGAAAGGAGATATTCCCCTATACGCCGGATTCCGGTTGGACGAGGGACTTCTTCGGACCGCTGTGGGTACCCCAGAAAGGTGTGACGGTGGAACTGACCGAGGAAAATCTCCCTCTCTACAAGAGAATCATCGGAGTTTACGAGGGCGGAGACGTACAGAAGGCATTGGAGGAAGGACACTATACTTTCAAGCAGGATTATTACTTCATGATGGGAGACAACAGACACAACTCTCTGGATTCGCGGTACTGGGGCTTTGTTCCCGAAGACCATATAGCCGGAAAGCCTGTTGTGGTATGGCTCTCGACGGATAGCGGGAAAAAGTTCCCGGCGAACATAAGGTGGAGCAGATTCCTGAAATTCCTGTAGTGGGTTTTACGGCCTCACGATTTGGAAATCAGAAAATTATCTGCGATATTTGCAGCCCTATTGTGTAAAGAAATAAAATAGAACAAGATATGGCAAAAGTTTGTCAAATAACAGGAAGAAAGAGGATGAAGGGCAACAACGTGGCCCACTCCAAACTGCGCACCAAGCGCGACTTCTCCCTCAACCTCAAGAACAAGCGTTTCTGGAGCGAAGAAGAGCAGAGGTATGTGACTCTGAAAGTCTCTTGCAAGGGTATGAGGATTATCGAAAAGAACGGCCTCGAGGCTACGCTCCGCGATGCCAAGAAGAAAGGATTGATTAACCTTGTTTAATTTCTAAGGATTATGGCAAAGAAAGCAAAAGGAAACAGGGTGCAGGTCATCCTCGAATGCACCGAGCAGAAGACAAGCGGCGTTCCCGGAATGTCCCGTTACATTACTACCAAGAACAAGAAGAACACTCCTGACCGTCTCGAGCGCAAGAAATACAATCCTTACCTCAAGAAGGTTACTGTTCATCGTGAAATTAAATAAGGAGTCTGAATTATGGCAAAGAAAGCAGTTGCGACCTTCGCTGCGAAAGCAGGTGCCAAGAGCATGGTCAAGTGCATACGCATGGAGAAGTCTCCCAAGACAGGAGCTTATGTTTTCTCAGAGCAGCTTGTAGAGGCTGAGAAGACCAAGGATTTCTTCAACGCGAAGAAATAAGACTTCGGCGAAAGATTTAGACTGGGGGTCCCGCGGTTTTGCGGGACCTCTTGTCTATTACCCCACAGTCTGCTGTCGCAGCCAGCTCCCCAGGGAGCATGACGGCGTGTCGGGGCACGCCTACGGCTACGCTTGCGCTGTCGCACAGGCCTGCCACGACCGTTTTCCAGCGAGCAACCCTTGTCCCCGGCCCCTGCGCTTCGCTTCGCCGCCCGCCCGATGGCGAGCCTGCTTTGCAGGGAACCCCACAGTCTGCTGTTGCAGCCAGCTCCCCAGGGAGCATGACGGCGTGTCGGAGCCACGCCTACGGCTACGCTTGCGCTGTCGCACAGGCCTGCCACGACCGTTTTCCAGCGAGCAACCCTTGTCCCCGGCCCCTGCGCTTCGCTTCGCCGCCCGCCCGATGGCGAGCCTGCTTTGCAGGGAACCCCTCAGTCTGCTGACGCAGACAGCTCCCGGGGGAGCATGACGGCGTGTCAAGAGCCACGCCACGGCTACGCTTGCGCTGTCGCACAGGCCAGCTGCGAGTGTTTTTCTGCGAGAAGTCTGGGCCCCAGCCTAGAGCGTTTTTCGGTAAGGAAGCTTTGTCCCCGGCCGCTGCGCTTCGCTTCGCCGCCCGCCTGATGGCGAGCCTGCAAGCAGGGAATACCCC
>CAZOQW010000048.1:0-6362 GCA_964582235.1 uncultured Muribaculaceae bacterium | reverse complement strand
GCGACTACGACAGTACGGTTTCCCTCAATGCTTACTTCACCGAAACCAATCCCGAGTTAGCCGCCAGGATTAATACGGCCATTGAGAATTCGAAGACCCTCATAAGGGCCATTCCCGAACCTTTCATCGAAAATTATCAGGACGAGAACTGCGCTGCGGCTATAGAGGCCATTCAGGAGCTTGACACCGCCCTGACTCTCGCTATCAACGAACTTGCCCAATAATACCGCAACATATATGGAAAACAAATGGCTCATTCTGATTTTTGTGGCGTCTGTCCTCGCTCTGCAGGCTTGCGATGCAAGTTCTGTTGGAACGGAAGTCGTTGATAATTCCGCGCTTGAATGGGTTGAGACAGAAACTTATGCGGGCGGTGAACTCGGCACTACGTTCAATGTATCGGCTTCGGCTTTCGAAGACCCTACTCCTGCCGTAGAGAACGCCGGCCTTGTGCAGCAGTTCAAGCACGGGGAGATGATATTCGAAAGCAACTACAACACGAGCACCGAGCCTTTCGACGGGCTCGGTCCTCTCTACCTGAGGACTTCGTGCCTGATATGCCATCCGGGCTACGGCCACGGCAAGCGCACGACCTCATACCGTTCCAGCGAGATGGGCAACGGTTATCTGCTTGTTCTCTACGACCTGCAGACGGACTCTTACCTGTCATCGCTCACGGGTATGCCCCAGACCAATGCAATATCTCCTTTCAAGGCCCCTTTGGACGAGGATCAGATTCAGATAGAATGGTTGGTGTACCAGGACGAGTGGGGTAACGCCTTTCCCGACGGGGAGACCTACGAGCTGATATATCCGGAAGTAACGATTCCCGCAACAGCCTACTACGTACCTATACAAGCCACCCGTGACGGTGTGACCGTGGACCTTACGGTCGCCGAGGTGGGAGTACGACTTGAGTCCACCATAGGAATCTACGGAAGCGGTCTGCTCGATGCCATCCCCGATGAAGCCCTCAAGGCGCAGTACGAGACTACGGAGCAGTATTACAAGGACCTCGGCGTCGATGCCACCGAATACGTGAATCCCGCCTTCTTCAAGGACGGAGAGTGGGTGAAGCAGTATTCCAACACCCTCCAGGGCAATGGGGAACAGCATCCTTACCGCTTCACCTACGCCTTGACCAGGGGAGCGCTTCAGGACGGCCCGGGAGCCAATGCAATCTGGAATATCACCAACGTCACGCGTTCCGACCGCAGGTACCATTACATGACCACGGCATACGCGACCACAGCCTCCCGGGACCCCGATGTTCAGGAAGGATTCTACCATTTCCTCGAAACCTATTTCCCCGACTACGCGGAAGAGTGGAACACGGGAAATGTGGAGCAGGATATTTACGATTTCCTGATGGCGGATGATCTTCCCGTGGAGATGACGGATGAGGAATACACCAACCTGATGATATGGCACAGGGGACTGGCCGTTCCCGCAGCCCGCGATCTTAAGGACGAGACGGTTCAGAGGGGACGCACCCTGTTCCGCGAGATAGGCTGCTCGTCCTGCCACCGTCCTTCATGGACTACCGGTGATGATGAGTATAACGACCCGAGTCTCTTCTTCACCAGCGGAGATGAACTGCCGCGCTATCCCAACCAGACCATCTGGCCCTACACCGACATGATGCAGCACAAACTGTACATGGTCAATGACATAAGAGGAGCCTGGTGCCGTACCACCCCGCTTTGGGGACGCGGACTCTCGCTCGTATGCTCTGGCCACGAGGACAGGCTGCACGACTGCAGGGCCCGGAACGTAATCGAGGCCATCATGTGGCACGGTTCCGCCGAGAGTCATGCACGCAGCACCGTGGAAGCATTCCGCGAACTCAGCAAGGAGGACAGGGATGCGATAGTTGAATTCATAAACGCTATCTGACGGGCTACGGGCCATGTTCAGAAAAGTCTGTAAATATGCGGCATTCGCTTCTGTCGCACTGTTGATAATCTATATGGCGGCGATGACGGTTCTGGAGAAATACTCCGGGACCGCCGTTGCCATGAAATGGGGTTATCATTCGCCGCTTTTCATCGCGCTTTGGGCAATCGCGGCACTTGCCGGAGCCTGCTATTATGTGAAATCAGCGGGACGTCTGAATATTGCCGTCACGGCCATACACCTCTCATTCCTCCTGATTCTGTCCGGAGCCTTGGTCACCCACCTTTCGGGGGTCCAGGGGGCCATGCACCTGCGTCTCGGTGACAGGCCGGTTTCGCAATTCACGCGGGACGACCTTCAGGACGCGGCCCTACCCTTTTCGGTGTCGCTCAAGGATTTCAAAGTAATATACTATCCCGGCACCTTTACCCCGACGGATTACGTGAGTACGATAGAAATAAGCGAGGGGACTTCCGTGACCGAGCTGAGCGTTTCGATGAACAGGATAGCCAAGTGGCGGGGCTACCGTTTCTACCAGTCGAGCTACGATGATGACGGCAGGGGTTCCACCCTGGCTGTAAGTCACGACCCCGCAGGAGTGCCGCTGACATATTCTGGCTACGGCCTGCTGTTTCTGTCGTTCATTATGTTTTTCTTCCAGAGGAACAGCCATTTCCGCGCTGTATTGAAACGGGTTTCCGGTATGGCTGCGGGGCTGGCCATCCTGCTTGCGGCAGGGATGATGAATCCGACTGAAGCCCTGGCGGGGACGCGTGGGGAAGTGCCCGGGCATCTTCCGGAGGAGACCGCAAAGGCATACGGGGAGATGTATATCTATTATAACGGAAGGATATGTCCGGTACAGACCCTGGCCCGGGATTTCACCATGAAGCTCTATGGCAGGCAGTCCTACATGGGGCTGACACCGGAGCAGGTGCTGACGGGCTGGATTTTCCATTACAGCGACTGGAACAAAACCTTGGACCAGAATGACGGGGCCTCAAAGAAGGCCGTCAGGAAAGCCAGTCAGAACCGGGAAATCGCGAGGCTTTTGACTTCGGGCACCCTGCTGAAAATCTTTCCCTACGCTGATGCGGAAGGCAAGGTCGTGTGGTATTCATCAGTCGACCGCTTGCCGGCAGAAATGGATCCGAACCAGTGGATTTTCGTAAGGAAGGTGATGAGTCTGGCCGGGGAGAATATAGTCCACGGGGAATATGAAGAGGCATCCGGCATTTTCGGGAAAATACTCGAGTACCAGCAGAAGACCGCCGGAGATGACCTGCCCACCGGGACGCGCATAGCTGCGGAAAAGTTTTATAATTCGGTGGAACGCCCCAAGGCTGCGGCTATGGGCTGCCTGTGCGTGGGAATCGTGTTATTCGCGATTTTCTGCCTCTCGCGCCGCACGAACCGCAGGGTCATGACTACGGGCATGGTGCTTTCCGCCGTGGTTTTTCTCTACCTCAGTTTCATTCTCGCTCTGAGATGGTACGTTTCGGGGCACGCGCCGCTGTCCAACGGCTTCGAAGTCATGATGGTGCTGGCGTGGATGGCAATGCTGCCGGGAATGCTTTTCCAGCGTAGGTTCAGCCTGATACTGCCGCTTTCTTTCCTGCTCTGCGGCTTCGCTCTGCTCGTGGCTTCTATTGGAGAGTCGGATCCTGCGATAGCCTATTTGGTGCCGGTGCTTTCGTCGCCGCTGCTTTCACTGCACGTGATGACCATGATGATTTCCTATACCCTCCTGGGTTTGGTAATGCTGAACAGTGCGGCCGCCCTTGTAAAGTATGGCGGCTCGCCCGAGGAACTTTCCGCCGCGGCTGATGTATCCTGCGTGTTCCTCTATCCCGCAGTGTTCTTTCTCGCAACCGGGACTTTTATCGGGGCAATATGGGCCAATGTGTCGTGGGGCAGTTACTGGTCATGGGATCCGAAAGAGGTCTGGGCACTGATTACCCTTCTGGTCTATTCGCTCGCCTTGCATTCCGGGAGTCTGAGGGCTTTTTCACGGCCGCGCTTCTTCCATTGGTTCTGCGTAGTGGCGTTTCTCTGCGTGATTGTAACGTATTTTGGGGTGAATTTCTTCTTAGGCGGCATGCACAGTTACACGTAGCCATGTATAGCCGTGCATGCTCCTATGTCTCAACCCCTGCGCTCCTATTCCCTAAAAGCGGAGTAGATAAGGTAGCCTAAAATCGACCGTCCCTCGCTGACAAGGACTTGAAATAGCAAAATAGTACCCGACCACTGAATTTACAAAGGCCGGACTGTGCTATTTATATCTGACGTATTTCATCGGACAGTAATATTAATTGATATATTTGTGAAACCAAGAGATCCGTTGACTTACTTAAAAAACACTAAATGAAACACAGCCTTCAGCTTTCAGTAGAAGAGTTATTATGCCTGCAATTGCTGGGTTATTCTCCCAAGCAACTTTATAAAGACATAGAAGAGGATGCGTATTCATTGAAAGAAAAGGTTTTCATATCTATTCGCAAACTCGACAAGGCAAAACAGATATTGGACAGACAGGCAAACGCCGGAGTACACACTATTCCTTATTATAGCGAAGATTATCCTTGTCATTTCCGTAATCTACGAGAAGATGCACCGCCACTTGTCCACGTGCTTGGCAATAAGGATTTGCTCAATCGTGAGGACAATGTAGCGATAATCGGGGCACGCGTAGCAGACAAAGAAAGCCTGGACACAGCATACGAGTTTGCAAAACAGATAGGCGAACAGGGGCACATAGTCATCAGCGGTTTGGCCTTGGGTTGCGATACGGCTGCCCACCGGGGCTGTGTTGATGCGGACGGGCAGACAATCGCTGTGGTAGCCTCGGGCCTGGATATAACGCATCCCAAAGTGAACAAGTCCTTGCAGGATGAAATAATTGCCAAGGGCGGAGCGCTCCTCTCCGAGCAGCCCTTCGGCGTGAAAGCCAACCCCAGGAGACTTGTGGCGCGTTGTCGTATGCAGGTCGTTTTGACCCAATCGGTTATCGTGATCCAATGTGCCGTCATCAGCGGTACTACGTATGCCGTACGTTTTGCCCAAAAGTATAACGCCAGGCCCTTAGGGTGGGGAAACGATATTTACGCCGTCAAATATGACTCGGAAAAAGAACTGGACTCCGGCAATAATGTCCTGATCGAGCACAACTGGGCTCTACCTGTCAGACACGGGCAGAAGCTCAGATTAGATTCGGATAATAAGCTTGTTGTGGAATAAGACTTTTTATTCCGCTGCCTTGAAATTATAGACAGGCTTTATCACATTCACTATCTCCACAGTATCCCGGATATTCCCGATGATTTCGTCTTTCGGCTTGTACACCATAGGTGATTCGTCCTTGGTGCCCTCCGACAGGCTTTCGCTGTAGATGCCCTGCATGGAGCTTAGGTAGTCATCCATGGAGATAGTCTTGAAGGCTTTACCCCTGCTCATGATACGTCCGGCACCGTGCGGAGCAGAATAGTTCCAGTCCGCATTGCCCTTGCCTATGCAGATAAGCGAACCGTCGCGCATGTTCAGCGGGATAATGCACTTTTGTCCCTCATACGCAGCTATCGCCCCTTTACGGATGATGTTGTCGTCCCCGATGTAGTTATGCACGCTTTCAAACGCCAAATCTTCTTGCTTCATCTCCACATTGCCTTGGCTGATGAAGTAGTCCATGATAAGCTTGGCAATCAGACTGCGGTTCATTATGGCCCAGTGCTGGCAGAGACGCATGTCGTGCAGGTAGTCTTCACGGCACTCGCCTTCCAAATAAGAAAGGTCGGGCGGAATGGCCGGCTTGCGCATCTTGAATGAACTGTGCAGTTGCCGTATGGCTTCCTGCAATTCGCTCTTGCGTCCGGCAGCTTTGTATTCCTCAATCATGCGTTTTTGTTCCTCCAGGAGTTCCGCCCATCCCGACTGGCATTTTACAGCCAATTTCTGATATATCTCCGCTACCTGCTTCCCCAGATTACGGCTTCCGGTGTGAACCACCAAATAAGTCATGCCGCCTTCATCCCTGTCCAACTCGATGAAATGGTTACCCCCGCCCAAAGTGCCGATGGAATTTTTCAAGCGCTTGGTCTCCTTCAGTTCGCGGTAGCAACGCATTTGCGCGATAATGTCCTTGGCTTCGCTATATATCTCCATGTATTGCTGCGGGAGCGGTGCATATTTATCGTCCCGGTGTTTGCGACCGGAGGGTATATGGCGGAGAATAAACTCGTTGAGAGCATGGTAGTCTATGTCACCGACACAGGCGAAGGGCTGGACAAAAATGCCGCAGCCTATGTCCACGCCCACGATATTAGGAATCACCTTGTCGCCCAGGTTTCCCGTAAAACCGATGACACATCCGGCCCCGGCATGTACGTCGGGCATGATGCGTATCTTGCAACCACTGAATGCGGGGATGGTCAGCAACTGCTCTATCTGTTCGAGGGCAATTGATTCGA
>CAZOQW010000047.1:0-7872 GCA_964582235.1 uncultured Muribaculaceae bacterium | reverse complement strand
TCTTACAAGTAAGACCACGGAAATAGGGTACTCTAACGACCGATTTGGGATAAATAGATTTCTGACAGTCCAACGAAAGAACCAATAAACAAAAATACAGAGGGCAACCCAAAAGTCGGTAACGACTAACGGGCCACCCTCTTGCAAACAGGGATTCACTCCTTATAAGTTTAGTTTGTCGGGAGTGTTCCTGACCAATCGTTTTGTTCTACACCAAAGCCTGATGTGATTTCATCGCTGGGTATCGGGAAGATGAAATCCGAAATGTTGTAATTGTTGTAGGTGAAAGCGATGTTCGGACTTCCGGTAGCGTAAACTGAAGCCGGATCTCCCCAGCGGCGCAGGTCATACAGTCGAAAACCTTCCTGGAACAACTCGCGTGCGCGTTCGTCCTTGATAAACGCTAGGATTTCATCGGCCGTAGAGCCGAGGTCGGCTGTGGTGATATCAGGATTGCGCTGTGCCACGGTAAGCAGCGAACTTTGCGCACTCGTGATGTTGTCGGTGTTGGCATCGGCCTCTGCCATAATCAAAAACATTTCAGGTGCGTTCACCAGGTAGTTGGTGGCGTAGGCCGGGTTGCCGCTGGAGTGTTGCGAGTACTTGCCTGAGCCGTAAATGGGTTTGTCATCAGTACTCTCTGCATCCCACGTCATGATGGAGGTTCGGATGTCGTTGTCACCGTACAAGCTCTGCAGTTTAGGGCTTGGGCTGAAACTGTATGTGCTCCACAATGTGCCGCAGGAATTTGCTGACCAGTTGTCGGTTGTCGAAATTGCCAGCGACAGCATACTTTCGCTATTTGACTCATTACCGCTGAACAGTGAGGCGTATGCCGTGGCATCGTATGTAAGCGTGCTTATGCCTGCTTCGTCCAATGCCTGCTGCGCGTAGGACTTGGCATTTGCCCACTCCTCGAGGTACAGGTACGTTCTTGCCAACAGGCCGTAAACTGCAGCCTTATTGAAATAGAGTATTGAGCCCCTGTCACCTCCTGCCGCGTCGAAGCAAGTCAGCGCGTTCTCGAAGTCGGAGATGATAGCATCATAGGTTTCCTCGATTGTAGAGCGGCTCACTTGTGCGTAGGCCGCAACCGGCTCCTCGTCTATCACCACGATACCCGGCCTGTCCAAGTAGCTGGTGCCGTTAACCATCGCCTGATGTGCGAAGATATTGACAAGCAACAAGTGCGCATATCCGCGCAGTCCGTGAGCCTCAGCCATGCATTGGTTCAGTTCTGCCTGTTCTGCTGTCGTACTGTCGTCGTATAAGGCCTGGGCTCCGTTGATGACGCGCGTAGAGTTGTCGATCACCTTGTAGCCATAGTTCCAGATGTACTCCAAGTAACTGTCTGTATCGGTTACGGTGTACGTGTATATGTTCTGCCAGTGGCCTGTCGAACCGTTCCAATAACTGATGTCAGTGGGAATGTCCCCAATGCTGATTGCGTAGTTTCCCGCGAAATAGGAGTAGAAAAGTCGGTAGTATGTACCGTTGAGTGCCGTGGAGATATTTTCCACTGATGACAATCCGGTTTCGGCATCTATACCGTTGTAGTATTGAGTCTCAAGGAATTTGTTTCCACAACTGAATAAAGCAAACCCGGAAATTGCTGCCACAAATATTTTGATTATTCCTTTCATAATTCAGCGTTTTTCTGTTAATGGATAGTTGTTAGAATGTCAGCTGAAGTCCTCCAACGAATGTAGTCGTTGCCGGATATTGCCATGCTATGAGTCCGCTGGTGTAAGTGTCTGGTGTGTAACCCACAAAATCGCTTGCTGTTATCGTGTACAGGTTGTCCACCTGAACGTAAGCGCGCAGTCTCTTTATGAAACACTTGCTTGTCCATGCCGTCGGCAGGGTATATCCCAAGGTGACGTTGCTTATCCTCAGGTAGCTGGCATCATACAAAAAGCGGGTGGATCTTGATGTTGCGTTGTAAGGGTCACTGTAGATGTATTGAGGATACTTGGCATTCGGGTTGTCTTCCGTCCATGAATTTTCCACTACGTCTACGAGAGGGGTTCTGAAACTCATTCCGAAGCCTGTGTATGATGCTCCGTAGTTGAGAACTTTTCCTCCTATGCGGTAGGTGAAATTGAGGCTGAAGTCAATTCCTTTCCATGTCAGGTTGGTGCCGAAGCCACCGAGAAGCTTCGGATCGGCATCGCCCACATAGCGTTTTGCAGCATCGTTGTAGCTGGTGGTAGTCTCATCGCCTGTCTCGTTGAGGTACCAGAGCGGGCGTCCGGTTTCGGGATCTACTCCGGCAAATTCTTTCATGTAGAACTGGGTGTATGGACGACCTTCCTCGAGGATTGTATACGTGCCCTCAATGGCATCGTCGGTGGCCAGTTTCACGACTATGTTCTTGTTCCAGGTCGCATTTGCAAACATATTCCAGCTAAAGTCCTTCTCCCGTATCAGCGTAGCATCTACAGAGAATTCTACACCCCTGTTGCGTATAGAGCCGATGTTCTGGTATGTGCTGGCCAGACCTGTGGTCATCGACAGAGGCACGCTATACAAGGCATCGGTTGTCAAATCGTTGTAGAAGTCGAATGTGACGTTGAGCCTGCGCCACAGCGAAAGGTCAAATCCAGCGTCGAACTTGTTGGACACTTCCCATGTGAGGTTCTCGTTCGCAATAGAGGTCGGCGACATTCCGGGCGACTGGTTATAGTTGTAACCTGACGAATAGAATCCGCGTGCCGAGTACCAGCCTATATCCTGATTACCTACGGTACCGTACGAGGCACGGATTGCCGCGTCAGTTATCACTTTGCTGGCGCGCAGGAAATTCTCCTGTGACACGCGCCACTTGGCTCCGACTGACCAGAAGTTGCCCCAGCGATTGTTGGCTCCGAAGACCGATGAACCGTCACGGCGGAAAGAAGCTGAGATGTAGTACCTGCTGTCATACGAGTAGTGACCGTCGATGAAGTAGGATGCCAGGCGGGCTTCGGCTTTGTAGTACTCAGATCCCTGGTCGGTACCTGCCGTGGTCAAATCGCGCATTCCGGATGACGCATACGGGAAGTCGGACTTTGCAAAATACGCATACGTGTAATCTTTCATTTGCATTTCCTGTCCGAGCATCACGGCCACCTCGTGCTTATAATTGAATTCATAGTTCCAGCCGAGGATGTTATTCCAGGTAATGACAGAGTTTTTCGAGTTAAACCATTGACCGTATCCGTTGTAATCCATTCCCTGGGGATTGTACACGGCACTCCAATAGTCGTACTGTGTTTCATCTACAAGGTTGACTCCCAAAGTGGTCTTCGCATAGATGCCCTTCCCGAAGTCGATTTGGAAATAAGGATTCAGGTTAATCACCTGATAATTGGTCCTGAATATTTCACCTGCCGTCTCGTCAGTAAGAGCCAGTGCGTTGTAGCTGCTGACATTGGCATAATCCCCATTCTCATCGTAGAACGGATACATTGGATTCATAGACGATATCGCTGCCACCACGGGGCTGCGCATGGAGCCGCCGGTCGATTGCGAGAAGCCGTTCTGTGTTGAATAGCTGTATGATGCGTTTACACCCAGGGTTGCCCATTTGAATTTGCTGTCCAAATTGATACGTCCCGAGAAACGCTCGAAGTCTGTACCCAGCACGATACCTTCGGTGTCCATGTAACCCAAGCTGATGTAGTAGCCGGTGTTGCCGGTACGCCCTTGTATTCCGATGTTATAATCCTGATAATATCCCTTACGTGTGATAGCATCCACCCAGTCGTATGACGAGACACCATCCCATCGGAAATAGTTGGTCAGGTACGCATAGGCATCATCATAAGTGATAGAGGAGCCCAAGTAGTCCTGATACGCCATCCAGCCACGGGTAAAGAGATCCATGGTTTGAAATGCGTTGGCGAAGTTCATGTTGTTATTGGCCATGGTGGTGAAGCCGTTCTTGATGTCAACATTGATGTCAAGGCTTCCTTCAGAACCTTTCTTTGTGGTGACAACAATAACACCATTGGCCGCACGCGAACCATAGATAGCCGTTGCCGAGGCATCTTTCAAAACGGTAATTGACTGAATATCGCTCGGGTTAATTCCCGCCATCGGGTCGATGGACGAGTTGTAACTGGATGTGATTCCATTGCCGTCTGTGTCGGAGTTTACTGGCATCCCGTCAATCACATAGAGCGGTTGAGAACCGGACGACAGAGAGCCGCGTCCGCGAATGTAGATTGAACTCCATACACCAGGCATACTTGTCGAGCTGTTAATCTGTACGCCCGGGACGGTACCCTGCAGTGCTTTGACGAAGTTTGCATCGTTCTTTACCGCAAGCACTTCTTCTCCCACCACTGTAGAGGCTCCGGTAAATGCGGCTTTGCGCTGCACGCCGTAACCCGTTACCACAACTTGTTCAAGCATCTCGGAATCGGGCCTGAGCTGCACATCTACCTGAGAGCGACCGTTGACGCTGACTTCCAAGGTCTCATAACCCATGAAAGAGAAAATGAGAACAGCATCGCCGGCAACACTGACCGAATAGTTTCCATCTACATCCGCACTGCCTCCGTCAAACGTTCCCTTAATCTGAAACGCCGCAAAAGATACGGGCTCACCGGTAGACGCATCCCTGACGGTTCCTCTGACCGTCACACTCTGTGCATTGGCCATCAAAGCCGAGAGAAGCACTACCAGAACTGCTGTGAAAAATGTCTTGAATTTTTTCATAAGCACTTACATTAATTAAACACTATACTAACTACACGAAGTTTTTTCATAAGTAGGAGCTCTAAAAATCGGACGTTTATGAAAGCAAACTCGTCGCGAAATTATTAATTAATTTCAAATTTCCAAATCCATTACAATCTGATTTACAAGGTTTGGCGGCACTCCGAGGGTTATAAATTCTGAAATTACTTACAAATTTAAACCATTTAACCCTAAATAATTTCAGTGGTTAATTAAATTCTTGAATAACTCTTACGGATTCGTTTTTTTGTCATTTCTACAGATTGAGAAACTTGACAATATAGAAGAACCAGGCATGAACCGGGAAAACTCGTTGCCAAGAAATTGGTGGCTGTGTACTGTCGCGAAAGCAAACGAAACGAGCCTGTCACCTTTGCAAAGGAGCATGGATTCAATGCTCATCTTGGCGGACCAATATTGAAACTGAATAAGTTATTCATAGTACATAAAGCATAAGGACTATGAAGTGACAATGTAAGAACCCATGGAAAAGACACTTGACTTTCCCGAAATACGGTATTCTGTCCAACGGCACCTCATATATTTTCACCACGTCCCGTGTTTTCGTATTTTTGTCCGTAAAAGAGAATAACAAATTTCACCGTAAAGATGAAAAAGACTGAAATTGAGAAAGCATTGGAACGGGCGACAGATACCAGGGCGGCACGGATCGGGGTAGGGGTGCTGGAATATAGCCATGAAATGTTCAAAGAACTGTTTCCGGGCGGGAAAGCCGCAGTAATCGTAGCGGACACCAACACATACGGGGCTGCAGGCCGGGCGGTAGAAAAGAATCTGGCGGACAACGGCATCCCGATGAAAAAGAGTTACGTTTTTGAAGATCAGGACCTTCATGCCGATGAGAAGTATCTGGTCAGATTGGAGGACTATCTGAAGACCGTCGATGCCATTCCTGTTGCAGTCGGCTCAGGCGTAATCAACGATCTGTGCAAACTTGCTTCACATCATATCGGGCGACAATATATGGTTGTAGGGACGGCCGTCTCGATGGACGGATATACCTCGTACGGGGCATCCATCACCCTTCACGGTAACAAACAGACCGTAGACTGTCCAGCCCCTGCCGGAATCATCCTGGATTCCGAAGTCGCTGCCAAAGCTCCGAAAGAACTGGCGGCTTCCGGTTATGCCGACCTTCTCGCCAAGGTCCCGGCAGGAGCGGACTGGATACTTGCCGATGCCGTAGGAGCGGATAAAATTGACGACTACGCATTCGGTCTTGTCCAGAACGGGCTGAAGGACGCATTGAAGGATCCCGATGCCGTAGCCAACGGAGACTTAAAAGCCACCGAACGACTTGCAGACGGACTGATAATGAGCGGATTTGCGATGCAGGCCATAAATTCGAGCAGACCGGCCTCCGGGATTGAGCACCATTTCAGCCATTTCTGGGAGATGGAGAATCTCAGCATCAACGGGAAACATGTATCCCACGGATTCAAGGTTGCCATAGGCACGCTGATTTCGACCGCCTGTTTAGAATTTCTCATCCGCCAGGATATGCAACAGTTGGATGTGGAGGACTGTGTAGCCCATTGGAAGACGTGGGACGAAATGGAGACGCACATAAGGACTATCCTCGCCGGGAAGCCCGCACATCTTGAAAAAGGGCTCAGGGAAAGCAAGGCTAAATATATTGACGCAGAACGGTTAAAGACGGAATTGGGGCGGTTAGCGGGCGCTTGGCCAAAACACAGGGAGAGGATAGCCGGGCAGATAATACCCTTGCAGGAAATCGAGGATTCTCTTCGCAGGGTGGGAGCCCCGTACAAACCGGAAATGATAGGAATCAGCAGAGAACGCCTGAGAGAGACATTCCGCTGCATGCCTTTTATGAGGAACAGGTACACGAACATCGACCTGATATACAGATGTAACATGATGGACAAGGTGGAGGAGCATCTTTTCGGGAAAGGAGGTCTCTGGGGCTATTGAGGGTTGTACGCATATATCTGAATTTCGAGTTCCCATTTTCGTAATTATACGGGGAACTGTCTTATCATTAACGACATGGCGGATAATTACAACGAAACGTTGAGCCGGGCCACGGTTTCCCGGATAAGAAAAATCAGGCACGTGGCCTTGGACATGGACGGGACCATATACCTCGGCAATACTATATTCCCCTACACACTTGATTTTCTCAGGTCCCTGGACGGGATGGGCATAGGCTACTCCTTTCTGACAAACAACCCCACCAAATCCATTTCAGACTACCTTGAAAAACTGGCAGGCATGGGTATAAAGGCCACCGAGGAAAACATGTACACAACCTCAATCGCGGCCATAGACTATATAAAAGCCCGGTTTCCGTCGGCAAAGCGGCTCTTCATCCTCGGGACTCCGAGCATGGCGGGCCAGTTCAAGAAGGCGGGGTTCGAAGAATGTGCGGATGATCCCGAAGATGTCCCGGATGTCCTTGTCGGGTCTTTCGACATGACCCTGACATATTCCAGATTGTGCCGGGCCGCATGGTGGGCTTCCCGTGGCATCCCGTACATTGCGACCAATCCCGACAGGGTGTGCCCGACAAGCGAACAGACTGTATTGGTGGACTGCGGCTCGATATGCAAATGCATAGAGCACGCTACGGGACGGAAGCCTGACGTGGTTCTCGGCAAGCCGGATCCGAACATGATAACGGGCATCCTGAACAGACACGGACTTGCTCCGGATGAGATTGCTATGGTCGGGGACAGGATATACACCGACATCGCAATGGCACACAATGCAGGGGCTTTCGGCGTTCTCGTACTTTCGGGGGAAACCACGCTCGAAACTGCCCTTGCCGTAAAGGAGAATGCCGTAAAAACTGAAAACCCGGAATTTTTCCCTCCGGACCTTATAGTCCGCGATATAGCGGAATTCGGGGAAATCCTGAAAGCGAGGACCCAAAAGTAACGACATTTGGAAGTACCTGCCAGGAGGGCACCGGGCAGGGGCGAATTACTCCTAATAGGGGGAGGGAAGTTGGCTTAGGCAACGATAGTCTGCACCAGGCAGGAAAATATCTTGGTGCCTTTCTGATGCAAAAGTATCAAGGTATACTTTATACTTTTGCAATATTTGTTAGTTTTATTCATGTATATTTTATATATTTGTAGCAAAAGAATCTGATTATGGAAA
>CAZOQW010000046.1:0-7884 GCA_964582235.1 uncultured Muribaculaceae bacterium | reverse complement strand
CCATCCTGGCTATCTGGGACCTCGTTTTTTCTAAAATGAAGTGTCAAAGACGGGAACATAACTTCGCAAAGATAATTACAAGCGGGGATATCTACAAGAGTCGGGCACCCTGCCAAATCAGGCCAAATCAGTCCTTCACTTCGAACACATAGAGTCCGGAGAGCTGTTCGCAGCGGACGGTTCCGTTTACCGAGCGCATGGGGCCTGTCCCCTTGCACCTTCAAGAACCTTCAGCGAAGCGGTGCCCGCAGCCTGTCCGGACTTCATAAACTCCTTCCGCAGACATCAGGTCTGGCCCGATATGCGACTGTCCGCCGGCATTGCCGGACAATGCGGGAAAATACTATATTTGCAAACATGAAAACAAAGATTCTTACCGCGGCGCTGAGTGCAGCCGCATTGTTTATATCCGGCGTCGGTGGCGCGGCGCAAACAGCCAGCAGTCTGTTCTGGAGGTCTGACAGTCTTCAGGTAAACGAAATAGTCTCCGCCCAGGCGGTGCAGTACACTTTTGTGGGACACCACGGTCCCGCAGTCGAGAATTCGCACTACGCCCTGCGCATATATTTCAACGACAGCGGCGCTATTGACCTGTATTCCAAAAGCGGAAAGCAGATGGAGCTGCGCAAGTATCTCTGGTATCCGACCGAGGAGCAGCAGGCTGACGAGGGGGCCGGATGCGATGAGTATCTGGTCGGCCGTACGGTAGGACTCGGCGGCATAGCACTGTGGGACGGACGCGAGGAAGTCAAGCTCGTGGCCACCAAGGGACGGACTGCCCGCGTGGGAGAAATCAAGGGCGGTTCATTTGCGGAAATGATTGCATACGGGGTCGAATACAAGGGCGAACTTGTTGACGTAAGCATACGCGTCGAGATGAAGAACAAGAGCCGCGTTGCCAAGGTAATTGCGACCGAACTCAACGGCAAGGACGTGCAGTTCCTCACCGGCGTGAATTATCCCAAGGATGCCGAGGTCGAATACGGCACGAAATACATCTCCGTATGGGGTGTGCATCCCGCTGACGTATCAGCAGATCCCAGCCCGATAGGCGCAGGAATGTGGTTCAAGCCGGGCAAGACGGTAATGATAGAGCAGACCCCGGACATGGTGAGAATCGTGTCCAAGCCCTGCTCTCAGTTCAGTACGGAAGTGGTAGCCGCTTCTGTAAAGGAAGACGAGTTGAATACTGCGGAGAAGTTCGCCGCCTACATGAGGAAATAGTTACACCACGGTGTAGCCTGCCTCCTCAACGGCAGCCTTCAACGCCTCATCGCTGACGGCTTCGGTCAATTCGACCGAGACCGTTCCTTTTGTATGATCAGCGACTGCGCTTGCAACTCCGGGTACGGCTTCCAAAGCCTTCTTGACATGCTTTTCGCAATTCATGCACATCATGCCTTCGATTTTCAATTCCTTTGTCATAATCTTTTTCTTGTTAATGTTCTTATCCATACCGGCACTGCAAGCCGCAACAGGCTCCGTGCCGCAAGTTTTCTTCATGTTTCCTTCTGCCATCACGGAAGCATTTCCAGCACCGGATTGCGTTCCGGCACCTCCACCCCCGCTTCCGTGCCTCCTCGAAACCCGGCGACGGTAAGGGTCAAAGAAATTCAGCCTCAACGCATTGGTAACGACGCAAAAGCTCGACAGGCCCATTGCCGCAGCGCAGAACATAGGGCTTAATTCCCAGCCGGTCAGGGGCACGAACACCCCGGCGGCCAGCGGCACACCGCAAAGATTGTAGAAAAAGGCCCAGAACAGGTTTTCCTTTATGTTCCTCAACACTGCCCTGCCTGTACGTATCGCCGCAGCCACATCGCGCAGGCTGTTTTTCATCAGCACGACTTCCGCGGCATCCCTGGCGGCATCCAAGCCGCTTCCTATGGCTATCCCTACGTCAGCCGCAGCAAGCGAAGGGGCATCATTCACCCCGTCTCCGACCATCGCCGTCTTTCCATCGGCCGACAGTTCCCTTACCATCCTTTCCTTGTCCTCCGGCAGCAATCCCGCCCTCATGTTCTCCACTCCGCAGACCGTTGCTATCGCACGTGCCGTCAATTCGTTGTCGCCAGTCAGCATGGTCACGGACAATCCCAGTTCGTGCATTTCTTCCACCGCCCCGGCGCTGTCCTCCCTCGGAGCATCCGCAAGTGCGATTATGCCTATCAATTCATCCCCCAGCACGAACATTATCGGGGTCTTGCCCTCTGCCGCCAAACTGTAGTACAGTTCCGGCACCTCCAGCGTCCCCCCGCATGCAACGAAGCCCGGATTTCCGCCAGCCAGACGCACACCGTCCACATAGGCCATGACACCTCCTCCCGCATGGGAACTGAAGTCCTTCATGTCCACCTCCGGCACTCCGCGTTCACGGGCATATTCAACCACAGGAGCAGCCAGAGGATGAGCGCTCATCTTCTCAAGCGACAGCGCGAGGCTCAGCAACCTTTCCTCCGTACAAGCATTCAGCGGAATCGTGTCGGCAACTTTCGCCCGACCCTCAGTGAGCGTACCCGTCTTGTCCAAAACAACATTCTTCACCCTTCCGCAGGTCTCCATGGCCGCCGCCGTCTTGAACAGGATGCCGTTTCTCGCCGCCTTTCCGCTGCCGGTTACTATGGCCACAGGAGTAGCCAGACCTAAAGCGCAGGGGCAACTTACCACCAACACGGACACCGCCCGAGACAGCGCGACTCCCACGCTCTCGCCGCAAATCAGCCACACGGCAAAGGTCAGCAACGATATGCCTATGACTGTGGGAACGAACACGGCAGAAATCCTGTCAGCTATGCGTGCTATGGGTGCCTTCGATGCAGTAGCGTCACTGACGAGCCTTATGATTCGGGCAAAGGCGGTATCCTCCCCCACCCTCGTTGCCTCGCAGCGCATATACCCCGACAAATTTATGCAGGCCGCCGTCACGCCGGAACCTGCGGATTTCTCGACCGGCAAGCTCTCCCCGGTAAGGGATGATTCGTCCACAGCCCCGCTGCCTTCCAGCACCAAACCGTCCACAGGCACCTTGTCGCCCGGTCTCAGCACGAAAATATCTCCGCGAACCACCTCCTCTACCGGAACTTCCACTTCCTTTCCCTCACGCAGCAGCACCGCCGTTTCAGGCGAAAGCGCGGTCAGGGATTTCAAGGCATCCGTAGTCCGGCCCATTGACCGGGCTTCCAGCATCTTGCCCACGGATATGAACGCAAGAATCATGGCCGCACTGTCGAAATACAGGTGCAGACTTTCCGCGCCGCCGGTCATCAGGAACAGCACAACGACGCTGTACGCAAACGAGGCACCCGAGCCCAAGGCTATGAGACTGTCCATGTTCGGAGAACCGTGCAGCAGCGAGCGGAAACCGGAACTGAAAAATTGCCCGTTTATCAGCATCACGCAGATACAGAGCAGCATTTCAAGCAGCCCGCAAGCCAGAGCATTGTCCTCCAGGAACGCAGGCAGAGGCCAGTTCCACATCCGTGCGCCCATGCCGACATACATCAGCAGGACAAGGAACACGAGCGAGTACATAAGCCTGCGGGCAAGCGTTTTTGCGCGTGACGGTGTGGCCGCAGTTTCCGCCGGCTTTTTACCGGCCGCCGCGTCCTTGCGCGAGGCACTGTAACCGGCTTTTGATACGGCTGCGATTATATCCTCGTCCGATGCAGAACCCTCCACTTTCATGGAATTGGTCACAAGGCTCACCACGCAGGCATCCACTCCGGGCAGTCCCTTGACTGCCTTTTCAACATGGGCCACACAGGCCGAGCAGGTCATTCCTCCGACATCGAAACTCTTGGTCATGATTACTTCCAGTTTAAATCCTTCACGTCCTTCAGGTAGATTTTCTCCCTCTCGTCCGGAGCGGTCATCTCTATATTCACATTGTCGAACACAACGTTGCGCACGTGCTGCAAGGACACGCCCCACAGTCCCTTACATTATAGATCTTGGCACCTGCTCCCACTCCGGTGAGAGCCACGATGCAACAAAGCATGAAAAATCGTTTCATTCTTATGCGGTTAAATTCGTTCAAATCAGTGTATTGTCTCTTGCTTAACGAAGCGATGCGCCTCAGTCGAGAGAGGCAAAACCCGAAGGATATGCAAGCAGCTGGTAGACAAGGGCCCAGGCCATGCGCTCGTGTCCCGGAGTGTTTGGATGCAGCCTGTCGGTGTCCGGCTTGCGGAAATACGGAGCGTGCTCATCAAGCATGGGATAGAGTCCGCAGATGCTGTTCAAGTCGATTACCGGCACGGCCCATACGTTCGCGAGTTCCTTTATTGCCTGCACATAATCGTCGATGAACAGGTCGCAGCCGTTGGCATAGCTCTCGGGAGGCTGTATGTTGCCATCGCTGAAATATGCATATCCTCGGTGTATGGGTGTGAGGAAAATTATCTGCTTGTCGGGAAAATGCGTCTTGAGATGGCGCATTACCATGTTCGCGCGGCCTTTGAAAGTTCCATTGTCATAGATGAGATCCCTGTGCAATCGTGCCACCGTCACCGGACCGTCCACGACCACGGAGTCCCTGCTGACGCTGTACCATTCCCCCATGGGAACGTTGTCGTTGTAATCGTTTGTGCCGATGAACACAATAATTGCATCGAAATCCTTTCCGTGCTCGGCTTCCAGTTTCTCGGCCTGCCCGAGTATCTGATGCATCTGGTGACCCGAAATGCCGTAGACATACGGCTCGATGCCGAGTATGCCGGTCAGGATGTTCCAATAGGTATCGTTCGAGGACGCTATCTGCCCGGCATCCGTAATGGAATCGCCGAGAAAGGCGACGCGGGCACCGTGCCACTGGCTCTCGATTTGAGGGGTATCTCCGGAACCGTCCGGACTCTGTGCGGGAAGTGTCGTTAAAAAGGTTAAAAGTACGGCAAGTGCCGCAATGGCGTATCTTATTTTCATATCTCATTTCTTCGCCCGGCACACGTTTCCGCACACCGGAATTCTTGCGAAAATACGAAGAAATTTATGCAACTCCATTGCGCAAAAAGGGGAATATTAGTGATGCATCCGGAAACCGCGATGCGATTGTTAAAAAAACGGTATCTTTGTCGGTTATGAAAATTTGCGTGGGATTATCCGGAGGCGTTGACTCCAGTGTTGCTGCCCTGCTCCTGAAAAGGCAGGGCTATGATGTGTTCGCCATGTTCATGCAGAACTGGCACGACACCGAAGGGACACTGCACGGCGACTGCGAATGGGAGGAGGACCGCTACATCGCTGAAATTGTCGCCCGAAAAATAGGCATTCCCTTCTATTTCGTGGACCTGAGCAAGGAGTACCGCAAGCGGGTCGTGGACTACATGTTCGATGAATACGCACGCGGACGCACTCCCAACCCGGATGTCCTTTGCAACAGGGAAATCAAGTTCGACGCTTTTCTGCAGGCCGCCCGGAAATTGGGGGCGGACATGGTGGCGACCGGGCATTACTGCCGCAAAGACGTGCTGCCAGACGGTACCTGCCGCATACTTGAAGGCAGCGACCCGAACAAGGACCAGAGCTATTTCCTCTGCCAACTCAATCAGGAACAGTTGTCCGCCGCTCTCTTTCCCATAGGCGAACTTACCAAGCCGGAGGTACGACGGCTCGCCCATGAAGCCGAGTTGCCATCAGCCGACAAGAAGGATTCGCAGGGCATCTGCTTCGTAGGCAAGGTGGATTTGCCCACTTTCCTGAAACAGAAACTGCAAAGCGTTGAAGGCGAGGTTATTGAGGTATTCGACAGTTATTACGACCTGCCCGGAAAGCAGCCTGTTTCCCTCCCCTCGCCGGGAGAAATTCCGGATGATGCCGCTCTTGAGGCACTTTCGAGACCGGTGGATTACAGCGACCTCGTATTCGAGACCGAAACTTACCGCTCCGGACGGCACCATATCAAGAAAACCCGTTATCGTCCACATCCCCATGCAGCAGTCATCGGCAAGCATGAGGGGGCGCAATTCTATACACTCGGACAGCGCAAGGGCCTTGCGATAGGCGGGCACAAGCATCCGGTATTCGTGATTGCGACCGACATTGAACGCAACCGCATTTATGTGGGCGAGGGTGAGGACCATAGGGGGCTTTTCCGCAGTTGCCTGAAAATCAATTCTGACGAGGTACATTGGATACGCGGAGGCGAAGCGATGCATCCGGGCGAAAACCGCAGGTTCAGGGTGCGCATACGTTACAGGCAGCCTCTTGAAGATGCCACGTTGCTCTGCCGTGCAAGCGGGATGTACATACTCTTCGACAGACCTCAACGCAGCATCACTCCCGGCCAGTTCGCAGTCTGGTACGCCCCTGACGGGGAAATGCTAGGCAGCGGGGTGATAGCGGAGTGATTTGTCGGGCTTTTGCCCGACAAGCCGCTCACCGAAGTGACAACCTCCACGTTGGGAAGGTTCAGCTTCTCCGCAAACTCGCAGGCCGGCCGTGCAGTTCGCACCACGGTCCTTTTGTTCGCCAAATGGAAGAAAATGTTTAGTATTAACGAAACGCACAATTTCCTTTGTAAGCTAGGAATTTCCGATAGAGTCTGCCGAAAGAAGCGTACAAAAAGACATTGTACAATGGAATAGCATACCGCCTGTTCGCCTTTTGGGATACAGATACACAGACGCTGGTAATAGCCACCTGCGGAATTATAAAGAAAACACAAAAGACACAGAGGAAAGAGATAGCCCGGGCAGAGTCAATATTGAAGCAATATTTTGAACTCAAAAGGAACAAGTAGGAAACGTGAAACCTTACTCCTTAGAGGGGGTTACTGATGAACTTGGTAGAAGAAGTTTTGCACGCCATGAACAGAATCTCACGCAGGAAGGGCTGGGAGAACGAATTGGAGTACAAAAGGCTCAAATATTCCGCATGGAGCGAGGATATAGCATAAGCATTCCAACTATGGCCCGAGTGTTTAAGGCATTAGGAGTAACTACCGCTACCCTTGATTTGGGAGCAGCAGGAAAGGATGCCTTGTGGTAGAAGATGTAATCATGCGCCCACGGCACTATCGGGCGCACGGTCGCCGCAAGGGAGAAGAAAAACAAATTGTCTCGGTTTACAAAATAGGATAAATTTACTATTTTTGTAAACTAAAACTGACGTAATGGTAAACGAAGTATTTGCAAGAAGGCTGAAAAGCGCACGATTGATGCGGGGATTGTCAATGGATAATCTGCGCGAAAGGATGAAGAATCCGGTGTCTAAGCAGTCCATCTCAAAGTACGAGAACGGGAAAATGATGCCGGACAGCACCGCACTGATTGACCTGTCACAGGCGTTGAATGTAAGTGTGGATTTCTTCTTCCGGCCGTACACCGTGTCTCTCGACGGCATGGAGTTCCGCAAAAAGAGCAAACTCAAAGTATCTTCTCTTAAGGCTATCAAGGAAAAAGTTCTTGATGAGATAGAGAGGTATCTCGAAATAGAGAATCTTCTGGAAATAGACAAGTTGTTTACCGTGGATTACAGTGACAAGACCGTCGCAACTCCTGAGGATGCTAAAGAAATCGCCGACCGGCTGCGCCGAGACTGGAAACTCGGGGAGGATGCAATCAACAACATCACCTTTCTGTTGGAAGAAAACGGTATCAAGGTCATACAGCTTGAAACCGATGAAGAATTTGACGGCCTGAGCGGTTTCGTGAACAAGGTTCATCCTGTCATTATCGTGAACAAGCAGGCAGCGGCCGAGCGTCAGCGATTTACTGCCCTGCATGAGTTGGGGCATCTTCTGATGCATTTTGACAGCGAGATGCAAGACAAGGATAAGGAAAGGTTATGCAATGTATTTGCCAATGAAATGCTCCTGCCTTCTTCCCAATTCATTGAAATTGTCGGGGCATCCAGAAAGGATATTTCCTTACAGGAGCTTATCCCACT
>CAZOQW010000045.1:0-9808 GCA_964582235.1 uncultured Muribaculaceae bacterium | reverse complement strand
GCACCTGCTTTGCAAGCAGGGGGTCAAGAGTTCGAATCTCTTTATCTCCACAAAACCGCAAGATGTTGATTGTTCAATGTTTTGCGGTTTTTTCGTATTTATTCGTCCTCAATGCTGTGGGGCCTGCTGCGGCATCCGTAAAACATAAAAAACCGGCTCCTGGAAAATCCATGGAACCGGTTTTTTTGTAGTCCCTACAGGAATCGAACCTGTATTTTAGGTTTAGGAAACCCACGTTCTATCCGTTGAACTAAGGGACCATGTAAGCCGCAGCATTGGCGGCCTCTGTCTTACTCAGCGTCCTTGACGATGATCTGACGTCCCCTGTAGTAACCGCAATCGGGGCAGATGCGATGATACATCACAGTTGCTCCGCAGTTAGGGCAGGTAGCAAGTGTAGGAACAGGAGCGAAATCGTGGGTACGACGCTTATCCCTACGCTGTTTTGATGCTCGATGTTTAGGATGTGCCATTGTTTTATCGTTTAATCATTATTTATTCAAATACTCCAAAGTGTCCGGATTGCACTCGCCTTCGGGATGTACTCGTTTGAAAGGCAGCGAAGTGCATACATAATCGTATACATCCTGGCTGAAATCCAATTCGAGTCCCTCGGGAGTGTAGCTCTCTTCAAAGGAAACTTCGACGGGAAGTTCCAATTCCTCAAGGCAGAGGTCGCAGGGCACTACTACGGAGCCGTGAATCGTGCAATTCAACTCCAGCGTGAGGCCGGAATAGCGTATCTCTACCTCGACATCCACGGATGCGGCGAGGATATCGGGATTCCCGAAAGTTTCAAAGAACTCGTCCCCGGCATGCAGTTCCATGCGGCTGCGCCCTCGGGGCAATTCAGACAAATTGACTATAAAGGGTTGCAAATGTAGTAAAAATTTTTCAATCTTCGTTGTCGCCGCTTCTTTTTCTCGCAGTAGGATCAAGCAAAACCTTGCGAATGCGCATGTGGTGAGGCGTAACTTCCACAAGTTCATCGTCCTGAATGTACTCCAAAGCCTCTTCCAAAGAGAACTTTATGGCCGGAGGCAGGACGATTTTCTCGTCAGAACCGGCGGCCCGCACATTGGTGAGCTTCTTGGTTTTGCAGATGTTGATGTTCAGGTCGCGCTCGCGGGTATGCTCGCCCACAACCTGTCCGGCATAAATCTCCTCGCCGGGCTCCACGAAGAAGCGTCCACGGTCGAGAAGCTTGTTGATGGAGTATGCTATGGCCTGTCCGGTCTCAATGCTCACGAGTGAACCGTTGTTGCGCCTTTCGATGTCGCCCTTGTACGGCTGGTATTCCTTGAACCTGTGCGCTACGACTGCTTCGCCTTGGGTAGCGGTCAGGAGGTTGGAACGAAGTCCCATGAGTCCTCGGGTAGGTATCTCGAATTCCAGCAGGGTACGGTCGCCGCGCGGCTCCATGTGGATGAGTGCTCCCTTGCGGCGGGTGGAAATCTCTATGGCTGCGCCCACGAATGCTTCGGGCACCTCGATTGACAGTTCCTCAATGGGTTCGCAACGCTGTCCGCCTATGGTCTTGTCGAGCACCTTGGGCTGGCCTACCTGCAGCTCGAAACCTTCACGACGCATGGTCTCGATAAGCACCGAGAGATGCAGCACGCCGCGTCCGTATACCACAAAAGAGTCTGCAGTAAGGCCGGGCTTGACCCTCAGCGCGAGGTTCTTCTCCAATTCCTTGTCAAGACGCTCCTTGATGTGTCTGGAAGTCACGAACTTGCCGTCCTTTCCGAAGAAAGGCGAGTTGTTTATCATGAACACCATGCTCATGGTGGGTTCGTCGATTGCAATCGGCGCAAGGGCTTCCGGGTGCTCTGCATCTGCTATCGTGTCACCGATTTCGAAACCGTCGATTCCGACAACGGCGCAGATGTCTCCGCATTCAACCTCGTCCACGGAAGACTTGCCCAGACCCTCAAACACCATCAGCTGCTTGACTTTGTGCTTCTGTATCACGTCGTAACGCTTGCAGAGGCTGACCTGCTGTCCGGTCTTGAGCGAACCGCGGGTGACCTTGCCCACCGCAATTCGTCCCACGTAGGGTGAATATTCGAGTGAGGAAATCAGCAACTGCGGAGTTCCCTCGATGCGCTCCGGTGCGGGAATTTCCTTCAGGATGGTGTCGAGCAGGGGAGTGATGTCATTGCCGGGCTCTTTCCAGTCGAGCGACATCCAGCCCTGTTTGGCCGAGCCGTAAACCGTGGCGAAATCGAGCTGTTCGTCGGTAGCGTTCAGGTTGCACATCAGGTCGAAAACCTCCTCCTGCACCTCGTCAGGGCGGCAATTAGGCTTGTCAACCTTGTTGATGACCACGATAGGTTTCTTGCCCATCTGCAAGGCCTTCTGGAGTACGAATCGGGTCTGGGGCATGCAGCCCTCGAATGCGTCCACGAGCAGCAGCACGCCGTCGGACATGTTCAGCACCCTTTCAACCTCGCCTCCGAAGTCGCTGTGCCCCGGAGTGTCTATGATGTTGATTTTTACGCCTTTATAATTAACCGATACGTTCTTGGCGAGAATTGTGATGCCTCTTTCCCTTTCGAGGTCATTGTTGTCCAGGATGAGCTGGCCGAGATTTTCCGGCTGACGGACCAGGTTGGCCTGGTAAATCATCCTGTCCACGAGAGTCGTTTTCCCGTGGTCCACATGAGCGATGATCGCTATGTTCCTGATATCCTGCATATAATCTTCTATAAATCTTGCAAAGATACTTATTTTTCCGCTTATGTTGCGTTCATCTGTCTTTATTGTGCATCGGCAGAGTCAAAAAACGCAAATAGCAAAGTGTCAAATAATTGCAAAATTGTGATTTTTTGAAGCGACGAAGTCAGGAAAAAGGGTTGTATCACTACTCTAACTGAGCTTGATACAACCCTCTCTTTAGGTTTTTCTTCAAAAACTTAACCCTTTTATTCGTTTTTCGTCAGCGTGGGTAGATCGTTACCTTCGAGGAGTTCGTACTTCCAGTCGCACTGTTCATCGGGATTGTTGCTGTTCCATGTTTCGATGGCCTCGTTCATACCCTCAACGGCATCACACCAGGTAACGGTTGTGCCGTCCACTTTCGTGGTTTTGCCAGAGCCAGAGCCGATACCTTTGCCATCATAGTCGCTCCAGTAGCAGGTGGTCACGGTGCCGCTGTTGTTGTAACCCGCCACACCGCCGACATAATCGCCGGCACCGGAGACGCTGCTCGAGGCATGATAGCAGGCAGTCACGGTGCCTTCGTTGTTCTGTCCCACCACGCCGCCGACATAATTGCCGGGGCCGGAGATGCTGCCCGAAGTATGGTAGCAGGCGGTCACGGTGCCGGAGTTAACTCCCACCACGCCACCGACATAGGAGTAGACGCCGGGGACAGTAGCCGTTGAATAGCAGGCGGTCACGGTGCCGGAGTTACTTCCCACCACACCGCCGACATAGGTGCCGCCTGGGACGGTGCCCGAGGCATGGTAACAATCGGTCACGGTGCCGGAGTTACTTCCCACCACACCGCCGACATATAGGTCGCCGGAGATCTCGCCCGAGGCCTGGTAGCAGTTGGTTACGGTGCCGGAGTTAGCTCCCACCACGCCGCCGACACGGTTGCCGTAGCCGGAGACCTCGCCAGACGCATGGTAGCAGTTGGTTACGGTGCCGGAGTTACTTCCCACCACGCCGCCGACTTCATTGGTGTAGCCGGAGACATTGCCCGAGGCAGTGCAGTCGGTCACGGTGCCGCTGTTGTTGTAACCCACCACGCCACCGACTTGTGAATTGCCGGAGACGTTGCCGGAGACGCTGCAGTTGGTTACGGTGCCGCCGTTGTAACCCACCATGCCGCCGGCATTTTGGGCGCGGCCGGAGACGTTGCCGGAGACGCTGCAGTCGGTCACGGTGCCGCCGTTGTAACCCACCACGCCGCCGGCATTGTTGCCGCCGATATTGGAGCCAGTGACGGTTATACTTACATTATCCAGCGTTAGGTTCTGCACCTTACCACCGGAGCCGAGACAGCCAATCAACCCCACATTGCTTGTAGTCCCTAGGTTTAAGGTCAGCCCAGTAATGGTATGGCCGCCGCCATCAAAGTTGCCGGTGTATGGGTTGTCATAGTTGCCTATCGGTGTCCATTCGGTACCCGTTGAGTCACTTTTCGTCAGGTCGATGTCCGTCAGGTCAATGTCGGCGGAAAGGGTGCAGTTCAGAGTGAGGTCGTCCTGCACGGCTTTGTTCCATGCTAACAGGCCGTTAGCGTTGTTAATCGTGTAGGTGTTGGTCAATTCGTCGTAGGTGTAGCCCGTCCCTTCCGTTTGGTCCGGATTCTCGGATTCCGTCTTGTTGCAGGCGGAGAATATGAGTGCTGCCGCAAGAGCAATTGCTGTGAAAAATTTTGTGGCTTTCATAATTATCTGTATTTGATCGTTATACTTGATTACTCATAGGTTGGAGTATGCTGCCATGACCGCATACTCCAACCTATACTTAGCTTTGAAAAACTTAAGAGGTCTGTTGACTTATTTAAGACACACTAATACTAATCATCGAAGAAAATAAGAGACCCTGAATAGCTGAAATTCATTGCCGTACCGTCTGCCGCAGTTCCTGAAAAACTGATGCTATATCCGTTTCTGCGGCTTGATATTGTCAGGGTGCCTTCTACTGCTTCAATATCTGAATAGTCATCAGAACAGAACGTCACTTCATCAAGTACATCATCGCCAAGAGTGTACGTGCCTTCAACGAGACCGGGAACGAGACTGTCACTAAAATAATCCAAATACAGATCCGAATCCCAATACAGATCCACAAAGAAATAATCTGTAGTAAACTCCACGTCTTCATCAAAATAACCGCCGTCGGTCACAAGGTATAATTCGATACTGATTAATCCTGACCGTGAAGAATAAAACGCATCAGCATAAACAGAGGTAATACTGTATTTGCTATCCCCTATCGAAGCTGAACCTGATGCGACTTCATCTTTGCTGCATCCGGCAAGGGCAAGCACTCCCAAAATGAGTGCGCAGATAATATTAATTTTCATAATGATTGACTGATTTGTTTTTTGACATACGTTTAGAACAGATATGTCAACGATATATGGAATGGCTTGCTCAATGTTTCTTTCCAGCTGGAATCCTTATACAGATTTGTAAGCCCCCAGTCTCCGCCAAGCATAAGTTGCAATTGTTTCCACCTGACACCGGCTCCGACACCCCATAGCATATTGAAGCGGTTTACATCACCATCCTCATATAAACTATATTTCTCGGTTTCTCCATCATAACTTTCCTTCGCATTATATGCAAGAGATATATCAAAGCTGGGACCGGTATAGAGGAACACACTCAGGTCAGGGATAATCTCGTAGCGGTACTGCAGTCTTACAGGAACGGACAAAGTGTGCTCAGACCCGGTGAGTTTGTAATCATCTTCCTTGTAACTGGATGTGGACAATTCATAGTAGAGCCCCGTCTGCAGGCCAAGACCGTAACGGAATTCCGGTGCCCAGTACAGTCCTAACCTAAGAGAAGCCGAACTTTTCTTGTAATCTTTGTCGCCTAAGTATAGCCAAGGATATTTGTCTCCATCCTCAACATCCTTAGTCTGCTTGCTGACATAACCGATGGAAATTCCGAAAGGACGATTTCCCGACGGTTCGGGATTGAACTTGAACCCACTGCTTGTTTTCTGACTTACGGACGAGGAATTTGATTCAACAGTATACCTTGATTCACTATTCGTGCGGACTGGCGCAGTTGACCGTGTACTTTCAGGTGCGGTGTTGAACACTTGAGTATCCCCATTGGAATAAATAATAGTCGCTATCTCTGAAACATTCAGCGTAAAGGTAGGACCGTCCGTGTAGTTTGCCTTTTTGTAAGATACTTCAGTTGACGTAACCGAAACAATTTTGGCATCAATTCTTTGGGAATCCTTCAGAACAATTATGTCCTGTGCAGAAGCGATCGTGATAGCAGAAAACACTACACAAAGTACAGCGAGAAACCTTTTCATAATGTGAATAGTTTTATGCCCTCCGGTACCCTAAAGACTGTTAATTGTAGTATAATCGCAGAAAGCGTGGCACCGAAGCTCATTCTGCAAACAGGTTCTGGAATACCTTGTAGATGAAATAAGCAACAGTCCCACGCATATACCACATGGATATAACGCAGAAAAAATGTCAGTTATTCTCTCTACATTGAATTTTCCAGATTCGTTTGCAAGAATAAACTTACACTTTCCGTGTTTGTCAATAAGTCCTACAAATATAGCATACAAATTGAGAAACACAAAGGTTTATACATGGAACTGCTGCAACTTATGCCGAGTTGTATATCGCCTGCAAATATAATTCTTATCCCTAAATTTTCAGCTACCCGCCCTTCAATGTGCTTCTCAGACTAAAGCACCCTGTATCAATTTGCTTCGTCACTCCCAAAATCATAAAAAGCCATTCGACTGCTTTTTCATCTCCAGGCCCGCAGCTATTGAAACTTTCGGAAAAAAGTTTCATATTTGTCTGTTTATGAAACTTTTCCTGATAGACGGCCACGCACTCGTGTTCAAGATGTACTACGCTTTCCTCGGGCGACCGATGGTTAATTCCAAGGGCGTGGATACCTCTATACTATACGGGTTCACAAAATATCTGCTCGAACTCATTGACAGGGAACAGCCGACCCATATAGCGGTGAGTTTCGACCCGCCCGGAGGCAGTTTCCGCAACACTCTTTATCCCCAATACAAGGCGAACAGGGCGGAAACACCGGAACTCGTGATTGCGGCACTCGAACCGCTTTCGAGGATAGTCAGGGCGATGAACATCCACGTACTCATGCTGCAGGGCTATGAGGCGGACGACGTGATAGGTTCAGCCGCCAAACACTTCTGTGCACAGGACATGGATGTATATATGGTCACTCCGGACAAGGACTACGGGCAACTCGTGGAGCCGCACATCCTCCAGTACAAGCCGGGCAAGTCCGGTGCTGACAACGAAATTCTTGGCCCTGCGGAAATCTGTGCAAAGTGGAACATTTCCAATCCGCTGCAGGTCATCGACATACTGACCATCTGCGGTGACAGTTCGGACAACGTGCCCGGGGTTCAGGGTGTGGGTCCTGTCGGGGCAGCCAAACTGCTCGGAAAATACGGCAGCGTGGAGGGTATATACGAGCATATCGGAGAACTCACGCCGAGGCAACAGCAACTTTTTGCGGCTGCACGTGACCATATAGCCCTCTCGAAACAGCTCGTCACCATAAAGACCGACATTCCTATAGATACGACTCAGGAAGAACTGCGCCTGCACATGGACTTCGGGGCGGAGTTGCAGGAAATAGTCGACGAATATGAATTTCCTTCCCTCAAACGCTTGATTCTGAAAATCTCCGGCAATGTACCGTCCGTTGTGGCCGAGCGCCCGCATGAGGAGGAAATACCAGCCTTGCAGCGTTGTGGCGAGGAAAATTTCCGGCCCGAAAGGATGGGAGTATTGTTGAGCGGTGAGAAAATTTATCTGAGTTCAGCATCCGGATATTGCGAGGGCAGTCCCGAAACATTTCGCGCTCTGCTTGAGGACGAAAGTATAGTTAAGGTGGGCTGGGAACTGAAGGCCATGATGAACTCACTCGCGTCCAAGGGAATACGCCTGCGGGGAAAATTGGAGGACATAGAGCTGATGCACTATCTGCTCAATCCCGAGCGCAGCCACAAGTTGGACACGCTTGCCGCCTCATATTTAGGTGTGGATCTCAATGACGGTGCGGATGTCGTTCAGGTTTCGCTTTTCGATGAACCGGAGACCGGCGACGGAGCCGACCGCCTGAGGGAATTGGGAACTCTGCTGCCTCTCGCGGACAAATTGAATGCGGAAATGGACGCGACTCCGGGCATACGCAGGCTTTACGATGAGCTTGAAGAACCTCTCATCCGGGTTCTGTCATCCATGGAACGGACCGGCGTGAAGGTGGACCTCGCTTCCCTCGGGGAATATGCCGACGGTCTGAGAGTCCGCATGGTCGCCAAGGAAGCGGAAGTTCGCGAACTTGCAGGGGAACCGGAACTGAACGTCTCTTCGCCCAAGCAGGTTGGAATAGTGATATACGAGAAACTCAAGCTCGACCCCAAAGCGAAGAAGCCGAAGTCCGGCAACTGGCCCACGGACGAGCAGACCTTGCTGACACTTTCGGAGCGCAGTCCCATAATAGACGCGATACTCGAATACCGTGGTCTGCGCAAACTTCTCTCCACCTACATCGAGCCTTTCGCAACGTGGATCTCACCGACGGATGGCAGGGTGCATACTACTTTCAATCAGGCACTTACTTCCACAGGCAGGCTGTCGTCATCCAATCCGAACCTGCAGAATATCCCCATACGCAGCGACGAGGGGCGGGAGATACGCAAGGCTTTCGTTCCCGAAGGCAAGGGCATGGTGATGATGTCAGCCGACTATTCGCAGATTGAATTGCGCATCATGGCCCACCTGAGCGGCGACGAGCACCTTACTTTGGCATTCCGCGCCGGACAGGACGTACACGCCGCCACCGCTTCAAAGATTTTCGGAGTGCGCATGGAAGAGGTGACTCCGGAGCAGCGGCGCATAGCCAAGACAGCCAATTTCGGAATAATGTACGGCATATCCGCATTCGGACTCTCCCAAAGGCTGCATTGTCCGCGCGCGGAAGCCAAGAAAATCATTGACGACTATTTCGCGTCCTTCCCTTCGATACGCGGTTATATTGACCATACGCTTGCGGAGGCCCGCCGCAACGGTTACGTGGAAACACTTTTCGGACGACGCAGGTACATCGCCGACCTCAATTCGCGCAATGTCACCGTGCGCTCCCTTGCCGAACGCAACGCCGTGAACGCACCCATCCAGGGCACGGCTGCGGACATCATCAAGAAGGCCATGATAACGGTGGACAGCAGGTTGCGCGAAAACGGACTGCGCTCACGCATGGTGCTGCAAATCCACGACGAACTTCTGCTGGAAGTGCCGGAGGACGAAATCGCGTGTGTGCGTGAATTATTGACGGATTCGATGGAGACGGTCATCCGGCTCTCCATCCCCCTTACTGTAGAATGCAAATATGGTAACAACTGGCTCGAAGCGCATTGACGAACTTGTCCGCCGTGCGATCATAGGCGACGGAGCGGCATTTACTGAACTGTGGGACACGAACATCGAGTCCCTCAGGGCCTACCTTGCCGGCACTTTGGTGAAACCCTACGACAGTTTCCTGATTGACGATATCTGCTCCCGCAGTTTCGAGAAGGCCTTCCGGCAGATTCACAACTTTGACCCGGAGCGCAGCCAGTTCTCGACCTGGCTCAAGGCCATAGCGCACAATACCGCCCTTGACACCATAGAGGCGGAGGGGCGACGCAACAGGAATTTCGTGTCCATAGATGACGGCGAAGCAAGGCTGTCGGTGATTGACAATGTGGGCGACGATGCCTCGACTCCGTTGGACAGCATCATACGGGACGAGGATCAGGAGAACCTGCGACGCTATGTCAAGGCCCTGCCCGAACTTTACCGCGACATAGCATTCAAGCGGCTGATAGACGGGATGCAGTATAAGGAGATAGCCGAGGAAACGGGTGTGGAACTGAATACGGTGCGCACGCGCATACGCAGGGCCAAGGCATTGATAGACAAAATGAAAGAAAGCGAATGAAAGACTGGGATACTTTGTGCGGACTCTACCGCGAGTGGAACTCCAAAATAAATGTCGTGTCGCGCAAGGACATCGACAGCATCTATGAACACCATATCCTGCATTCACTTGCG
>CAZOQW010000044.1:0-11461 GCA_964582235.1 uncultured Muribaculaceae bacterium | reverse complement strand
AACTCCCATTTCCAGCTTGGAAGGCTGGCATAATAACCATTATACGAACCCCGCATATTGTGGTGGGCAAGGATGGATTCGAACCACCGAAGGTAAAAACCAGCAGATTTACAGTCTGCCCCATTTGGCCACTCTGGTACTTGCCCGAATTTTGAATTTATTGCGGATGCGAGCCGATGGAGGGAATCGAACCCACGACCTTGAGATTACAAATCACACGCTCTGACCGACTGAGCTACATCGGCAATAAATACCTATTTCAAAGACCCTTCAACAAGGGACTGCAAAGTTAGAAATTATTTCTGATTCACAAAAACTTTTTCAGATTTTTTTCGATACCTTTTTCATCAAGACCGAAAAAAGCGTCCTGAGCCCTCTGTGAAGCCTGCCCTACAAAGCAGTCTTCTATGCCTATACCCTCGACGGGGGTCGCAATCCTTTCTTTCATGAGACATTCGCACACTGCGCCGTACAGTCCGCCTTTCAGACTGCCGTCCTCTGCCGTGATTATTGCCTTGTGAGAGCGGGCTATCTCCACGAGCAGTTTTTCGTCCAGCGGCTTCAGGAAGCGGAAGTTGTACACGCTCACCTTTCCGGGGAACCTGGCGGCCGCCTCCACCGCACGGTTCACCACCGGTCCTATCGCGATAATCGCCACCTCGTTTCCCTGCACCAGGATTTCCTCGCTTCCCGTCGGTATTTCCTGCATGGCGGCTTCTTTCCACTGTACGCCCTCGCCCATGCCGCGCGGATACCTTATTATATAGGGATATTCGCGTTGCCTGTATGCGGAGTACATCAGAAACTTCAGTTCGGTCTCGTCTTTCGGAGAACTGATTACAAGGTCAGGAATGTTCCGGTAGGCGGCCAGGTCAAAGACTCCGTGGTGGGTTGCACCGTCTTCGCCGACCAGTCCGGCACGGTCGAAACAGAATACTACGGGAAGTTTCTGCAGGGCCACGTCGTGGATTATCTGGTCGTATGCCCTTTGGGCGAAGGATGAATAGATGTTGCAGAAGGGCTTCATCCCGGCAGCGGCAAGTCCGGCAGCGAAGGTGACAGCGTGCTCCTCGGCTATGCCTACGTCGAAGAACTGTTCCGGCCTTTCCGCGGCGAGTTTGCTCATTCCGCAGCCCTGGGCCATTGCCGGCGTGATTCCGACCACTTCAGGATCACTGGCCGCCAGTTCGCACAGCACCTCGGCGAACACGTCCTGATAACGGTCGCGGTCATGTCCCTCCGTGTATCTCTTCCCGGTTTTCGGGTCGAAACGGCCCGGAGCGTGCCATGTGGTAGGGTCGGCCTCGGCTGGGGCATAGCCCTTGCCCTTGACTGTCATGCAGTGCAGGATTCTCGGTCCGGGCATGTCGCGCAGCCTTGTGAAGGCATCCACCACCTCGGCTATGTCGTTGCCGTCTATGGGTCCGAAGTACCTGAATCCCAGCGACTCGAATACATCGCCCCCGGAACTCTTGACTATCCAGGATTTCAGGCTGCGTATCCACCGCTGTATTCCACGGCGGGCCTTGCCCTCTCCCATCGCGTCCCAGACCCTGTCCTTCAGCCGGTTATAGTTCGCGCTGGTTGTCATGCGGAGCAGGTAGTCGTGCATCGCCCCGATGTTGCCGTCGATGGATTGGTTGTTGTCATTTAGTACGAGCAGAAGGTCGGCGTTCATTGCTCCCGCGTTGTTCAGCCCCTCGAACGCAAGTCCTCCGGTCAGCGCGCCGTCGCCTATCAGCGCAAGCACTTTTTCCTTGGTACCGCGCATCTTTGCAGCACAGGCGAACCCGAGTCCTGCCGACACTGAAGTGGAGGAATGTCCCACTCCGAAACTGTCGTACTCGCTTTCGTCCCGGCGGGGGAATCCGCTTATTCCGCCCTCGCATCGCAGGGTCTTGAACGCTTCGCACCGTCCTGTCAATATCTTATGGGCATAGGCCTGGTGGCCCACGTCAAAAATCAGCTTGTCCTTGGGAGTGTCGAACACGTAGTGCATGCCCACGATGAGTTCCACGACACCGAGGCTTGAAGCCAGATGGCCCGGATTCTCCGAGCAGCATTCAATTATGAAGTTGCGTATCTCCGAGCATAGCTGCCTGAGCTGAACCATGCTGAAACCCCTGATGTCCGAAGGCTCGTTTATTTTGTCTAAAAGTTCGTACATGGCTGTCATTTGGCAGGTTTGTCGAGCCTCAATTCAGGATGTCTGCCGGAAGACCGTACCAGCAGCAGGGCAACAGCCACGGCCGCACAGCCCAGTCCGATGAAGATGAATTCGGCATTTACGGCCGCCTGAACTCCGCTCTGTGAGCGGAAAATGCGTCCGACGAATATGGGAACGAGCAACATTCCCATGTTCTGAATCCAGTAAATCAGGGAATATGCGGTGCCAAGGTTGCGCTCGGGCACTATCTTGGGCACGCTCGGCCACATTGCGGATGGCACGAGGGAGTAGCCTACGCCGAGTATCGCAATCGAGAAATAGCCCCAGAAGGGAACTCCCTGCGGAGCCGTGCAAAGCAGAATGTGTGCGATGAGTACCATCAGCGAACCGACTATCATCCAGCGGGTTGCGTGCCCGATTTTGTCCACCATCGCCCCGAAAAGGGGAGTGAACACTACTGTGAAGAACGGTATCATGCTGATTATCCATTTTGCACCGTCCACGTCCATTCCGAAGCGGGGTATCACTATGGAAGTTCCGAACTTCTTGAAGGATATGATGCAGCAGTAGAAGAATACGCAAAGCAGCGCAATCATGATGAAACGCTGGTTCGTAAGCAGCTTCGTGATGTCGGAGAAGCGGAACTTGTCCTCTTCCTTGACTTCACCGCGCCTGACGGAAACTATGCCGGCTTCCTTGTCGAAACGGGCGTCCATCGCCACGAATATGCCCCACGACAGCACTCCAACCATTATCAGGGCGAGTCCTGCCAATGCCGGTCTGGCAGTTTCGGCGAGGGTGTACATCTCGCCGGGAGCCTTTTGGGCCACAAGCACGGGAGCGAGTATGAATGCGCTTGCCGTACCGAGTCTGGCAACTGCCACCTGTGCGCCCATTGCGAAGGCCACGTTCCGCCCCTTGAACCACTTGGCTATGGAGCGGGTTACGGCCACACCGGCAATCTCGCTGCCGAGGCCGAATATCATGCAGCCTATGTAGGCTATGGTCAGGGAAGTCTCCGGGGTCAGGCCGGAGCGCAGGGCGAACAGGACTATGCCCGCGCCGAGAGCCATCAGACCCACGAAAACGGAGCCGATTATGCGCACGCCGAACATATCCAGCAGTATCCCGCAGACGACCAGACCTCCGCATACGCAGAGAAAGCTGTAACCTCCGGCATAAAAGCCGTAGTCAGCGCTGTCCCAGCCGAGTTCAAGACACTCCGGGTGCTGGAATATCTGCGATAGCGTCGAGAACATGTCGTCGAAGAAATACGACGCGAACATCGGCACCATCAGGCAGATGAGGGCTATCCAGCATGCGTTTCGTTTCATTATTGCTCCTTCTGAATATTGGGAATTTCAAGTCCGAAGCCCTTCTTGCTGTCCTCGCGCTTGAGCAGGATGCTGAAGATGAAGGCCAGTATTCCGAAACTGGAGAAGATTACCATAGGCGCAAGGTAGCCTCCGGTTGCGTTGAGCACAGAGCCGATAAGCATGGGAACAAGGCAGAGACCTATGTTCTGTACCCAGAAAATCAGGCAGTATGCGCTTCCGAGTATCTTCTCGTCTATGATTTTGGGAACGCTGGGCCAAAGGGCGGCGGGCACAAGTGAGAAACTGACTCCGAGCACCGCGATGAGCATCACAGCAAACCACTGCTTGGGATATGCGGGAAGCACGAATGCGAAACTCAGGTGGCAGACTATCATGATTACCGCGCCGAGCATGAGCATGGAAGCTCCCTTGCCCTTGTGGTCGAGGAAAATTCCAAGCAGAGGAGTAAGGCACATCGCGAGTATGGGGAAGAAACTGAACAGACGCGATGCCGTCTCTGCGTCCACTCCGAGCGTGACCTCAAGATAGTTGGGGGCATAACGCTGGAAGGGGAAGATTGCGGAATAGTACAGCACGCAGAGCAGGGCCACAAGCCAGAACATCTTGCTGCCGAATATCTTGCCGAGGTCACTAACGTGGAACTCGTCTTCAGGAGACTTCTCGTCTGTAGCCAGTCCGGCTGCGACGAGCTGCTTGTCGAACTTGGAGTCCATTACCGAGAACACTATGAAGTTGATGAGTCCGATGAGCAGCAGGCAGGTGCAGAAGCCCACTGACGCGGTCACGCTTTCGAATTTGGCGGCGATTGCAGGGGAGAGCCACATTACGGCAAACACGCCTAAACGGGCGATTGCCATCTCAAGACCCATGGCGAGGGCCATTTCCTTGCCCTTGAACCACTTGGCCAGGGCTTTGCTCACGGTAGTTCCGGCCATTTCACAGCCGCAACCGAACACCATGAAGCCTAAAGCTGCCATTTTTGCGCTGCCGGGCATAGCCGTCCACCAGCTGCCGAGCCAGGCACAGAAAGCCGTGTCCTGGAACCATTCGCTGATGCCTATGTACTTTATCGCTGCTCCGACCACCATAAGAGAGGCCGAAAGGGTACCGGTGAAGCGCACTCCCATCTTGTCGAGGATAATACCCGCAAGAATCAGGAATCCGCACACATTGAGTATGTATTCGGAGGCCGCATAAGTGCCGAATACGCCGCTGTCCCAGCCATGGGAGCTTTCTATCATGGATTTCAACGGCGACATTACGTCTACAAACATGTAGGCGAAGAACATCATCAGTGCGATGAGTACCAGAACGGCCCACCTCGCTGCGGGGTAGTCGTTCAGCAGTTTTCTGACTTTTTCTGCCATTTTTCTTCTCTATAAGGTTCAGGATAAATGTTATGTGCTTCTCAGAACGGCAGGTCATCGTCCGGATCGTCAACGATCGGGGTTGCCGGTGCTGCCGGAGTTGCGGGTGCCACGGGCGGCTGGAAAGTCGGGGCAGAAGGGCTCTTGTAGCTGGCTCCGACAGAATCTGCGCGTCCTGAGCGGTATGAGGACTGTCCGCCTGCGGAATAATCGGCTGCAGGAGCATCGTCCCTGCGTCCGAGCAGTTGCAGGTTGTCCGCCACTATCTCGGTGGTATAACGCTTCGCTCCGCTCTGGTCGGTCCACTGCCTTGTGCGCAACCTGCCCTCGACATAGAGTTGCGTGCCCTTCTTTACATAGCGCTCAACCACATCTGCGATGGGGCTCCACACTACTATGTTGTGCCACTCGGTGTTCTCTATCTGTTCACCGGTGCGGCTTCTGTATCTTTCGCTGGTTGCGAGGGAAAAAGTTGCGACTTTTCTTTCTTGTCCGTTAGACGAACTTCCGTCCATATATCGTACATCGGGGTCTCGTCCGACGTTGCCGATCAGCATAACTTTATTCAGAGGCATAATCCGTAAATATTTTGGAGGGTAAAGGTAAGAAAAAATCCCGCTCCATGCAACTCTCGCTGCCGGGCACAGAAATCGGCACCGCTCATGCCGAACTGAAGATTTGTAGTAATTTTGCCGCTGAAATGACGCATGGCAAGATGGAAACGATAGCAACTCTCATCATACTGCTCTTTTTTGAGCTGATTGTATTACTTCTGCTCCTGCCGGTATCGGGCTTGATTTCGCTGACCGGCATCGCTTTCGGAAAAGCGTTCAAATGGGGTCTGCTGGCCCTGCTGCTCCCTCCGCTCCTGTTCCTGTACGGGAGAACGGCCGGGATCAACCACATAAAGGTGAATGAAACTGAAATACGCTCCACAAGGTTGCCGGAAGCGTTTGACGGATACCGCATCGCACAGATTTCCGATCTGCATTTGAGTTCTTTCCGGAACCGGGAGCAGGTTCTGGAAGAGTTCGTTTCGCGGATAAACGGACTCGGAGCCGACATGATTGTGTTTACCGGAGATCTCGTTACCTCGTTGACCAAGGAACTTTACGGTTTCGAGGATATTCTGTCGAAGCTTGATGCTCCCGACGGGGTGCATTCCATACTCGGCAACCATGACTACAACGGCTATTCCGACCTTAAAGGAGCAGCCCGGGTTGAGGCTGTGAAAGAACTTGTGGCCGCCGAAGAAGAAATGGGTTGGGACATACTGATGAACGAGAATCGTGAGATTGAACGCGGAGAAGGCGATTCCACAGCCTCCGTGGTGCTTGCGGGCATAGAAAATTCCTCGGCTTCAGACCGTTTTATATCGAGGGGCGACCTAGATGCCGCAATGGAGGGCGTGGACGACAGATACTGCATACTTCTGAGCCATGACCCCTCATATTGGGATGAGGTTCTCAAACGTTATCCCGACACTGACCTCACGCTTTCCGGTCATACCCACGCAACACAACTCTCGCTGCTGGGCTTCTCGCCGAGCAGGTATTTCTACAAAAGGTACAGGGGATTGTACAGCGAAGGCGGCAGACAACTGTATGTGAATATAGGTCTGGGAGAAACGGGAATACGTGCGCGTATAGGCACGACACCGGAAGTGACCCTGCTGACTCTCAGAAGAGACAACTAAAGCATCTCCTCGCGCTCTTTCAAGTCGCGGAGCCTGAGCTGGATGGAGGAATTGCCACGGTAATAGTTCTCGACTATCGCGTAGCAGACATCGAAAGGATAGCCGGCGTGGATATAGTCGTAGAACTGCGACATGTTGAAGCCTATCGACGGTATCTGGTGATAAGGCTGGTCCTCCTGAATGAGATCAAGTTTCATGTGAACGCCGCCCGCGCCCACCTTGCGTCCCGTACCGGCATCGTAAACGTTTTCGGTCAGGAAAATCGGATTGTGGTTGCCCGGGCCGAAAGGCTGGAACTGCTTGAGTATGCGCACGAACTTGGGCGTAATCTGCGCGAAATCGAGCTTTGCATCCACATCTATCACGGGTGTCAGCAGTTCCTCGCTGATTTTGGCCTCCACGAAGGCATCCATCCGGCGTGCGAACTCCGGCAGGTTTTCTTCTTTGAGCGTGAGTCCGGCGGCATATACATGACCGCCGAAATTTTCCAACAGGTCAGCGCAGCTCTCTATGGCCTCGTAAAGGTCAAATCCGGTGATGCTGCGTGCCGAACCGGTCACAAAGCCGTTGGACTTGGTCAGTACCACGGTAGGCTTGTAGTAGGCTTCCACGAGTCTTGAAGCCACTATGCCGACTACACCCTTGTTCCACTTCGGGTTATATACTACAGTAGCGTTGGCAGATGCCAGACTGCGGCCCTCCTGCACCATCTCCAGGGCTTCCTTGGTGATTTCCCTGTCGATGTTCTTGCGGTCGTTGTTGTTCTCGTTGATTTTCTCGGCTATCTTCATCGCCGAGCCTATGTCGGTGGCGGTGAGCAGCTCCACGGCCAATCTGCCCGACTCCATACGTCCGGCGGCGTTGATTCTCGGCCCTATCTTGAAAACTATGTCGTCGATGTTGATGTGGCCGGGGTCGATGTTCGAGAGTTTGATAAGTGCAAGCAGCCCCTTGCACGGATCCTCGTTCAGTTGTTTCAGCCCGAAATGCGCCAGAATGCGGTTTTCTCCGACCATGGTCACGAGATCCGATGCGATGCTGACCACCAATAAATCCAGCAGTGGAATCAGCGTCTCAAAAGGCACGTCGTAGCGCATCGAATATGCCTGTACGAGCTTGAAACCGACTCCGCAACCGGACAAGTCGTCAAAGGGATAGTCGCAGTCCTCCCGCTTGGGGTCCAGCACGGCCACTGCCTGAGGCAGCGAGTCCTCCGGCAGATGGTGGTCGCAGATGATTACGTCCAGGCCCTTGGAGGCAGCATATTCCACTTTTTCTATTGCCTTGATGCCGCAGTCGAGGGTGATGATGAGCGTATAGCCGTTGTCGGCAGCCCAGTCCAAGCCCTTGTAGGATACTCCGTAACCCTCGTCATAGCGGTCCGGAATGTAGAAATCCAGTTCCTTGGTGAAACGGCGTATGAATGAATACACCAATGCCACGGCAGTGGTGCCGTCTACGTCGTAGTCTCCGTATACAAGAATCTTCTCTCCGCCCGTTATGGCTTTGTGCAGCCTTTCCACGGCGGCATCCATGCCTTTCATCAGGAAGGGGTCGTGCAGACCGTCCAGACTCGGACGGAAAAAGGCCCTCGCCTCCTCGAAAGTGCTGACTCCGCGCTTTACAAGCAGCTCAGCGAGTACGTGGTCGATCCCCAATTCCGCAGTGAGGCGATCGACCTTTCCGGCATCGGCCGGGGTGCTGAGATTCCACTTGTAAGATTTCGACATAGAACTCGGCCGTTCTGCTTCAAGAAACAGACGGCAACCAACAAAGTTACTCAATATTTGCTAATTTTGCGACCGTTCTATGAGGATTATTACCATAACAGGATTTATGGGCAGCGGAAAGAGTACCGTCGGACGCGCCCTTGCTTCCGGACTCGGTGCGGATTTCGCCGATTTGGACGACTGCATAGTTGAGTCCGAGGGCAGGAGTATCCCGGAAATCTTCGCTGAGGGAGGGGAGTCTTCGTTCCGTGAAATAGAATGCAGGGTGCTGGCTTCTTTGCTCGATTCGGCGGAAGGGAAAGTCGGAGGTACGATTGTAATTGCACTCGGAGGCGGCACCATGACTTGTGAGGCATCGCGCCGGCTGATACTCGAGCGCACTGAAAGCATATTCCTGCGCACTACTTTAGACACGATACGTCGCAGACTCGGAACGAGCGACAGTTCCCGACCGCTGTTCAAGGATGCTGAACGGCTATACCGCGACCGCGCTCCTATCTACGCCCTTGCGCACCACATTGTGGATACGGACAACCTCACCCCACAGGAAATAGTCGGAAACTTGATTGCGCTTTTGCGTTAAGTACGCCCTGCACTCACTTCGGGCCTTGCCTGAACAGGAATTTTGCGGCTATGATTTGCGTCCTCGGTTGCGCAACCCAGGGCCTTGCTGCAGTACTCCGGCCCGAATAAAACCAAGTCCCGGCCCAACAGAAATCTCTACAACTGCGGAGTCTCGCCGGTCATCAATTCATACCCGAGCACGCCCTGCATCCTGAGCCATTCGGTGCCCGGAATATAGCCGGGGTGTCTTGTGAGCACGGGATCACGGTAATTTGCCTCAAGCAGATGGGCGCATTCCAGTTTGTCCATCCCGGGTGCGGCTTTCGGCAAAGTGTAAACGATTACGTCCGCATTTACTCCGCCAGCGATTTCCGTGTGCCGGTACAGTGCAGTCTGCAAACCTGCATCCTCGGCAGCCGCCAAAGCGGCCTTTCCGGCACCACCGTAACCGATTATCGCCGCAGTGCTTACGCCCGGCAGTCCTTCCAATATTGCCTTGACGGCCCTATAATCGGAATTATACGCATGTATGCCGTCCTCCTGTTTTACGCAGAGGTTGGTCGCGCCTACCCGGACGCACTCGCTTTCCGGAAAGTCGGCCTTGGCGAAAGCGTTTTCCTTGAACGGGGCAGTGACGTTTATAGCCTTGTAATCAGCAAGAAAGCGTGACCAGGCTTCCTCGAAATCCTCCGTCTCGATCAGCTCGTAATCCCACTTTCCGCCGTAAGCCCTTTTGAACAGATGAGGACTTTGCGAATGTGCTATCGGGTAACCTATAAGTCCGAATTTATCCATTTTGCCTTTGTCTTACAGACTCGTAAATCAACACGGCCGCCGATACTGACACGTTCAGCGAATCCAATTTTCCGAGCATGGGGATGCGTATATGGGCATCCGCCGCCCTGCGCCATTCGTCCGAAAGCCCGGTAGACTCCGTGCCCATGACTATGGCCGTGCCCATGCGCATGTCGCAGTCGTAATATGGCGAGGAATCCTGCAACTGGGCCGTCAGGATGCGCAATTTCCTGGTTTTAAGGAAGCATATCGCCTCATCCGTGCCGCATACGGCCACAGGAACGGTGAACAATGCCCCGACAGATGCGCGTATGAGGTTGGGATTATAGATGTCCACACCTGTAGAGGCTCCGTCCGTCCGGGCCAATATCAGCGCGTCAACCCCGGCGGCATCGCAGGTCCGCAGCATCGCCCCGACATTTCCGGGCTTCTCTACGCCTTCGCACACCACAACCAACGCATTTTCCGGCAGTTTCAGACTGTCCAATGTCAGTTCGCGGGCATAGACCTCCGCCATTGCTCCCTCAGTGCTGCCCCTGTATGCGATTTTGCCGTAGAGGGTCTCCGGCACCTCTATCAGAGTGCAGCCGGCAGCTGCAGCAAGCCGCTCCATTTGCTCTTCTCCGAGTATTGAAGGGCATACGAAGAGCGAGCGCAGTTTATATCCGCCCTCCATGCAGTGTTCCAGCTCGCGCACTCCTTCCACTACGAACAGACCGCTCTCCCTGCGGGCCTTCGGCTTGTCCTGCAGGGAGAGCAGTTCCTTGATCTTCGGATTCTGCGCCGATGTGACGGTCTCTCTTTTCATATCCGGCCTCGCGGATTGAGAAACTATTTCTCCGGACGCATCTGAGGGAAGAACAGCACGTCCTGAATGGTCGTCTGTCCGGTCATGAACATGGTAAGCCTGTCGATACCCATTCCGAGGCCGGAAGTGGGAGGCATACCGTATTCGAGTGCGCGCACGAAGTCCATGTCTATATACATCGCCTCGTCGTCACCCTTGCTTTTCAGACGAGCCTGCTCCTGGAAGCGCTCCAACTGATCTATGGGGTCATTCAGCTCGGAATATGCGTTGCACAATTCCTTGCCGCAGACGAACAGCTCGAAACGCTCGGTCAGCTCCGGATTGTTGCGGTGGCGCTTGGTCAGCGGTGACATCTCCACCGGGTAGTCCGTGATGAAAGTCGGTTGGATGAGCTTGTCCTCGCAGTACTCGCCGAAAATAGCGTCTATCAGCTTGCCCTTGCCCATTGACGGCTCGGTGTGTACTCCAAGCTTGTCGCAGGTGGCACGCAGTGCAGCCTCGTCCATGCCGCTGATGTCCACTCCGGCGTATTCCTTTATAGCCTCCAGCATCGGCAGACGGCGATAGTTGCCGCCGAAATCGATTTCATTATCGCCGATCTTCACCGTTGAACTGCCGTTTACCTCCATGCACACCTTCTGGAGCATCTTCTCGATGAAGTCCATCATCCAGATGTAGTCCTTGTAGGCCACATATATTTCCATGCAGGTGAATTCCGGGTTGTGGGTCTTGTCCATACCCTCGTTGCGGAAGTCCTTGGCGAACTCGTACACTCCGTTGAAGCCGCCGACTATCAGCCTCTTGAGGTACAATTCATTGGCTATACGCAGATAGAGCGGGATGTCCAGCGCGTTGTGGTGAGTCACGAAAGGCCTTGCTGTGGCGCCTCCGGGGATGCTCTGGAGTATCGGGGTCTCCACTTCCAGGCAGCCTGCAGCGTTAAAATATTCGCGCATCACGGAGATTATCTTCGCCCTCTTGACGAACACCTCGCGCA
>CAZOQW010000043.1:0-12782 GCA_964582235.1 uncultured Muribaculaceae bacterium | reverse complement strand
TACGCTTGCGCTATCGCACAGGCCAGCCGCGGGCGTTTTCCGTTAAGTTGTCTTTGTCCCCCGGTCCCTGCGCTTCGCCGCCCGCCCGACGGCGAGCCTGCCATGCAGGAAATTCTAGCACATTCGACTCCGCCGTACCCGGTACATTTGAAAGTGATACAGACGGCACTTTAAACTGACACTATCACAAAACAAAAACCCGCAAGCCTGAGCCTGCGGGTCTAAAACTAATTGCGATGTACTTTATTCACTTTCTACATTAGTGAACACCACATAAACATCGAAATAGAAGAATGTTGAGATGTTGAGGGTTACTTCATCGGTATCTGCATCAATAGTGCCCGTCAAGGTGAAATCGACATCAATGTCGCCACCGAGAAGTTCATACAGGTTCAACGTACCGGCACCCTCAACTGAGTAAGGGTTGGTGTCACCTACAGTCACTCCCTCTGCGCTAATCACTCCGAACTGCGTAGACTCATAAGTGATGTCCACCGTGTTCTTTCCTGTAGCAACGAGTGTAAGTATTTCCCCGGTAATGGGCTCTGAAGGAGTAGCATCTCCAAGCTGAAGAGTAGTCCAGCCTTCATAAGTTCCGGCAACTTCCAATGAAGGGAAGCTCTCGGTCGTGAAGGTAACGGTAACACCGACAGAAGATATACTGATGATGAACTCGACGTCTCCTGTGGTAGTATTGACGCTACCTTCAACGGTGCACTCGAGTTCAATTCCACTGTAATTCACCGAACCGGTGCCGCTGATGGAATAAGGATCGCTGCCGCTCACGCTTGCACCCTCAATGGCGAAACTGCCCCAGTCATCAGAACTGTAACTGATATTGACTGTCTCGTCAGACGCATATTCAAGCGTAATGGTCTGATCGGCGTATACCGCTGAAGAAGAAGTGAGGGACACTTCGAGGAGAAGGTTGCCCGTGTAAGTTCCGGCTACGAGCTCTGCGAGAGTGGCCTCAGTGGTGGGATCAACAGTAGGATCGGTAGTGGTTTCGGTCTTCTCGCAAGAAGTCAGAGCGGCAAGAGCAAGAGTGCTCATTGCTGTCAAAAATAAATACTTTACTTTCATACTAACTAAACTTTTTACATCAAACGTCCCGAGGGACGCCGATTTTTGAGCCGCAAATATAAGTATTTTTTGAATTGTAAAAAAAAGGTGGAGCCGTAAGCCGGATTCTGTTGACTTCTGCCATTTATCTGACGCGACCTACCCCCTGACATCGGACGGGCCGTCCTCATCTGCCAGTATACTCGGTTTTGCAGGGCCCGGGGCGTACCCGCGACACATCGCTGTGCCGCGTCGTGAGCTCTTGCCTCGCGTTTTCACCCTTGCCGGACGAATCCGGCGGTAATTTTCTGTTACGCCTTACCCGAGGTTACCCCCGACTGCGCTTTCCGCAGCGGGCTGCCCTATCCTGTCCGGACTTTCCTCCTTCCCCTTCCGGAAACGGAAAAGAACGGCGGCAGAACACTCCACCTATTGTCAAAGAAATCCTATTCGGGGACGCGAAGTTAGCAATTTTCTTCGTATCTTGGCGGCGTTTCAAGTTAATTCTTATAGTATGAAAGCCGTATTTGTTGCGCTGATGCTTGCTGCCGGAATCTCCGCCAACGCTACCTCCCAAGACAATATTTCCCAACTCACCCGCAAGGCCGAAGCCGGCGAAGTCGCTGCGCAGAAACAGCTTGCAGCACGATATTTCGAAGGTCGGGATGTACATCAGGACGATGCCAAGGCTGTCTATTGGCTCTCCATGGCCGCACAACAGGGCGATGTGGAATCCCAGTCGGCCCTCGGGGATTGCTATTCCTATGGGGTCGGTGTCACCCGGGACTACGAAACAGCCCATGTATGGTACAACAAGGCGGCCGAGAGCGGAGATGCAGATGCAATGTACAAGCTCGGCTATCTCTACGCAAACGGATACGGAGTGGACAAAAACGGAGAACTGGCTTTCCGCTGGTACTCAAAAGCCGCTGAAGCCGGTCTGACAGAGGCACAGAATGCGCTTGGAGTCTGCTACCTGACCGGAAGTGGGGTGAGGAAGAACTACGACAAGGCATTCAACCTGTTCATGACCGCCGCCGAAAGCGGGGATGCCTATGCACAATGCAATCTTGCGGACTGCTACAAGAACGGTTACGGTGTAAAGACCGACTTCAGTGCGGCCGCATATTGGTACACCCTCGCAGCGGAGCAGGGCCATGCTCAAGCCCAATACTATCTCGGCCTGAGTTACGCCAATGGCTTCGGTGTAAGAAAGAACAAGTCAAAGGCGAAACAGTGGCTCACCGCCGCCTACGAAAACGGTTGCGAGGATGCCTACGATGCGTTGAGAAAGCTCTAACTACTTGTTCTCGCCGTTCTCGCGTTTTTTGAAAGCACGGAAGGCCCTGTCATGGGTTTTCTGCTTGCGGTCAAGCAGGCGTTGGTGTATTTCCTGACTCAAATGGGGGAAACGCGCACTCGCCCTCTCAAGGAAATTCCTCAGATACGGCATCTGATGGCGGTCACGCTTCTCCGCATACATTTCATTGAAGCACACGAGTATGCCCGTTTCTTCCACATCTGCAAATTCGTCGTTCACCGCCGTGCCGAACATCTTCATCGTCGGAGAAGTGTTCATGTAGGCATTCACGAGCGGAGGCACATTCGTTCCCAATTTGCGTATCGCCTCCTTTAGATTACGGTAGTCCTTGCGGAAATCGTCCTCGTTTAGTATCATGTCCAGCAGACGGGGGTCCGTGTTGGGCATCAACGGATGGTACGGGCGCACCAGCTCGTCCGGGTCAGGAAAATGCTTCCAGAGAAAATGCAGTATGAGGTCCCGTCCTGCGTTGTCGTAGGCCGGATACATGGTCATCTTGCCGAAAAACCATATCATGCTCGAGTGTTGCATCATCACGGCTCCGATGCCGTCCCAGAGGTTGTCGAGCGCGAAAATAGCCTTCGCTCCGGCCTTGGAGCTCTGGTACTCCGGCACCACGAAAGAACGTCCCAACTCTATCACGTGCGGCAGGTAGTCCTTTATGAAAGTGTCCGAAAACTTGAACATATGGGCAGTAGCAAGATTGGGCTGGCCGTTTTCAAGAAAACTCACGTCCGGACCGAGTATGTAGCGGTAGCCGCCGATTATGGCCTTGGCTTCAGGATCCCAGATGACTATCTGCTTGTAGGGCTTTTCCATCGTGTCGAACTCATCGAGGTCCATGGACAGGCCGCTTCCTCCGCCGGCACCACGGAAGGCGACTTCCCTCAAGCGGCCTATTTCCCGGAGGACATTCGGCGCGGAAAAGGCATCCACGATATAGATTTCGTTGTCCGCCTTATTCGTGTCACAAACCTTGTGTTCAGGGGTGAGTTCCGCCATGAGGGCGTCTACAGGAATGGGGTCAATAATCTTTTCCATGGTCTTACTACATTTCATATACTCTGTCTTGCATCCACAACGCCCACTCCGACATGCTCTTCGAAGAATCGAAAGCCTCGAAGTGAACGGGCTTGCCGAACACCACCTTGAAACGGTTTCCCCTGGCCCGATACATTTCGTCCGGCAGGAGTACCATTGCGGCGTTGAACTTGAGCCTCAACAATTTGCACAGCTTGGCCACAAAATAAAAGCGGCTGGAGTTGCGCCCCTCGAAACGCACCGGCACCACCATGCGGCGGCTTGCAATGCTCTTGGTCACGAAGGTCTTTTTCCAGGGCAGGTCCTTTATCACACCTCCGCTGCGTCTGGAGCACAGGCCCGCTGGAAAAATCAGCAGTTGTTCGTCCGATTCGAAGGCCTTGTCCACAAGGGCCGGCAGGTTTCGCGACTGTCCGCCCACCTTGTTTATGGGTATGCACATCGGACTTATGGGCTTTATGAAAGTGAGAAAATCATTCACCAACATCTTCACGGGACCGAAGCGGCGGCCGATTATGCCACAGAGCGCAAGGCCGTCGATTCCACCGAGCGGATGATTGGACACAAAAGTGTAACGCGTACCGTCAGCGGGCACGTTCTCCAGACCTTCCACATCCAGGCTTATGCCGAGATGCATGAGAGACTCTTCGCAAAAGGCGATTCCGTCATCGCTGGTCTTGGAAATGACTTCATTGATGTAATCTTGGTGCAGAATCTTTTTCAGCAGACTCACGAGCAGCGGCGGCACTTTGCGCTCGCCGAATTTTGTGGTCAGAATCTGTCCGATGTCGATCATGCGTGTCTGGTCGCTACTTGTCATAGCATTTAGGGTTTAGCACTTTACAAATATAAGCATATTTGGGTGCTCATCCGACATTTCCTGAAAATTCTTTGCGGCAGCCCCGGCCGGACGCATCAGAAAGGCAGTTCGAGTCCAGTGACAAGGATTCAAGCGGTTATTTTGACAGAAAATCAGCACTTTGGGAAGTTTTCCGGCTCGGAAAGCCATAAAACTAATAACATAGCCATGATCTCCATTAACAAACTGAACCTGACCGCGGCAGACGGCAGCGCGTCCGAATATGACATAGTTCCCATGCCCGTAGACGAGACCACTCCATAATTCTGCGACAGCAGTCCCTGCGTAGCAGGCCCGCCGTCGGGCGGGCGGCACAATTCACATCACTTCCGCCACCAGATCGTAATCCTGAGCCTCCGTTATCCGGACACGCACGAAATCACCGGGAGCAAACTTGTGTTCCGGATCGCGGAGCAGGATTTCCCCGTCCACTTCCGGACTCTCGTATTCGCTGCGGCAAAGCAGAACATCTCCGTCCAGTCTCTCGTCCACAAGAACTTCCGTCTCCGTGCCCACCCGGGCCTCGTTGCAGGCTGCGGACACCTCTCTCTGCAAGGACATCAATTCATCGAACCTGCGTTGCTTTTCCTCGGGCGACACCTCGTCCCTGAAATGTTCCGCACCGTAAGTTCCCTCCTCTTCCGAATACATGAATGCCCCGAGGCGTTCTATCTTTGCCTCGCGGACAAAATCCATCAATTCCTTGAATTCAGCCTCGCCTTCGCCGGGATGACCTACCATAATCGTGGTCCTCAGCACTAAGCCGGGCACCTCGGACCGAAGCCGTGCAAGCAGTTCCCTTATGCCCTTGCCGCTTATGGTACGGTGCATCTTGCGCAATACCGGGTCGGCAATGTGCTGCAGCGGCAGGTCGAGATAGCGGCAGAGTTTCCTGTTGTCCCTCAATTCGGGCAGCAGGTCCTCCGGAAATTCGTCAGGATAGGTGTAATGTATGCGTATGCGCTCCAGCCCGTCGATTTCTGAAAGCTGTTGCACGAGCGGAGCCAGCATTTTCTTCTTGTAAAGGTCTACCCCGTAGCAGGCGGTGTCCTGGGCAATGAGTATCAGTTCCTTCACTCCGTCGTCTACGAGAGCGCGGGCTTCCGTCATGATTTCCTCCATGGGAACGGAGCGGTGCGCACCACGTATCATGGGAATGGCGCAGTATGAGCATCGCCTGTCACAGCCCTCGGAAATCTTCAGCCATGCAAAAGGCTGCCTGCTCATGCGCCGGCGTGCGGTCATCGGCCCGGCCGGCAGTCCGAAATGCCGCAGCAATTCGCCTACGTCCCGTGCCCCGTACCAGGCATCAACTTCCGGAATCTCTCCCGGCAACTCATTGCGATAGCGTTGCGAAAGGCAACCGAATACTATCAGTTCGCCTATCGTTCCGCGCTTCTTCAGTTCTACGGCTTCGAGTATGGCGGCTATGGATTCTTCTTTGGCGTCACCTATGAATCCGCAGGTGTTGATAAGCATGGCATCTGCGGGACCGTCAGGCACAAGGGAAAAACTTTCCGGCGGAAGTTGCGCCAGAAAGTGTTCGCTGTCCACGGTATTTTTTGAACAGCCAAGGGTGACTATGCGTATGGTCTTCATCCGTCGCAGGAGGCTATGCCTCGGTCTCCTGCGGCTCCTCTTCTTCCTCCTCTACGAAATCGAGGCTTGCGTGCTTCACGAGCTGCGAGTACCAGTCGAGCACCTTGCGCATGTGCGAGAGGTAGAAGCGGTCTTCGTCGTAGTTGGGCACTGCCTTGATGAACAGGGCCTTGATTTCAGCTTCCGAAGCCTTGTGTGAAGGGGCCTCCGCTCCGTCGAGGGCCTTGTTGATAGCCAGGAACACCTCGGAAAGTTTCATCTCCTTTTCGTCAGTGTAGATGGCGATGTCGGCAAGTGTGGAGAGCCTTGTGGTATGGCTGAAAGAAGTCCTCTTGCCGTTGGTAATGTTTTCTGCCACTATTCCGTTGCGGGCCTGGGCCAGATAGCGGAACAGGTCATGCTGTCCTGACACGGACAGTATCTTTCTCAAATCAGTCTGCATATCAGCTTATCGATTTTTTCGTGTAATTCCTCAACTGAGAAATCGTTCTGTATGATATAATCTACTTTTTCCAAGTCAAATTTCTGCAGTGCGTCGCGCACGCTCACCGCCTTGTTGCGGCCGAGTCTGATGTCGTATGGCGCCTGCACGAGCAATACCCCGTCATAAAGCGAGTCGAATTCCCTCTTGTCCATCGCTATCGCCGACTCGATGAAACACAGCCCGCAGTCTCCGAGCGAGGCTTTCCAGGCCTTGATGTCGTCCACCACCAAGGGATAAACGATGGATTCAAGCTTGCGCAACCTGCACGGGTCGGAAAACACTATGCTTATCTCCGACCAGCTTATGCCCAATTCCTCCTCTATCCTCGCTTTCAGCCCCGGAACCTTCTCATACAGCAACTTGGTCCTCGAATCGCAGTCGTAAACCGGATAGGACAGGGATGCCAGATAACGACAGGCCTCCGACTTGCCGCTGCCTATGGGTCCGGTGACAAGAAAACAGCGCATAATGCTAATCGGATTCCAGCAAGATGCAGTCAAACACTTCCGGACTGAGGGTGTAACCGAGCACATTTGCCGGCAGCTTATCGGCATGGGCCACACAGCGTCCCGTAAGCGAACCGACGAAATCCTCATAATCCACATAGAAAGAAGCGGTCTCCATCGGATCGGTGGCCGTGGGGAAGATGCACTTGAACACCACTGTGGCCGACGAGGGCAGGACCTTCAGTTCCGAACCGGCAGGCACATTGCGCGTCTGCAATTCCACCTCGGCCTTGACCTCCACATATCGGGTCACGTCCAGGGAATACACCGCCTCGTCCTGAGACAGGCTTACTCCTGCGGGCACATCCAGTTTCACACGACCGTTCGCGCTCGAACTGAGGTTGCGCAATTCCATGGGATATGTGAGCACGTAATTTACGTTCTCCAGGCGGGAAGCCTCTCCGTAGACAGTCACCGAATCCGGGAACATGACCATGGGGCTGAGGGCCATGTATTGAGGAGCATAGCTCAGTGAGAGAACCCTGCGCACGGGCACTTTCTTATTCGTCACCTCGGCAAACACGAAATTAGGCGACTGGGACAACACGGATTCCACCGTAACCCCTTCGCCGAAAATCGCCGTTGCGTACTTGTATATCTCGGACGAGCCCAAGGTAAAAACGTCACCGCCGACATGCTGGAAATCTTCCGCACTTATCTGCACGACCCTCGGACGCGACCTGCCGTGCAGGAGATTTGCATGGCGGAAGCCGCTCGCCCGGACCTGGGCCGTCACTGTGGCATCCACGGAAGACATTCTGGCCCGCCCGTCAATGTTGCTTTCTGCAACAAAGGGCACACTCACAATGCTCACAAAATTCTGTGAGAGATTGTGAATGAGCCAGATGCCTGCCGACAACAGCAGGCACAGAATAAATTGTGCCCACCTCCTCATCGGGAGAACTGCCTATTTCTTGTCCTCGGTTGTAACGGTGGGATCGAGCTGGATAGAGCTCTTGTCCACGCGGAGCTTGGTCTCGCCGTCCACCTTGATGAGCACGGTACGCTCGTCCACATCGGCAATCACGCCATAAATTCCACCGGCGGTAATGACCTTGTCACCCTTCTTGAGATTGCTGCGCATCTCCTCGAGCGCTTTCTGCTGCTTGCGCTGGGGACGTATCATGAAGAAATACATCACCACGAAGAGCAGGATGATAAATATCCACATGGCGGCAGAACTGCCAGGAGCGGGTTGGGCCTGAAGAATAATCGGATTCATTTTCAGTTTTGTTGTTTGTTAATGAGTTTGTCTAATAATCCATTCACGAAGCTACTGCTTTCAGGGGTGCTGTAGTACTTCGAGATTTCAACATATTCGTTTATTATTATTCGTATGGGAGTTTTGGGATATACCTCCGACTCAGATATTCCACAAACGATCAGGGCCAGGTCGGTTGCGCACAGGCGATCCTTTGTCCAGCCGGGAGTAAGTTCCGCAACCTTCTCGGTGTACTCATCGAAACGGGCGTAGGAAGTGCGCAGGAGCTTGTAAACGAAGAGTTTGTCGCTGTCGTGTCCGGCCGGGCAGTCCGCATCGGTGAAGAAGAGCGTGGGAAAATTCCAGCGTTCCCCGCCTGCGAGGGCGTTCAGGCTGCGCTTGCACTGCATCACTGCGGAATATACGTCGTCATTCCAGTAAATGGACATGTCCTCGAGTATCTCGTCCAACTCCGGGTTATTGTCGAATTCCCTTTCGAAAATGCGGCACCACAGTTTCGCATCGTCCTCTATCGTGCATTCCTCCTTGTCCATATAGTCGCGGAAATACTTGCGTTCGCGCACTGACTCGTACAGATGCCGCAGGAACACGTCGTACTGGTCCCAGGAAAATTTCTTCTTCGACACGAGTTTGGTGAAGTCAGGATCTTCCATCAGCAAGGGCGTTATCCTGTTCTCGACGAAGCGCATGTTGGGATTCCTTTCTTCTTCTGTCGGGTTGAACTTGGAGCGTGCGGCTTCAATGCGGCTTCTGGCTTCCTCGGTCAGGGGTCCGACCACGGAAAGCAGGAAGAGGTACAAATCTCTTACTGACTCGCAAGAAATTTCGAGTGCCGCCTCGGCTTCCTTGAGAGTCATCCGGGGATTTTCCGCGTAGCTGTAAATCGCCTTGAATACCTTGGTGCGGAGAATTCTTCGGTTGAGCATACTTTCAAACAAAATTGACGTGCAAAGATAACAAGTAATCCATAAAATGTTTTAATTTTGTGAAATTAACCATTAAAATTCTCATATGTACAGAGAAGATTTCGATCATTACAGATACGACAACCGCGAAGGCGATGACGTATATTCCAAGCCTGTCAGGGCAGGAAAACGAACATATTTTTTTGATGTCAAGTCCACAAAGGGAAACAAGGACTACTACCTGACCATTACGGAAAGCAAGCGCCGCACAAATTCCGACGGTTCTTATACTTACGACAAGCACAAGATTTTCCTTTACAAGGAAGATTTCCAGAAGTTTTCCGAGGGTCTGGCCGAGATAATCGATTACATCCGCGTGAACTGTTTCAACGGGGAATTTCCGGACAACGGCCCGGAGGACGGAAGATCTTACGATGAACTCTGATGGACAGCGCGATTCTTCTTAAAGACGTCACACTCGATGGCAAGAGCAGGGATATTCTGATAGAGAAAGGCAAAATCAGCAGGATAGAGGAGGGAGGATCATCTGCGCATTGGGAGCTCGCCGGCGACATCGAGGTTATGGACTGCAGCGGAAAGGTTGCGGTCCCGGGTTTTGTGAACATGCACACCCACTCCCCCATGTCCCTAATGAGGGGCATAGGCGAAGACATAGTGTTCCAGGAATGGATACAGCGCATTTGGGACGTAGAAGCCAATGTCGATGCCGAGTACGTCTATTGGGCCACCAAGGTAGCCTGCATAGAGATGATACGCACCGGCACCACCACTTTCAATGACCACTACTGGTTCTTCGACCGTTCCATAAAGGCTGCCACCGAAATGGGTATGCGCATAGCCACAGGCTACGACGTAATGGACAAGGGCGACAAGGAGGAAAGCGAGCGGCAGAAGGAACACTGCATACTCAAGTGCGAAAACCTGCTCCGCGAGGGACTGCCCGAGGGACTCATCTTCACCATAGCCTTCCATGCCATTTATTCCGTGAGCGAGGAAATGATGCTCTGGACTGCCGGGACTGCAGAAAAATACGGATTCCCGCTGCACATACATCTCTGCGAGACTCGCAAGGAAGTGGAGGACTGCAAGGCGGCACACGGCGGACTGAGCCCGGTGCAATATCTCGACAGATTAGGCATACTCTCACCGAGGGTGCTCGCCGCCCACACGCTGTGGGTAGACGATAAAGACATCGAGATTCTCGCCAAACGCGGCGTACATTGCGTACACAACATAAATTCCAACACGAAACTCGCCTCAGGCTACCGTTTCCGCTACAACGAGATGAGGGATGCCGGAATCAACATCTGCCTCGGAACCGACGGCTGCGCCTCCTCCAACAATCTGGACATGCTCGAGGCCATGAAGACGGCCGCACTGTTCCAGAAGGCCTGGAGAGACGATCCGGCCGCACTTCCGCTTCACGAACTCATGGACATGGCGACGCTGAACGGAGCCAGGGCACTGAACTTCAACGGCGGAAAAATCGAGGAAGGTGCCGTGGCCGACATCAACATAGTCGACACGGACAACAGTTTCTTCCTCTCCCCCGCACCCTTCCTCGCGAATTTCGTATATTCTGCACATTCGGACTGCATAGACTCGGTAATTTGCAACGGCAAGTTCCTCATGAGGCACCGCGAAATACCGGGAGAAAAGGAAATACTCGCTCAAGCCCGCAAGATGCTTGAGAAGCTCAAATAAAACACAAAACTATGGACCAGAGAGTACAAAAAATCTACACCTGCGCCGATTACATTCGGGAGAAGTGCGGCGACAAAAAGCCCATCGCGGGCATAGTCCTCGGCAGTGGATTGGGCAAGCTGGCAGAAAAGATAGAGGGCTCCACAGTAATTCCCTACGGCGAAATCCCCGGCTTCCCTGTATCGACAGCCATAGGACACAAAGGCAATTTCATCATAGGCACGCTCGGCGGCAAGACCGTTGTGGCAATGCAGGGACGCTTCCACTATTATGAGGGCTATCCCATGGAACTCGTCACCATAGGAATACGGGTAATGAAATGCCTTGGAATAGAATATCTTTTCGTATCCAATGCTGCGGGAGCCTGCAACCAGGACTATAAGGTCGGCGACCTGATAATCATACGCGATCACATCAACATGATGCCCAACCCGCTCGTAGGGCCAAACATGGAGGAATTCGGTCCCCGTTTCCCCGACATGACCTGCGCCTACGACCTCAAAATGCAGGCACTTGCCGAAAAAATATGCGCGGAAATGGGCCTGCCCGTCCATAAGGGCGTATATTTCGGCACCACCGGACCGTGCTACGAGACTCCCGCCGAGATCCGCTTCTTCCACACCGTCGGGGCTGACCTTGTGGGCATGTCCACCATCCCGGAGGTCATCGTGGCCAGACATTGCGGCATCAGGGTATTCGGAATGTCAGTCGTCACGAACATGTCGAACTTCCTGAACATCGAAAAGAACTTCAATGACGGAGACGACGTGGTGAAGCAGGCCAACCTTGCTGCAGAGCACATGTCCGAACTCTTCACCCGCATGGTAGAACAGTTGTAAGCACGACTGCCGATACATGGAAAACGGCCTCGGAAGTCTGTCCAGACTTCCGGGGCCGTTTCCTTTGGGGCTTGCCGTAGGCTCACTTGCGAACAACTATCTCGCAATCGCCGGGGGCCTTGATGTTCTCGTCGATGGTCACGGAACCTATCGCATCGGCCTCTATGCGTCCGGACATCGGATTCTTGATATTTGTGATACTGCCGCGTATGTCGGCCCTCACGCTGCTGTACTCGAAAGCCCTGTCGCAAGCGGGGTCGAAGGTGCAGTTCTCCAAAACAAGGTCGTGCGCATAGCATAGCGGCTGCTCGCCGGAAATGTGGCAGTTCACCAGTCGCAGGTTCCTGGAGTGCCAGCCGAGATATTCCCCGTCCAGTTCGGAATCATAGATGGTAACGTTCTCCACCTCCCAGAAAGCATCCTTGGTGGTAATCTTGGCGTTGTGTATTTCCACGTTCTTCACGTACTGGAACACGTACTTGCTGTCGCTAATCAGACCGTCCACATAAATATCATTGCTGAACATGAAAGGATAGGTGCCTTCATGCAGCACAAGGTTCTTCACCTTTATGCCGTTGCAGCGCCAGAACACCTCGTCCGCATCGTTCATCACCACGTTCTCCAGTTCCAGAGTGTGCATCTCCCTGAACATCTTGGGCGCGTCTATGACCGTATCCTTCATGATAAGATTGTCGGAATACCACAGCGCGGAACGGCCCCCGACTGCGAAACGGCAGTTGAGTATGGAAAAGCCGTGGACATGCCAAAAAGGATAATTTCCCTCGAAAAGGCAGTTGGTAGCCACTATGTTGCTGCATTCCTTGATACCGGATTCGCCGGCAAGTATGGTCACGTTGTCCAGATGGAGGTCATGGGAAGCGAACAGCGGCCTCTCCCCTCCGAATTCCTTATTGCTTATGGTTTTCATTTGGATTTATTCGATTTTTCCGGTACAAAGATAATCAAACGAACGATATTGGAAAGCGCGGCCGGAAATTTTGCGCTACCGGCTGGAAACAGCAGAAGGAGGGCAATTCAAACTGGCATGGAAAGCAGCCCACTACGGAGGCCATGCGCTGAACAAAATATTCGACCGGATTGAGAAAAAACAGGCGGGGCCGTCAAGCTCCGCCTATATCTTAGATTACAGATCGTATTTCTTTTCTCCTGACTTCGTCACTCAAAAAATCGCAATTTTATAAGTAGTTAATATTTAAGT
>CAZOQW010000042.1:0-12997 GCA_964582235.1 uncultured Muribaculaceae bacterium | reverse complement strand
ACAGACAAGATCGGATTGACGCCTTGCTGGAAGAACGGGCAAAAGAACTGGATATCCCCAAGATAGAGAAGTTTGAATTGGACGAACAACTGGTAAACTGCATCGTCAAGGCTCTTTCATACGATGTCGAAGACAGGTTTCAGTCCGCTGAAGAATTTATCAAGGCGATAAACGGGGAACTGAAAGTGGAAAGACAATCTACCCGGAAGAAAATTCATCCGGATTCTTCTTCGAAAGAAACAAAGCAAGCCAAGCCACCTAAGAAAGCGGGAAAGGGGTTTGACGCGATTGCCGGCATGGAAGAATTGAAAGCACTGTTACGTGAAGAAGTCATCGAACCTCTGCATCATCCGGAAGAATATAAACGATATGGAGTAACGATACCCAACGGAATGCTCTTGTATGGCCCGCCGGGATGCGGAAAAACATTCTTCGCCAAACATTTTGCGGAAGAAGTCGGCTTTAATTTCATGTGCGTCACGCCTGCGGCCCTAAAAAGCAGGTGGGTCAATGCTTCGCAAGAGAATATCGCAAATATGTTTAAGGAAGCGGAAGAAAAGGCCCCTACCATTATATTCATCGATGAAATCAACGAGCTTGTGCCTAACAGGGAGAGTAATGTGCATGAAATGTCCAGAAGTGCCGTCAATGAAATGCTCGCACAGATGGACAGAACAGGTGAAAAAGGCGTTTTCATAATCGGTGCGACCAATTACCCTCATACCATAGACCCTGCTATTCTTCGGGCCGGCCGATTAGACAAGAAATATTATATCGGGGTGCCGGACTTGAATGCAAGGAAAGCCCTTTTCAAACTATATCTCAAGGACCGTCCGTATGATTTTGGATTGGATTATGAGGAACTGGCTATGCTTACAGCCAATTATGTCTCAGCGGACATTCAACTGATAATCAATGATGCCTCGAGAGCAGCGTTAAAGTCGCGTAGTAAAATCACTATGGATTTGTTGCGCACGGCCATCAAAGAAACACGGCCATCTTTAAGCCTTAGCGAATTGGAGAGGTACAGAAAAATAAAAGAACAAATGGATGGTGAAAGATAATGTGTCGAATTTAAATAGGAAGAAAGATGGAAAAAACCGTATTGTATTTAAAGACAATATTTTGCTGTCTGGCCTGTGACGGTGAAATAGCAAAAGAGGAGATAGAGATGGTAAAACGTCTCGGTTCGGAGTATGAGGAGTTTTCAAAGATTGAAATCGAACCATACCTTAATGAATGGATTACGGCAATCAACGAAAATGGCGCATTCTTCTTGAACAACTATCTGAAGGAGTTGTCCAAAACAACTCTGTCACAATCCGAGCAACTCTTTATTGTTGACTTGGCTTTTAAAACCATCGATGCGGATGAACGTATTGAATACTCGGAAATCAAGTTTTTCAAGAAAATACGTAATCGTTTATCCATTAGTGATGAAGAAATATTAAAACTGCATCCGGAAAAAGAAGATTTCTTGTTGCCGGATGTCAATGTAGCGGATGAATTTCTTTGGGATTCCAGTGTTAGATTTGAAGAAATATCCCTTAATTTGGAATTGTAACAGGCCTTGGCTTGTCGCCACCAGTAAGCCGGTGCCTACGCTACAACAAGGTTAGTTTTGCCGTATCTTTGTGCCCGGAAAATTGAACGGACAATGGAACATTATATGGGACATCCGCCCTGTGTGGGGCATGAGAGCGAAGCGGAAAGGCGCACTTATGAGTTTTTGGACGGCCTTGGGGTACAATATGAGACGTTAAGGCATGATGCGGCATTTACCATGGAGGAATGTGCTGCGGTGGAGGCGGAACTCGGGGCTCCGGTCTGGAAGAACCTGTTTCTTTGCAACAGGCAGCAGACGCAGTTCTATTTGCTGATGCTGCCGGGCGACAAGGTGTTCAAGACCAAGTTCCTCTCCAAGGAACTCGGCATCGCCAGGCTGTCTTTCGCGGGCGAGGAACAGATGTCCGGACTGTTGGGCATACATCCCGGTGCGGTGTCGCCCATGGGGCTTATCAACGAGACCCGGGGTTTGGTGCAGCTCGTGATAGACAGGGATATTCTGGGCAGTGAATGGTTCGGCTGCCATCCCTGCGTGAACACGGCCACGCTCAAGTTGCGCATGAGCGACCTGATTGACAAAATAATCCCCGCCACGGGGCATGAGGCGTGCATCGTGACGCTCAAGAGCGAGGGCGGTGGCGACCCCGTAGCAGCAGAGCCTGTTGAGGAGCCTTAGTCAGGAGCCTGTTGCTGGGGTTGCAATACCCTGTATAGCCTGTTGAGGCATTTCCGAAAGCAGAGGAAGTTCAAGCCGAATGGACTGCCTCCGAAGTTGCAAAGCCCGTTGAGGCCGCTTCGGTAGCAGAGGAGGTTCAAGCCGAGCTATTGCAGAGGTTGGGTGGCCTGAAAGCGTTTAGACGCAAGAGGCTGCCGCCGGGACAACTCCCGAGGAATCCAAGGCATAGGCAGAGTTCAGACGGTAATTTCTTCGTCGAACAATTCCAAAAATTCCGGGAAAGACTTGGCGACGCAGGTCTCGTCGTCGATGACGACGGGGCTGTCGGCTCCGATAGAGGCGATTTTGAGCGCCATGACCATGCGGTGGTCGTGGCGCGAAGTGTAGTCGCCGCCCTTGAGCAGCCGCCCGTTGAGCAGTCGTGAACTCAGACTTTCGCCGCAGACTGTCATGGTATCTCCCTCGATGCTTGCTTCTACTCCCATTTTGCTCAGCATTTCAACTATGGCCGATGCCCGGTCGGATTCCTTGGAGGCAAGGCGGCCCACACCGTGGATGCGGCTTTCCCCGGCACAGAACGCTGCGAGGACGGCCACTATGGGGAACAGGTCCGGAGCGTGGTTGAGGTCTTCTTCGAAGGCCTCCAGCGGCGCTTTGCGCACGCTGACGCAGCCGTCTTCGAGCTGCGAAACCACGGCTCCTGCCTCTACCAAAACATCAATTATGCTCAGGTCTGCCTGCAAGGACTGCATGTCGAGCCCGTTGATTTCAACGCTGCCGAACACGGCCCCGGCCACGAGGAAGTTCGCAGCAGCGCTCCAGTCGCTCTCTATCTCGAAATCGGCCGCTGAATAACGCTGACCGCCACGTATCTTGAAAAGTACTCCGCTGCACTCTGACCAATCTCCGGTCTCAAGCAATTCCGCGTCCCCCTCCATCTCGCTGCGGGTCTTGACCCCAAAACGTTTCAGAACGTCAAGCGTGATGTACATATAGGGCAGGCTTTTCGGCTCATTGACATGTAGCTCGGAATCGGAGCCGCACAAGGGTAGGGCCATCAGCAGACCTGAAATCAGTTGTGAACCGCCGCTGCCCGGTATGTCTGCCCGTCCCGGAATCAAGCGTCCGCTGACCTTGGCGGGAATATAGACCTCGTGGTTTGCGTGTTTCTCCAATCCGGCAACGAGTACTCCGAAAGCCGCCATGATGTCGGATGCCGAAGCAAGGGGCCTGCGCAGCAAACTGCCACGGCCGTTTATGGTAAATTCCCCGGGCCCGAGCACAGCTGCAAGCGGAATCATCAGCCGGGTCAGCAGTCCCGACTCTCCCGTTTCAAGCGAATCCAGCCCTTCGAGGCAACCCGGCTTGACGGGACCTATACCCTTGATAGTGAGCAGACTGCCGTCCTCGGAAATATCCACTTTAGCACCGAGTCTGCGTGCAAGTTCTATTGCGGCCTCGGAATCGTCGCAGGGACTGTAGCCGCCAAGATGTGAAGTTCCCTCCGCAAGCGCAGCGGCGATTATCGCCCTTTGGGCAAAGCTCTTGGAAGCCGGCATACGCATTCTGCGCGCATTGTACCTGCAATCTCCGGCATTCTCGTCCGTGCTGTAAAGCCGCTTGAACATCTCCTTTGTGGTCCATTGCCCGGGGGCTGTGGCCTGCTCGGAAGAAGTGCAGGCATAACTGAACGGTGCACCTCTGCGCAGGCATTCCATGCGTGTTTCCCGGCCTTTTTCGCCCATCGCGAAGGCAATCAGCCGACCCTGCATGGAAGGCACCCCTTCCAGGACAAGCGAGTACAGGGCTTCGATACGGCTTGCGTCTTCATCCGAGTTACAGGTGGTAACGACCTTGGCTATGTCGGCCCCGTAGCGGAAACAGCGTGCGAGGGCCTTTTGCAGTTCCTCGTCATCCGGTGTACACTCGAAGTTATGATATGAGCGTATCAGTTCGGTGCCGTTGTGCCGGCAGAGCTTTTGGAAATTCTTGCTCATCGGGGCAGGAGCCTCTATCTCGAGGTCTGCGAAGCGTGCCCCGGCTTCTATGGCCAGTCTCAGCCTGCGTTCACATTCCGCAGCCGGCAGGGCCGGACTTATGCGGCAGGTAGCCACGAGGGGGACATCGCTGTTGGCGAACAGGTCCTGTATTTCCTCATCGCTCAGAGTGCAGGAATCTAAACGGATTTCGGCCATTTCCGTCTGGGGAGCAGCGAGCAGACCGAGTATCTCGCTGTAGCCGCTATTTTGAATACTGGTGCAAATCATCTATGTCTTGAATCGTTACTTTACCGATTTTGCGTATGAGGACGAAATGTATCCTGCCGTTTTCCACTTTCTTGTCATTCCGTATGGCGGCGAGCAGTTCCTCTTCCGGGCAAGGCAGTTCCGTGGGCAGTCCGCAGGCCTGAAAATCCTCGCGCAGCCTTGCGCTGAGTCCAATTTCCGCCACCTGCATGGCCTCCGAAATCTCTGCTGCGCGGATTATGCCTACCGCCACAGCCTCACCGTGCGACAGGGGAGCATCGCAGGGATGCGTATGCTGGTACCATTCTATCGCGTGACCGTAGGTATGTCCGAGATTGAGTACCCGGCGCAGACCGCCCTCGAAGGGGTCCTTGTCCACTATGCGCCTCTTGATTTCAGCGGCCTCAAGCACTAACTTGTGCAGGGCTGCGAAGTCTATTGGTCTGGTTGAAAGCAGTTTGACGGCCTTTGCGTAATTGCTTTTGTCATCGATAATGAAAGTTTTCAGCAATTCTGCGGCACCGGAGCGCAATTCCCTTTCCGGAAGGGTTTCCAGTGCTCCGTGGATTATCCGGGTGTCAGCAGGGAAGCGGGTCAGCCCTATCATATTCTTGTAGCTGTCAAGATTGACCCCCGTCTTTCCGCCCACACCGGCATCCACCTGACAGAGCAACGTGGTGGGATAGTTGATGTACCTCACTCCACGCTTGTATATGCTGGCTGCGAATCCCACCATGTCCGTAGTCACTCCACCGCCTACAGCATACACAACGGAAGAGCGCTCGGCTCCCTGTTCAAGAAGCCAACGGCAAATCATCATGACGCTGTCTATTGTTTTGTGTTCCTCATCTGCGGTGATTGCGAGCATAGGACTGTCCGGCGGTGCGACTTTCCGCGCAAACGCTTCGACGTTGCGGTCGTAGACTACGAAAATTTTAGGGCTCATAGACAGCGAATATACATCAAATATTTGATAAATCGTGAATTTTGAATACCTTTGCAGTCCTTTGATTTTTGGCCCGAGTGGCGGAATTGGTAGACGCGATGGACTCAAAATCCATTATCCCTTAAAGATGTGTCGGTTCGAGTCCGACCCCGGGCACCTGAACTCCTGCATTTTACGCAGGAGTTTTTTGTATTTATGAAAGTTTACGAAGGAACTTCTGTGCTTGCAGGCTCACCGTCGGGCGGGCAGTGTAGCGATGCGCAGGTGAAAAGGGGAATACGTCAGGCGATAGCCGAATACGTTTACGGTACCGTAGTGCCGGCTTATGCGGCCTTCGATGCCGCCCACCGCGAGGATCACGCACTGGCTGTGATAGATAACTCCATGGATTTGTACGACCGCGCGCCCTCCGGGCTGAAAGCGGAACTGGACCCGGAAATCATCTTTGTTGCCGCCGCATGCCATGACCTCGGAAGGATAAACGGCAAGGAGAATCACCATATCGATTCCGGCAAGATTATCAGGGCGGACGAAACTCTGCGGCAGTGGTTCGACAATGAACAGATAGAACTCATTGCGCAGGCTGCCGAGGACCATCGCGCTTCCAAGGACGGCGAACCGAGGTCGATTTACGGGAAAATCGTGGCGGAAGCAGACAGGCTCATCGACACCGACACCATTATCCGGCGCACGCTCCAATACGGGATGTCGGTATATCCGGAATTTTCGCCGGAGGAGCAGATGGACAGGGCAATCAGCCATCTTTACAAAAAGTACGGTCCGGACGGCTATCTGAAACTCTGGATACCGTGGAGCGAAAATGCCCGTCGACTCGCCGAGCTCAGGGCCTTGTTGTCCGACCCCGCCGCCACCCGTGCCGAACTTATTCGGGTGTTCGATCAGTTGGCGGAGCAATAGGGTATGGTGTATTCTGCTGACCCAGCTGTCCGGATTACGCCCCTATCGGAACCGAACTGCTACTTCCGTCCAGCCATTCGGTCAATGCCGGAGATGCCGGGAAAATTGCTATTTTTCCGGACTTCGTCATTCCCTGAAATTATAATTTTATAATCAGCTGGCACTTAGCTATTTGCAATTTTGCGTACCCCGTTTTAGGGTACGCAAGCATTTTTGAGGGGTACGCATTGCCGAAGTTGGCGAACCGCGTTACTTTTTCAGTGCGGCAAGGTTGCTTTCCAGCACCTCACCCAGCCGCCGTTGCTCAAATCCGCCATCTCACCAACAGGCCTTTCCTTTGTCTTGAGGTTTAAAATTAAGGTCGAAATATGATCCCTATAATTAAAAGAACTATAGCTACTATAAGAGAAATTAAGGCATCCATGCCTAATCCTTTACCACTTGCCAGTTTGGCCAAGTAAAATTTAGTTATTATTGGTCCTAAGATAATGACAATAAGAATATTAATTAAGAACATCCAATACCATGCAATACCAAAAACCAAGCATTCAGGTATTACTGCTAAGATAAATCCACTTATCCACGGTATAGAAGATAATATTGGAGAAAACATATACCCGGGATAATCTATAGGATCCCCGGCTTTTAATCCTGCATGACACCAAAATGTACAGATGAAGCAAATAATGGAGATGATGAAACAAATCGTAGAAAACATAAAAATCAAATTACGCTATCCTCAGTTCCATGGAGAGCATTGTTAAGTTGAAAAGCGTGGAACTGAATGTCACACTCTTTACTTGAAGGTCGTAGGAAACCTTGGATACAGATGTAACAATAGCAGCCCACGCTATAGCGTGAGAACCACTATGCTATCCTTGTATCCAATTTGAAAATTTCCTACGTTTTCAAGTACAGGATAAACATAACGCTTCTTCTTCTTTCGTATGTCTTGGAAAGAGTTGCCTCAATCCAAACGCAAAAGTACAAAAATCCGTGATATAAGTAACACGGATTGGTCGAATCCAAGAGTGACGGGGCGTACCGTCCTTGCCTGCCGTCTAACAAAAAAACCGGCCCGAAAAGGCCGGTTTTTCATATTCCTAAAGGACCGATCAGTCGTTCAGTGAGAAACGCTTGAAAGCGAGAACCTTGATCTCCTTGTCAACGGCTGCGACAACTTCCTTTACGGACTGCTTGCCGTCGCCCATCTGGTACTCCTGCTCCATGAGCGTCTGCTCCTTGAAGAACTTCTGAAGACGTCCGTTGGCAATGTTGTTCACCATCTGCTCGTTGAGGTTGGCTGCTTTCTCGGCGCTGACGGTCTTGATGATTTCGCGTGCCTTGTCAGCCTGCTCGGCGGTGAGCCATCCCTTGGCAGTGTTGGACTCGATGTGTTCCTCGCTGTCAACGTGTGCGGGATTGATGCCGGCCTTGTCGAGGGCAGCGTTCACTGCCTTCTGAACCAGCTCCTCGCGGGTCTTCTCGACAGCGACCTTCAGCTCGTTGTCAATAACCTCCTGAGGGCACTCCTCGCGTGAAACCGCAACGGGGTTCATGGATGCAACCTGCATTACGATGCCTTTTGCCAGCTCTGCGGGTACGGGCTTGTTGAAGCCGACGATTGCACCGAGCTTGCCGTTGAGAGTGTGAACATACTCGCATACGAAAGGTGCCTCAACGAGTGCGTAGTAAGCGAGCACGTGCTTCTCACCGGTCTTGCCGGTCTGGGCTTCTACGGCCTCAGCTACGGTGTAGCCGTCAGCCATTTTGCAGGCCTTGAGAGCCTCGAGGTCAGCGGGGCACTGGGCGATTGCCACATCAGCGATGGCGTCAGCAAGGTTCTGGAAATCTGCGTTGCGTGACACGAAGTCGGTCTCGCAGCCGAGACATACGATGAGAGCCTTGCCTTCGCTTACGCGAGTCTTGACAGCTCCCTCTGAAGTCTCACGGTCAGCACGCTTTGCTGCCACGAGTTTACCTTTCTCGCGGATAATGCCGATGGCTTTGTTGAAATCGCCTTCGGCCTCCTCGAGGGCCTTCTTGCAGTCCATCATACCAGCTGAAGTCATCTTGCGCAACTTCATTACGTCTGCTGCTGTAATTGCCATATTATATTCTTCTAACTAACTAAATGGAACTTTAATTCTTATTCGGCCTTAGCTTCTGCGGTTTCTGCTGCCGGAGCGGCGGGCTTTGCCTCAACTGCAGGGGCGACAGGCTCAGCGGCGGGTGCTGCTGCAGCTGCCACCTCGGTGTTTTCGGCTGCCTTGGCCCCTTTGCGGGAGCGGAGCTTGCGGGATGAGCCCTTAGGGCTGTCCTCTCCTGCAGCTGCCTCCTTGTCCTTCTCGAGCTTACGCTCGTTAAGACCTTCCTGGATAGCTGCGCAAAGGATATTGACTATGCACTCGATCGAGTTCGTTGAGTCGTCGTTGGCCGGTATTACATAATCAATAGGGGTGGGATCGCAACAAGTATCAACCATTGCGAATACCGGGATGTTCAGGCGATTGGCTTCCTTGACTGCATTGATCTCCTTCTGCACGTCAACGATGAACAGTGCCGAGGGGAGACGGCTCATGTCGCGGATGGAGCCGAGGTTCTTCTCGAGCTTGGCCCTCTGGCGGTCTACCTGGAGACGCTCTCTCTTGGCCAGCTTGTCGAAGGTGCCGTCCTCTTTCATCTTGTCGATGGTGGACATCTTCTTGACTGCCTTACGGATGGTAGGGAAGTTCGTAAGCATGCCACCGGCCCAACGCTCGGTGATAGAAGGCATGTTGACTGCAGTTGCCTTCTCCTTTACTATATCCTTTGCCTGCTTCTTGGTAGCCACGAAAAGAATCTTGCGTCCGGACTTTGCGAGCTGCTTAAGCTCTTCGGCGGCTTCATCTATCTTGACAACAGTCTTGCGCAGGTCGATCACATGGACTCCGTTCTTCTGATCGAAGATGTAGGGAGCCATCTTGGGGTTCCACTTTCTGGCCAGATGTCCGAAATGTACATCTGCCTCAAGCAATTCCTGGAAATTTGTACGTGACATTTTCTGTTTATCTGTTTTGTAAACTGTCCCCGAATCTGTCGGGGTCTCTTTTCATCAAGGCGGAGTAACGGACCTGCCGGTCTCCGGCCTTTTCCGCAGCAGGGCAATCCCGATGAAAGGATTTGTGCTCTCTGGCGAGCGACCACTGCTGTGCCGTAAATACAACGATAACTAACGTTTGCTGAACTGGAAGCGGCGACGTGCACCGGGCTGACCGGGTTTCTTGCGCTCTACCTCGCGGGCATCGCGGGTGAGGAATCCGGCGGCCTTGAGTGCAGGACGGTATGCTTCTCTGTCCACCTCACAAAGGGCACGGGCGATACCGAGACGCACAGCCTCAGCCTGTCCCTTGACGCCACCACCGCAGAGGGTGATCTTTACGTCGAACTGGCCGGCGGTGCCGGTAACCTCAAAAGGCTGGTTTACAACGTAACGCAGGGACTCGAGAGGGAAATAGTTCTCGAGGGTGCGTCCGTTGATAACAACGTTGCCTTTGCCGGGCGTGAGATAAACGCGAGCTACAGCTGCTTTACGTCTTCCAAGGGCGTGTGTCTGTTCCATTTGCTCTGTTTAAATTTCGTCCAACTTAATAACTTTAGGGTTCTGTGCCTGATGAGGATGCTCAGGTCCTGCGTAGATGAACAGGTTTCCGAGCAGATCGGCTCCGAGGCGGGTCTTGGGGAGCATACCCTTTACGGCTCTCCTTACAAGTTCAGTGGGTCTCTTCTCGAGAATCTCCTTAGGTGTGGTGAAGCGCTGTCCACCGGGATAGCCGGTGTAGCGAACATACACGCGGTCGGTCATCTTCTTTCCGCTCAAGGCAACCTTCTCTGCGTTTACGACGATTACGTTGTCGCCGCAATCCACATGGGGAGTGTAGCCCGGTTTGGTCTTGCCGCGAAGCACGAGAGCCACGCGAGAAGCGAGACGACCAAGTGCGAGATCAGTCGCGTCAATGACAACCCACTGCTTGTCTACAGTCGCTTTGTTGAGCGACACAGTTTTGTAGCTTTGTGTGTCCACTGTCTTGATCTTTAATTAGTTGATAAAAAATTGCGATCCCTACACAAAATAGGGGTCGCAAAGGTAAAATAAATATTCTGAAAAAGCAAAAATCTCTGTATTACGCCATTATCTGCGCCTGAACGAAGCCGTTGATTGCGGTAGCGACAAAGAGCAGGCAGATCAGTGTTGCCACTATCACGCCGATAACTTTAAGTCTCTTGAACCAGATGCTGTTGTCCCAGCCGACAGTCTGGAACATGCTCCAGAAACCGTGGGTGAGGTGGAACCAGAGTACCACGAACCATGCGAGGTAGATCACGAGGAAATACCACTTGCCGAAAGTTGCGGTCAGGAGTACGTAGGGATTCTCCTCGAGGGTGCCGATGCCGAACATTTCAGGCAGCTGCATCTTGGCCCAGAAATGGGTGAGGTGAACGGCTATGCCCAGAATCAAGAGGAGACCGAGCACGAGCATGTTGCGCGAAGCCCATGAGTCTGCGGCAGCCTTGCTGGACACTTCGTAACGCTTGTAGCCTCCGCGTGCCGTCAGGTTCTTGATGGACAGCCAGATACCATAAAGGATGTGTACTACGAAACCGAGGGCCAGAATGGGTACCATGATGTCTATCACGGCAGTGGACATGAAGTCGCAACCCAATTTGAAAAGGCCGTCACCAGCCGAGAACAGTTTGTCGTCGTGGGCCACGACACCGAACTTTCCGGTGAATGAGTCAATCACCGAGAAGAAGTTGATAACACTGTGCAACAGCAGGAATAGGATCAGAAAAGCTCCGCTGACAGCCTGAATGAATTTCTTGCCAATAGATGAATTGAATATAAACATTTTTGTGATATTTAGTCTCAGATGTCTTAATCCACAGGTTGCAAATATAGCCCTTATCTTGCAAATTCCATAATTTTCGGATATTTTTGTTCTTCAAATTCTGTTATATGAGAGTACTTCTAAAGTTGAGCGGCGAGAGCCTTGGAGGCTCGGAAGGCAAGGGCGTTGACGGCCAGAGTCTGGTTCGTTATGCCTCTGAGATCGCCCAGGCCGTGAAAGCCGGACATCAGATAGCAATAGTCAATGGTGGAGGCAATATTTTCCGGGGCCTGCAGGGTGTAGGCAAGGGTTTCGACAGGATTACCGGCGACCGCATGGGTATGCTTGCCACAGTCATAAATTCCCTCGGACTCGCGTGCGCATTGCGCAGTGAAGGAGTGGAGGCCGAAGTCTTTACCGCAACTCCGATGCAGCCCATTGCACATTATTATAGACGTGAGGATGCCGTTGCCGTGCTGAAGCGCAGGGGAGTGGCTCTGATTGCCGGAGGTACGGGCAATCCCTTCTTTACCACCGATTCCGGTGCTGCGTTGAGGGCTCTTGAAATAGGGGCGGACGCGTTGCTGAAGGGCACTCGTGTGGACGGTGTATATACTGCTGACCCTGAAAAGGATCCTGCCGCCGTGAAGTACGATGAGCTGACTTTCGACAAGGCCCTTGCGGACAAGCTCAAGGTGATGGATGCTACGGCTTTCGCCCTTTGCGAGCAGGGCCCCATCCCCGTGGTTGTGTTCAATGTGGAGCAGCAGGGCAACCTGACCCGGCTCCTGTCCGGCGAAAAAATCGGGACACTGGTTCATGCATAACAATTAGGATAAGATATGTTGACAGAAAGAGCAAAGGACATCGTCAACCAGACCGATGTCAAGATGAAAGAAGCGGTGAACTTCCTTGAGGAAGATCTTAAGACTTACCGCGTCGGAAAGGCAAACCCTGCGGTGTTCAATGGTGTCAGTGTCGATTATTACGGCACCCCGACTCCTGTTGCGCAAGTGGCTTCCATCACTACTCCGGATGCCAAGACCCTTGCAATCCAGCCGTGGGAGAAAAGCATGATTCCCAAGATCGAGAAGGCCATCATTGACGCCAATCTCGGAATGACTCCCCAGAATAACGGCGAAGTGATACGTTGCACGGTGCCCGCGCTTACCGAGGACCGTCGCAAGGAACTCATTAAGAAAGCCAAGGCTGCCGGCGAGAACGCCAAGATTGTTATCCGCAATGCCCGTCGCGACGGAATCGATCTCCTGAAGAAGGCTCAGAAGAACGAAGGCCTGTCCGAGGATGCCGAGAAGGAAGCCGAGTCAGAAGTACAGAAACTCACCGACAACTGGGTCAAGGCTGTGGACAATCACGTCAGCCAGAAAGAAAAGGACATCATGACGGTCTAACAAAAATAGGGAGCTTGGCTCCCTATTTTCGTTTTACCCCTCAGCCTGCTGACGCAGCCAGCTCCCCAGGGAGCATGACGGCGTGTCGGGGCCACGCCTACGGCTTCGCTTGCGCTGTCGCAAAGGCCCGCCAGTGACGTTTTCCGATAAGAAGACTTCGTCCCCGGCCGCTGCGCATTGCTATGCCGCCCGCCTGACGGCGAGCCTGCTGTGCAGGGAACCCCTCAGTCTGCTTGTATCCATTCCCCAGGGAGCATGACGGCGTGTCGGGGTCACGCCTACGGCTTCGCTTGCGCTATCGCACAGGCCAGCCAGTGACGTTTTCCGATAAGAAGACTTCGTCCCCGGCCGCTGCGCATCGCTAC
>CAZOQW010000041.1:0-13282 GCA_964582235.1 uncultured Muribaculaceae bacterium | reverse complement strand
GAAGGTCGTGTTCAATGGTTTCTTCCTCCGGGGTCTCGTGCAATAACTGCGACACTTTTTTTTCGTGCGCCTCGGTAATGTTATTTTCTCCGATGCTGCGAAGGGCCTGCACCAATTCTGGCATCAGTTTCCCTCGATATGCGAAATTCTTCGGAGAGGCATGTTTCAAGGTAATCGTCCTGCCACCCAACACCAATTTTCTGGATGATCCCGATGTCAGGAAACAGGCATTCACCGGGACTTGGGTAGAAAAGCCCAATTTGTTGGCAGCCGTATCTCCCGTGGAGATTATCCGGGCTTTGTCCCTCTTGGCAATCTCTCTGACTAGTTCAAAAACTGGAGGATATACCACCCCGAACCGTGTCTTTCGGGCTTTTACATATATACCTTTTGCAATCCGTGTAATCAGACCCTCTTTCTCAAATTGTGCAAGAAGTTTGGTTACATATTCCTCGTTGAATCGTGGAAACGATGAAACGAAAAACACCTCGTTATACTTTGCGTAGGTTATCTTTCTTTTAATATTCTGTTCTACCGTGTTTTGCATATCAAAATTACCCTATAATAAGTCGGAATAATTGCAAATTTTTCCGACCACAAATGTAAAAATAAAGTTTCTAAGGACAAAGAAAGATCTTCTTTTATCATCCATGCGGAAGAATAGTATTTGAACGATTTGTTCAGGAGAGGAATAGGGTTTGTGAAGTTCGTTTTCATAGTACATGGTTCATAGTTAATAAAAAACGCCCCGCCGATTTGAGCATTGTCAAGAGGCTTGGCAAGTTCTAATATTACGAAGGTAGTAAAACTATTTGGAACACCAAATCAACAGGCCTGCTCGCATTGCTCTCGGCTTCTGCGTAAATTTAGCTAACGCTACATTTACGGCTGCGCCTCGGCAATGCAAATCAAACGAGTTTGTTTGCATTGCTCTCGGCTTCTGCGTAAATTTGCGGAAAACCGCACGAGATGAATGGCAAGGTTATAATATTTTCCGCTCCTTCGGGAGCCGGCAAGAGCACGGTAGTCGGGCATCTGCTGGGTCTGCATCCCGAATTTGAATTCTCCATATCTGCGACATCGCGACCGCCGAGAGGCGAAGAACAGGACGGACGGGAATACTACTTCATGAGCGCGGAGCGTTTCCGGGAACTGATCGCCGAAGACGCTTTCGTGGAACACGAAGAAGTATATCGCGACCGTTTCTATGGCACGCTGAAATCGGAAGTGGAACGCATCTGGGCGAAAGGACACGTGATACTGTTCGACGTAGATGTAAAGGGCGGAGCAAACTTGAAAAAATATTTCGGAACTGACGCGCTTAGCGTACTGATACTGCCCCCGGACATAGCGACGCTCGAACAGCGTCTGCGCAAGCGGGGTACGGACAGCGAGGAAGCCATACGCGAAAGGGTGGGAAAGGCCGAATCGGAAATAGAATTCGCCCGCGGGCGGTTCGACCGCGAACTCATAAACGACAGGCTCGACGAAACCTTGCGTGAAGCGGAAAACATCGTCAATGAATTCTTATGCGCATAGCCGTATATCCGGGGTCTTTTGACCCCCTGCACATCGGTCATCTGGCAATCATGGAATATCTCAGCAATTTCCCGGATTTTGACCTCGTTTACCTTATAGTATCGCCGCAAAACCCCTTCAAGAGTGCGGAAAAGGCACTGAACGCGGATGAACGTCTCAAAGCGGCGAAGGAAGCGGTGGCCAGACACAACGGACTGAAGGTCATAGTGGACGACATCGAAATGCACATGAGTCCACCGCATTACACCATACGCACCCTGGACGCTCTGCGAAAGAGGGAACCGGAAAACGAATTCACCCTCGTTATAGGAGCCGACAACCTCAAGGACATACTCAAATGGAAGGAAGGCCGTCGCATAATCGAGGAATACGGGCTGGCGGTCTATCCCCGCAACGGCTACGATTATGAAGAACTCAGGCGCGAAGTGCTGGCAGAAATTGAACGCACCAGCGGAAACGGCGCGTCATGTGCCGGAATCAGACTCATGGATGCCCCGATAAAGGACATATCCTCTACCGAACTGCGGGAAAAGCAGGACCATGGACAGGAAATATCCCCGCTGCTGATGTAGTCCATGGGCTTCTTCAAGAAACATACGATAAGCATAATCGCCGTCGTGAGCCTGCTCGCGGTCGGGTGCTACGAAAGTTACTGGCTGCATGGGGTTTACAAAGCGGCTAAGGAAGCCCTGATGTCCACAATCGACCTGTCTGTCGTGCAGGTGGAGGTGGAAGAATATCTCAAAGGTATTATGGAGGAACAGACGGATACACTCAGGTTCTACGCGGCAGGCTCTTCCTCGAAAATAATATCCGTGAGCATGGATACCTTGAAAATAATGCCGCGTTCCGTCAGCGTCTACAAAGCCGGCGACCTTTCCTCGAAAATGAAGCTCTCTGCCCCGAATGTAGATAGGATGGACAGTAAGTTGCGACCGCTTCTCGACAGTGCAGGACTGCACGGACTGGAATACAGTCTGGCATTCTCAATCATGGAAGAAGACGAGGAAGTTCCGGTCCCGGAGGGAAGGACACAGAACATAAATTCCCATTTTTTCGACGGTTACTATACTTTCAGCTACGCTCCGCTAACAAAGTATATATTCGGGAAAATGGGCGGAAGCATCGCGATTTCCGCAGGCCTGCTGGTTCTCATCGCAGCCGCATTCTGCTTAATGGGCAAGACGGTCCGGAAACAGAGGGAGCTGGAAGTGATGAAGTCGGATTTCACCCAGAACATGACGCACGAGCTCAAAACCCCGATAGCGGTGGCCTACGCGGCAAATGACGCCATGCTCGAATGCGGCATGGCCGATGACGCAGACAGACGGGAGGAATATCTCGGCATCATACGCGAACAACTCGGCAAGCTCGGAGGGATGGTGGACACCATACTCTCCACGACAGCGGGAAACAGACATCCCAATCGCACAAAAACGGCACTGCGCCCCCTGCTCGAACAGGCAGCGGCAGACGCGAGGATGAATGCGGGCAAAACCTGCAGAATCAGCGTGTCGGTAAAACCGGAAAGCCTCGAAGCCGACATCGACGGAAAACTGATGTCTCTGGTATTCGCAACCATGCTCGACAATGCAGTGAAATATTCCGGGAAAAGCGTGGAAATAAACGTGGAAGCCCGCATGTCCGGGCGCAAGATTCTGGTTGAAATAAGCGACAACGGAATAGGAATGGCCGCAAAAGAGCTTGCGCATATATTTGAAAAGTTCTACCGGGTTCACACCGGCGACAAACATGACGTGAAAGGCTACGGCATAGGACTGTTCTTCGCACGGGAAATCATCGCCGGGCACGGTGGAAAAATAAGCGTCAGGAGCGAACCCGGCAAGGGTTCTTCATTCACAATAGAATTGCCAAATGGATAGGATAAAGGTACTGCTCGTGGAAGACGAGCCAACGCTCGCAAGAATAGTGAAAGACTCCCTTGAGGCTGAGAATTTCAGCGTGGAAATCGCACAAGACGGCGTTTCCGGACTCGAAAAGTTCTTCAGCCTCTCCCCTGACATACTCGTCACCGACATAATGATGCCCGGAATGTCCGGTCTCGACATGGTGCGCAGGATAAGGATGGACAATGCGGATACGCCTGTGCTGTTCCTCACGGCAAAAAGTTCGGCGGACGATGCGGTGGAGGGATTTCAGGCCGGAGGGAACGACTATCTGAGAAAACCTTTCGGCATGAAGGAGCTGATAGCGCGAATGACAGCCCTGCTCGGAAGGTCCAGGGCTGCGCACAAGGCTGGGGAAATTGTAGAAATCGGAGACTACAGTTTTGATTCTGCCAGGCGCATCCTTACTTACAGACCCGAATCCTCCAGCTGCGAACTTCCGAACAGGGAGAGCGAAATACTCCGCAGGCTGTGTGAGAAACGCGGGTCGGTGGTCCCCACAAAAGAAATACTGCTCGACCTTTGGGGTGACGATGATTTCTTCTGCACCCGCAGTTTTCAGGTACTCGTGTCAAGACTCAGGCACAAACTCGCCAAGGATGCCCGCATCAGGATAGAGAATGTACGCGGAGAAGGTTACAGGCTGCAGGAGACACAATGAATCAAAAATCTATGCTGAATTTCAACAAAGCCTCCCTCGGACGCAGATAGCTCAGCCGGTAGGAATACAAGCTGGCAGACACGGTCTCATACCTGTACTCCGAACTTCCGGGCAGATTGCGTACAAGCAGGGAAATTTCCCAACGCCCCGTCTTGTATGACAGGGAAAGGTCGCAGAAATAATTCAGACCGTTGTCGTCATTGCTTTGATAAAGTTCATTGTTCAGCGAAAGCATCCAGCCGGAAGCCGGAACGAAGTGCAATTCAAGGAAATGTGACCAATCGGTAAACAGGCTGCCGCTCTCCCCTCCCTCGCTGAGCGTATTGCAGCTCATCCTGACCCCGGACTTACCCTCAAGCGACAGCCATCTGGCAGGGCGCATGGAATAGTCAAGCGAAAACGAGTTTATATTCAGCCTCGCATCCCGGACTTCCCCGGACGACATGAAGCTGTATCCGGTCGAACTGCAGTAAGCGTTGAGTCCCACGTTGGTCCGGGCCCAGATGAAGGTCTTTGCCAACCTTGCGTTCAACATATACGTGTCGGAATCATAGACTTCGTCCGTCGCCGACCTGAGGTAGACATCGGATACGAGGGAACTTTCATACAGCACATTCCCGGATGTACGGATATATACCGGTCTGAAATTGAAAAAGATGCCGTTTACCGGATTCCTGTACAAATAGCTGCCTGTAACGATATTCGAGAACTGCACTCCCGGCGTGCCGGTACCCACATAGACATTGCGGTACGAGGTATATGTTGGCTCAGACACCAAGCTGCCCACTTCACGCGCTTTAGCCGTGAGACTATAGCCCAGACTGAGTTCCGACTTCGGAGAAAGCTTGAATCTCCACGACAATCTCGGTTCCGCCCAGAACTGTCCCACTGACTCCCCCTCGTAGGTCTGATAGGCATAGCTGACCTTCACCGAAGCCGAGAACTTGTGCCTACCGTAGCTTAACTGAAGGGACGGATTCCAATACGGATTCAGGAAGCTCCAGTTCAATCCATTGACGCCCTGATACTTACAATCAAAACCGAGTGTATTTTTCAGGGACTGGCGGCCTATCCTCTTGTTGAAGCTGAAAGCGTTGCTCGTCGAGAAAAGGTTCATGTCGAGCTGCTGCACGCTGCCGTCGAGAGCAAGCAACTGCCCCGGCAGCCAGGTATTTCCGGTGGACGACACGAACTGCAGAACATCACCGCTTGAAGTGGTATGGGAGAAAGTCAGGTCCTCGGACAGTACGCGTTTGTATGTCTTGTACATGAGGGAAGTGGAGACATCATTGCACAGCGCCTCACCGGAAGTCGAATTCCAGTCCGCATACACCCTCGTTCTGCTCCTCAGGTAGTTGCGCTCTGAATTCAGGGTATAGCACAGTTCCCCTTTCACTTCGTTGCGCAAATCCGCCAGCTCATATTCCTCCGTCACCGAAGGCTCTCCGTCAATGGTCAGGTACGACACTGAACTCAGGCTGCGGCGCCTTTCGTTGTCATGGAAACCGTTCAACTGCACCCTCAGTTCTGAATCCTTGCCAGTCTTGAAAAGCCAGTTCGCGGCGAGCAGGTGGGAAGCATTGAACTCGTAACGGCTGTCGTCGAATGAAGGACCACTCGTTCCGGTCACGTCCATCATCCCCGACTCGGCCTTGTAATCGTCCAAATCGGCTATATCCTGCACCTCGCCTCCTATGTCCTCACCTGTGTTGTTGTTCTTGTACATCATGATGGTCTGGAAATTCTTGCTGAAATTCATGGCCATGAGACGGTTGTCGTAGGTCAGCCCCTCATCGTCCCCGGCATATCCCAGCCCCAGGTCGGCGAGAGCAGTCCACACCGCCTTCCCGTCATCTTTCAGCACCAGGTTCAGAGCGGCTGTCTCGCTAAAACTGACATGGCGCAAAGACTTGATTTTCTGGTGATTTTCCAGCACTTGCACCTCCTTGACCTTATCAGCCGGGATATTATTGCTGGCCAAGGAATATCCGCTGCCCATCAGGTCCAGACCTTCGATATAGAAGTTGCTTATGGCCTTGCCCTGATACTCTATCTTGCCGTCCGTCTTGACCTCCAGACCCGGCATCTTGTTTATGACATCGGCTATCGAACGGTCCTGCGCCTGCCTGAAACCCGCAACCGAATATGACAGCGTATCCCCGCGTTCGACTATGCGTTCCGCTTTTACGGCCACTTCCCTCAACTGCTGCCTGGACTCCTCGAGCACCACCACCCGGCCCTGCACGAATTCATCCGCCGACAGCGTCGCCGAAACATAGCCCATGCAACTCAGCACAATCCTCTCCGTACCCGGAACAGCCTTCAATTCGAAAGAACCGTCGCTAGCCACGGTCGCGTATGCAAGTATCTTTCCCTCAGCTGAATACGCAACCACGCCCGCACCATAGAGAGCATTGCCGGATGCATCCTTCACATAGCCGGCATATACCTGGGAATCGGCAAGGGCCACAGTCTCCGCCAGAAAGATCGCGACACACAAACACAGCAGGGAACGCATGGCTACTTCAGGTCAAGATAATTTTTTGTCGGCATTACCTGGTCGGTTATTTCCTTGCCGCTTGCATCAGTTATTTTGGCCACGGACACACCTGAATTGAGCACGTTATTGGCTATTTCACTGTAAGTCCGGCCTTCGCCCGCCTTGCGGAGTCCGAGATACCTGCTTCGCGTGCATTTCACGGCCTCGTCCTTCGAGAACAGTTCCACCTTTGCATCCTGTGGGGCTGTCTCTATGCCCACAGCCTCAAAGCGGAATATACCTTCGGAATCGCTTGCCCCGAGTATGAGTCCGGGCAGACCGCCGAGCACGTATGGCCCATAGGAAAGCGGAAGTTCGGGAGAATACCACACAGTCCAGAGTCGGCCATACACCTCCGCCCGGGCCTGATGACATTCATATCCACAGACAGTACGCACGCTGTCGATGAGTTCCCAGGCGATTTGAGGCAGTTCCTCCTCATAATAGAGTTTATCCACCCCAAGCGTATTCACGTAGGTATATTTGCCCAGGTCTGGAGCGCCTGTCATGACTTCCAAACTGTTCCTGTTCGGATACTTCCCGCCTATGCCCTGAATTCCGCTCATGATTGTGGCCAGGTCCACACTCTTGTCCAAATTGTTCAATTCATTGTTGTAAAGCCTGTAGTTCGGGCTGTAGAACACGGCCGTCGTGCCGCCTATGTCTAGATTCCACCTGTAAGTTGCCCTGCTTTTGCTGTACTGGGCATCGCAGTCGTACGTAATACGGTAAACTGCTTTCTCCTGCGCACTGAGGGCAAAAGAAAGCAGTATGAATAATGCAATACTTAAAGTCTTTCTCATCTCACTTGTTTTTTTCCGGGAACAAATTTACGGTGTAACATCCGCAAAGATATTCAACCGACAGCGAACAAGTGTTAAGAAGTGTAAACAGTGCGGGTGAAGGGACTCGAACCCATACGCACGAAGGCACCAGATCCTAAGTCTGGCTTGGCTACCAATTACAACACACCCGCAGATCGGAAGCGCAAAGATAGCAAGAAAATTGCAAACTGCCTTCCGATTATCAATGCAGCACCAGGTCTATCGGTGCATCCCACTCATCCAGAGGCAAAGAGTCCACGAAGCGAAAAGGATAGCAGACTCCCACCACAGGGCAGGACAGAAGCGGAATCAATCTGTCATAATATCCGCCGCCGCGACCAAGCCTGTAATATCTTTTCTCCCCGTCGGGACCTGCCTGAAGGGAAAAGGCTACACCGGGAACCACGGCAAGGCGCACTTCCTCTATCGCCACATCCTCAGCATCGTCCGACGGTTCCGGTATTCCCCTGAAACCGGGGGCAAGTTTTCCCTTTTCCAGAAGTTTCAGACGAAGTTCCCCGTCCTGCACCTTCGGAATCACAACCCTCTTGCCCTCATTGACGCAGTCGCGCAACAGCGAGAATGTCTCCACTTCGCCCGGCATTGAACAATAGAGCAACACCGTATCCGCCTCACGGAAAACGGACAACTTTTTCAAGTCGGACAAAATGCGTATGGACTCGTCCACCGGTCCCCGCGAGATGAGATCCCTCGAAGCCAGAAACTCGGCTTCCAGGGACTTCATCATTCGGCGAAGACGCTTTTTTTCAAGCGATTGTTTTGAAGAAATCATTTCCTTTGTCATCTACAAGAATGAAGGCCGGGAAGTCCTCAACCCGGATTTTCCAGATAGCTTCCATGCCGAGTTCGGGATACTCCACGCACTCGATGGACTTGATGTTGTTCTGTGCAAGCACAGCCGCAGGACCGCCTATGGAACCGAGATAGAAACCGCCGTGTTTCTTGCAGGCATCGGTTACGGCCTGGGTACGGTTGCCCTTGGCAATCATAATCATGGAACCGCCGTTCTCCTGGAAACGGTCAACATAGGGATCCATTCTGTTGGCAGTAGTGGGACCCATTGAACCGCAGGCGTATCCTGCAGGGGTCTTTGCCGGGCCGGCGTAATAAACGGGATGATCCTTGAAATACTGGGGCAGTCCCTCACCGTTGTCAAGACGCTCGTTGAGCTTTGCATGGGCAATGTCACGGGCCACGATAATTGTTCCGTTCAGGCTCAGACGGGTGCTCACGGGATATTTGCTGAGCAGTTCGCAAACCTCGGAGATGGGACGGTCAAGGTCTACCTTAACTGCCTCGCCCTCACCGGCATTGCGCAGTTCTTCGGGAATCAGTTCGTAAGGCTTGTCGTCGAGTTTCTCAATCCAGACACCGTCGGCATTGATTTTCGCCTTTATGTTGCGGTCAGCCGAGCAGCTTACGCCAAGACCGACAGGGCAGCTGGCTCCGTGGCGGGGCAGCCTGATTACACGGACATCATGGGCGAAATACTTGCCGCCGAACTGTGCACCGAGACCTATCTTATGGGCCTCCTCCAACAACTGTTTCTCCAGTTCCACGTCACGGAAAGCGCGTCCGGTCTCGTCTCCGCAGGTGGGCAGTTCATCGTAGAAATGGGTGGATGCCAACTTGACGGTCAGCAGGTTTTTCTCGGCCGAAGTACCGCCAATCACGAATGCGATATGATAAGGAGGGCAGGCAGCGGTGCCGAGTGTCTTCATTTTGCCGACGAGGTAAGGCACGAGCGTACCGGGATTCAGTATGGCCTTGGTCTCCTGATAGAGATAGGTCTTGTTGGCCGAGCCGCCGCCCTTCGTCACGCAAAGGAAACGGTATTCGTCACCCTCATGGGCCTCGATGTCGATTTGTGCAGGAAGGTTACACTTGGTATTGACCTCCTTGTACATGTCCAGAGGGGCGTTCTGCGAATAGCGCAGGTTCTCCTCGGTATAGGTCTTGAACACGCCGAGACTCAATGCTTCCTCATCGCAGAAGCCGGTCCATACCTGCTGGCCCTTCTCGCCGTGGATAATCGCGGTGCCGGTATCCTGGCAGAAAGGCAACTTGCCCTTGCAGGCGATTTCGGCATTGCGAAGGAAGGTAAGCGCAACGTACTTGTCATTGTCAGAAGCCTCGGGGTCATGCAGAATGGCCGCCACCTGCTCGTTGTGCGAACGGCGCAGCATGAAACTCACGTCCCGGAAAGCCGTGTTTGACATTACCGTAAGGGCCTCGGGAGATACCTTAAGCATCTTGTGTCCTTCAAACTCCGATGTGCTCACGAGCTTCTCGGAACCGGGAACCTTGTAATATTCAGTCTTGTCCTCGCCAAGCTGAAACATGGGGGCATACTTAAACTCTGTCATATTTGTATCAATTCTGCATTAAAAACTCTTTCATGAATTCATTGAGGTCGCCGTCAAGCACTGCCTGGGTATCGGCAGTCTCGCAGCCGGTCCGCAAATCCTTGACCATCTTGTACGGATGCAGGACGTATGAACGTATCTGGGAACCCCATTCTATCTTCTTCTTCTGTCCTTCAAGTTCCGCCTGCTTCTCCTGACGTTTCTTCAGTTCTATGTCATACAGGCGCGATTTCAATATGCGAAGGGCATTCTGGCGATTGTCCTGCTGGCTGCGTGTTTCCGTATTCTCCACGGTGATGCCCGTAGGAAGATGTCGCACGCGCACGCCGGTTTCCACCTTGTTCACATTCTGTCCGCCGTGACCGCCGGAACGGAAGGTATCCCACTCAATATCAGCGGGATTGATTTCTATATTGATGCTGTCGTCCACGAGCGGATACACGAACACTGAACTGAAAGTCGTCTGCCGCTTGCCCTGGGCGTTGAACGGGGATATGCGCACGAGCCTGTGTACACCGGATTCGGCCTTGAGGTAGCCATAGGCATAATCGCCCTCGAACTGTATCGTGGCCGACTTGATTCCTGCTTCGTCGCCGTCTATGAGTTCCGTAACCGTCATCTTGTAACCGTTCCTCTCGCCCCAGCGGGTATACATGCGCATGAGCATCGCGCTCCAGTCATTCGCTTCAGTTCCTCCGGCACCGGAATTTATGGTAAGCACGGCACCCAGGTCGTCACCTTCGGCACCGAGCATGTTGCGCAACTCCAGTTTCTCCACCAATTCCAAAGCCTTGGCGTAGGCCGCATCCGTTTCCGGGTCATCGGGACCGAGTTCGAGCAGCACCTCTGCATCATCCGTCGCGGTCTTGGCCTCATCGTATGAAGTCACCCAGGACTTTACGCCGCCGAGCTGTTTCAGGAACGCCTCAGCCGTCTTGGGATCATTCCAGAAATCCGGAGACTGGCTCTCCTCCTCCTTGCGCCGCACTTCTTCGCGCTTCGCATCGACATCCACACACTTGCGGAGCGTATCCATGCGCCCCTGCAATTCCTTAATCTGCTCCAATGTTACCATAATCAGACAAAATTAACAAATATTCCCTCGTACTTCCAGCGTGAGAGGGAAAAAATTTCAAAAATTACCGTTCAGCCGGAAACAGACTACTGTTCCGAAATTCTTCGTTACCTTTGTGGGATGCGAGTAATCGGAATAATGGATTCCGGAGTCGGAGGGCTCTCGGTGCTGCGGGAAATACGGAAATTGCTTCCCGGGAACCATTATATATATTATTCCGACAACGCCAACTGCCCCTACGGCGAAAAATCTCCCGAGTTCATACGCCAACGCTGCTTCGATATATGCTCCATGTTCATCGAACGGGGCGCATCCGCAGTGGTAATTGCCTGCAATACGGCCACTGCCGCTGCCATTAATTACCTGCGCCGGGAATTCGATATTCCTTTCATCGGGGTCGAACCTGCCATAAAGCCGGCAACCAAGCTGACCCGCAGCGGAATCATCGGGGTTCTCGCGACAGCCGGCACCCTGCATTCCGAGAGATACCTGAAACTGAAAGCGGCGGCCCCTGAAGACATCAGCGTCATCGAACACGTAGGAGAAGGCTTCGTAGAGGCCGTGGAAAACGGGAAATTGTCCGGGAACGAGCTTGAAAAAATGGTTTGGCGCAGTTTGGAACCGCTGCTCGAAGCCGGAGCGGATACCATAGTTCTCGGATGCACCCACTACCCCTTCCTCTCTCCGGTGATGAGAAAGTTGGCCCCACAGGTGCAATTCATCGAGCCGGCCACCGCAATCGCCCAACAGTTGAAAACCGTGCTGTCCAAACTCGGCAAAAGCGCAATTCCGGACAGCCCGACAGCTGCACAGGCAACGGTGGAACTGCTTTCCTCCGGCGACCCCACGGTTCTTGAAAGGACATTTGCCTTGATTTCCCAATAAGACAGAAAAAAGGTTGTGCCGGATTTTGGCACAACCTCCATTCTATCACTTTTTCAGGCTTATTTCACCCGTTTTCCCCAGACTGAGCGTCCTCGGCTGTCAAGTCCGGTAAAGAGCACGGTTTCCGTTTCGTTCTCCCAGTCGTGTCCGGCGAAGACAATCAGTCCATCCACCGCTTCACCGTCCAGCGTCAGGTTAAGTTGCTGTTTGTCGGCAGAGAAGGCCCAGCTTCCCTTGTCGTCACCCAGCACTCCTCCTTTATTCAACTTGTACAGTTGGGAGACGTTCCATTCTTCTTCCCGCAAGGAGCCTTCACCCCACAGGACTTGTCCCGCCTCCAGGCTGCGCTCGTGCATGGGCTCCTGTATGCGGACGATTTCCCATTCGCCCACCAGATCTTTTTCACCGAAGGTTCGCGGCTCGCTGCCTGCATACCGTTCCGGTGATACAACGGGCCATCCTTCATCGGTAAAGAAGAGCTGCCGGATGTGCAGGTCCATCATCTCGTTGTGAGGAGAGAGACGTCCCTGATGCGCCATGAAGTAATGGCCGTCTCCATCGTCAAACACGCAGCAGTGTGCCGTGCCTGCCCATCCCGGATGGTTGGCAAAACGGTAGGCGGCGGTCAGGATGGGGAAATTGTTGGTCGTGTCCGCCAAGGCTTTCCCGAAGAAGTCCTTGAAGTCGCCTTCGGGCTTTTCCGAGCGTCCCACACGCACATTGTAGGTCGTCATCAGCGGGTCGTAGGAAGTGAAGAGGTAGTAGCGATTCAGTTCCGGGTTGTACATGATTTCCGGAGCTTCGAGGTTGTCCACCTTATAGTTTGCACGCCGTGCCACCACGTGTCCCCGGTCTCCTTCCTTTTGCGGAAGTCCCGTTTCCGGGTTAAGCTCCACGCAGTACAATCCGCCGAAGAAAGAACCGTAGTGCATCCACCATTTGCCGGTACCCGGCTCAACGACAACGGTGGGATCGATGGCGTTCATCGGCGTGTCGTTGTTCGTCTTGACCACACATCCGCGTTGCTCCCACGGACCTTCCGGCGAGTCGGATTCCGCCAGCCCGATGTAGGAAGTCTTGCGTCCGAAAGCCGACACGCAATAGTAAAGCCTGTACTTGTCACCGTAGGGTATCATGTAGGGTGCCCAGATATTGGTGGCACCTTCGCCGCCCGAGTTGGCGCGTACCCAGTCTATTGCGGCTTTCGGGATTTCAGGGAAAGCCCAGCCTAAGAATTCCCAATGCACCAGATCCTGGGAGCGTCTCATCTGAATGAAGCCCAGGGGGACGCCTTTCTCCTCGGCCTCTCTGCGGTTTTCGCGGAAAATGGCATCGGTGGAGTACATATAATAATAGTCCCCTACCTTGCGGCACGAGGGATCGTGTACGTTGTAGGTGCCCCACGAACGGAAATGTTCCATGGATGCCACAGCCTCGTAGTTATCCGGCCAGGGGTTGGGGGAAG
>CAZOQW010000040.1:0-13991 GCA_964582235.1 uncultured Muribaculaceae bacterium | reverse complement strand
AGGTATTTGAAAAGATTGCCGCCTTTGTCGAGAAGTTCAAAGGAGTCGGGGGAGATCTATAATGAGATTCACCCCAAGTGAAAAATACCTAAATTTGCCGGCGCGCCTTCGGGCGAATACCGAAAAGGATAATATTGTAAATGAGTGAGTTTTTTAAGGATATTCTGAGTTTCGATTCCACTTCGGGCAAGGAGAGGGAACTGGCCGAATGGCTGTACGGACATGTGGATGCGCCGGAGCGCAGGGCTTTTGAGGTCGGCGACGGCACTTTGAACCTGCTGTTCAGTTGGGGAACGCCGCGCCTGGTGTTCTGCACGCACATGGACACGGTTCCTCCGTATCTTCCTCCGTTCTTCGACGGCGATGTGGTCAGGGGTCGCGGTACCTGCGATGCCAAGGGGCAGATTTATGCCATGTACAAGGCTTGCCGTTCTTTGGCGGACGAGGGGAGGGACGGTTTCGCACTGCTTCTGCTCAGCGGGGAGGAAACAGGCTCATTCGGGGCCAAGGCCTTCAGTGCCTGCGACTTCCGTGCGCCTTATCTGCTGATAGGCGAGCCCACGGAAAACAAGATGGTCAGCGCCAGCAAGGGAACTGCGTCATTCGGCCTGGACTTCCGTGGAGAAGCATTCCATTCCGGCTATCCGGAGCACGGGAGCAGCGCGGTGGAGGCGTTTGTGGACTTCTGCGAACTTCTGCGTTCGGAGAATTTCGCCGTGGACGACCTGCTCGGTCCGACGACCTATAACATAGGCATGTTGAGCAGCGACAATCCACAGAATGTGCTGAGTCCGTCGCTGTTTTGCCGGTTGTATTTCCGGACGACCTTCGCTTCGGCCGGGCAGGTGAGGGACTTCATGTCTTCGGTCGCTTCGAGGATAGCTGCCCGCAAGGGCGTTGGTCTGACGGTGGAGTCGAGGGGAGGCGATGCTCCTGCACGCTATATGACGGTGCCGGGTATTCCTTCTGCTCCCGTGTCTTTCGGCAGCGATGCCCCGCACCTCGGCAATTTCGGGCACAAGATGATTTGCGGACCGGGTTCGATTCTGACGGCCCATCGCCCCGACGAGCAGGTGAGGCTGAGCGAAATCGATGCTGCCGTGGAGATTTACCGCAGGATTTTCGCGTACTGCTCGGAACTGTAGTTCATATTATCGGGTCGGCGCAGTATCGCCGTCTGCCGCAAGCCTTGCAGTAGGCCCCGCGCCAGACTGAATCGAAATGTTCCGTTGCCACATCCACGAGAGCCGTGTCCGATGACAGTATTCCAGCCTCAAAATTACGTATCTTCGGGCTTTTCATGCCTATTCCGGCACCGGTCAGGTTGGCGGAACCGAAAATGGACTCTCGGGCACATTGCGCGTTCCAGACCGGTTGCCAATATAGGGTATCTGTCGAAATCTTCCCGGAATATCGGTCCCGGCTCCTTGGCGTGCATCAGGCGGACCTGCACACCCTTTTCTATCAATTCCGCCAATACACCAAGGAAAGGGCGTGTCCCTCCGGGGATGGCTATATGAAGGTCCTTGATGTCCGAACTTGTGCCATTTTGTGGCACAGGCTACACCAATTCAGCGATTATCCCGTCAGCGACGAAGAAGCGGTTTTCCGGAATGCGCAGATTTTCGTCAGGAAGGCGGCAGAGCAGACCTTCGGACAGCAGGGTCTCGACATCTTCCGCCCGGCAATGCGACTCCGGGATGCCTTTTGCGGTGCGCAGCCCGAGCATTATGGATTCTTCGCGGATTTCCGCCTCATCCAGCGTTTCCCCGGACAGGGCCCATCCGTCTATGCCCTCGCTGTTCCAGGAGCGCCGGCGCTTACCGTCAAACGAATGTGCTCCCGGACCAAGCCCGACATACGGCAACCGTGACCAATAAGCGGAATTGTGCTTCGCTTCGCATCCGGGTAATGCCCAGTTGGAAATCTCATAGTGCCCGTATCCGCCGGCAGCCAGACGCCCGCACAGAAAATCATACTGGCGAGCGCACTCCTCGTCCGCCAATTCGGAATACCTGCCCGCAAGCAGCTGTCCGTGCAACGGAGTGCCATCCTCCACGCTCAACTGGTATGCTGAAATATGCTCCGGTCTCCATGCCACAAGTTCCTCCACCGTCTTTCGCAGACACTCGTCCGACATACCCGAGACCCCGAAAATCAGGTCTACGCTGATGTTGTCCAAACCAGCTTCCCGCAAAATCCCGAAGGCCCTGCGGGCGGTATCCGCATCGTGCCGGCGGTTCATCCAGTGCAGAATTCCGTCGTCGAGCGACTGTACTCCCATGCTTACGCGGTTCACCCCGAGTTCTATCAGACCGCGTACATATCCGGGGCCTTTCTGCACGATGTCATCGGGATTCACCTCCACCGTAAATTCCTCAAAAGGACCGCTGATGCCCGCTTCGGACAGGGCTTCCACGATGCGCGACAATAAATCAAGAGGCAGCACCGACGGGGTGCCGCCTCCGATATAAAGCGTATTCAATTCTTGTGCTGCCAGCAGTTCGCTGCGTCTGAATCCTATCTCCTCGCAGACGAGCTGTGCATAACGTTCCATCTTTTCCCGCTCACGTCCGTTGCAAAACGATTCGGAGTAGAAATCGCAGTATATGCAGAACGAGCGGCAGAAAGGAACGTGGACATATACCATTACCTGAGCAGCAACTCAGCCGAACCGAGCAGGGCCTGTTCGGTGTAGCACTGTACCGTGTAGATGCCCTTGCTGAAGCCGGGGATATTGTTGATGTAGATGCCCATATCCACTTCGCTGCCCTGATAGTCCACTTCGCGTGAGGCCGTTGCGTTGTAGGTCTCGCCGTCGAGCGTGAACTGGGTGTTGGTGCCGTCAAGGAGCAGGTTGCCGTCCGGGTCGAATACCCTGACATATACCCTTACCGGACCGTGTTCTGCCAGTTCGTTCTCAACAAGACTGAGCGATACGAGCATACGTACTACGCGGTTGCTCTTGTCCACTACGCGGTCGGAAGAACTGTAGGCTTCAATGCGGATTCCGCGTGCCTTAAGCACTGCACCTGCAGATACGCGGCTCGAGAGATCCTCCACCTGAGCGCTGAGTTCCTGATTCACGCGTCTGGTGTTGGCGGCCTCCCTGCGGGCGGCGCTGGCTTCTGCGGTGAGCTTTTGGTTGAGCGTGTTCAGCGAATCTATCTGCACTATGTATCCGCGCATGATAGTGCGCAGGGTTCCGAGTTCCTTTTCGTACTGGCGTATCTTGGCACGGTTGGTCGCTTCGGTTTTCTGTACCCTTTCAATCAGTTGCGCGATTTCCTCACGCGACGAGTCCAACTGGTAGTTGATTACGTCGTATTCGGTGGTAAGGTCGGCATAGTCCTGCTGCAGGGCCACGAGCTGTTGCGTGAGTTCCGTTTTCTCCACATTCAGTTCGGACACCAACTTGTTTTTCGAAGTTAGCACGTATGCCAACGCTACAGCGAGAGCCACGGCCACAACGATCATGACAATCATGACGGTCTTGAGTCCGCCATTGGCCTTTCTTTCGGCTTCTTTTCGTTCGAACTTCTCCAACGGATCTTCTCTTTCCATAACAGCTTTGATTTTAACGATAACCCACAAAAATAACAATTTTTGCTAATTTTGCGCCCATGAAGTATTTTGTACGAGCAGTCAAGTATTTTGTTTTCTTGATGATTATTCTTGCCCTCATCATAGCGGTGATGGTTGCAGCAGGATTCGTTGAAGGCGACATCTCCCAGATTTTTGTACACGGATACGACTCTCTGTGGCAGATTGCGCTTATCATGGCGGTTTTCGCTGCGATATACCCCCGTCTCGGCTATTCCAGGCAGACGGCATCGGTGCGTGGTTCTATCGAGGACCTGCGCTCCGACATTGACAACGTAATGGAACTCCACGGCTACAAGCTCGAAAAGGCTGAGCCGGGGATGCTCAGTTATGTCAAGCGCTCAACGTTGTCGAGGGTGCTGAAAATGTGGGAGGACAGGGTGATTTTCACTACGACCCCCGGAGGTGTCCAGCTCGAAGGCATAACAAAGGACATAGTCCGCCTGCGTTCGGGCCTTGAAACCAAGGTGAGCACGCCTCCCGAGGACTGATAATCCCCGATTTGCGCCATATCCGCATCTGTGTTGTCCGGAAACGTCCGGAGCCTCGCAGATGCGGAATTTTGTCGCGTCTTCCGGCGGGTCGGGAAAACAGACCAGCTGCTCTTGCCCGGAAGCTACTCGCTGTCGGCTATGGGTACCCAGTATTTTTCGATTTCCTCGGAATATTCCGCTAAACGGCCTTCCCTGTACGCGGAAACAGCCTCGCGCGTCAAGTTTATAGAGCCGAGCCTTGCACCGGAAAGCGCAATTACGTCTCTGACTTCCTCCGACTGCTCCACATGACCGTCCTCAATCATCGCAAACATCTTCTCGTAGCATGAGGCATTGTTGAGCAGAGCGCCGCTCGAATACCAGTACCAGGCCTTGTTCTTGTCCTCCTGCCGGCCGTAACTGCCGTTGTAGTACATGTCGCCCAGACATTCGGCGGCCTCGTTTGAGCCGTATAAAAATGCAATTTCCAGTTCCTTGGCCATGCGCTCGCTTTCGGCCATGCGTTCACATTCAGGATAATTCTCGAAGTCATCGAGCCGCAGGGCCACCTGCAGGTACATGCACAGGTAGTCCTTCTTGTCGCAGCCTGTCCGGACGGTTTCCCTGAACAGTTCTTCGTCCACCAGTTCGCCGTCGGCATTGTGCGAGCAGGCTATGGCAAGGTCGGACCACGCCGTAATCACCCCCATCTCTGTGGCTTTCATGAACTCCTCAATACCCTCGCCAATACCTTTCAGGGCCTGTTCGGCGCAGGCTTTCAGATAATGCCACATTGGATTTTCCTCGCCCTCACCGTAACGATGCAGGTCTGCCGCAATCAGGCCTTCCGCCATGACAATCGCTTCGGCCGGGTTCTTTTCGTAGCCGTTCAGTCCGTAAATCATGTTGCGTATATGGACTTCGGCTGCATATTCGCTGTGCTCGTTGAAAGCCTCCGTGAGCAGGTCCACGGCCTTGTCCCTGTCCACGCTTCCGATGTCGCCATTGTAGAACATCAGCGCTAGCGCAACCGCCGCGTCCGGAAGATGGTCGTTGTATGCCGCCGCCAGATGCTCCACCGCAACCGGAACCGCATCATCGCAGTCCTGGGTGCAAATGTGGAAACGGCCGAGCGCATATCTGGCATAGCGATTGCCCTCCGAAGCAGCTTGCTCCAGCAGTTCGATAGAATGGCTGTCAAGCAGGAAAAGGTTTCCCATCTGCGTGAATATCCGCAGGAAGTGCCTTGCAGCCGTGGAGTCGCTCTCGACAAGGGGAAGCGTGCCGGCGATAATCTCGTTGAGGGAACCGCTTGCGCGCATTTCCGCCCATGAGGGCAGTTGTGTCTGTATCACCACTTTTCGTAGTGGACCTTCTCTGGTTTCCACTTGTCCTTGGGCTGTTCGTTGGAAGCGGGGAAGCCTATGGGTATGACACATAAGGGCTGCACATTGTGCGGCATGGCAATCACGTCCTTTACTATTGCGGAGCGCTCGGGGTCTGACGCTGCAGTCCAGACAGCTCCTAATCCGAGGGCCTCAGCCGCGAGCAGGAGGTTCTCCGTGGCTGCCGCCGCATCCTGCTCCCAGAAGGTGTTCACCGACACGGAACCGTCCGGATGGGTGTTTTCGGTCTGTGCGCACACTATGATTGCCAAAGATGCACCGGCAAGCATCTTGGCATATTTGAGTCTGGATGCAAGGGTGTCGAGGGTGGCCCTTTCACGTATTACGACGAACTCCCAGGGTTGGACGTTCTTGGCCGAAGGTGCGGCCATTGCTGCGCGGAGCATCTGCTCGATCATTTCATCGGGCACGGGTTCCGCAGTGTAACTACGCACGCTCTTGCGGGCTGCGATATTCTCGAGTACGATCTTGGCGGTGTCGGAATTTCCCGACTGGTTTCCGCAGCATGAACTTGCTATCATTGCGATTGTGATTATTAACAAAAACCTTTTCATACCTGTAGTCGGCAATTAGTTTGAACCAAGAATCCAAAAATCGTCAGAATCCTTGAAATATGCAAACCGTTTTCCTGCAATCCCGCAATGGGCAAGCCGCAACCGAAGATTAGTCAGACAACGAGAGAGTGACGGTCACATCGCCCTTCCCCAAAGCAGATTTCAACTCACTTCCGGAGACATTGTTGATTTTACCCAGGCGGGTGAGACTCCACGAATTGGTCGCATAATAGATGACCAGATATTTGCCTTGGTAGAGAATGATGTCTCCCGGCCCGGTTGTTATCTGCTTGTCATTGCGTGGAAGACTGGTCCCCAATGGCCCTACTTTTTCCATGTTGGCATAATCTTCCATTTTTACCGTAATGTCACCTTTGGCGAGCAATGCTTTCAAAGCCTCGGCGGATGAGTTGTCCACCAATGTGGCAGTGAAGGTCTTGCCCCCTTCGACAGTCAGCGTGATGACTTCCTGCTGTGCCCGGGCTGTTGTTGTAGCTGCGAAAAGCATAGCCATTGAAATAACAAGTATCTTATTCAGCAAAATGCTGTTTGTAGAAAGCTTCAATCGCATCGAATGGAATATATTCCAGATTGTCATACAAGTCTGTGTGGTCAGCACCCGGTACAATGAGCAGTTCCTTGTTGTCGCCCTGCAGTTGCTTGTAAGCATCTTCGCTGAAATAACGGGAGTGTGCGTTTTCTCCATGCACCAACAGAACGGCGTTGCGAATCTCGTTTATGTAAGTCAGAATCGGCATGTTGATAAACGAAAGGACGGCAGTTTTGTTGATACCTTGGGTGGAATTGGGTGAACGGTGGTGGTATCCTCTATCCGTTTTGTAGTAATCATGATAACGACGTACAAATTGAGGGGTGTCATCAGTAACTGTTTCTATTACACCTCCGTTGCGCTCGTATGTGCCGTTCTGATAATCTTTGGTGCGTTGTTCGTTTAGCTGTACGCGCAGGTTATAACGGTCATCAGCACTCATGCTGTCGAAATAGCCCTGTGCATTGACCCGGCTCATATCGTACATCGTCACGGCTACGCTTGCCTTGATGCGCGGATCGTTCGCTGCCGCGTTCAGTGCGAATCCTCCCCAGCCGCAAATGCCCAAGATGCCGACTTGTTCCGCAAGAACATCTTCTCTGCTGAGCAGGTAATCTATTGCGGCACTGAAGTCTTCCGTGCTGATTTCCGGAGAAGTGAGGTAGCGGGGAGTGCCGCCGCTTTCTCCATAATAAGAAGGGTCAAAGGCAATGGTCAGGAAGCCACGCTCGGCCAATGCCTGTGCATAACGCCCTGAGACCTGTTCTTTCACAGCCCCATAAGGCCCGCAGACGGCAATGGCGGCAAGCCGGCCTTCGGCGGATTTCGGTTTGTAAAGATCTGCTGCCAGCGTGATACCATAGCGATTGTGGAATGTAATTTTAGAATGCGTTACCAAGTCGCTTTGAGGGAATGTCTTGTCCCACTTTTCGGTCAAATTCAATGTATCCATGTCTGATGAGTTTGAAGAACAGGATGCCATGATTGCCGTCATAGCCACAAGCATCCCGATAAAACAAATTTGTTTTCTCATTTTTATCATAGCAATGTTTTTGTTTTCCGATGGTTTCGGGCGGGTTACCCTTGTCGCAAAGCTATACAGTCTTGAGAAAACACGGTTTGCCTGCAGGCTCAAAAAACTTTGTCCACAGGCTCAAACTCACTACATCATTTTTTCAATCCGACAGCCCGTTTCTTCCTTTATCTTCTGTGTCCAGTAATCGTTTACGCCTGCCTGCTGTGCATACTGCTCATAGCCGGAAACGATGCTAATCGCTTTTTCTATGAGGGCATCGGCCCCCTTGATATTGTAGCGCTTGGCCAGTTCGAGCAAATCACCGCGTTCTATATCGCTATTCTTGTTGCCTATGGTCATGCAGTGGCGGTTCACATATCCCGGAGCGGACGGATCGACAGAAAACGTGAAGTCGTATGCCGGAGCGAGGTGCCACACGCCATCGTCACTCATCATGAAACTGAAGTTCTTGTTATGGTCATCTACGTTTCCACTTAATACATTCATAACCGTCAGAAGAAACAGTTGTTTGAGCTCAGCAGGCAGAATACCGATTTGGCAGGCGGTATCGAACAGGCTTTCGTAACTGTCTGCTGCAGGGTTCATGGCAGCCAGGGTCTGCACATGTATCTTTTTCCCGTCACTGCGGTCGAAGCGCTCCGTCAGAAAATGGGCAGTTTGTTCTCCCTCCACGAGTTGCGATGGCATTATGTGCAGTTCGGCGTCTTTTGCCATAAGGTAATAGCTGTACTCGATTCGCGTGGTTGGAATCTCCGAATGCTCATCAAATTTGATAATCATGGGAATATATCCGGGTGCAGGGGCTGCTACTTGACCGGAATAGCATTCGCCGGTTTCCGGATGAAGGTTGATGATTGCCTTGGGCCGGCGGCCTCCTGCGGATGTGCCCACTTTGAACAGGCTTTCTATCAGAAAGTCCGGCTGTATCTCTGTCTTGAATTTCTTTGCCTCGTTCAACGCTGACTGTGCCAACCTGTAAAGTTCGGCAATCTCTACCTTGAAGGGCTGTTCCATCTCTTCGACAGTCGGAGGTAGGAACTCCAATGCTCCCATACCTCTCCTGCCGATGTATGCCAGACGATCGAGGGAGGACAAATTTCTTGTGCTGATATGGTTGGTTTTTGCCCATTCGTTGAACACCTTGTTTCCCCAATGGTCAGGCAAAGAATCTGCGATGAAAGAAGGCAGGCCGCTAAATAGTTTCTCAGCCTCGCCGTATACAGGCAACCCGTTTCTGACGGAAACACTATTAATGGAGGCCCGCAAAGGCGCGATGTCATATCCGCTGTCGAGAAAGTCACGCTCGAAATAGAAACATATCTTTTCCGAGTACCTTTCCCTGTAAGTGACTAAAGAACCGACTTTCAGGTTCCACAAGAAAACGTCAAGATGCTGTATCATCACTGTTCCTCCTTACCCGTTTGGGGATGAGTTTGTTTATCTGTTTCAGTGCCATTGGGGGCATGGGCAGTTCGGGCAACAGGTCGAACAGACGCTGTTCCAGCCCTAACGCACGCAGAAGCGAGATGAAATTGTTGAGCGTAATATTCCGGTTCGTCCCCTGTTCGAGATGGCTGATGGTTGTCAGGCTCACCCCGGACTTCTCCGCCAACTCTTTCTGGCTCATCCGTGCAGCAAGGCGGTATTCTTTCAACCGTTGACACAGCAGGGCAATGATGTCCTGATTGGTAGTATAAGAAGTGCTGTCCATGTAGCGATATATTGCTATTACTTTGCAAATATGCAAATAAATATCTATATATTGCTACTATGTTTATATTTACGTTTTAATCGGCCGAATTTTTCAGGGTCACTTTAATTACCGGGATCTCTCCCTGTTTGTCCACCTCTATTGATTCTATATTCTCGGTGTCGAGGGAATTAAATTCAGAAATATCCACATTTTCCCCGTCCACATAGACTTTCACCAAGTCAGCAACTTCCCGGGCAGCGGAACCAAGCTCAGAAGCATGCACCGTCCCGTTCAAAATGATTCTTGCAACTTGCTCGCTTGATTCGGAGGAACTGTCGCCCGAATCCCCGGATCTCGTTCCAACCACGGTGACAACCTGGACTTTTCCGTCCCCCTCTTCCTTATCTATGGTCTCCGAAGATATTGACCAGCCAAGCATAGACCGTAATTTTTCGAGATCAAATTCACTGTCGCCGAAGTCCCACGAAGGCATTGATTCGCCAAACAAGGACTGGAATTTTTCAAAGTCAAACTCGTAGTTGCTGAAATCCAACGAAGGTAATGACTCGCCAAACATGGACTGCAATTTTTCGAGGTCGAACTCGACATCACCGATAATTATCTTCTGGCGCTGCTTATCCTGCTCCTGAGTCTCGGTATTACGATTGCTTAAGGTATCCGTAACAGTAACAATGTACACTTTTGCATCTCCATCCTCCTTATTTATTGTCACCGAAGATATTGACCCGGCAGGCATAGTCTGCAATATTTCGGTGTCAGCCTCTTTCCCGTTGATTACTACCGTCCGAATCTCCATATTCTTACCCTGAGTGCCGGTACCGTGAATGCGTAAGGTATCTGTAACGCTGACTACGCGGACATCTTGCAGGTCATACACGGTCTTTGCATTTGAAGCAATGCCAATTAACACGAGAGGAAGCACGTACAGGGCCTTGAGAGCCTTGCCGGGTGATGTTTTTTTCAACTGCATCATAAAAATCCTTTTTTTGAGTTTGCCGTGATTGAAACTGTTCGAGACGGAGTAGCTACTTTCCGCGACAGCTTTCTTCACTAATAATAATTGATATTGTTTTGCATCGATGCCTGATTCAAGTACTTTCGAATCCGCTTCATATTCATGAATGGAGCGCAAATCCTCCTGCATCATCCAGGCCGCAGGGTTAAACCACTGCATTGCCGTGAAAATATCGGTAAAGAGTATGTCCCAAGAGTGACGAAAACGGACATGAGCCTTCTCATGGTTCAGTATCCACTCATTTTCTGGAGCAGCCTCGGCATTCGGAAGGAAAATGTATTTCATCCAACTCATAGCCGACTTCAGCTTCGGAGAAATCACAACTACCGACCCGTCAGCTTGTTGCACAACTCTGCCGCCACGAATAATCCCGACAAGGGACAGAATTGACAGCAGCATCCTCAGCAGGAAAAACGCCGCACCGGCCAGATAGAGGTAAAGCGGTAAAATCTGCCACACTGAAGGCCCGGGTTCTGCCTGAGCTTCCAACGGAACACCTGCCGAAATTTCCGCCGGGACCCCGGCAATTACGCTCGAAGGAATGTATGGAAGCGTTTTGTGTATGGTAATTCTGCACAAAGGCAGCACTATTGAGATTACCGCAGACAGCAGGAGCATGACCCGGTTGAACCCGTGCAGACGTTCCTTTGACAGGAAGAGCCTGAAACACAGATACAAGACCGCAAAACAAACGGCCACCTTAGCCTGATATATCAACAGTTCCATAAAATTATCCTTTTCTGTCCGACAACGACTCTCCGGCCTCGATTTGTGCTATGAGCTCTTTCAATTCCTCAACGCTGATTTTTTCCTCCTGGACGAGGGTGGAAACAGCCCTGAGATATGAATTCTGAAAGCACGAGGACACAATACCACTCAGGGAATTGCGCCCGAACTCCTCGCGCGACACCGCCGCCTTATATCTGTAAGTGCTCCCATAAGCCTCATGGAGCACATAGCCCTTGGACTCGAGTATCCTGACTATTGTGGAAAGGGTATTGACATGAGGGCGCGGCTCCGGATAAGCTTCACGTATCTCTCGCACGAACAACGGTCCGCGTTCCCACAGCAGCTCCATGATTTCCCTTTCCCTTTTACTTAATTTTCCGTTCATTGCAATGTTTCAACTTACTATGAATTAACTTAAAGCCATGACTCACACAAGCACCCGGGACAAAGATAGAAAGGATTTCCGGATTTCCAACTAATCTTATTAGTTACGCGTGAAAAATTGTTAGTTCATGCGCAAAGGAAATTCATTTTTATAGTATCTTCGTCGGGCGAAGTGAAACATAATTAATACATGATGAAAACAAGAATTTGTACCGCAATCTTATGGGCCGGATTGTGTATGGCGGCATCGCCGTTCCCGGCCTTGGCGAGCCGGTCGGAAGCCGGTCCCCCCGTAGCTATGGCGCAGGCAGTGGAGCAGACGGAAAAGCTAGTGGTCAGTCCGGACGGCCGGACTTTCCTGAAAGTGGGACTGCAAGACGGAAATCCTTATTACACCGTGGGCTATTATGCCGAAGGCGGGGACGGCCGTGAAGTGACCCTGCTGGAGAAGTCCCCCTTAGGGTTGCGCACGGACATCGGTGACTTTAGCTGCGGCATGCAGTGGAAAGGTGAAAAGACCGGGGAACGGGACATACAATATGATTTAAGTCGTAGCAAGGTGAGCCGCGTAGACCTCAAGGCCAAGGTGCTCAAGGTGGAACTGGCCAATGCGCAAGGGCTGACTGTAGAAGTGGAGTTCGTGGTGGAGGACTGCAATGTGGCCTTCCGTTACCTTCTGCCCCGCCAGGGCGAAACGGGCAGTGTCCGCGTGATGAGCGAGGCCACCGGTTTCCGCTTCCCGGCACAGACCACCACCTTCCTCACTCCGCAGAGCGATGCCATGATCGGCTGGAAGCGCACGAAACCCAGCTATGAGGAAAAATACCGGCCCGATGCGCCCATGAATGAGGTTTCGCAATATGGCCACGGCTACACCTTCCCCGGACTGTTCCATGTGGGGACGGACGGCTGGGTGCTGGTGAGCGAGACGGGGGTGGACAGCCGCTACTGCGGCTCGCGCCTGAGCGATGCCGTTGACGGCCTTTACACCATCGCTTTTCCCATGGCGGAGGAGAACAACGGCAACGGCACGCCGGAGCCGGCCTTTGCCCTTCCGGGTGCCACGCCTTGGCGCACGCTCACCGTGGGGCGCACGCTGGAGCCGATTGTGGAAACAACTATCGCCTGGGATGTGGTGGAACCGCGCTTCACAACTCAGCACGACTACAAGCCCGGCCGTGGTACGTGGAGCTGGATTCTCTGGCAGGACGGCAGCATCAACTACGATGACCAAGTGCGTTATATCGATCTGGCGGCGGCCATGGGCTATGAATACACGCTGGTGGACAACTGGTGGGATATGAACATCGGCCACGAGCGGATGGAAGAACTCATACGGTATGCCCGTAGCAAGGGCGTGGAATTGTTCCTGTGGTACAGTTCGAGCGGCTATTGGAACGACATCGAGCAGAGTCCCATAAACATCATGGACAACCCCATTTCCCGCAAGAAAGAAATGCGTTGGCTGCAACAGCAGGGCGTAAAGGGGATTAAGGTCGACTTTTTCGGCGGCGACAAGCAGGAGACGATGCGGCTCTACGAAGCCATTCTGAGCGATGCCGATGACTACGGGCTGATGGTTATCTTCCACGGCTGCACCTTGCCTCGCGGCTGGGAGCGGATGTATCCCAATTACGTGGGAAGTGAGGCCGTGCTGGCTTCGGAGAACATGGTGTTCGACCAAAGTTTTTGCGACGAGGAGGCATTCAACGCCACGCTGCATCCTTTTATCCGCAACACGCTGGCAAGTATGGAGTTTGGCGGCACGTTCCTGAACAAGCGGCTGAACCGCACCAACGACGGCGGCACGCAGCGGCGCACGACAGACATTTTCGAGCTGGCCACGGCTGTGGTGTTCCAGAACAGCATACAGAACTTTGCCCTGGCACCGAACAACCTGACCGACGTGCCGGAGTTTGAACTCGAATTCATGCGCGGCGTACCTACGGTGTGGGACGAAGTGCAGTTCATCGACGGCTATCCCGGACGCTACGTGGTGCTGGCCCGTCGTCATGGGACGGACTGGTATGTGGCCGCTCTGAATGCGCAGGAGGACACGCTGAAATTGGAAGTGGAACTGCCGATGCTGGCCGGCAGTACGGTGAAGCACTATCACGATGGCAAGGACGGGAATACGCCGGCGGTGGAAGAAACCCGCGTGGGCAAGAACGGCAAATTCAAACTGACCCTGCCGTCCGGCGGTGGAGCAGTGGTTGTGGGGCAGTAGTTTAACCACCCCCTCAGTCTGCTGACGCAGCCAGCTCCCGAGGGAGCATGACGGCGTGTCGGTGCCACGCCTACGGCTCCGCTTGCGCTATCGCACAGGCTGGCTAAGAGCACTTTCCGATAAGGAGCCTTTGTCTCCTGCCACGGGCGTTTTCCGGCAAGCAGCCTTTCACCCGGCCGCTGCGCATCGCTACGCCGCCCGCCCGACGGCGAGCCTGCGTAGCAGGGAATCCCTCAGTCTGCTGTCGCAGCCAGCTCCCGAGGGAGCATGACGGCGTGTCGGGGCCACGCCTACGGCTTC
>CAZOQW010000039.1:0-14506 GCA_964582235.1 uncultured Muribaculaceae bacterium | reverse complement strand
CTGCGCTTCGCTTCGCCGCCCGCCTGATGGCGAGCCTGCAAGCAGGGAATACCCCTCAGTCTGCTGACGCAGCCAACTCCCCAGGGAGCATGACGGCGTGTCGGAGTCACGCCTACGGCTACGCTTGCGCTATCGCACAGGCCAGCTGCGAATGTTTTTCTGCGAGAAGTCTGGGCCCCAGCCAAGAGCGTTTTTCGGTAAGGAAGCTTTGTCCCCGGCCCCTGCGCTTCGCTGCGCCGCCCGCCTGATGGCGAGCCTGCTTTGCAGGGAAATTTGCAGTTTTTGGAGCCGGGGTGTAATTGCCAAACAAAAATTCTGTCGCGCTGTAGCAAACGGCTTCTAAAACAAGTTCATTATTTGTATCTTTGCACGATATGGCAATCAGTTTTTTCCAGAGACTGTCCCGCGCCGTGATGGGGAAGTCCAGGGTGGATGATGACATTCTGGATGCCGTTGAAGAGGCGCTGATAGAATCCGATATGGGCGTGGATACCACGCTCAAAATAATAGATAATCTAGAAGACCGCGTTGCGAAGGACAAGTATATGTCCTTCGATGAACTTGTCGGCTTGCTGCGTGAGGAAATCAGCCTGCTCGTGGACGAGGGGGCGCAACCTTTCGATTTCAGCAAGAAGCCCTATGTGATTCTCGTAGTGGGAGTGAACGGTGTGGGCAAGACGACGACCATAGGCAAGATGGCGCATATGCTGCGTGCCCAAGGGAAGAAAGTCATACTCGGTGCGGCTGATACTTTCCGCGCAGCGGCGGTCGATCAATTGGATATCTGGGCCAAGAGGGCCGATGTGGATATAGTCAAGCAGGCTATGGGTTCAGACCCGGCTTCGGTGGCTTTCGATACTGTGAAGGCTGCAGTTGCGAGAGGGGCTGACGTGGCCATAATAGATACGGCAGGCCGCCTGCACAACAGGGTTGACCTCATGAACGAGCTGACGAAAATCCGCAATGTCGTCAGAAAGGTCGTTCCCGACGGACCGCACGACGTGATGCTGATACTCGATGCCTCGACCGGTCAGAACGCCTTCCAGCAGGCCAAGGAGTTCTCCCGCGCCACGGATATCAGTTCCCTTACCCTTACCAAGCTTGACGGCACGGCCAAGGGCGGAGTCGTGGTAGGAGTGTCAGACCAGTTCCACATTCCCGTGAAGTTTATCGGAGTGGGGGAGAAAATTGAGGACCTGAAACCTTTCAACAAGACCGAATTCGTGGCTTCGCTATTTAATCCGGAAGATTTGAAACAACATTAGCATAGATATGAAACTCAGTTACAACTGGCTTAAGGACTATCTGAAATGCGACCTGACTCCGCAGCAGATAGCGGAGGCTATGACATCCATAGGCATTGAGGTGGACAGTGTGGAGGAGCAGGAGACCATACCCGGCGGACTTGCCGGAGTGGTAGTGGCAGAAGTAAAAGAGTGTGTTCCGCATCCTGATTCCGACCACCTGCACATTACCAAGGTCAATGCCGGCAGCGGGGAAGAATTGACCGTAGTCTGCGGTGCTCCCAACGTGGCTGCAGGACAGAAAGTGTTCCTGGCTACCATCGGAACCGTGCTTCCCGGCGACTTCAAGATAAAGAAATCGAAAATCCGCGGCGTGGAATCCTTCGGTATGATATGCGCGGAGGACGAGCTTGGCATAGGAGACAGCCACGAGGGCATCATGGTGCTTCCTGAAGATGCCGTTCCGGGCACGCCGGCAAAGGAATACCTGCACATGGAGACCCAGGCGGTGATAGAATACGAAATTACTGCCAACAGGGTGGATGCGGCTTCACACTGGGGAGTCGCCCGTGACTTGTACGCATACCTCAAACTGAACGGCGTTCCCTGCGAATTGGTGCGGCCTTCTGTGGACGATTTCCGAGAGGGTGAGGGCGAAGGCCTGTCCATTGAGGTGCTTACGCCGGACGGCGCTCCGAGGTACAGCGGTATAACGATACGCGGAGTGAAGGTGGCTCCGTCCCCGAAGTGGCTGCAGGACAAACTGATTGCATTGGGACTCAGGCCCATAGACAATATAGTGGACATATCCAACTTCGTGCTGTTCGAATTGGGACAGCCCTTGCATACTTTCGATGCCGACAAGGTGACCGGAGGCAAGGTGATAGTGCGCAGGGCAGCAGAGGGAGAGAAGTTGCGCACTCTTGATGGAGTTGAACGCACGCTTTGCGCCAAGGATGTGGTGATTGCGAATGCAGACGGCCCCATGTGTATAGCAGGTGTGTTCGGAGGTGAGGAAAGCGGTGTTTCTGACAGCACCACCTCAGTATTCGTGGAAAGCGCGTATTTCGATCCTGCATCCATACGCCGTACATCCAAGACCCAGGGTCTGCAGACCGATGCTTCCTTCCGCTATGAGCGCGGTGCCGATCCCGAGGTGCTCCCCTATGCGTTGAGGAGGGCAACCCAACTCATACTCGAATGTGCCGGCGGATATGTGGAAGGCCCTGTGCATGAGGTATATGACAATCCTATCGAGCGCAAGCGCATAGAACTGGATTATGCCCGCATGGAGAAGTTCATGGGCCACAGCATAGGCTATGATACGATAGAAAACATACTCGGCTGGCTGAATTACCGTTTCGTGGAAAAGCGCGAGGGCGGTGCAGTGGTCGAGGCCCCGTCATACATGGTGGATGTATATCGTGAGTGCGATGTGGTTGAGGAAATATTGCGCATCTATGGCTACAACAACATTCCTCTGCCCAAGCACATGAAGATGTCGGTCAATGCCACTCCGCGTCCCGAACCCGAGGCTGTCCGCAACAATATCTCAGCGTTCCTGGCTTCGAACGGCTTTGTCGAGATAATGAACAATTCTCTGACGAAAGGGGCATATTACGACAAGCTCACGACTTTCCCCGCAGACCATTGCGTCAGGATAGTCAATCCGCTGAGTCAGGATTTGAATGTGATGCGTCAGACGCTCATTCTCGGCGGGCTGGAAGTGGCGGCCTACAATCTCAACCGCCAGAGCTCGTTCCTGAAGACTTTCGAGTACGGAAGCGTCTACAGCCGCCTGCCCGAAAAGGACGGTACTACATTGGAGGGATATGAGGAGCATCAGTGCTTTACGCTCATGCTTGTCGGTACGCCGGAGAAATCATGGCGCAAGGAGCCTGAGCAGAGCAACTATTTCGTCCTCAAAACCTACGTTGAGAAGTTGTTGAAGCGTTATGGTTGCGACATTTACCAGTTGTGGAGCGATGCGGCTCCTTCGGATATTTTTGCCGAGGGTATCAGTTACAGCCTGCCCGGAGGAAAGCAGCACCTTGCCGTAATGGGTACGGTCAATCCTGCACTCGCGAAGAGTTTCGGTGTACGCCAGCCCGTGTATGCCGCTGAAATCGATTGGCCTGCACTGTTCGAACTTGTCAAGAGGGACAAGGTGGGATTCAAGGAATTGCCCAAGTTCCCCGAGGTTCACCGCGACCTTGCACTGCTGCTTGACGAGAGCGTGAAATATGCCGATTTGCGTGCCTGCGCCTTCAAGCAGGCCAAGAAACTGTTGAAGCAGGTGGGTCTGTTCGACGTGTACCGCGGCGACAAGATTCCGGCCGGCAAGAAGCAGTATGCTTTGAGTTTCGTCATTCAGGATACGGAAAAGACACTCACCGATCAGGATACCGAGAGAATCATGGACAAGCTTCTCAAGGCATTTGAAGGGGAGTTCGGTGCGCAGTTGAGATAAAGACGGACGGAAATGCATCGTTTGGGAGGAAATATCTTTTTGCCGGTAGCCGTGCTTTTGCTTCTGCTTCCGGCGTGCAGTCGCAGCAAGGTCATTCCAAAGAAGGACATGATTGCGATTTACACGGAGATGTTCCTCGCTGACCAATGGCTTAAAGACAATTCGTCAGAGCAGGCCAGGGCGGACACGATGCTGTTCTTTGACCCGATTTTCAAGACCTACGGCTACAAATTCGAGGATTTCGACAAGAGCGTAGACTATTACATCGAGGACCCGGAAACCTATTCCGAGATAATCGGCGAGGTGATCAACAGGCTTAAGGGTAAGTCGGAGCAATATTCCGCATTGTTGGATGAGAACAAGGACATACGCAAGAGAAACCGCAAGTACATGGTGGAGTACGAGGATGTGGATTTCGCGGTGGATTCGCTTTGGCAACTGTCCGCTGATATATTCTGGCCGGAGACCCCGGTGGTTCTTGACTCGCTTGCGACAACGGATTCCACAGAAGTGGTCGATGACGGGCTTGAAGTGAAGATGGAGGTCTTGCCGGTCAAGGAAGAACGGGTACCGGCAGGCGAAATCTTGAGACCCGGACGGAAAAGGGATAGCACGGACAGGCCGCGCTCAGTAGAAATGATACAATCAATTCAGTCATGAAATATTTAGATAAATACGCTTACGCTCCGAAAGCCGGAGAAGTGGCCGAAGCACTTGAAGAAATCAAGGGAAACATCCCTGCGGAACATGATCCCGAAGTGCTTAAACTTTGTTTTTCAGCAATGGACCTGACGACCTTGCGTACCGAAGATACGCCGGATTATGTTCGCGCACTTGTGGACAAGGCCAACAGGGTGTCCGAGGAATATCCCGGCTGCCCCGCTCCCGCCTCGGTGTGCGTCTATCCCAACTTCGCATCGACGGTGCTGGAGTCACGCAAGAGTCCCGAACTGCACGTTACCACGGTATCGAGCTGCTTCCCCTCCGCCCAGAGTTTCATCGAGGTGAAGGTTCTGGAGTGCCGCATGGCCGTTCAGGGAGGCGCAGACGAGATAGACATAGTTCTGGCTCTCAATTCTTTCCTGGCCGGTAATGAGGATGCCGCCTATGCGGAAATCGCGGCAATGCGTTCTGCCATAGATGAGGAAGCCTCAAAACTTGGCCGCAAGGTGGTGCTTAAGGTGATACTCGAGACCGGACTTCTGTCAAGCCTTGAACTGATTGCAGAGGCTTCGTTGCTTGCCATGGAAGCAGGTGCGGACTTCATCAAGACATCTACGGGAAAGGTTGCGGTAAACGCCACACCGGAAGCCGCTTACGTGATGTGCAAGTGCATAGGGCTCTATGCTGAAAAAACCGGCCGCAAGGTGGGATTCAAGGCAGCCGGCGGAATTTCCAACGCTGACGATGCCGTATATTATTACTCCATCGTTGCCGGAGTTCTCGGCAAGGACTGGCTCTGCAAGGAGCTTTTCCGTCTCGGAGTCAGCCGTCTGGGCAACAGCCTGCTCGGCGCAATCGAGGGACACGAGGTGAAGTTCTTCTGAGATTCCTAAAATGTACAACAAAAGAGGTTGTGCCAAAATCTGGCACAACCTCTTTTCGTATTATAAAGGCCTTATTGGATGTTGGGAGTGTCCCAGACCTTGGTGGCGGTGCAGTTGATGTTCAGCGACTCGCTTCCGCAGGCTATTCTGAAACCTCCCTTTTCGAGCGTCCATTTGCCCCAGTAGTTCACGAATGCAAGGTCGGATGCCTTGATGGTGAAGGTCACTGTCGTGCTCTCGCCGGGCTGGAGCTCGACTTTCTTGAAGGCTCTCAGCCTGCGCACGTCGGGAACGGATGAAGCCACGAGGTCGCTGGAGTGCAGCATCACGGCCTCTTTTCCAGTCTTGTCGCCCACGTTGCGTACATCGATGCTGAAAGTCAGTTCATCGTCGGCGTCAAACTCGCTCTTGTCGGCTTTCAGATTGGAATATTCGAAATCCGTATAGCTCAGGCCATAGCCGAAAGTCCACTGCACATCCATCTTTGCATCGTAGTTGTAGGCTCCTTCCATCGTGGCGACGTTCTCGGAAACCTTGTAGTCGTAGGTTGCGAGGGAATTGATGTACTTGGGATAGGTGTAGGGGAGTTTTCCGCTGAAATTCTCGTCTCCGCTCAGCAGGGCTGCAAGCGCGTCTCCACCATAGTTTCCGGGCAGCATCACGCTCACTACAGCCTGGGCAAGCGGCTCAATGTCGCCGATTATGCGCGGACGGCCGGAATTGAGCACCATAACCAAGGGTTTGCCAGTGGCCGCGAGTCTGCGCACCAGTTCTTTCTGGTTGGGAGAGAGGTTGAGGTCGTTCATGTTGCCGGGAGTTTCGCAATAGCTGTTCTCGCCCACGCAGACTACGATTACATCGGCATCGTCGGCGGCTGCAACGGCCTCGTCAATGCCGGAGGCGTTCTCGTCCTGCCAGTTCTGGCCCTCGTACTTCACTCCTGCTACGTATTTTACGTATTTCTCCCCGAAGCGGGCGGCAAGGGCTTCGTAAATGGTGTTGTAAGCGGCAGCCATCTCGTCTGTCCTGTCGCCTTGCCAGGTGTAGGACCATCCGCCGTTGAGCGTGCGCATGGAGTTGCCGTTGGGTCCGCTGACGAGGATGCGGGTTCCGGCCTTGATGGGCAGCACTCCGTTGTCGTTTTTCAGCAGCACTTCCGACTCGACGGCAGCTTCGTATGCGGAACGGGTATGCCCGGCAGAGGCAAATTCGGGATATTGCGAAGCGTCCCAGACGGGAGCATCGAAGAGGCCGAGACGGTATTTGAGGCGCAGTACACGGCGCACGGCATCGTCAATGCGTTCCATTGATACCTCACCCTCCTGCACAAGTTCTTTGAGTTCATCGCAGAAACGTATGTCGTAAGGCACCATCGCCATGTCTATTCCGGCATTGATGGCTATTCTGATGGCATCCTTGCTGCTTTCGGCTATGTGTTCGCGGGTGTAGAGATTGCTGATGTCCGCCCAGTCGGTCACTATCATGCCGTCCCAGTTGAGGTCTTCCTTGACCCAGCCGGTGAGCAGTTCACGGTTGGCGTGGAAAGGCATGCCGTTGTTGCTGGCTGAATTGACCATCAGGGTCAGGGCGCCGGCCTCAATGCAGGCCTTGAAAGGTGCAAAGTATTTTTCCCTCAGGTCGGAGGTGGTGACGGACGAAGGAGTCCTGTCCTTGCCGGTTACAGGCACACCGTAAGCCATATAGTGCTTGGCGCAGGCTGCGATGTGGAACTGGTCGATGTGATTGGGGTCGTCTCCCTGGAGTCCTCGGGTAAATTCAACGGCCATTACCGAGTTTACGAGCGGGTCCTCGCCGTAACTTTCCCAAAGGCGGGGCCAGCGGGGGTCCCGTCCGAGATCCATGGTGGGGGAGAAAGTCCAGGGAACCATTGCGGAGCGGCTCTCGTAAGCCGTTACCTGGCCGCCTGTGTAGGCGTATTCCGGGTTGAAGCTCGCGGCGATGTTTATGCCCTGAGGGAAGAAGGTCGCGCCTGCGACGTAGGTGGCTCCGTGAATCTGGTCAAGTCCGTAGATGCAGGGAATGCCGATTTCCTCCATTGATTTCTCCTGGATGCGGGTAATCAGTTCCACGTATTTCTCGCGGCTGGGGCTTATGCCTCCGGGAACGTTGAGTATGGAACCTACCTTGTACTTGCCGATTACCATATCGAGCATCTCTTCACTCAGTTCCTTGGTCTGCCAATCGGTGACCATGTCTATGGTCAGCTGGGTCATTTGGCCTACCTTCTCTTCGAGGGTCATCTTGGAGAGAAGAGTTTCGATTTTGGCTTCGATTTCAGGATCCGTCGGGATGGCTTCCCTTCCTGACACAACAGATGCCGCTGTGGCACAAAGTGTCACGGCCAATAGCGGGATGTGGTTTCTCATGATTGGTTATTATTTGGCTATGTTTAAAAACAGAATGTCTCCCGGCAGGATTACGGTATCACCGTTCGGGATGATGTTGTCATCCTTGCGCTTGATGAGGACTACCTGATTCTTGCCTGTGTCGTAGTCGCGCAACGGCTTTCCGGCGTGCTTGCTGTCTTTCTCGACAGTGTGCTCTATAAGTTTCAGTGTCTTTTCGCTGCGGAACGCCTTGGTACACATTATTATCCTGTCGTCTTCCACGAGCACCGTGTCTCCATTGGGAACGGTGGAACTGCCGTCAGCGTGGATGACAAGGCAGAACAACATGTTGCGGGGCTTAACAATGTCCTTAATCTGGAGGTTCAGCCATGGATTGTCCTTGCCCACGACTATCTCGCTGAAATACAGGTCAGTCTCTTCAGAGAAGTCGTTGAAGGTCTTCATTACGTCCGCCTCCTTGTCCACCATGTCGAGTTTCTTGGCGGCCCAGGGCAGGAGTGAACCCTGCAGGGCGATGGACAGGAGCACTATGCAGAATACCACGTTGAGTATGTCGTGTTCAAGATTGGGACAAGCTACAACGGCTATGATGGCGAATACTATTGAGGCTGCTCCCCTGAGTCCGCCGAGGGCTATGTACACCTGCTGTTTGAAACCGAATTTCCGGAACGGGCCGAGTATGAGACCGACGGTGACGGGGCGTGCGACAATCAGCATGAACATGAAAATTGCCAGGGCGGGCACGATGACCTTGTGCATCTGGTCGGGATGTGCGAGGAGACCCAGCATGAAGAAGATGATGACCTGCATCAGTCCGGTAAGTCCGTCGAAGAAGCCCACGAGGTTTTTCTTGCCGGGGAAGTCAGCGTTTCCTATGATGATGCCGGCGAGATATGCGCTCAGGTAGCCGTTGCCCCCGATTGAGGACGGTATGGCGTAGGAAAAGAGCGCGACTGCCAGCATGAACAGCGAGTCGAAACCGGAGGTGCTGAAACTCATGCGGCGCAGCAACTTGGTCGTAAGCCATGCGATGAGTACGCCGAATCCTGCTCCGAACGCGAGTTGCTTGATGAGCATCCAGATGAACTCCCCGGCGTTTCCGCCACCGTTGATCAAGGTAATCAAGAGGATGGTGAGCATATAGGAGAACGGGTCGTTGGAGCCGCTTTCCACTTCAAGCAGCGGCGCGGTGTTGTTTTTCAGGCCCAACTTGCGGGAACGGAGTATCGAGAAAACGGAAGCAGCGTCCGTGGAACCGACCACGGCACCCATGAGCAGACTTTCGAGCCAGTCCCAGTGGAGCACGAAACGGCAGAATACGCCCGTCAGGGCGGCTGTGAACACCACGCCCAGGCTGGCCAGCAGCGCGGATGCCGTGGCTACGGGTTTTGCGGATTTCCACCTGGTACCGAAGCCGCCGTAGAACATGATGAATATCAGGGCGATGGTACTGACGTTCTCTGCGAATTCGTAGTTGTCGAAGCGCAGAGGAATAAGTCCGTTGTTGCCGAACAATATGCCGAGCAGCATGAAAGCCAGCAGCATCGGTATGCCCATCTTGAAGGAGGCATTGTTGAGCAGTACGCAGGCCAGGATTATAAATGCCGTGAAAATCAGTCCTATCTCAATCATAATGATTCAATTGCACGTTTGAATGTGTCATCTATGTCGAGGAATATGTGGTAGTAGGCCTTGTCTCCGAGTGCGGAATAACGGCCCACGAGGGCATATACCTGGGTCATTATATATTGCTTTTCCCGTTTCCATTCGTCGGGCCTGGGCACTATGCCGTCCTTGGTCCGGATGAAACTGAGGAATTCGTCGTCAAGTCCGGCAGAACCGAGATAGTTCATCAGTTCGTCGAAATCGCTGATGGAGGAAAGTTCGTTCTTGTGGCGGTCGAAGTAGTCGGATGCGAAACGCATGGGACTTGCCTTGCGGGTACAACTCATGTAGAACGGGCTGACGCGGGTGGTGTCCAACGGAACGAAGATATCGGGGATTATGCCGCCGTATTCCACTTTCATGCTGTCCGCACTGAACATCTCACCGTTGTCGTAACGCTTGTAGACTTCGTAGCCGTAGTCGTCACTGTAAGGCTTCTGGATGCAGCGTCCGGACGGGGTGTAGAAACGGGATACGGTGATGCGCATTCCGCTGCCGTCGCTGAAGTAGAAAGGCTCCTGTACGAGTCCCTTGCCGTACGAGCGGCGGCCGACGAGTGTGGCTCTGTCGTTGTCCTGCATGGCTCCTGCCACGATTTCGCTGGAGGACGCGGAATTCTCGTTGATGAGCACGGTCAGTCCGATGTCCCTCAGCAGACCCTTGCCGTCGGCCTTGAACTCCTCGCGCTTGCGGTGCTCGCCTTCCATGTATACTATCATGGCATTTTTAGGCAGGAAAAGGTTGCATAGCGACAGGGCCTGGTCAAGGAAGCCTCCGCTGTTGTCGCGCAGGTCGAGTATCATGTGGCGCATGCCGTTGAGCCCCAGGTCAGCGCTGGCCATCAGGAACTCCTGATAGGTGGTGCGGGAGAATTTGGAAAGCCTGACATAGCCCGTCGTGTCGTTTACCATGAAGTAGGCATCGACGGAATGTGTGGGGATTTTCCCACGGGTGATTTCGAAGGGTATGGTTTCGTCGCCCCGCTTGACGGTCACATTGACCTTGGTGCCGGCCTTGCCCTTGATGTGGCGCACCATGCTGTCCTGGGGAAATTTTACGCCGGCTATAACCGTACTGTCCACTTTGAGTATCCTGTCGCCGGGTTGCAGTCCGATTTTCTCGGAAGGGCCTCCGGGGATGACCTCTATAATGACAGCGGTGTCGTTAGGGACATTGAACTGAATCCCTATGCCATCGAAGTTTCCGGCAAGGTCGGCTTCGCTGTCTTCCAAAGTTTGGGGCAGCATGTAGACCGAATGCGGGTCGAGGGCCCGCAGTGCTGCCGCGGCCACGGCATCAGTGACTTTCTTGTGGTCTACCGGATCCACATAGTTCTCGTCTATGCTTTTGAGAATCAGTGCAACCTTTCTCCAGTCGCCTTCGCCGGCTGAGAGATGTCTTTTGCCATTGCGGAAGAAACTTTGGGCTGTCAGCACGGCCAACACACCTATAACGACTCCGAGAGCCGCAGCTGTATAAGTCTTTCTCATTGTCAGTCAGCGATTTGCTCTACCTCCACTCCTGCACGGCGCAGCAGGTCCACACCGTCCGTGAGGCGATATTCATCCTTATAGACCACCCTCTTGATGCCTGCCTGTATAATCAGCTTGGAACATTCAATGCAGGGGGAGGCGGTAACATAAAGGGTGGCCCCGTCCGAACTGTTTCCGGACTTGGCCACCTTGGAAATTGCATTTGCTTCAGCATGCAGCACATAGGGTTTGGTCGCCCCAGTCTCGTCCTCACAGACGTTCTCGAAACCTACGGGCGTGCCGTTGTAGCCGTCCGAGATTATCATTCTGTCCTTGACGAGCAGTGCGCCTACCTGACGCCGCTTGCAGTAGGAGTTTTCGGCCCATACCTGGGCCATGCGTATGTACTTGTCGTCGAATTTGTTCATTTATGATCTTTGGTACAGATAGCGTTTGATGCTGCGCTTGGGAGTGCGCTCGAAATCTTCGGGCATAAACTCTATATGTCTGATTTGAGCATACTTGGGCAACACAGCATTGATCTCCGGGAGGGCATCGATGAGCCTCTTTTCGAGCAATACGCTGTCGAGTCCGTCGAGCTCGCCCTGATGGTAGTCGGGATAGATGAGCGCGGTGAGTCCGCCCTTGTCCTCGATTACGAGGGAATCCACGACGTATGTCACGTTGTTGATAACGGCTTCAAGTTCCTCCGGATAGATGTTCTGGCCGGAAGGACCGAGTATCATGCACTTGGAGCGTCCGCTGAGGAAGAGGTATCCGTCCTTGTCGATGACACCCATGTCGCCTGTGCGGAACCAGCCGTCCTTGGTGAAGGATTCTTTCGTGGCCTCCTCGTTCTTGTAGTAGCCGAGGAACACGTTGGGACCCTTGACCTGGACTTCTCCGGGAATGTTCTCGGGGTCAGGAGAGTCTATGCGTATCTGCATGTTCACGGCAGCCGTGCCGCAGGACTTGGGCTTGGCGACATTCCAGTGGGCATAGCTGATGATGGGCGCACATTCGGTCATTCCGTAGCCGACGGTGTAGGGGAAACCTATTTTGTGGAAGAAGGCTTCTACCTCAGGGTTGAAGGCGGCTCCTCCGAGTATGATTTCCTCGAATTTTCCGCCGAATGAGCTTACAAGCTCGCTGCGCACCTTCTTCAAGAGCATCTTGTCGATGATGGGGAGTTTGAAGAACAGCTTGTTGCGGTCGAGTATGGGTTTGAGCTTGGATTTGTATACTTTCTCGATAATCAGCGGCACTGCAATTATGATGTCGGGATGTATCTCGGAGAATGCCTGCATGATTATTTTGGGGCTCGGCATGCGGGTAAGGAAATGCACGCTGGCTCCTATCGCCATTTCGAACAGGAACTCGAACATCAATCCGTACATGTGGGCGGAAGGCAGCATGGCCACCACATTGGCTCCGGGTCCTATCTGCGGTTCGGCCTTGATGGCGAATTCGATGTTGGAGTACAGGGCACGGTAGGGAATCATCACGCCCTTGGAGAAGCCGGAAGTTCCGGAAGTGTAGTTGATTATGGCCAGTTCGTCGGCGCTGTCCTCGTAGTAGGATACGTCATCGCGGGTGAAGCCGTCGGGGAATAGGCTGTTGAAGATGCCGGTGATGTTGTCGCGCACTACCTGCTGGTCAGTGGTGCGGGCGTAGAGGAATTTCAGGTTGTTTATCTGCACGATTACCTGCAGGTTGGGCATTGCGGACTCGGTCAGTCCTTCCCATATTACTTCATCAACGAACAGAACCCTGGCCTCAGAGTGGTTCACCAGATAGTGAATGCTCTCCGGCTTGAATTCGTGGAGCAGGGGCACGGGAACGGCTCCGTAGGTCGTGGCAGCAAGGAAGCATACTCCCCAGTTGGCCTGATTCCTTGAGCACAGGGCTACCTTGTCGCCCTTTTTCAGCCCGCAACGCTCGAAAGCTATGTGCAGGAACTTTATCCTTTGTGCTACGTCCTTGTATTTGAGCGTAGAACCCTGATAGTTGGACAGCGCATCGAGTTCCCAGTTCTGCTTGATGCTTTTTTCAATTAGTTTGTTTACTGATTGGAATTCCATAACAAGATACCTTTTTTGTTCCAGCTCAATACGGAGCCGGATTTATAAACTACTATGTGCGAACCCTTTGCGGGCCAGATTTTCTGTAATGTAAAGTCGGATGGCGACATTTTCCCGACCGAACTTGAGTCTGCGTTGGCGGCTTTTGCAAGCTCTTTTGGTTCTGGTCTTGCGCAGAACGAGCGTACTGCGTCCTCCGGACCGAATACCAGCCATTCTCCTTTCGTTGCGCACCAACTGTCGTCGGCAATGGAAAATGCGTCGCCGTACAGTGCGGATATGAAGCCTTTATATGCATTTTCGGCAACTTCTGCCGTTTTGGGGGCCTTGGCCGGACGCACGAATGCGAGTATCTGCCCGTCTATCCTTGCAAGACCGACCTCACGCACGTTCAAGGACTTTTCCCACTCCCGCGGATCCCGTCTGCTTTCTGATTTGAGCTGGCTGAAACGTCGGCGATAGGGAGTTATGAGTACATTCGCGTCCATGAGGGCATCGTAGGCTTCACGGAATTCCGGAAGCGGGGTGTTCATGGCTATGGCGTATTCACATTCGGGAGGCAGGATGCGCCCGAGACGGCTGTCGCCTGCGGGTATTCCCTCGAACATATTGAAAGAGTAGCGGGATGATTCGCTGCTCGTCATGGTGACGCGGAAACTGTTTTTGCTTTCGGGGACTATCGTGGCCCATTCGGTGCTGCGCTTCAGCACGCCGAGCATTTTCTGCCGGCTGTAGATGTTGCCAAGGAAGTTGCGGGGAACGAGCCTGTCTATGCCGGCGGCACGCAGGATGGTGAAATTGCGTTCGTTGCCGACCTTGGCTGCCGCGTTCTCGAATCCGGAGGCATCGAAAATCGACCGGCCCTCGCTGATGTGGCGGCGGACGGCGTTCAGCTGTGCATCGGAGGGCGTGATTATCAGGTAGGAACGCTTTGAGCGGAGGGTGTCGCCAAGTTGGATGAGACTGTGGAGTCCGAGACTGTCAGCATTTGCCGAACACAGCCGGGCCGCATTCTGGTCTGCCTTGCTGCGGCCGATTTCTATTGCGAGCGTGGGTACGAGATGGCCGTTGTAGCTCCATGAAATGACAGCAGCTGAGTTTTGCAGTCGTCCGTAGTCCATTCCGGCGAGAGCCTGGGTGCTGTCAAGCAGGCTGACCGCGTCGGCGGTTTTCGTGCGGCAGCAGATTGCAAGGGCATCTGAGGGTACCGTGGATACCAAGGCCCTGACGCTGTCCGACATTTGTGAGTTCTCGTCGGATGCGTTTCGGCCGCAGGCTGCCATGCTGAGGACAGCTGCCAGGAATATCAGTACACGTCTGAGCGACATATCTCACAAAAGTAGCAAAAGTCAGGGAAATAGCGATGGGTTTTTCCGTCGGGGAGACTTAGATTAATTCAATAACCTTTTCCGGTAATATCGAATTCCCAATATCATCTTTCGGAGCATTCTTAAGGAACAGCACAGGAACGACAGTATATTTTTGGGCAAACGGCAGCAGATTGGCTTTACGGAGAAGTTCGTCAGTCAGTTGTTTGCCGTTTTCCTGAGTTGTCCATTTGCATTCTCCAACGAGCAGATATTTTTTATCAAGCGATTCCGCAATCACGTCAAACTCGACTTGTTCCGGCTTCTTGCTCTCATTGAGAACAGAACCCC
>CAZOQW010000038.1:0-14852 GCA_964582235.1 uncultured Muribaculaceae bacterium | reverse complement strand
AGACTGTCCAGTACTTTTCATCAAGTTCATCGAGGTGAGCAATGTCTTCACCGGAATCAATCTTTACCCTTATCACTCCTCCGAGGGAGTAATATTGCCAAACATGTTTATTATCGTTCGCCATACGGATAAGTCAGCCAATCAGACAAAGATAAGAAAAATCGGTATCTTTGTCGCCTATGCGCATATTGTTCATACATGGACTGGCATCTTCAGGGAGATACAAAATGGCCGATTCGCTGCGGATGCTGCTGCGACCCTCGGATGTCATTGCTCCTGACGTGCCGATTGAGCCCGATGAGGCACTGCGCCTGCTTCACAATATATGCGAAAGCGAGAGACCGGAACTCGAACTGCATTACCCGTCGCGTGCAATCTACTACCCCGGCGGACATCTGCCTGCATATCCCGAACTCAAAGCCTGGCTTCCTTCCGCGCTGATGCTTTTCCAGTCTGCCGCTGAAAGCGAAGCCGATGCGTGAGATGGTGGCAAAAGCCAAAACAGGACAACCCCCTCGAGCTGTCCTGTTCTGTGTCTAAAACCGTATCTAAACCTCGCCTATTCCGCAGTTTCGTATCCGAAATAGTTACCCTTGCGGGCGTAGGGGATACCGGACTTCATCCATACCGGCATCGGTGCACCCATGAGATAGTAGTCGAAGAACTGCTGCATACGTATCGTAAGATCCTTGCAGTTGCGCCGTTCTACGAGGTTGTGCTGCTCGTCATTGTACTGCAGCAACCATGCGGGCTTGCCCTGGCGGCGCAATGACATGAAGAACTCGATTCCCTGATACCAGGGCACTGCACCGTCGGCATCGTTGTGCATGATGAGTACGGGAGTAGTCACATTGTTGGCGAAGAATACAGGTGAGTTCTCGATGTACAGATCAAGTCCTCCGTCTTCCCACAAATCCTTTCCTATGCGGCTCTGGCCGTATTCATACTGCGGGATTCGGCTGTTTCCGGACTCCCAGCGTATTCCACCGTAGGCGCTCGTCATGTTGCCCACCGGGGCACCTGCTCCGGCAGCGGCAAACATGTCGGTCTGGGTGACGAGATAGGCAACCTGATATCCGCCCCAACTCTGTCCCTGAATGGCCATGCGTGTCTTGTCTATGAACGGGAACTGTTCGCACATGGCTTCCGCTCCAGCGCAGATACTGTTGATTGCCGATTTGCCGGGATGGCCGGGTTCATACACTATGTCCGGTACGAACACGACATAGCCCCTGCTGACATAGAAAGGAATGTTGATTATCGAGCGTATGGGCGCAGGGCTGTAATAGGTGTAAAGTGCATCCGAATATTTCTCGTAGAAGTACACTATCATCGGGTACGAACCGTTCTCGTCGAGATTTTCCGGCGTATAGAGCATACCCTTCAGCGGAGTTCCGTCGTATGCAGTCCAGTGTACGAGCTGCACATCGCCCCACAGGTAATCGGCCTGCTGGGGATTGATTTCCGAGAGTCGGATTTCGTCCTTCATCGGTGCGGAAGCAACGTATGCGTCCATGGGATGCTTGAAATCTCCCCTAAGGTAGACGTAGCGCTCGGCGTCGGTGGCCTTCCGGATTGAGCGGAAACTGGATTCGGCAGTGAAACTGCTGAGCAGTCCGGCCTTGTTGCTGTTCACGAAGGCGTATCCGTTGCGGCAGTCATCCTCTCCGTATGCGCGGAGCAGCATTTTGCCGGCCTTCGGGCAGGACATCGGGTTCGTGTAGAGATAAGGGTTGTTCTCGAAAACCGGATTTTCCACTGAATATTGCGTGTGGGTCTGGCGGCCCTTTCCGGCGGTGAGATTCACTGCGCTCTTGCCATCGGGAGAAAAACGCCAAACGTCGTAGCGGTCGTTCAGGAACACGTAGTCATCGTCCTCTGACCAGGCCGGACGGCCGTTGGGAGTGTACGGCATCGGGTGGTCATCCTCCTCATCATAGAAAGGAAGTCCGGTTTGTCCGGTGAGATTGATGAATTCTCCTCCGAGCGTGCTCATGCAGTACCAGTTGCCGTCCTCGTGGTTGAAACTGAGCAGCCATTTGCCGGTCGGCGATACGTGTACCGAGCCTTCAAAGCCTTCGAGCAAGGTCGTGCGGCTGCCGGTATTGAGGTCTACAAGAGTATAGTCGGCAGTGCTTACCGGTTCCCAAAGATTGTTGAAATCGTATTTGCCGGTCTCAAAGTCTACCGCAAAGTCGCCGTCGCCTCCGTCGGGTACGGTGATTCTGTCACGTGCGTTCACCTGCACGGGAATCAGGGTCGGATTCTGCAGGTTTACCACTGCGAGAAGTCCGGAAGGACGGCGTGAAGCCTTGCTCATGGGCGGCAGCTCCATGCTGTCCCAAACCCAGATGTCGAGCGATGCGGATTCAAAGTCTATTACCGTGGTGTCCTTTGCAGGAACATATTCGTGCAGCGAAAGTATGAGGCGGCTACTCTTGTTCGAGAAGCGGGGTCTGGATTCCTTGCTGACCACCCAGCCCTCCGGCAGGCCTTCTACATTCTGGGCTACAAGTTCACGGGTCTCTACGGTCTTTTGTGCCGGAGTCGTGCGGGTGGCCTTGCGCAAAGTCTTTTCTTCGCTCAGATATATGCCGTAAGAGGGCGTGCCATGGGTCTTTTCCTCCTCGTCAGTTGCGGTGAACACGAGCTTGTCATCGCCGTCATTGAATGCGAGAGAAGCATAGTCCTCCTTGCCCTCCGATACCTCAGCGCTTAATTTTGCCGGGAAGTCGTAGTAGCGCACGGCCTTTACGGAAGTGCTGTCAGACGTGGCTTTCTTGATAACCGCAGCTATCTTCTCGCCGGATTTGCTCACGGTGAAAGAATAGATGTCCTGCAGCGTATCCACGGTCCCTGTCGAGGTGTTGAGGACAAGCAGGTTGGAAACCTCGTCTCCGCCTCTGCCCCTGTCTCCACCTCTGCCTCTGTCTCTGTCTCTGTCAGGCCCTTCTTTTTTCTTGTCGTTCTTGTCAGCGTAAGGCGTTACATATATGTACGGAGCGGCACTGTAGCCGGTCTTGATGCTCTTGGCCTCGCCCAACTTGGTGAGGGTCATGGTGCTGAGGTCCACGTAGGCCACACTGTCGCGGGGCATTTCGTCGTTTTTCTTCTTGTCTATCTTCGCCTGTCGCGTATCGGCATGGGGAGCCTTGATTTTCAGGACTCCGTATTTCGCATCGAGAGGCATGTCGAAGGCTGTGCCACGCTCTATTTCGAGTTCTGCGCCCGTAGTCAGGTTACGGAGCACCAGACGGCCGTCTCCATCCTGGGGACGTACCTCGAAAGAAACAATGTTTCCGTCGGGGCTTATCTCAAGTGCGGAAACCGATTCCCACGAATCATAGACATCATGGTCGAGCGGCTTTTTCTGTGCTGAAGCATTCAGCGCGCCACCTGCCAAAACTGCAAGGGCAAGGACAAAAGCGGAAAATTTGTACATGATTTTGATTTTTGGAACTGACAAATATAAAAAATACACCCCGGTAATCCAAACTGGTTCACAGTGTCCATATTGTCCATATTAGGGCAGGCCTGTGAATCTGTAAAAAATTTTACACGGTCTCTTGTTTTCTAAAAAAAACTTATATTGTCGCGAACCATAAATTTAATTTATGTTGGGACGTATAACGAATAAAACCTTGGCGACATTGCTGACGAATTTGCTCGTTTCTTTATTTCCTCTATCAGGGCAGAATATGGAGACTCAGATTAACGGGGTAATAAAGAATGCATTCGGAAAAGGAGTCGCCGATGTCAGTGTGTACGTCACAAGACACGATCAGAGATATAGCGTTTTCGCTTCTACATTAAGTGCCATTGATGGTTCCTATTCAGTCAAATTTTCGTCTTCTGCAGACAGTGTCCGTATTCACGTTTCCGGACTTAACATCACTGCCACAAGCGTGGTTTGCGCGAACAGGTCTCATTCCAAGGATATAATTGTTGAAGAGAAAGCTCAGGAAATCAATGAGGTAGTGGTTCGTGCCCCCAAAATTACCGCGAAAGCTGATACGATAAGCTATGATGTGGCTGCATTTCAGTCCAAAAATGATGTATCAATAGCTCAGGTATTGAAAAGATTACCGGGAATTACGGTGAGTGATGCCGGGCAAATTTTCTACCAAGGGAAGTCGATAAAGAATTTTTACATCGAAGGCCTGAATCTTATGAAGGGACGATACGGAATCGCCACAAATAATATAGATCCAAATAGTATCAGCGCGATTGAGGTACTTGAAAGGCATCAGGATATCAAGACTTTGCAAGGTCTTAAAGAGGAAGAACGGGCTTCGATAAATCTCAAATTGAAAAGCGGAGTCAGAGGAGTTTTCAACTTGATAGCTACGCTCGGGGGAGGTTATGAGGACGAAGCATTGTGGAATAATGAACTTATCTCGACTTATTTTCGCAGAAACAATCAAATGCTTGCCACTTACAAGGGGAACAACTCGGGACATGATCTTGAAAGAGAATTGCGTTCCTTTGACGATTATGATTATTCGAGGCTATCTACGGTATCTGATATTACAATGCCAAGTGCCCCGGGTATCAACAAGAAATATTACTACTTCAATCAGTCCCATTCAGCTACGTATAACCAGGTTTTCAGAGTCGGCAAGAGTGGAGAATTTGGGGTCAATGCTTTATTTCTGACTGACAAAGACTCAAGAAGTAATCAATCCATTACCACAACCTTACTTCCAAGTGGGTTGAGAAATGTTGTGGATGAGAGCTTTAATGGTACACTTTATAGAAATTTGGCCAATGGAAATATTACCTACAAGAAGAATGATGCAAGAAGCTACATCAAGGAGCAATTGACATTTGATTGGTTTTCTACAGAAGGCGAAAGCAATATTTTGTCGAGCGAAGAAATTCACCAGAAAAATCAAGTAAGTAATTATCGTCTGTACAATACCTTTCATTATGTAAGCCGTTCCAATATAGATAAGGGAATAGATTTCAGTTCAAAAATTAATCTCGAGAAGAGGCCTCATAGCCTTGAAGTCAATAATAATCTTTTTCCCGATATCATAGTTTCAGAGCAGATGTTGCAGACTGCAGAGCGCAGAAATATATCCACAGAAAATACACTCGAGTTTCTTTCATCAATTGTATGGGGAGAACTGAAGATTCATCCTACTATTTTCTTTGATTATGCACATAATGGACTTACAAGTACCTTGGAGAGCTATATAAATGACCTGGTTTTAGAGTCGTTAAATACCGGAATAGGAATTTTTGCCAGTTACAAGAAAAAGAGATTCTCTTCGGAACTAAATATTTCCGGTAGATACAAGTATTTTAATTTAAATAATTTACAAGATGATATCCTCACAGATAAGCATAGGTTTGTACTGGAACCTCGCCTAAGATTAAGCTATGATATAGACGGAGCAAATACTCTGCGCTTTTCCGCCGGTCTTTCATATTCCAATCCTGCCATTGAAAACCTATATAATAGCTATATACTCAATTCGTACAGGCAGTTGTCAATTTATGAGAATAATGAATTGTACCAGTCTCAGACGCAGACTTATTCACTATCATATAATTACAAAAATATTGTTTCCATGCTGTTCTGCGGATTGGATCTTTCCTGGTATCACAAACGTCCCTATATTTTGTATGGAAGCTATTATGACGGACTCGTAGAGAGAATTATCAGTCAAGCCACTAATGAAACTGCCGATATGGCCTCGGCTAAACTGCGTGCAAGCAAGGGATTTTATTGGAAAAGTCTTAAAATAGGATTTGAATTTGTGTACAGTTATTACGACAATCCTATCTTGCTGCAGAACGAAATAGTACGCTACGAGGGCAATTCTATATATCCGAGATTGGATTTGAGTTTTAATCCCTTCTCTTGGATGGCTTTAACTTATGAGGGGGTGTATTATCAGTCTCATACCAAGATGCAGGGAGGGGAAGAGATGCCAATCCTAAAGTCTCTGTCCAATAACGCCTCCTTTGAATTCTATTTGCCCCTTGATATTTCACTCGGCTTCAATGCCTCACACTACTACAATAATCTAAATCAGGATGATGCCTCGTTTCTCTTGGCTGAAGCGAATATCAAATATAGCTTTAAGAGATGGTCCTTTACGCTCTCGTGCGATAACCTGTTCAATAGAAGCATGTATGTATATGCCAACTCAAGCGGACTCACTGAGAACTCTTCAATTTACTACATACGCTCCCGGTCTATACTCTTGAAAGTCCGATTTAGAATCATTTAAAGACACAATCGCAATGTTGTAAAATAAATGTATGTTTAAGACTCTAAAACCCATAAATATGAAATTCATATATTCAATTATTGCATTACTGCTTTGTTGCAGCTTATATGCTCAAAGTGCTCCAATGCCTGAGGCGTTGGATAATTATCAGTGTATTGATACCAGCGTCGTGGAATTACGCTATAGCTTTAAATTTAAACGTCATTCCTCTTTGGAAACTTATAATGAAGATTTAAGAGTCGTTCAAATTGGAAATAAAGTCGTTAAAGATTTCAGCCAATTTGTATATCATTACGATTCATTGGCTACCGAAAATTTTAAAAAGGGCGTAGCTTCACCTACTAATCCGAAGAACCCCTTTCCTTGCGAAATTTATTCTTACCCTCAGAAAAAAGAAAGACATGAAAAGTTCAGGTTGACACTTAATACAGGGGCGTTGTCTTATCCTTCGGAGTGGGAAGAAATAATATGGACTTATTCAGAAGATGAACCGGTTCAATTGAATGGCTATACTTGCAATAAGGCAAGTACAACTTTTGCCGGAAGGGAATACACTGCCTGGTATACATTTGATATCCCCATAGTATATGGTCCCTATAAATTTTACGGTTTACCGGGTTTGATAGTGAAGTTAGAAGAGTCTACGGGGATGTATATCTGGGAGATAAACAGTTTAAGTATGAAGAAAGCCCCTATAAATTTGTATGAATACAATAAGGAACAAAAATGTAGTGCAAAAAGTGCTGCCTCCACAATAGATAGAATGATGAAAAAGCCTATCACATTCGCAACTTCTTTAGGTGCCAGAATAATGATTAAGCAGCCGGATGGAAGCCTTGCCCCACCTTCAGGAGCAGAAGAAGAAATACCGTACGAACCCATAGAGTTGAGATGAACGGGAGAGTGTAAACTAAAATGTGTCATATAAAATATAAGGAATTATGAGAACTGTAGCGCTTAAATTATTGATTTTTATTCTCTTACTTTGTAGTTGCTCTGTTGCCAAGAAATCAATAGAACTTAGTTCCAAGGAGTTTTCTGCGGATTCTACTCTCGACATAAAGCATATTGATAATATGAAGATTGTTGGAGATCTATTGTATATCCAGCTTGATAATGTCCTTTGCTCTTATTTCATTGATTATGAGAGCAAGGAGCTAAAATTTAATAATTTTCTTTTTGAAAATGGTACGCATGACAGCTTATATTACATGATTCCATTTTGGGACAATGAAGGCAATCTGTTAATGGTAGACAGATACAATATGGTACTATTCAAAGCGTCCGCTGATTCGCTACAGAGAACTTCCGAGTCCATAATCTCTTTAGAGGCAAAAAGAGCTCATAAAATAATAGAGGCAAGGCAGGTGTTCTATAAAGCTCCGGACGAATATTATTTCATAGGCAACTCAGCTTCCGGGACTCAGGCGATTTATCATTCGGATAATCGTACTGACAGCCTGATTGTGAGTGAAATAAAATCAATAATATATGATGAGACTTATCCCTCATGGTCTGTTAATTACGGCACTTTTGCTTACAATTATCAAAATGAGATGGGAGTGTGGGCATATAAAATGTTTCCCGCAATTATGATATACGATTTTGTAGATAAAACGTATAAAATTATTGAATTTGGGGAGCAGACATTTGACCCAAGTACGATTTCCAAGGCTGATCTATGGGATAATAATCCCATACATTTCCGTTCTGTGAGTGCCACTAATGACTATATATACGCCTTATATTGGGGTGAGTTCTATTCGGAAATGGATAAAAAAGAGAGTGCCGGTACTGCCGAAAGCAAAATTATCAAATTTGATTGGAAAGGGAAAGTAAAGAAAATATATACAGTCAATAAAAAAATACGAAACTTCACCATTGATGACAATGAAAGAATAATTGCCCACGATGGCAAGGAGTTTCTGCTGATTGAATTGTAAAGGGGTGCCACCTGTCTACGGATGATTGCTTCTTTTTATGGTAAGGAATTTTGTTATATCACACGGCGAGGTGTAACATTATTGGGACTAAATCACGCTGCCGAGAAAATAGTAATTGCTACTTGACTTTCATTAGCAAAATAAACGTTTAAGAAAGAAGTCATCTTCAGCAGGGTCCACCTGCTGAAGATGCAACGTCCTCTATAATGTCTTTCCTTGGTAGTCTTCCTCGCACGGCAACCGTCGTCGCCAAAGCAATCATCGCGAAGCAAAGCCGGCAGAAGGTTCGATTGCCGGGGCGCAGCAGTCTGTGTAACGCTATTCGTGGGTGGCGAAACGCTGCGCGGCAAGTTCTTCGTACTTCGTTCCCGGGCGGCCATAGTTGGCGTAAGGGTAGATGCTGATGCCGCCGCGCGGAGTGAACAGCCCTGTTACCTCAATGTATTTCGGGTCCATGAGGGCAATCAGGTCCTTCATTATCACGTTCACGCAATCCTCGTGGAAATCACCGTGGTTGCGGAAGCTGAACAGGTAGAGTTTCAGGCTCTTGCTCTCCACCATCCTCTGGTCCGGGATGTAGCTGATGCGGATTTCCGCGAAATCCGGCTGTCCCGTGATGGGGCAGAGCGTGGTGAACTCCGGGCAGTTGAAACGCACCCAATAGTCGTTGCCGGGGTGACGGTTCTCGAAAGTCTCCAGAACCTCCGGCGCGTAATTATCCTTATATACGGTCTTGGCACCGAGTGCGGCCAGACCTTCATGACTTCTGTCGCTCATTATATGTCACTGAGTTTAAATGGATTGTAAGAAATATTCTCGTCGTAGGTGTCTATGCCCTCACTGCGTTTGAGCCAGCGCACAAAACAGTTCGTCACGGGCAGGATGACAATTTCGTACAGCGTCTTGACGGTCACTTGGGTGAAGATTATGGTGGCAATCGTGCCGGCATCCATGATGCCCCAGAAGGCTATCGGATAGAAGACGCAGGAATCTATCAGCTCGCCTCCGATTGAAGACACGACTGCACGCCAGCCGAAACCCCGTCCGCGGCTGCGGACTTTCATTCTGCTCATTATCATGGCATTGATGTTAGAACCGCAGATGAACGCCAGCAGCGATGCAACCGTGGTTCTGGGGACCATTGAGAACAGGCTGTTGAAATGCTCGGCTATGGGCTTGCTGCCCTCATCGAAAGGTTCGGGCAACATGCAGACGATACCGGACATTATGGCTGTGAATGCGCTCAGCGCGAAGGCTATCCAGATTACAAGACGGGACTTGCGGTAGCCATACACTTCGGTGAGGCAATCGTTGAGGATGTAGGAGACAGGGAAAAGCAGTACCGCTGCGGATAGCTGGAGCGGCAGATTTCCCACCTGCCATACACGAGGAACAAAAAAGTTGGATGTGATAAGACAGACCGCAAACGCGACCGCCATCACCAGGAATTTGGTGCTGAATTTTGACATTGCTTGTTTTTAACGTGGTTTCAACTACACAGGGGCGGCTTCGTCATCAAAGCCGCTCCCTTTATTTTTTTAGACTTCGGGCGCTGACTGGAACTCGTGCAGGAAGCGCAGGTCGTTCTCGAAATAGTGCCTCAGGTCGTTTACTCTCCATTTGAGCATGGCGATACGCTCCAGACCCATACCGAAAGCGAAGCCGCTGTACTTGGTCGAGTCTATTCCGCTTGCCTCCAATACGTTGGGGTCCACCATTCCGCAGCCCAGAATTTCCAGCCATCCGGTGCCCTTGCAGATGTTGCAGCCCTTGCCGTGGCAGATGTTGCAACTTACGTCAACCTCGGCTGACGGCTCCGTGAACGGGAAATATGACGGGCGCATACGTATCTGCGTATCCGGTCCGAACATTTCGCGGGCGAACAGCAGAATGGACTGCTTGAGGTCGGCGAAAGTCACGCCCTCATCGATGTACAGACCCTCTATCTGATGGAAAATACAGTGGGCGCGTGCGCTGATGGCCTCGTTGCGGAACACGCGGCCGGGGCATACAACCCTGATGGGGACATCCGTTTTCTCCATCGTGCGTACCTGTACGCTGGAAGTGTGGGTGCGGAGCAGAAGCGGATTGGGATGTCCGGCCGATACGAAGAAAGTGTCCTGCATGTCGCGTGCAGGGTGATTGTCCGGGAAGTTCAGAGCCGCGAACACATGATAATCGTCTTCGACCTCCGGACCCTCGGCCACATCGTAGCCGAACTTGCGGAAAATCTCCACGATTTCCTGCCTTACGATTGAAACCGGATGCCTTGAACCGAGTTCATCAGGATCTCCCGGCATGGTGAGGTCAGCAACGGAATCGACAGACGACTGTTCGTCGCCCACCGTGTCCCTCAATGCCTCTATCTTGTCCTGAGCGAGTTTCTTAAGCTCGTTCAGAGTGCGGCCAAATTCCTTTTTGAATTCCTTGTCCATTTCTCGGAACTCATCGAAAAATGCCGTAATCACACCTTTCTTTCCCAAAAGGTGTACTCTTGCTTCTTCAACTTCCTTGCGGGTCCGGCACTCCAATGCCTCAATTTCCGCGCGGACTTTTTCTATGTCTTCTCTTTTCATATCGTTTTTATTGTGCCCTCTTGGCCATGCGCTTGTCCCGGGCTTTCTTTGCGCGTGCTGCGCCTATTTTGAGGTATTTGGCCCACTGCTCTTCGTTAAATACCTTCTGGAATGACTGGTACATCTGTTCTACCCACTTGTCCTGCACCGCCTGATAGGCTTCGCTGTTGCCGTAACGGGCTGCGGACAGGACCTGTATTTCCTCCATCATGGCCGTATAGTCGTGCATCATGATGGAATCGACGTAGAACACCTGCCAGTATTCAAGGTCAAGAGACTGGGTCATTGACTCTATCTGAGCGTCTACCGATTTTCTGATCTGTTTTTCCTGCTCCTCGGGGGACTGCGTCTGCGCGAACGCTCCGACACATAGGAACAGGGATATAAATGTAATCCCAAAAAATTTCATAGATTTGCGTTTCACGGACCGCAAATTTAGTAAAATCAATAAAAAAATGAGAAAATTTCTACCTTTGCTTCTAATGCCGGCCATGCTCCTGTGTACATCACGCTCGGAGGCTTGTACCAACGTGATAATCACTCCCGGCGCAAGTGTTGACGGCTCGTCGATGGTGTCCTACGCCGCAGATTCCCACTGGCTTTACGGTGAACTTTATTTCTCCCCGGTTGCATCATACCGTCCCGGAACAATGTTGCCCATAGTGGAATGGGACAGCCAGCGCCCTTTAGGCAGCATTCCGCAGGTGGCCAACACTTTCCAAACGGTAGGCAATATGAATACCCGCCAGCTCCTGATCGGCGAGACCACCTGGGGAGGTCGTCCCGGCACCGAGAATCCTGACGGCATAATGGACTACGGTTCGCTGATTTACACGACTTTGCAGAGAGCCTCTACCGCCCGTGAAGCCATAGATATGATAGTCGAACTTGCCAATACCTACGGCTACCCTTCCAGCGGAGAGACCTTTTCCATCGCCGACCCCAACGAGGTGTGGGTCATGGATCTGGTAGGCAAGGGCAGCGACGAGAAGGGCATAGTCTGGGTGGCCCGCCGCGTTCCCGACGGATACATCTGCGCACATGCCAACCAGTGCCGCATCACCCGTTTCCCGCTCGACGACCCTGAGAACTGTTTATACGCTCCCGATGTAATCTCATACGCCCGCAGCAAGGGATGGTTTGACGGTGAGGATGCGGATTTCAGTTTCCGTGATGCCTACAATCCTTTGGATTTCAGTGGTGCAAGAGCTTGCGACGCCCGCGCATGGAGCGCGTACAACATACTCTGCGACGGTGTGTTCACCTATATGGAAGACGGCCGTGAGGTTTCCCGTCCCGCATCCGACTGGCTTGACTATGCGATGGGTTATGACCTTAGCGGCGAGATGCCGTTGTTCGTGAAGCCGTCCCGCAAGATTTCCATGAAGGATGTGGCTGACGTGATGCGCGACCATTTCGAAGGTACTCCCATGGACATGACAGCAGATATCGGTGCCGGCGGAAACGCTCTTCCGTACCGCTGGAGGCCCATGGATTTCACTGTGGACGGCAAGACCTACGTAAATGAGCGTGCAATCGCCACCCAACAGACAGGTTTCTGGTTCGTAGGACAGGCTCGCGGATATCTTCCCGATGAGGTTGGTGCCCTGCTGTGGTTCGGCTGCGATGATGCCGCCACTTCCTACCTCACCCCGATTTACGTCTGCACTGCCGAAGTTCCCGAATGTGTGAGGGTAGGCAATGGTGATCTGTTGCATTACAGCCCGACTTCGCAGTTCTGGATGTGCAACCGCGTGGCCAACGCCTGCTACAAGATGTACAACTATATGGCACCCGTAGCCCGCGAGGCCGCTGACAAGTTCGAGCTTGCCCAGCAGAACGAGAAAGTGCCGGCTATGGATGCTGAGGCCGTGGCTCTTATCGAGCGTGGCAAGACCAAGAAGGCCGTGAAACTCCTCACTTCTTACACCGTGGATACCGCCATGGACCAGTTCCAGGCATGGACCGAGCTTGAAGAACTCCTGCTCGTCAAGTTCATCGACGGTAATGTGAAGGCCCAGGGCGAGGACGGTGCTTTCCTCCACTCTGAATACTCCGTGGGCATACCCGCAGGACTCACGCAGCCCGGCTACACGGAAGTGTGGAAGGAAGTCGTTGCCCGCGAGCACGGGTCCGTGATTGAAGAGCGCTGATTTCGGTTCTCCCCTTCCGGCGTTTGAACGTATGAATGAACTGCTTGCTGCGAATCGCGCTCATGCGGAAATCATGTACGAATAATTTTGTACTTTTGCTAAGATATAACAACATCGTATGAAAAAGTTTTTATTCAGTTTACTGGCGATTCTCGTCGTAACCGGTGCTTATGCGCAGCCCCATGAAGTCAAGGCCAATGCGGCAGAAGGGTATGTAACGCTGCAAGGCAGTTACACTCCTTCGTTTGAAATCGACGGCAGCGATGCCGAGATACACAATGTGATATTGATGATAGGCGACGGCATGGGTCTGGGCGCAATCAGTGCAGCCATGTATGCTAACGGTGGCGAACTGACGATAACGAACCTGAAGACCATGGGTTATGTCCGTACCCAGTGCGCCGATTCCTTTACCACCGACTCCGCCGCATCAGGCACTGCCTATGCGACCGGCGAAAAGACCAACAAGGGTTATATCGGCATGAGTCCTTCGCTTGAAAAGATAGCCAACCTGCCGGAGAAACTCACTCCTCTGGGATATGCCTGCGGAGTTCTTTCCACCGATGACCTGAACGGCGCGACTCCGGCGGCCTTCTTTGCACACCAGCAGTCGAGGGGTGCTACTGCCGAAATTTGGGCTGACCTGCCTGCGAGCGAGCTTATCTTCGCATCTGCCGGTACCACCAAGGTGTTCGAGGGACTGTCATTCGTAACTCAGGAGGAAATACTCAAGGTGTTTGAGGTGGTCTATTCCCCCGATTCCGAGAAGATAGCAGACAGTAACAGGCTCCTTTACCTCCCCGAGAGCGTTCATGCCGACAGGGGCGACTATCTGCCCGAGACCACTAAACTGGCAATAGAGTATCTCTCCCAGCGTTCCGATAAGGGTTTCTTCCTCATGATAGAAGGCGCGAGGATTGACAAGGAGGCCCACAGCAACAATTTCCAGGGTATGCTCAACGAGACCCTCGATTTCGACAAGTCCGTTGCCGAAGCCATCAAGTTCGCCGAGCAGGACGGCCACACTTTGGTGATTATCAGCGCTGACCACGAAACTGGTGCCGTATCTTTAGGCCCGTGCGAGCCCGAGCAGGGCTTCGCTTCCGGCGTATATGCATCCAAGGGCCATTCTCCCGTTATGGTGCCACTGTTCGCCTATGGTCCCGGTTCCCAAAATTTCATGGGAGTTCAGGAGAACAGCGATGTGAGCAACAAGATTTACGCTGCACTCGCCGAGTAAGTGCATTCCCTGCGGAGCAGTGCCTGCCATCGGGCGGCGCGCAGGCGAAAGGAGTTATTAGTAAAAAATCCCGTCCGGAAGCTTCTGGCGGGATTTTATATTAAACATTCTTGGAATATTGAGATTTTGTCGTAAATTTGCAGTCCGTTCAGCGCACGAAAGTGTTTAAGGACGCACCTGGAGAGGTGGGTGAGTGGCTGAAACCACCGGTTTGCTAAACCGACGTACGGGTCATTCCGTACCACGAGTTCGAATCTCGTCCTCTCCGCCACAACCAAAATTTAACTATCTGATACTAAAATTGCGGGACACGTTCGGTGCCCCGCATCTTTTTAACCCCTCAGTCTGCTGTCGCAGCCAGCTCCCCAGGGAGCATGACGGCTCCGCTTGCGCTATCGCACAGGCCGGCCAAGAGCGTTTTCCAGTAAGGAATCTTCGTCCCCGTCCCCTGTGCATCGCTACGCCGCCCGCCCGACGGCGAGCCTGCAAGCAGGAATACCCCTCAGTCTGCTGTCGCAGCCAGCTCCCCAGGGAGCATGACGGCTTCGCTTGCGCTATCGCACGGGCTTGCCATGAGCACTTTCCGGTAAGGAGCCTTCGTCCCCGGCCCTGCGCATCGCTACGCCGCCCGCCCGACGGCGAGCCTGCAAGCAGGAATACCCCTCAGTCTGCTGTCGCAGCCAGCTCCCCAGGGAGCA
>CAZOQW010000037.1:0-15069 GCA_964582235.1 uncultured Muribaculaceae bacterium | reverse complement strand
ACGCGCGACCCACAGCTTAGAAGGCTGTTGCTCTATCCAACTGAGCTACGGAACCCTGTACCCTTAACCCACAGCACTTGCCTTGACGGGGCTGGCTGTGCAAAAGGGACGACAAAGATAGTGAAAAAACTGCAAACTTATTCAGTTGTATTCTTTTTGCGGTTTGCCAGCACTTCCAGTACGATGACGAGCACCGCACCGCAGATGCAGCATACTATCGCAGCGGGAATCTGCAGGTTTACTTCCGTGAAGGGGCCTTCGCGCAGGAACTGGGCCTCCATTACATCGGCCATATTGCTCCAGGGCCACACTTTCAGCAGCGAGCCAATTATGAAGCCCACCAGCACCAGCAGGGTAGCCCTGTGGTAGTGGGCCAGAAGCCAGTGCAGGAACTTCGAGAATGCCAATATGCCCGTCACTGCGCCCACGATGAATACCACCACGACCAGGAAATCCCTCGTCACTGCATCACCGTCGATGATTTTTGTAAGCGTTCCCAGCATGTATTCGTACTTGCCGAGTATCATCAGAATGAAGCTGCCGCTTATGCCGGGCAATATCATTGCGCAGATGGCAATCGCTCCGGACAGGAAGATGAACCAAAGCCCCTCAGGCGTAGTTGTCGGTGAAAGGTTGCACACCACGGCACCGAGTATCATTCCGAACACGAGTACCGCCAGATCCTTGCCTTTCCAGTCCCTGACGTCCTTCAGTATGAAGAACGCCGATGCGGCTATCAGCCCGAAGAAGAATGCCCAGGTGGGAACTGGCTGATAAGTAAGCAGATAGGTCATAAGTTTGGCGAGCGATACAAAACTTATGAGTATTCCCAGTATGAGGGAGAACAGGAAATTACCGTTGACGTGCTTCCAGAATGCCTTGAACTTTCCTGTGAACAGCAGCTTCACCGCTGTACCGTTGATGGAATTTATGGAAGCGACAAGTTCCTCATAGATACCGGTCATGAAAGCGATGGTTCCTCCCGACACTCCGGGAATGATGTCCGCCGAACCCATTCCGATACCCTTCAGGCAGACCATGAGGTAACGTTTTGCTGAAATATTCATTTGATTGTGGATAGATAAGTTATGATTGAATTGAACAATTCTGTCAGAGTAATGTTGTTGCCTTCCGGTGGAGAAACTGTCATATCGAACACGTCCCCCTTCAGTTGCCGGCATCCTATCTTGAAGCGTGCCGGGCTGCAACGGGCCTCATATTCCGATGCAAAATCTTCCGCCGATACAGACAGGGATATGAACAGTTCTTCATCACGCTCCCTGCCTTCCGGCATTCGGGCCTGCTGTTTCATATATCCAGCATAATTCAAATCTTCCGCTGTGGGGCTCAGGATGAGAACCGGTATGCCCCGCTCGGTGAAAAATCCGTTTACGGCTTTGCAGACGGCCTCGTATTCGGCAGTTTTGGCGATGTATACGGCAGCCGAATGAAGTTTGTCCAAGGGGATAAGCCTGTGCTCACCATAGCTCGCGTGCTTGCGCAGCGAGAAACGTCGGACGAGATATTTGATGGGGTTCTCCATCTATGCTTCTGGAGCGGATGCGATGAGTTCGCGCAGCTGCTGTTTTGCCACCTTCCAGCGCGGGATGTCAATCTTGGTGCCGACTACCTCTACGACCTTGGCCGCAATGATAGAACCAGCTTCACCGGATTCCTTCAACGGCAGCCCGAGCGAATGCGCATACAGAAAACCGGCAGCATAGGTATCTCCCGCGCCAGTCGCATCCACAGTGTCAGCAGGCCAGGCTTCGATGAAATGGACTTCATCGCCTGACTTTATCCAACTGCCGTCCTTGCCCACCTTAACCACCGCGATGTCGCAGATTTTCGAGATTTCATCCAGCGCTTCGCGGGGGTCGGACAACTTGGTGAAAGCCTTGGACTCGGTTTCGTTTGCGAACACTATGTCCACGTACTTTTCTATGATGTCGTGCAGGAAAGCCTGGTTCGACTCCACAACGTTGTACGATGCCATGTCTATGGATATGATGCAGCCCGCATCGTGGGCGTATTCTACTGCCCGGCGCACAAGGGACTGGTTCTGAACGAGATAGCCCTCGATATGGAAATAGTCATAGCCCTTGAACCATTCGGGGTGCAAGTCGTCCGGCACGAGATCCAGCGCAGCGCCGAGATATACGGCGAAAGTGCGCTCGGCATTGCCGCCGCTCACGAAAACCATTGACCTTCCGCTGGAATGTTCGCTTTTGAGCAGGGTCGTCTTTACTCCATACTGCTCCTGGTCGCTCTTGAAAAGCTGACCGAGTTCGTCATCGCCGATTTTGCCTATGAATCCTGACGGCATGCCCAAAATGGCCGTGCAGGTGATGGTGTTGGCCGCAGAGCCACCTGCGACATACTTTACACCGAGGGGTTTCAGAGCCGTCCAGATACGGTCTCCGGTCTGCATGTCCACATGCTGCATGCTTCCTTTGGGCAGGTGGAAGGTTTGCAGCAGGGTATCATCGGGCAGAACCGCGAGAATGTCGGTGAGGGCGTTGCCTATTCCAAGTATCGATTTCATGCGGACACAAAATTAAGAAACTGTTTTGTATTTCGGAACGGATATCCGGGCCGTCTGTCCGAAAATTTCCCGGAATTGGACGAATAAAAGAGAGATTCAAGCAGAAAATTGTAAATTCGCGGTTCGCTATGGCAAAGAAGGTCTGGTCTTTCCTGAAATATTTCCTGTCGCTTGCGTTGGCGGCCGCTCTCGTCTATTTCGCTTTCCGCGGAGTAGACTGGAAAGTCTTTTGGACAGACCTCAAACTGACGCGCTGGGGCTATGTCGGGCTGTATCTGGCGGCATCGGTGCTGGCCCTGTATTTTCGTATGGAACGCTGGCATTCCATGTTGCTGCCCCTCGATTCTGCGGTTCTGCGCTGGCGTTGCTGGCACGCCTCGAACGTGGGTAACCTGTCGAGCGTGGTGCTCCCCGGATCCGGTGAACTCGTCCGCTGCGGTTATGTATCCAGCAAGCAACTCGGCCCGGACAAGGTCTTGGGAACCATGCTTTGTGAACGGGCCTGGGATTTTGTCTGCATCGGGCTGTTGATTGTCCTGTCTCTCGTGTTGCGGGGCGACCTGTTCGGCGGCTTCTTCCGTGAAAACATAATTAACCCTCTGCTCAGCAAGGCTTCTTCCGCCCTGCCCTGGGTAGTCCTGGGCATTCTGCTGCTTATAGTCGTTGTGACGTTCTCGCTCATCTTCCGTTTCCGTACAAGCAACAAGGTCTGCGCCCGGCTTGCGGAACTTATCATCGGGCTTTGGAAAGGGCTCGGCAGTTTCGTCCATGTGCGGCACAAGGGTCTGTTCGCGCTGGAAACGATAGCAATCTGGCTGATGTATGTCCTGATGTGCTTCTTCCTGTTCAAGGCCATACCGGGTCTGGAGTCGTTGAATATGATCGATGCGGTATTTGTCTCCTCTGTCGGCAATATCGCCTCCACCATCCCTGTTCCCGGCGGAATCGGAGCCTATCACTATCTCGTCACTCTCACCCTCGAGAATCTTTACGGCATGAGCCAGGAAACGGGCATACTCTTCGCCACCATGAACCACGAACTCCATGCCCTGCTGGTCATAGTCCTCGGCATGTTCTCCTCCGCCAGAATCTCGGTGAAGCGCCGGAAATAAGATCCGCAAGTGGCTTTGCCTGGCTGAATCTAGGATATGCCGGAGTGGAGAGACGGAGTAAATAACAATATCGCCGACCGGGAAGTCCCGACCGGCGATACCTGAATATGACAAACATTAGAGCTCGTTGAATTCCTGAACCATCTCGTCCTTGCGGGAAACGATGATGTCCTGGTAATCCTTCATACCTGTACCGGCAGGAATCAGGTGTCCGCAAATCACGTTCTCCTTCAGACCTTCGAGGTGGTCCACACGGCCGCGGATTGCGGCTTCGCTGAGCACCTTGGTGGTCTCCTGGAATGAGGCTGCGGAGATGAAGCTGTCGGTCTTCAGTGCGGCGCGGGTAATACCCTGAAGCACGAGTTTTGCCGTAGCGGGTCTGGTAAGACGGACCTCAACGGGCTTGCGACCCTGGCGCTCCAGTGAGGAATTTTCGCTGCGCAGCTGACGGGCATCGATGATGTCGCCCTCCACGTACTTCTCGGAGTCTCCTGCGGAGAGGACTAAATACTTTCCGTAAATCCTGTCGTTTACATCCATGAACTTCCACTTGTCCACCATCTCCTCGTTGAGGAACTCGGTGTCTCCGGGGTTCGTAATCTCGACCTTGCGCATCATCTGGCGTACGATAATCTCGAAGTGCTTGTCGTTGATTTTCACACCCTGCAGGCGGTAAACGGCCTGTACTTCATTGACAATGTACTCCTGAGCCTTGACGGGACCGAGGATATTGAGGATGTCGCTCGGAGATACTCCTCCGTCTGACAGGCGGGAGCCGGCCTTGACGTAGTCGTTCTCCTGTACAAGTATCTGCTTGGTCAGAGGCACGAGATAGTGCTTCTCCACTCCGTACTTGTTGCGGACGATGATTTCGCGGTTACCCCTCTTGACCTTGCCCATGATGACCTCACCGTTGATTTCGGAGAGGATAGCAGGACTTGAAGGATTGCGGGCCTCGAAAAGCTCGGTGACGCGGGGCAGACCGCCCGTAATGTCGCTTGCCTTTCCGACTGCACGCGGAATCTTGATGATGATGTCTCCGACCTTCACCTTGTCTCCGTCTTCGACCATGATGTGCGCACCCACAGGCAGGTTGTACTGCTTGAGCGTTACTCCTGACTCATCCAAGATGACGATAGTAGGAGCCTTGGTCTTGTCCTTGGACTCGATGATGACCTTGTCGGTAACGGTGGAGAACTCGTCGGCACTTTCTATCTGGAAGGTGCTGCCCTCTATCATGTTCTCGAAGTGCAGGGTTCCCGCAGTCTCCACGATAGTGGTTGCGTTGTAGGGATCCCATGCGCATATCAGGTCGCCCTTCTTGACCTTGTCGCCGTCGTTCTTGTAGAGCACTGCTCCGTAAGGCACGTCGTACTGTGAGAAGGTGATTCCGGTATTCTCGTCCACGATGCGAAGCTCGGTCATACGGCTCACTACCACGGTCTCGGACTTTCCGGCATCCGTAACCCTCTCAATGGTACGGAGTTCCTCGAAGTTGAGTACGCCGTCATACTTGGATTCGATTGAAGAATCCACAGCGGATGACGATGCGGTACCACCGACGTGGAAGGTACGCAGGGTCAGCTGGGTACCAGGCTCACCGATGGACTGTGCTGCAATCACGCCGACCACTTCTCCTCTCTCGACCATGCGGCTCGTAGCGAGGTTGCGGCCGTAGCACTTTGCACAAACACCCTTGCGGCTCTCGCAGGTGAGTACTGAGCGGATTTCCACCTGCTCGATAGGCAGTGAATCTATGAGGTCGGCTTCCTTCTCGCGGATTTCCTCGCCGGCCTTGATGATCAGCTCTCCCGTAAGGGGATTGAATATGTCATGTACGGAAGTACGTCCAAGTATGCGCTCTCCGAGGGATTCAACCACCTCGTCCTTGTTCTTGATTGCGGTGGCGATAAGTCCTCTCAGGGTGCCGCAGTCGGGCTCCGTGATGATCACGTCGTGGGAAACGTCCACCAGACGACGGGTCAGGTAACCTGCGTCGGCAGTCTTCAATGCAGTATCGGCCAGACCCTTACGTGCACCGTGGGTGGAGATGAAGTACTCGAGCACCGTCATTCCCTCCTTCAGGTTGGACACGATAGGATTCTCGATAATGTCGGCTCCTGACGCACCGGCCTTCTGGGGCTTTGCCATCAAGCCTCGCATACCGCAGAGCTGCTTGATCTGGGTGGTTGAACCACGGGCTCCGGAATCCAGCATCATGAATACGGGGTTGAAGCCCTGCTGGTCCTCGGAAATCTGCTTGGTCACGATACGTGTCAGCTTGTTGTCCACAGATGACCACAGGTCGATAACCTTGTTGTAACGCTCGTTGTTTGTGATGAAACCGTTCTCGAAGTCGTCGCGGATGTTGGCCACCTGCTTGTAGGCCTCTTCCACGAGCGTGGTCTTCTCCTGCGGGACAAGCACGTCGCCGAGGTTGAAGGAAATTCCTGCACGGAATGCCTGGTCGTAACCGAGGTTCTTGATGTCATCGAGGAACTTGGCAGTGCGGGTCACACCGGTGTGCTTGATTACCTCGGTGATAATCTTGCGCAGGGACTTCTTGCCGAGCAGCTCGTTCACGTAGGGAACCTCGTCAGGCACGAACTGGTTCACGATGATGCGTCCTGCAGTGGTCTCCACCATCTGCGTTCCCTTGCTGGGGTCGCGCTTGTCCACCGGTATGCGCACGTTAATCCTTGCGTGCATCTCGATGGCTTTCTCATTGTAGGCTACAATGACTTCCTCAGGTGAGTAGAAATACTTGTTCTCACCCTTTGCGCCGGGGCGTATTTTCGTGATATAGTACAGACCGAGCACCATGTCCTGTGAAGGCACGGTGATAGGAGCACCGTTGGCGGGATTCAGAATGTTGTGCGAGCCGAGCATCAGGAGCTGTGCCTCCATGATTGCGGCATTGCCGAGAGGGAGGTGGACAGCCATCTGGTCACCATCGAAGTCGGCGTTGAATGCCGTACATGCGAGCGGGTGCAGCTGGATTGCCTTACCCTCGATCATTCTGGGCTGGAAAGCCTGGATACCGAGCCTGTGGAGGGTAGGTGCGCGGTTAAGCAGCACGGGATGACCCTTCATCACATTCTCGAGTATGTCCCAGATAACGGCATCCTTGCGGTCTACGATTTTCTTAGCGGACTTTACCGTCTTGACTATGCCGCGCTCGATGAGCTTGCGGATGATGAACGGCTTGTACAACTCGGCAGCCATGAACTTCGGCAGACCGCACTCGTGCATGTTGAGTTCGGGTCCGACCACGATTACGGAACGGGCGGAGTAGTCCACACGCTTTCCGAGGAGGTTCTGGCGGAAGCGTCCCTGCTTACCCTTGAGGGAGTCGGAGAGCGATTTGAGTGCCCTGTTTGACTCGCTCTTGACGGCAGATGACTTCTTCGAGTTGTCGAACAGTGAATCCACGGCTTCCTGAAGCATACGCTTTTCGTTGCGCAGGATGACTTCGGGAGCCTTTATCTCTATAAGCCTCTTAAGACGGTTGTTGCGGATGATTACCCTGCGGTACAGGTCGTTGAGGTCGGAAGTCGCGAAACGTCCGCCGTCGAGGGGGACCAGAGGACGGAGATCGGGCGGAATCACGGGGATGACCTTCATAATCATCCACTCGGGACGGTTCTTGCCCTTTGACTCCTGGAACCACTTCACCACCTGAAGCCTTTTGAGTAACTCAGTCTTGCGCTGCTGTGATGTTTCAACGAGCATACGCTGGCGCAACTCCTTGCCCAGTTCGTCTACGTTAATCTCGCGGAGAAGTTCGTAGACACCCTCGGCACCCATCCTTGCGATGAACTTGTCAGGATCGGAGTCGGGCAGGTTGCTGTTGCCGGGTACGCGGGCGAGCACGTCAAGATACTCATCCTCGGAGAGGAGGTCCATCTTTTCAAGTCCGCTTGCGCCGGGCTGGATAACTATGTATTTCTCATAGTAGATGACGGACTCCAACTTCTTGGCAGGCAATCCGAGCAGGGCGGAAATCTTGTTCGGGGCGGACTTGAAGTACCAGATGTGGGCTACCGGCACCGTGAGGCTGATGTGACCCATCCTCTCGCGGCGCACCTTCTTCTCGGTAACTTCCACATTGCACCTGTCGCAGACGATTCCGCGGTAGCGTATCCTCTTGTACTTTCCGCAGTAGCATTCGTAATCCTTGGTGGGACCGAAAATCTTCTCGCAGAACAGTCCGTCACGCTCGGGCTTGTAGGTCCTGTAGTTGACGGTTTCAGGCTTCAGCACTTCGCCGCACGAGCGGGCCATGATGTCCTCGGGCGATGCGAGCGAGATGCTGATGCTCTGGAAGTTGCTCTTTACCTTATTGTCTTTGTTGTTGAAATTAGGCATATCCTTGTAGCGTACTTTTAATCCAATGTAACCTTAAGTCCGAGACCGCGGAGCTCGTGGAGGAGCACATTGAGTGACTCCGGAATTCCTGCGGGCGGAATGGGATCGCCCTTGACGATGGCCTCATAGGTCTTGGACCTGCCGACCACGTCGTCAGACTTCACGGTCAGGATTTCCTGAAGGGCATTTGCTGCACCGAAGGCCTCGAGTGCCCAAACCTCCATCTCTCCGAAACGCTGTCCTCCGAACTGTGACTTACCGCCGAGAGGCTGCTGGGTGATGAGGGAGTAGGGACCGATTGAGCGGGCGTGCATCTTGTCGTCGACCATGTGGCCGAGTTTAATCATGTAGATGACACCCACAGTGGCGGGCTGGTCGAAGTAGTCTCCGGTTCCGCCGTCGCGCAGACGGGTCTTGCCGTAACGGGGAACGCCTGCCTTGTCGGTGTAGTCGCAGATCTCTTCGATGCTCGCACCGTCGAAAATCGGGGTGCTGAACTTCAGTCCGAGCCTTGCGCCTGCCCAGCCGAGCACAGTCTCGTAAATCTGTCCGAGGTTCATTCGTGAAGGCACACCCAGAGGGTTGAGCACGATGTCCACGGGAGTTCCGTCCTCAAGGAACGGCATGTCCTCTCTGCGGACGATCTTGGCCACGATACCCTTGTTTCCGTGACGGCCTGCCATCTTGTCACCCACGGTGATCTTACGCTTCTTGGCTATGTAGACCTTGGCCACCTGCATCACTCCGTTGGGGAGTTCATCGCCGACCTTGATGTTGTCCAACTCACGCCTGCAAACTGCCTGCTCGGTCTTGAGGGCGATGCAGTAGTTGTTGATGAGGTCGCGGATAAGCTCATTGGCTTCCTTTTCGGTAGTCCACTTGTTGGAGTTGACATTGGTGTAGTCAATGCCCTTGAGCAACTCGGGGGTGATTTTCTTGTCCTTGGCAAGAATCTCGACTCCGTAGAGGTCGCTGATGCCGGCGCTCTTCTTGTTCTTGGTGAGCACGGTGAGCTTCTGGAGGAAGTCGGCAGTCAGTTTCTCGATCTTGCGGTCGAAATCGGCCTGTCTCTTTTCGAGTTTGGTCTTCTGCTCGAGTTTGGATGCGCCCTTCTTGCCGCTGTCCTTTGAGAGCTTGGTGTAGAGAGCGGTCTTGATTACGGTACCGCTGAGCGAAGGATTGGCTTTCAGTGAAGCGTCCTTTACGTCACCGGCCTTGTCGCCGAAGATGGCTTTCAGCAGCTTCTCCTCGGGAGAAGGATCGCTTTCGCCCTTAGGGGTAATCTTGCCTATCATGATGTCGCCCGGCTCGATGTGCGCGCCGACGCGAACTATACCGTTCTCATTGAGGTTCCTGGTAGCATCCTCGCTCACGTTGGGGATGTCGGCGGTAAGTTCCTCCATTCCGCGCTTGGTGTCGCGCACCTCGGTGAGGTACTCGTCCACATGTACGGAGGTGAGGATATCCCACTTGACCATCTCCTCGGAGAGCACGATGGCGTCCTCGTAGTTGTATCCTTTCCAGGGCATGAAGGCTACCATGAGGTTGCGTCCGAGGGCAAGCTCGCCGTTCTGGGTGGCGTAGCCCTGGGTGAGAACCTGACCCTTGACTATCTTGTCGCCCTTGCGGACGATAGGTTTGAGGGTCACGGTAGTGCTCTGGTTGGTGCGACGGTAGATGGGGAGCTTGTAGGTCGTCTCCTCGGGTGAGAAGCTGACGAACTTCTCGTCCTCGGTACGCTCATAGCGCACGCGAATCTCGTTGGCATCCACGTATGTCACCTCTCCTTCGCGCTCGGCGATTATCTGGGTGCGTGAGTCTATGCAGGCACGCTCCTCCAGACCGGTACCCACGATAGGGGACTCCGGCTTGAGCAGGGGAACTGCCTGACGCATCATGTTCGCGCCCATGAGTGCACGGTGGGCATCGTCGTGCTCGAGGAAGGGAATGAGGGAGGCAGCCACAGAAGCCATCTGGTTCGGGGCTACGTCCATATAGTTCACCTGATCCTTGGTCACAACAGGGAAATCGGCCTCCAGACGGCACTGGATGCGGTCCTCGAGGATATTTCCGTCATCGTCCATCTTCACGTTGGCGAGCGAAACGAACTGGTTTTCCTCCTCCTCGGCACTCATGTAGTGGCAGCCCTTTGCGCTCAGATCCACCTTGCCGTCCTTTACCTCGCGGTAAGGGGTCTCGATGAAACCGAGGCTGTTGATGCGGGCATATACGCAAAGTGAGGAGATAAGTCCGATGTTCGGGCCTTCAGGAGACTCGATAGGGCAGAGACGGCCGTAATGCGTGTAGTGTACGTCTCGAACCTCGAATCCTGCACGGTCGCGGCTCAATCCTCCGGGACCGAGTGCGGACAGACGCCTCTTGTGAGTGATTTCGGCAAGAGGGTTGGTCTGGTCCATGAACTGGGATAACTGGCTCGTTCCGAAGAAAGAGTTGATGATGGACGACAGGGTCTTGGCATTGATCAGGTCAATGGGGTTGAACTGCTCGCTGTCGCGTACATTCATCCTCTCGCGTATGGTGCGGGCCATGCGGCTGAGTCCCACGCTGAACTGGTTCGCAAGCTGCTCTCCCACTGTGCGCACGCGTCTGTTTGAGAGGTGGTCGATATCATCGACCGTAGCCCTGGAGTTGATCAGCTGGATGAGGTACTTTATGATTTCTATGATATCGGTGTTGGTGAGCACGCGGGTCTCGGGGTCAATCGAGAGATTGAGCTTCTTGTTGAGACGGTAGCGGCCCACGTTGCCGAGGTCGTATCTTTTCTCTGAGAAGAAGAGCTTGTCTATCACATCCCTTGCGGTGCTCTCATCGGGCGGTTCCGAGTTGCGGAGCTGCTTGTAGATGTAGTTGATGGCTTCTATCTCGGTATTTGTCGGGTCTTTCTGCAGGGTGTTGAAGATGATAACGTAGTCGTTTGAACCCACTTCGTCCTTCTGCAGAAGGATGGTCTTCTCTTCTGTGTCGAGGATTGCGGCGATGGTGTCGTCATCGAGATACTCTCCTCTCTTGACGACGATTTCGATACGCTCAACGGGAGTCACCTCGCCCGTATCCTCGTCGATGAAGTCCTCGAATTTGGTTTTGAGGACGTTGTTGGCGAGTTTGCGACCCTTGTTTGCCTCCAACTCGTCGGCAGTCACCTTAACCTCGTCCGCAAGGTCAAAGATGTCGATGATGTCCTTGTCGGAATTATATCCGATGGCCCTGAGCAGAGTGGTTACAGGGAGCTTTTTCTTACGGTCGATGTACGCATACATCACGTTGTTGATGTCGGTGGCGAACTCTATCCACGAACCCTTGAAGGGGATGATTCTGGCGGAGTAGAGCTTGGTGCCGTTTGCGTGCATGCTCTGGTCGAAGAATACGCCCGGAGAACGGTGCAGCTGGGAGACGATGATACGCTCCGAGCCGTTGATTACGAAAGTCCCGGCAGGGGTCATGTACGGAATATTGCCAAGGTACACATCCTGTACCCTGGTGTCGAAATCCTCATGGTCCGGATCGGTACATGACAGACGCAATTTTGCCTTGAGCGGAACGTTGTAGGTAAGTCCGCATTCAAGACATTCCTCGATCGTATATTTCGGCGGATCGATGAAGTAGTCGATAAACTCCAGCTTGTAGTTGTTGCGGGTGTCCTCGATGGGGAAAATTTCCTGGAACACCTTGAACAAGCCTTCGTTTTTCCTGTTCTCCGGAGTGGTCTCCAACTGGAAGAAGTCCCTGAAAGACTTCAGCTGAACCTCCAGCAGGTCAGGATATTCCAATATCTTGGAACTTGCGAAATTTATGCGTTTGTTATTGGTCTTGTTTGACATATTTTCTGCCTGTGGGATAAGAGAAAAATTAGATACGGAAAAAAGGTTTAGAGCCTATTGACCTCGGCTCTAAACCTGTTCGTCCCCTAAAGCAGGGAGAGGAGAAGTTATTTAATCTCAACTTCTGCACCGGCTTCCTCAAGTGCTGCCTTGAGAGCCTCTGCCTCTGCCTTGGAAATTTTCTCTTTAACCGTAGCAGGAGCTCCGTCGACAAGTTCCTTAGCTTCCTTAAGTCCGAGACCAAGCTCAGCCTTAACGACCTTGATAACGTTAAGCTTACCCTGTCCGGCTGAAGTGAGAATAACGTCGAACTCGGTCTGCTCTGCCTCAGCGGCAGCGCCTGCACCGGCATCGCTTGCAACTACTACTGCAGCTGCAGCAGGCTCGATTCCATATTCCTCCTTGAGAACTTGTGCAAGTTCCTGTACGTCTTTCACAGAAAGGCTAACAAGCTGTTCTGCGAGGGCTTTTACATCTGCCATAATTCTATTTTCTATTTTTAAATTGTTAATATTAATCTTGTTTTATTCTGCCACCTTCTCCTCAGCTTCAGCTGCGGGAGCGGCTTCCTCGGTGGCGGGAGTCTCAGCGACTTCGGCTGCGGGAGCGGCCTCGGTTGCAGCAGCGGTACCTGACCAGATCTTCTCGTCGTCGCCCTTGCCCTCGGCTGCGTTCTGCAGTGCTGAGAGCACGTTGCGGGCGGGACTCTGCAGGAGACCGATGATGTCTCCGATGAGCTCTTCCTTGGTCTTGATGGCTGCGAGCTGATCGAGCTTGTCCTCACCGATGAAAATACAATCCTGCACGTATGCACCCTTTACCACAGGCTTGCTGAAACCTTCCTTCTGGAGCTTCTTGATAAGCTTTGCGGGAGCGGCAGGAGTGTTGGTATACATGATGGCAGTGTTGCCCACGAGGGTCTCGGAGAGAGTCTTTACCTCCTCGTTCTCGACATTCTTGAGGACGTGTGCGAAGAGAGTGTTCTTCACAACCGTGAGCACGATTCCCTCCTTGAAGCATTCGCGGCGGAGGGTGCTGGTTTGTCCTGCATTCAGGCCTGCAATATCCGTGATGTAGAAGTTGGGATACTGCTGGAGCTGCGCTGAGATGCTTTCAATAATCTGACCTTTAAGTTCCTTCTTCATAATATTGAATTTTTACTCAGCACTGTTAAGAAATGCCTTGAGATCTATCTTGATACCGGGGCTCATGGTAGAGCACATTGCTGCGCTCTTCATGTACGTGCCTTTGAGTGATTGCGGCTTGAGTTTGGAAATTGCACCGAGAACTTCCGCAGCGTTCTCGTAGATCTGCTCGGGAGTGAAGGATACCTTTCCGATTGCGGTGTGAACGATTCCGGTCTTGTCAACCTTGAAATCGATCTTTCCGGACTTGGAAGCCTTCACGGCAGCTCCGATTTCCATTGTTACGGTGCCGGTCTTGGGGTTAGGCATCAGACCGCGGGGTCCGAGGATTTTTCCAAGTGCACCTATCTTTGCCATGACTGAAGGGGTGCAGACGATTACGTCAACGTCCGTCCAGCCACCTTTGATTTTCTCGATGTATTCGTCGAGTCCTACATAATCGGCCCCTGCTTCCTTGGCCTCGTTCTCTTTGTCGGGGGTGCAGAGCGCAAGCACTCTCACGGTCTTTCCCGTTCCGTGAGGGAGGGTAACGACACCACGAATCATCTGGTTGGCCTTACGGGGATCAACTCCGAGGTTCACGGAGATTTCCACTGAGGAATCGAACTTCGTGTAGGTGATGTCCTTTACGATCTGGCACGCCTCGAGGAGCGAGTACAGCTTGTGAGAATCGTACTTCTCAGCGACTGCCTTCTGGTTTTTTGTCAACTTACTCATAATGCGTGTTAGATTTTAAAGGTTCTCAGGGAATTCGCCGGTTACGGTGATACCCATGCTTCTTGCGGTACCGGCCACCATTCTCATGGCAGCGGCAAGCGTAAAGCAGTTGAGGTCCGGCATTTTGCCTTCTGCGATGGTCTTGATCTGATCCCAGGTAACAGATGCCACTTTCTTGCGGTTAGGCTCGCCGGAAGCGGTGGTAATCTTGGCCGCTTCTTTCAGAGATACCGCTACGGGCGGCTGCTTTACCTCGAAAGTGAAGGATTTGTCAGAGTAGACGGTGATGACTACCGGTACCACCTTGCCTGCCTGAGCCTGCGTGGCTGCATTGAAAGCCTTGCAGAAATCCATGATGTTCAAGCCCTTGGAACCGAGAGCCGGTCCTACCGGAGGTGCCGGGTTGGCTGCTCCACCCTTAATCTGGAGCTTGATAAATCCGGTGACTTCTTTTGCCATAATAAATCTTATTCTTTAGTTACTTGCGTAAAGCTGAGTTCGACTTGAGTTTTTCTTCCGAAAATCTCCACAATTACCTTGATCTTGCTGCGGTCTTCGAGAATATCGTCCACGACTCCGGTGAAGCCGCTGAAAGGCCCGCCGGTGATGCGCACAGACTCGCCGATTTCGTAATTGACAACTGTCTCGGCAGCGCTGTCCACATTTTCGTCCTGGTTGCCGAGTATTCTCTGTACTTCCTCGTCACGAAGGGGGACGGGTACTCTTTCCGTCTGATTGCCACCAATGCTCTTGTTCTCAGTCAGGAATCCCGACATTCCGGGAACCATGTTGCGTATGATGTTTTCAAGCTGCGCGTTAAGCTCAGCCTGAATAAGCACATAGCCCGGGAAAAGCAGCTTGTCCACTGCCTTTCTCTTGCCGTTCTTGGTGACTATCTCCTTTTTTACGGGAACGAGCACCTGGGCAACTTGATCCTGAAGGCCACTTCTCTCGATTTCTTTCTCGAGATACTCCTTGGCCTTTTTCTCTTTGCTGCCTGCGGTGCGCAGAACATACCATTTCATCTCACCCATAGAAAAGTACGATTACAGAGTGTAAATGGCGGTCATCAGAGACTGGAGCGCGAAATCAACGACCCAGAGGATAGCTGCCAAAATGACTGTGGCGACTATGACCAGCACGGCAGAACTCTGAAGTTTTGACCATGTGGGCCATGTCGTCTTTTGGGTCAACTCCGCGAAAGACTCTTTGCAGTAATTGATAAACCTTCTCATCTTTACATTTAATGGATGCCGCCGGATGGAAGCAGGGAGGCAGCATCTGTTAAACAATTACCAAATCGTAACCTTTGATATTTTGCAGGGGAAGCAGGATTCGAACCC
>CAZOQW010000036.1:0-15860 GCA_964582235.1 uncultured Muribaculaceae bacterium | reverse complement strand
CCTGCAAGCAGGAATACCCCTCAGTCTGCTGTCGCAGCCAGCTCCCCAGGGAGCACAACGGCTCCGCTTGCGCTATCGCACAGGCTTGCCACGAGCGCTTTCCAATAAGCAGTTTTCGCCCCTGTCGCGAGCGTTTTCCGGTAGGCAGCCTTCGTCCCCGGCCCTGCGCTTCGCTACGCCGCCCGCCCGACGGCGAGCCTGCAAGCAGGGAATTACGGAAAATACTTCTCAAATAATTGCCGATTCGGTGCTTTTCCGTAAATTGCGGATATGAATACAATGATGACTTACCGTCCGCTGACGGCGGAGGAGATAGGTGTGTTGGAGCGGCTGGGCAATGTCTGCGATGACTGGAACTGCGTAAAGGTCGCCGACGGATTCGATGCCGGAAAAGTCCGCGGCTGCACTTTCAGCGGCCATGTGTCCATTGGCGCACTTCCCGACGGCAAGAAAGAGGCTGCCGGGGTACGCTTGCCCGTGGGGCTGGTCAATTCCCGTATAAACGATTGTAGCATAGGAGATTCCTGCGCGGTGTATGACGTGCGCTGCATCAGCGGTTATACCATCGGGGACGAATGCCTTCTTTTCAACATAGCTTCGATGTGCGCTGCGGAGGACGGACGTTATTTCCCCGAGCGCATAGAGGTTGTCAATGAAAATGGCCGCCGCCCGGTCTATCCGTTTCCGGAAATGCGCTGCGCGGATGCCTGGCTCATGGCTGCGTATCCGCATGATACGGTCATGACCGGTCGTTTCAAAAAATATTCGGAAGCATATCGTTCACGCGCTGAGATAGGAAAGCGGAGCGTAATAATGAATGTGCAGAGAATCAGTGACTTCTGCTGCGGTTCGTCATGTACGATACTGGGTGCTATGGAACTGGAACGGCTGACTGTTCGTTCCGTGGAGACCTCGCCTGTTTGCATAAGCGGAAATGTTGTGCTGCATGGCGGTATCATCGCTCCGGGTTGTGAAATTTCCGGTGCCTGCATAGCCGAGGATTTCGTGCTCTGCGAGAACAGCCGGCTCGGCGGGGGAGTGAGGTTCTTCAACAGCATACTCGGCGACAACAGCACGGTGAATTGCTGCGAAGTGGTAAGCAGCCTGATTTTCCCGGCACACGAACAGCATCACAACAACTCCTTCCTGATTGCCGCGTGCGTGGGAGGGCAGAGCAATATTGCCGCCGGGGCCACGATAGGCTCGAACCACAACAGCCGGGCTGCCGACGGAGAAATACATGCCGGCAGGGGCTTCTGGCCGGGACTATGCGTCTCGTTGAAACATTCTTCGCAATTTGCGAGTTTCTGCCTGATAGCCAAGGGTTCATATCCCAACGAACTCGACATAAGACTGCCGTTCTGTCTCGTGAGCAACAACGAAAAAGCTGACAGGCTCGAACTGCTCCCGGCATATCCATGGCTGTACAATATATATGCTTTCCTGCGCAATGAAAGGAAGTTCCGCTCACGCGACCGCAGGGTTCTAAAGGAACAGAATATCGAATTCTCCACTCTTGCGCCCGATACGGTACAGGAACTTGTGGCTGCACGGGAACAATTGCGCTCATGGGTAGAGAAATACGGTGGGGAGGAAAATCTGGAATTGACCGGAGCTGGAGTGGAAAAGGGCCGCAGAACGGTGCTTGTGCGTCATGTCGGCAAGGCTATGGAGGCGTACAGGCAGATGATTGTGCATTTTGCCATGACGGAGGTGCTGACTCATCTGCGCTCGCTGCCCGAAGGTGCCGACAGGCTGGAGGAATTGCGGAAAGTAAGCAAAGTGACAGACAGTACTCCGTGGGTGAATGTCGGTGGCCAGTTGATGCGGAAGTTGGACTTGGAAAGGCTGCTTGCATTGATGGGAGAGGACGAAGAATTCGACACCGGGCATCTGCACCGCCATTATGACGGGTTATGGGAGCATTACTGTGCCGACAAGGTGCATTTTGCTGTATGGTGTCTGCAACAGGTGTGCGAAGTGCATGAGCTGAAACTTGCGGATTGGGAGCGCTTGTTGGGAGAGGAAAAGTCTATACTCGAACTGATGTGCTCGCGTGCGGAACAGAGTCGCCGCAAGGACTTTGAGGACCCTTTCCGTGCTGCTGCCTGCCCCGAAGGAGAGGAAGAATTTGCCGCGGTATATGGGACTCTTGCCGATGATACGCTTCTGCGCGAGATAAGGGCGGATAACACAGCAGTGAGCGCGGAAATTGAGTATCTTTGTGACCGTTTGAGGGAGATAACGGAATGAAGTTCTTGTATAATAATTCTACCGACCCGTACTTCAATATGGCGTTCGATGAATTTTGCCTGCAGGAGTTCGGGGAGGAAGGTCCGTTCTTCTATCTGTGGCGCGACCGTCCCTCGGTCATTATCGGATTGAACCAGAATGCCTACGCTGAGGTGAATACCTCTTATATCGAGGATAACGGCATATTGCTGGCCCGTAGGGTAACGGGCGGAGGTGCAGTCTACCACGACCTTCAGAACATGAATTATAGCATAATCGGGCATTCGGTGACTCCGGAACCTTTCGTGCAGGCATTGCGCGAACTCGGTGTGCCGGCTGAATTGACGGGACGCAACGATATTTTCGTAGACGGACGCAAGGTTTCAGGCTACGCGCGCAGGGTATGGCGAGACAGGGAAATCGTACACGGCACCATGATGTACGATGTGGATATAGAGACGTTGACGGCCGCGCTGTCCGTTCCCGGTTCCAAGATGGAGGCCAAGGGCATAGCGTCGGTGCGCAGCAGGGTGGCCAACCTGAAAGATTTTCTGCCGCAGTTCAACAATCTCGACGAGGTGCAGGAAAGTTTGCGTCAGATAATGGCGGGAAACGACGAATGTCTGCATTTGACTCCTGAACAATTAGCTGAAGTCCGGCGAATTGCGGACGAAAAGTTTTCCACTTGGGAGTGGATATACGGACGTTCGCGCGAGTTGAGTACGGAGAATGTCGCCAAATTGCCCTGCGGTACCGTGAGCGTGGGAGTGAAAGTGGACGGCGGCCGCATAGTGGAACTTTCTTTCGCCGGTGATTTCATGGATGCCAAGCCGGCTTCGGAACTTGCGAAACAATTACGCGGGGTGGTCTACGGTCGGGCCGGTGTGCTCGATGCACTGTCCCGGACTGACGTGGGGGCGTATTTTCCCGGAACTGCCGCCGAACAGCTCGCTGATTTGATATTAAACCAGCATTCTTCCATAATTTGTGAAACAACTTAACACCAAGCTAATGCATCCGGCAGAACAGTTGCTTTGATAATCGGGCGCATCTACCGGAGCGGTCTTACGATGACTTCCGGAGGTGACCTCTCAATCATGGAATGGCGACATGTGGATTACGCCTGCGGGCATCGATAAGGGGCGCTGAGTCCGGAGGACATCATGTGTGTCAAGGCGGACGGCACCATAGTAGGCAAGCACAGGCCGTCGTCAGAGTATCCTTTCCACAGAGCAATCTACAAGATAAGGCCCAAGATGAGGGCCGTTATCCATGCCCATCCTCCCGGACTGGTGACTTTCATCGTTATTCACCCCAGCATCATTCCCCAGGCCCGTGCTGTCTGCGGTCCCATAGGCTTCGCGAAATATGATGTGCCCGGCAGCGGGGCCCTCGGAAAGAGCATTGCCGAGGAACCTTGCGTTAGTCTTTTAAGCATCCAATGGGAACAACGTAAACTCCGTCTGCACGTCGGTATGCGAATTTGCCTGTTGCAGTCAATACCATCAAGAAGGAGGGGGCTTTCATTTTGTCCGTATCAATCTTTGCGGCCAGCGTTTTTAGGGTAGTTGCACCTTGCTCTATAAGTTGGTCTCCGCCAAGTTTTATTTCGATAAGACCAAATTTGCCATTACGCAGATGAACAACCGCATCGCATTCGAGGCCGTACTTGTCTCGGAAATGATAAACCTGTCCGTCTAAAGCATTCGCAAATACTCGTAAATCCCGGACACAAAGAGTCTCAAACAACAACCCCATTGTATTCAGGTCATTAATCAAGTCCTTGGGACCGAGACCCGAGGCAGCAACGGCTATTGAAGGATCGACAAAGTACCTGGTATCAGATGTTCGGATAGCTGTTTTTGAACGCAGATTTGGATTCCACGCAACGGAATCTTCTATGACAAAAATTTTTTTCAGCGCGTCAATGTAAGAAGTAATTGTTTTTACATCCGTCGATTCTTCATCATTCACTCGCATATCTTCTACGATTGTACTGATGGGAACCTGCGAACCCTGATGCCGGGCATACGAACGCATCAATCGTTTTACTCGTTCTTGATTGCGCCGAACGCCATCTACACGGGAAATGTCCGAGCGTGTTACAGCGTCATAATAGTATTTCACTTGATCAAGCGCAATATCTCCTGTTTGCAATGATGCACGTGGCCATCCGCCCCGACAAATTAAAAAGGCAATTTCATCAAGCGACAATTTATTTATGCCCATTATATTGTCCGGAGTTTCAAACATATCCTCCAAACTCACTTCTCCGGAAGATTCCCCCGACTCGTATAAACTCATGGGACGCATTGTCAGCCATGCAAACCGTCCGGCTCCTGAATGATGAATTTCTTCTGTTTTTGCAGGAACGGCGGAACCGGTTAAAATAAAAAGACCTTCGCCTTCTCTATGGTCAACTTCAAAACGGATTGTATCCCACAATTTGGGAACAAGTTGCCATTCATCTACCAATATGGGACTTTCCCCGGCCAACAACGCCTTGGGATTTATATCTGCCATACGGAGGTTCTGTTCTTTGTATAAAGGATCGTCCATGTAGATGATTGTGGCTGCCTGTTGCTCCGCAGTTGTGGTTTTACCGCACCATTTAGGGCCTTCAATCAAAACGGCGCCGATACCCGACAACTTTCGTTGCAACTCCTTATCCGCAATTCTCGGTTTATATGCTTTCATGCCCATATACTGATTACCTGTTGATTGTCAGGCAAATATAACAGTATATTTCAAAATTCCCATAAATGGCTAAATAAAATTCCCTGTTTTGGCTAAAAAATATGTCGTGATTTGGCTATAATTTTTTCCCTGTTTTGGCTATGCCGCAAGAACAGGACTTGGTCAAAACTCCCAAAGTGAGCACCCCGGCCAAATCCATTAAACAAAACAGCCCGAAACATCAGTATCTTAAACCAATTTCTGCTGCATACTCAAAATGCACATCATCCCAATAGGAGTCTGCATTGACATCGACTGACGTAAGCGCAATAAAAAGCGTAGTTAAACTATCGAAATGCCGTCAAGAATATTGTTCCCGTCAGAATGGCTATTGAACGGCAATATGGGTTTTACAAAAATGCAGGCCGCACCTGAAATTTTTTACCTGATAATGCGTTTGCTGTTACGTTAATCTGCTGAAACGGGCGGCTATTCCACGGATTTTTGTAAGTTTGTAGCCGACAGCTATTTCAGTTAGTAGTTGAAATCTAATCTTGACGTGTAGTATATGGGAGGATTATTCGTTAGAAAAAGTATCGCCGCCTTGCAGGCAGAAGCTAACCAGTCGGGAGGCAAAACCCTGAAGCGGGTATTGGGACCAGTCAATCTGGTTGCATTGGGAGTAGGTGTTATTATCGGTGCAGGTTTGTTTTCCATTACGGGAACCGTGGCATCGGAATATGCAGGCCCGGCCATTACGCTTTCGTTTATGATTGCCGCAGTGGGCTGTTGCTTTGCCGGCTTGTGCTACGCCGAATTTGCCTCTATGATACCTGTGGCGGGTAGTGCCTATACCTATTCTTATGCAACGATGGGCGAGCTGATTGCGTGGATTGTCGGTTGGGACCTGGTATTGGAATATACTGTGGGGGCCACGGTGGTCAGTATCAGTTGGAGCCGTTATTTTACGGTCTTTCTGGAGGGCCTGGGTATCTATTTGCCCCAATCGCTGACAGCCTGCCCGTGGGATGGGGGTATCATCAATATTCCGGCTATGGTAATTGTGGTGTTGATGAGCCTTATCCTGATGCGGGGGACGGCAGGGAGTGCTTTCTTTAACGGGCTGATTGTTTTCCTGAAACTTGGGGTAATCGTAACCTTCATCATTTTAGGCTGGAAATTCATCAACGCGGACAATTATGTCCCTTACATTCCGGAGAATACAGGTAATTTGGGCGAGTTCGGCTTTTCCGGCATCCTGCGTGGAGCGGCTGTCGTGTTCTTTGCCTTTTTGGGTTTTGACATGGTCAGTACAACGGCGCAGGAAACGAAAAATCCGCAACGGGACATGCCTATAGGTATTCTTGTATCGTTGTTGATATGCACTGTGCTGTATATATTGTTCGCGCATATCATGACGGGAGTGGCGCACTATACCGAATTCGAAGGACAGGAAGGCATCGCCCCGGTAGCGGTTGCTATCGAACACATGGGGTATGTGAATGCTGAAGGTGTCCTTGTGCCCGCATATCCATGGTTGAACAAGGTGATTATTCTGGCTATTCTTTTCGGTTATTGCTCGGTGATTATGGTGACCCTGTTGGGGCAGAGCCGTGTCTTCCTCAGCATGAGCCGCGACGGGCTCCTGCCTGAGTTCTTTTCGCATGTCAATGAACGTTTCCGCACGCCGGTGCATGGCAACCTTGTGTTTATGATAATCGTCAGCCTGCTGGCAGGATTTGTTCCGGCACAGGTTGCCGGAGAGATGACCAGTATCGGCACCTTGCTCGCCTTTACTCTGGTGTGTGCCTCCGTGCTGATTGTACGCAAGACCATGCCTGACGTACACCGCGCCTTTAAGACACCGTGGGTACCGTTTGTGCCGGTTATGGGCATACTGACGTGCCTTGGCATGATGTGTTTCCTGCCTGCTGACACTTGGATACGTCTGGTGTTGTGGATGCTGATAGGATTGGACATCTACGCTTGCTATGGTCGAAAACACAGCAAACTGGGCTCCGGTGGCCCATACCGCAAAGGCGATACGACCCTGAATGTCCTGGGTATGGCGCTTTCGCTGCTGAGTGTCATTACAGGCTTGTGGCATCAGCAGACGGTGGGCTGGGAAGCCGACAAGACCTTTTTGACCGTATTGCTCATATTCGCTTTCATCCATTGTGCCTGGTACATGCTTCGCCTCTGGAAGCAGGCAAGGAAAATAAGGTAGAGTGTATACCTATACGAAAAAACAGGTTGTGCCGGATTTTGGCACAACCTGTTTTTTTGTAGTTTCAGTCGGAACTTTAAAACAGTTCGTCGTGAGACTCGAAGTGGTCGTGTGAATCGTGGTGACGATCCTCACGGGGTCCGTTGTCCCTGCGGGGACGGTTGCCGAAGAGGGGACGGCGTTCACCTGAACGGCGGTCGTTTGAGCGTCCTCCACGGTCTCCGTTGCGGCCGTTTCCGTTACGTCCGTTTCCATTGCCGCCTCTCGGGCCTCCGTTGCCGCGAGGTCCGCGGGTAGGCTCGACATAACCTTCCGGCTTGTCAGTCAAGGCGCGCATTGAAAGGCGCATCTTGCCGGTCTTGGCGTCGATTTCGAGCAGCTTGACATCGACTTCGTCACCTACATGGAGCACGTCCTCAACATTCTCGGTCTTGTTCCATGCAATCTCGGATACGTGCAGCAGACCTTCCTTGCCGGGAAGAATCTCCACGAATGCACCGAACTCAAGGATAGAAACGACCTTTCCGTGGTAAACTTCGCCGACTTCGGGAACTGCGCAGATTGACTTGATCCAGTCGATAGCCTTCTGCATGTTCTCCTTGTTGTCGGATGCAATGTCCACAACGCCCTCGGTGATGTTGGTTCCGGGGATGGTTTCTTCATCGATGTTGATGACGGTACCGGTCTCCTTCTGGATTTTCTGGATGGTCTCGCCGCCTTTGCCGATGATGGCTCCGATGAACTCGGCAGCAACGCGAAGTTGCTCAATGCGGGGAACGAAGGGCTTGTAGTCCTCACGAGGCTGGCTGATGGTCTTCATCATTTCGCCCATGATGTGCATACGTCCCTGACGTGCCTGTTCGAGGGCCTTTTCGAGTACGTCGTATGAAAGTCCGTCTACCTTGATATCCATCTGGGTGGCGGTGATTCCGTCAGCGGTACCGGTTACCTTGAAGTCCATGTCTCCGAGGTGATCTTCATCTCCGAGAATGTCGGTCAGGATGGCATAGCGGTCGTTGGGGTTGGTCTCGTCGGTGATGAGTCCCATGGCCACACCTGCAACGGGCTTCTTGATCTTCACGCCGGCATCCATGAGGGCGAGACAGCCTCCGCAGACTGATGCCATTGAGGATGAACCGTTGGATTCAAGTATGTCTGATACCACGCGCACTGCGTAGGGATTCTCGGGAGCGACGGGAACTACGGGCTTGAGGGCGCGCATGGCGAGGTTTCCGTGTCCGATTTCGCGGCGGCCTACACCCCTCTGGGGCCTGGCCTCACCGGTTGCGAAAGGAGGGAAGTTGTAGTGCAGGACAAACTGCTGCTCTCCCTGGATGAGCACCTCATCGGTCTCCTTCATGTCAAGCTTGGTTCCGAGGGTCACGGTAGCGAGGGACTGGGTCTCTCCGCGGGTGAAGATTGCGGAACCATGGGCGCAGGGGAGATAGTCAACTTCGCACCAGATAGGGCGTACCTGATTGCAGGCGCGTCCGTCCAGACGTATGCCTTCGTCGAGGATGAGGTTGCGCATGGCCTCCTTCTCCTCGTGGTGATAGTAACGCTGCACGAGCGGAGTCTTCTCCTCCAGCTGGTCTTCAGGTATGGTTGCAAGGAATTCCTCTTTGATGGCCTTGAATCCCTCCTCGCGCTCCTTCTTGGGCTTTGCTGATTTGGCGAGGGCGTAGCACTTGTCGTAGCAGAAATCGTGAACGGCCTTCTTGAGTTCCTCATCCTCAACGTCGTGGGGATAGTCGCGCTTGTTCACATCGGTGCCGAGTTCGTGCATCAGTTCCTTCTGTACACGGCAATGCTTCTTGATTTCCTCATGGGCGAATTTGATGGCCTCAAGCATATCGTGCTCGCTGACCTCGTTCATTTCACCCTCAACCATCATGATGTTCTCCTCGGTTGCGGCTACCATCAGGTCGAGGTCGGCCTCGTGCATCTGCGAGAAGTTGGGGTTGATGACAAATTCGCCGCCGATACGTGCAACGCGTACCTCGGAAATGGGACCGCCGAAAGGCAGGTCGGAGGTAGCGAGGGCGCAAGAGGCTGCAAGGCCTGCGAGTGCATCGGGCTGGATGTCCTTCTCGGCTGAGACGAGGGTCACGTTCACGAACACCTCAAGGTGGAAGTCATCCGGCCACAGGGGACGGATAGGACGGTCTATAAGGCGGGAAATGAGGATTTCGTAGTCGCTTGACTTGCCTTCCCTCTTCATGAATCCGCCGGGAAAGCGTCCGCCTGCATAGTATTTCTCTTTGTAGTCTACGGTCAAAGGCATGAAATCGGTGCCTTCCTTAACTTCTGATGCTGCTGTTACGGTGGCGAGAAGCATGGTGCCACCCATCTTTACTACGGCTGAACCGGCTGCCTGCTTCGCCAACTTGCCGGTTTCGATCTCAATCACGCGGCCATCCGCGAGTTCGATTCTTTTGTTGATAATGTTCATTTATTCTTTTCTTTACGTCGTCTTTCGTCAATAAAAAGGGGACAGTTCCGGCTGCGGGAACCATCCCCTGATTTCTCCTATGAAGTCTATCGGCGGAGGCCGAGTTCCTTGACAATCTTCCTGTATCTCTCGATGTCAATTTTCTGGAGATAGTCCAGAATCTGACGTCTTTTACCTACGAGACGGAGAAGGGAACGACGGGTTACATTGTCCTTCTTGTTCTTCTTCACGTGCTCGGTGAGGTGAGCGATACGGTAGGAGAATAAAGCAACTTGACTCTCAGGTGAGCCGGTGTCCTTATTGGACTTCCCGTACTTCGCGAAAATCTCTTGCTTCTTTTCAGGCATTAAATATTCAGCCATCTTAGCAAAAAATTAAAGTTAAACTTCGAAATAGCCTGCAAAGTTACACATTTTCTATTAATATCCAAACACTTACTTTGTGAATAAACTCAAAATCATACTTTTGCCCGGTGGGAGATTCGGCGATTGCCCTGCATCGGGAAATCATGCCGTGTGGGTGTTGAGGCTCTGTGTTTTGCCGTGACCCAAGCTGGACAGCCACAGGCCGAGCATCGTGATTGCGGCGTTTATCAGCAGCAGTTCGAAGCCCACCTTGTAGCCGAAGAACCACGCTTCGCTATGCTTGACCAACAACAGGCAGAGCAGGGGAGAGGCTATGCAGATGAGCGGCACCCAGATTTCGCGGGGCTTGCGGCGGGTGAGTATGCCGAAGAAAAACAGGCCCAACAGCGGGCCGTAGGTGTAGCCGGTAATCGTGTACACCGCATTGATGACGCTTTGGCTGCCTATAATCCGAAATGAATATATCACCACACCCACGACTATTGCCGCCCCTAGGTGAACGAACTGCCGGGTTCGGCGGGTACGCGCTTCGTCCTGCATGTCACAGTGCAGAATATCGAGCGTGAAGGTGGTCGTGATGGAAGTCAGGGCGGAACCGGAACTGCTGAATGCCGACGAGACTAACCCCAGCACGAAAAGCAGTCCGACGGTCCAGGGCATCCACGACTGTCCGTAAGCGTCCGTACCGCAGGCTATGGTAGGGAACAGGTCGTCGGGTCGTGAAACGCTGATGCCGTGCATGGCGGCGAAATTGTACAACAGCACTCCGAGGGCGAGAAACAGCAGGTTCACCGGGATGAACGCCACACCGTAGGAAAGCACATTCTTGCGGCTTTCGCGCAGGGTGCGGCACGAGAGATTCTTCTGCATCATGTCCTGGTCAAGCCCGGTCATGGCTATGGTCGTGAACATTCCGGCGAGGAACTGTTTCCAGAAGAAGCGCGGGTCACGTACGTCGTCGAAGAACCATATACGGCTCATCGGGCTGTCTGCAATGCTGCCGGCGCAAGCTCCGATTCCCAGGCCCAACGCTTTGCCGACGAACACTATGCACAGGACCGTGCTGCCGAGCAGCGCGAGGGTCTGGAGCATATCGGTCCATACGAGCGAGCGCACGCCGCCCCGGAAAGTGTAGAGCCATACGATTATCATGGTCACGGCGACATTCAGCCAGAACGGCACTCCGAGCGGGTCGAACAGCACGAGTTGCAACACTATGGCGGTCAGGTACATCTTGACCCCGCAGCCGAGAATTTTCGAAATCAGGAAAAACATTGCGCCGGTCTTGTAGCTGCACAGGCCGAAACGCTGTTCGAGATAGGTGTAGAGACTTGTAAGGTTCAGTTTGTAGTACAAAGGCAGCAGCAGATATGCGATTACCACGTAGCCGGCAACGAAACCGAGGGCCATTTGCAGGTACGAGAAAGCCGAGGCCTGCACCATGCCGGGCACGGATACGAAAGTGACGCCCGAAATCGAGGTTCCCACCATAGCCACCGCCACGACCGGCCAGGGAGACTGCCTGCCACCGCGGAAAAAGTCTGCGCTGCTGTGGTTCTTGCGGCCCATTTTCAGGCTAAGCCCCACCACAATCACGAAGTACAGCGCAAGCGCCGCCAAAGTTATAGTCAGATTCATGTCTTGTTTGTTTTACTCAGAAACCGAAGCTCAGTCCTGCGAGAAAGCTGTTGCCGAGGGTCTCGGATGCCGTGAGGTAGGCTCCGCTGAGTTCTATGTTGCGCCACATTTTGACTCCGAAGCCGAGCGACACGTGGGAGGCAATGACCTCGGACGATGTGCCATAGTGATAGCCTGCCCGCAGATGCAGTATGTTGCGCAGAAAACCGTATTCGAATCCGATTCCGCCCATCAGTGAGCCGTCGAAAAGGTAATCGACTTCGGTTGAGGCAATCAGACCCCAACGTGTGTATGCCAATCCTGCCCGCAGCATCGCCGGCATGGAATAACTTGCACCTCCGTAACTCAGGCGCGAACCGATATTGTTCACCGACAAACCGGCGGACAATCCGAAACGGCTCTGCCAGGCCACAGATACATCGGCCCCGAATGCGGTTCCTGCCAGGTCCCGGGCTATTGCCGACGAAAATATCTTGGCCGTCACTCCTGCTGAAAGACCTTCGACGATTTTTGCCGAAAACGCGATGTTTCCGCAGATGTCGGAGGGCGTATAGGTCCCCGTGGCAACCCCGCTTTCGGAGGTTACAGTCATGGGCTTGTCCTTGATGATTTTCCATGACATGCCGAGGGAAAAACGATCGTTGAGGCTGGAGTAGGTTCCAAAAGAAAGCAGGGTGCTTCCGGCTATCTTCGGCTGCCACATCCCGTAATTTGCGCCTATGGCCAAGGTCTTGTTGTTGAGCGACATAGCTGCGGCGTTGTTTTCGACAGCCCAGGCATCAGCCGTTCTTGCGATGGTTGTTCCTGCGACTGCGGCCGAAATGGGATTCGATGGCAGGAGCATCGATGACAGTCCCTGTGCTCCAAGGCCGATGGCCGTGAACAGACAGACGAAGATACTTGCGAGAATTCTTTTCATGGCCCGGTCAAAGTTTGGTAACTGTGTATGTATCATCGAGTTCCTCGCTCTTTATGCTGACATAGTAAACACCGCCCGCCAGCGAACTCATATCCACCTGTGCAGGGGAGAACGGTGCTGTTGCCACTCCGTCGCTCTTGTAGACCACTGCTCCTGCCCGGTTGGCTATGCTTATGGAAATGGTCTGCGCTGAACCGGTGCGTATGTTGAGTATGTCCGTGACGGGATTCGGGTACAGGTCGGCGCCGACCGAGCCGTCGCGCACCAGCACTGAGAAGGTACATGACGCGCTTTCGCCTCTCGCATCGCTCGCCGTGAGCGTCATCTGCGTGCTGCCGTAGGCGTTTGCGCGGAGTTCAAGGGTATCGCTGACGAAACTTACGCTCACCAACTCATCTTCCGTGGATATTTCCGTGTTGTAGCTCAGCGTTTCGCCGTCGGCATCGTAGAATAGTCCGGATATGCTGATCAGTACGCTGTCCGTAAGCGAATTTAGGACTACATCGTCGATTGAAGAGAGTAGTACGGGCGAGTGGTTTTCCTCTATGGTGAAAGAAAACCCGATCTCTGCACTGTCGTAAGAATCGGTGACGGACAGGATACCTGCATAGCTGGCGCCGTCCTCGTAGGCCAGGGCATTGATAGTGAGAGTCAGGATTCCCTCGCTGATTACCGTGGTGATGCCCGGCATTTCCTCACCGGAAGCATAGCTGACCGAACAACTCAGTTCGTGTCCGTCGGCATCGTAAACGCTGAAACGCAGGCTGTCACTCTCATGCGACTTCAAAGTCAGTGAAGTGCCGTCGAGGGCGCTTATTTCCGGCGGCGTGTTATCTCCTGTTTCGAGACTGATACCCGGATGAGCGGAAGAATATACGCCGAAAAGGTTGTACGATGCTATGCTGAAATAATATAAGGTGTTGAATTCCAGTCCGTCCACAACGGCACTCTGACTGCCCTCGCGGTTGGAAGGACGATAGTCCGTGGTCTGCACTTCATCGCCAGGATTTTCGGGGTCGAGTCCGTCAAGCGGGGAGGTGGACCAATATATCGTGTAGCCTATGGGGACCTCGCCCTCATCGTTCACGGGTGCAGTCCATGTCAGCGTCACCCGGTTTGCGGAAGCGCTGCCGTCCAAATCCGTCACCGGTGCAGGGGTGCTGCTTGTTGCCGACACTGCGGCCCCGGCATCCACCAGACCAGCTCCGAGCATTCCCTGGAAATCGCTGTTGTAGTCGTACACCCCGGTGTCGGCGGTGACTGAAAGTATGTCAATCAGTTGCTGCCGGGTAAATCCCTGACCTCCGAACTGTGAAATCACGAGCGCTGCGGTTCCTGTCACGTGAGGACAGGCCATTGAAGTACCCTGCATGCCGCCGTAACCGTTGCTCGTGAGGGTGGAGTAAACATAGAAATCGCCGCTGCCTCCCGGTGCGCAGATGTCCACCCATGAGCCGTAGTTGGAATATGAGGCCATGCTGTAGTCGGCTCCGATTGCCGCTACGGAGAACACGTTGTCGTTCATCGCAGGATAGGCCGCCGTCGTGCTTTCGTTGCCGGCGGCGAAGATTGCCAGGCCTCCTGCCATAGGTCCGGTCTGGTTGCCGTTCTCGTCAAATCCGGCGCAGGCGTTGAAATAGTCGATGGCTTCGTTGATGAAGGAAGATTCTTCTTCCAAAGTCCAGCTGCAGTTCATGAGCACTGCCCCGTTGTCGGCCGCATAGATTATGGCCTCGCCCACGAAGGCGGAATAGTCACCGTCTGAGGTCTGCACGCTCATCAGGCGCACTCCGCTGTCGCTGCTGCCGTCGCCGCCTGCCACTCCGCTGACTCCGATGCCATTGTTATTCACTGCGGCTATCGTGCCGGCCACGTGTGTGCCGTGGTCTGCGGCGGAAAGGGTTCCGACGACAGTGGAACCGTCGCTGGTGGAGAAGTTGAAGCCGTAAATGTCGTCCACGAAGCCGTTTCCGTCGTCGTCCACGCCTTCTGTGCCGTTCAGCTCGGCCTCATTCACCCACATGTTGGCGGCGAGATCCTCGTGCGTATAGTCTATTCCGCTGTCCACCACTGCCACTATCACGTCGCTCAAACCGGTGGTTACTGACCATGCCGAATATACATTGATATCCGCGCCGGCTTCGCTGCCGTCCGTTGAACCGTCATTATAATAGTGCCACTGATAGCTCAGATATGGGTCATCGAAACTTGTCGTGGTCTGTGCAAGACGTACAGGAACCACGAAATCAATCTCCTGTATTCCGCTCTGGCTGCCGAAGCCCGAACCTGCGCGGGTCAAGGTAACCTGCTCGGGGTCAAATCTTATGTCGTACCAAAGATGAAGTCCGTATTGCTTGTGCCTCTCGTCGAACTTTGTGCCGTCGGGAACGGTGCGCGAAATGCTGTACTCACCGAGAAATGACAGGTCGAGACCGTCGTCAATGGCCTCGTCCAGCGGCTTTGCGAGTTTTATCTTGATATGGCCCGGAACCGCGTCGGCCGGTACGGCAATGACGGAGACAGTGCCTGTTCCGGTATCCGTGTCCAGCGCATCCCGCGTACACGACAGGCACAACGCGAGAGCAAGGAGCGGCAAAATCGTTTTTCTGAACATAGTCTGCAAATATAGGCTTTTCTCACAAATGCCGGGAATTAAGCCCATTGAAAATAATTCAGCCGGGCGACCAGCAGACTAAGGCATCTCGTCTTCATATTCTGCCAAACTCCTTATCATCATTAACTCCCCGCCTGTAACCTATGCGCCGTCATCGACAATACAACAAATCCAGGAACGCAAAAAAAGAATGAGGGTAAGACCTCTTGGATCTGAACCCTCATTCTAATTCAAACTATGTCAAACGATTTACTGGGCCTCGAGGACTATGCCTGGATTGATGATATCATAAACGTATCCGGTGTAGGTATTCAAATCTTCATTAGTTGTGCACAAGCCTACTGCTATACCAATATCGCTCGTCCACTGTCCGCCTTCGTAGGTGAAAGTAAGTGTTCCTGAACTAGAAAGCGAGCTGCCGTCGTACGGTAAATATACAAAGTATACTGTACCTAAGTCGCTGTCATCCATATATAAATTCAGCCAGTAAGGTAACTCGACAGTAAAGCTAAGTCCATCATCCGAAAGGGTGCCGTATAAACCATTCGAACTATCATAGCCGGACAAACCATCAACCAAACCATCTATCAGACGTTCATTGGTACCTGAACCCTGAGAGAAAGTGGCAGTCCATGAGAGAGATCCATAATAGGGGCTTTCGCCTGTTGCGGTATAGCTTCCCAAGAGATCATCGCCCTCCTGATCCAGATCAAGTATACTTACAGTCGCCGTAGAAG
>CAZOQW010000035.1:0-15889 GCA_964582235.1 uncultured Muribaculaceae bacterium | reverse complement strand
GACCTCCTACCTTTTCCTTGATGAGCCGACCAACGGACTCGACATCCCTTCAAAGTCGCAGTTCCGCTCCGCCATACTCAAATACACCGGAGAGGACTCCTGTATAGTCATATCCACCCATCAGGTGCGCGACCTTGAGGACGTGATTGACCCCATAATCATACTCGACCGCAGGGATGTGCTCCTGAATGCTTCCATACAGGAAATTTCTTCAAAACTGTACTTCGACTATTCGTCCACCGTCAATCCCGAGTCCCTGTATATGGAACAGTTGCCAGGAGGCTTCATTCAAGTCTATCCTAATCCCGGCGGTTCCGACTGCAAGGTGAATATCGAAGCGCTTTTCAACACGGTACACAAAAACAAGGAATACATAAAAGAACTCTTCCGCCATGAATAACGTATTCAATTTCAAGAGATTCGGACAGTATCTCGCCTACAGCCTGAAATATGCGTGGAGCCGCGTGGGCCTATCGCTCATCATCTGCGCCGCCATGCCCTTCTTCGTGTTCGCGACCGAGCAGATTTTCAGTCTGTTGATATTCGGCGAATTTTCGGAGATGTCTTTATGGGTAAGACTCATAACAGTATGGTGTATGTTTGCGGTCTGCTCCATATATGTACCTACCAAGTTGTACGGTCGTCTGACTGACAAGCGCTACGGCAGCGACTACCTGATGATTCCGGTATCCATGCCTGAAAAATTCGTTTCCCTCTTGGCGGTGTTGCTGGTAGTTGTGCCCGTGGCATTCGTGTTTGTGTTCCTGCTTGTGGACCTGCTTATGGGTCTGATATTACCCAATCTTTACGGCACGGCCGTCCTGATGCGCGACTGTTCGTTCTTTTTCGGATCACCAATGTACGATGGATTTGATTTCGGAATCAACTGGTTCTGGTGCTTTTATGCAAACTGGCTGTGCAGTGTGCTGGCTTTCGCTCTTGGGGCTATGGTGTTCAAAAAGTCGAAAATCGTAAAGACTTTCCTCGTGATTTTCCTTGTGTCCATAATTTGGAGCGTGCTGGCTACCTTTGGAATTGTTGCTGTGTGGGATTCTGCCAGTTTCCAGGTTGCTCTCGAGAATGACAGCATATATGCGGTAAACTGGCTGAACGTATCTGTAAATTTGCAGATTGCGTTTATAGCTGTCGTACTTGCAGTGCTCGTGTATGTCAGAATGAAGACCATCAAACACTGATTTTATGGAATTCGATGCAAACAAGCCCATTTATATCCAGATAGCCGACAATATCTGCAACCGCATACTTGCCGGAGAACTGAAACCGGGAGGACGCTTGCCGTCGGTAAGGGAGTGGGGTGCCAATATAGGCGTAAATCCGAATACGGTTGTGCGCTCGTATGAACTGCTCGCCGACAGGGGGATTATATACAACCAACGCGGAATCGGCTTTTTCATAGGCTCGGATGCACCGGATGTTATCCGCGCCCAGGAACGTCGCAAGTTCATGGAGGAGGAACTGCCTGCATTCTGCAGCAGGGCCGAACTGTTGGGACTGAATGTGAAAGATTTGTTTTTTTAATAAAAAGTAAAAAAGATGAAAAGATTATTGACTGCATTTGCCTGCGGGGCGATTCTGGCCCTGGGAATGACTTCGTGCAAAATAATTATATATACTGGCGAAGGTACCGTACAAACCGGAAGCGGGAAAAACAGCGTCACAGCGTCCGGAAAAGTGTCTACAAGGTCTTATTCATGTGCCGATTTCACCGGCATTTCGGTGAGCGGCACGATGACCGTGAATTATGTGCCCGGAGATTACGGAGTGGAGATTACGACCTACAACAACATTTTCGATTATCTCGAGGTTTATGTCAACAGCTCCGGCCGTCTCGTGATAGGCTTCAAGGATGCCACCATTAAGAATTGCGATATTTTAGAGGTAAATGTCTCCTGCCCCGGACTCGACAGAGTTTCCCTGTCCGGTGCCGTTGATATGAAGATGCCCGAAGGACTTGATACCGGGGATTTGAGGCTTACGTTATCCGGTGCGGCGGGATTCATTGCGGATGGTCCCGTGAGTGCTGGAAACATCATGCTTGATGTCAGCGGAGCCGGTAAGGTGACTTTTGCTTCAGTAAAGGCGAGGGGTCTCAAAGCCGGATTAGCCGGTGCCAGTGAAGTCAATCTGAATGATGTCGATTGCGGCAATATCGACCTGCTGGTTTCCGGAGCGGGAAAAACTTATCTTGCAGGCAGGGCCGGCAGGACGACCGTAGCCATAAGCGGAACCGGAAAAGTTGATGCCAGAAAGTTGGAATGTGCCGATTTCAACAGTCAGGTAAGCGGGGTCGGCAAGATCATGCGTCCTTAGACATGACCCTGTGTCTTGCTGCGCGTGCTGCTTTTTCTGCCGCCTCGATGCTTTCACGTTCCTCCGGCAGGGTACCGAACTCTTTGAACCGTTCCCAGATGTAGTCAACTGCCAGGTCTCTGGGATGCAGCAGGTCGGCCGCATAGTAGCGGTAGTCCCGCAATTCGTCCATCAGGATCTCGTAGGCGGGAAAATAGTCCGCATTGGGCATTTCGAGGGCCGGCAGGATGCCGAGATGGAGCAGTGACTTGCTGACGGTGTTGTCGTGAGGAGCCTTGCCGGGATAGCGGCGAGGCGACACGGTGAACAGGAAATTCCGGTCGGAGTAACGTCTGACCACATCTATACTGACTTCCGTAATGCGCTCGAGAGACAGCAGTTCATGGGTGAACTCGCCTCCCGGGCGTTTCAGGCAGTTGCTGACCGTGCGTCCGTCGTGCCTCCAGACCCGCGCTGTTCCGTAGGTGATTATGACCTTGTTCGCCTTGTGCCAGAATTTGTGGGCACGGTCGAGTGCCTCGTTGGCGTTTTTCAGGAAATCCGTCGCTTCCCTGCGGGCGAAAGAGGTGTGGTGCTCGAAACTGCAGATGCGCCCGTCCCCGGCACCGAGAGGCACACAGTCGTCCTCAGTGTAAGGCTTTCCGCTTTCCATCCTTTCGATGGACGAGGCTATGGATTCGGGGTTGTACAGCGTTCCGAAAGGGTTGAGCAGGACATCGAAGCCCGCATCGCGCAACTTGCGCCCCATCTCGTCGGCAAAACAGCTTCCGAGCACGACTATACGGTCCTTCAGGCTCAGCGGACAGCGCGCGTGTCCGGTATCGAGGGTCATCATCAGTTTCATTTTGCCAAATTACTCCATAAAATCCACATCCGGAAATTTTTAATCGTTTACCGCTTTTCTTGTTATCTTTGCCCTGCTTGAATTGAATTGTTATATGAACAGGACAGTCAAATTATTTGCGCTTGCGCTGTGCCTTTGTGCGGCGCTTGTATCTGCGGATGCACGTGAACGCACCTTGCATATCGTCACTACGGGAGACGTACACGGTTCATGGTTCGATGAGCCGTATGTCGGAGATCGTACAAACGCCAGTCTGATGTCAGTCTATGCCTATGTTGACAGTCTGCGCAATGCCGTCGGCAAGGACAATGTGCTTCTGCTCGATGCCGGCGACTGCCTGCAGGGCAACAACGCAGCCTATTATTTCAATTATGTGGACAAGTCGGGGGCTCCTCACCTTTATTCCCGTCTTGTGGAATATATGGGCTATGATGCGATAGTTGTCGGCAACCATGACATTGAGGCCGGACATCCGGTTTACGACAGGGTTGCGGCCGAACTTGCCGAAAGAGGCATTCCCTGGCTTGGCGGAAATGCGCTGCGTACCGACAACGGAGAGCCTTATTTCCCCGTTTACAAGATATTCAATCGTGCCGGACTGAAAGTGGCCGTACTGGGCTTTACCAATCCCAATATGAAGGCCTGGCTCGGAGAGGAGCAGTGGAAAGGCATCGACTTCGTTTCACTGATTCCCTACGTGCAGGAATGGGTTGATATGGTGAACGAGGCGGAAAAGCCTGAGGTGACCGTGGTGGTTGTGCATTCCGGCACAGGTAGCGGTGACGGCAGTGCCTATGAGAGCCAGGGACTGGATTTGCTGAACAGCCTGCACGGAGCCAACCTGATCGTAACTTCACATGACCACAGGCCCGCTGTGATTACTGGCTCCGAGGCACTGTTGCTTAACGGCGGTTCCCATGCCCGCAGGGTCGGACACGCCGTGATTACTGTGGACCAGCGCGGAAAGAAGCAGCGTTTCTGGAATGTGAAAGCGGAAGTGGTGACGCTTGATCCCGAGAAGGTAGACGAAGGGATGAAGCAGGAGTTTGCCGAGGATTTCAAGTTGGTCAAGGATTTCACCCTGAAGCCCATAGGCAAGTTGGGCGTTGAATTGCGCTCCCGCGATGCCTATGCCGGAATGTCGGATTATATCAACCTCATCCATTTGGTCCAGCTCAGTGTGCCCGGGGCACAGGTTTCCTTTGCAGCACCCCTGAGTTTCAACGGTGTGGTGAAGGAAGGACAGGTGATTTTCAACGACCTCTTCACGATATATCCTTACGAGAACGAACTTTGCGTGCTCAAACTCACTGGGGCCGAACTCAAGAACTATCTCGAATATTCTTACGACAACTGGATACAGACTCCCGGTGAGCATGTGCTGAAAATTGTGGAGAGAGGCGATGCCAGGACGGGCGCGAGCCGCTGGTCATTTGTGGGCGCTTCGTTTAACTTCGACTCGGCTGCAGGCCTTGTCTACACCGTGGACGTTACCAAGCCTTACGGAAGCAGGGTGGAGATAATTTCGCTTGCTGACGGCACAGAGTTCGACCCCGAGCAGTGGTATCATATTGCGATGACCTCGTATCGTGCGAACGGCGGCGGAGACTTGCTTATCAAGGGAGCCGGCATCGACAAGGAGAAACTTGACGAGCGCGTTATCGCCCGCTATCCTGCAATACGCGACATGGTGGGAGCCTTCATCGCCGGACATGAGGTGATTACCCATGAACTGCTCAGCGACCCGGTCATACTCGGCGAGTGGAAATTCATCCCCGAAAGTGCGGTGGAGATGCTCGAGGCTGATATGAAACTGATGTTCTGATGGGCATCCCTGCGGAGCAGGGAAAGGACTATCGCCTGAAACCTTTGAGTTTCTGCTGCAGGCTGCCGTCCATGGCCATCTTCATCATCTTGCGGCTTTGTTCGAACTGCTTCAGAAGCTTGTTCACCTCAGCGAGGGTAGTGCCCGAACCCTTTGCGATGCGGTTCCTGCGTGAGCCGTTGATGCATTCAGGATGCTCCTTTTCGTAAGGGGTCATGGACTGGATGATGGCTTCCGTAGACTTGAAAGCGTCGTCCGGTATGTCCACATCTTTCAGGGCCTTGTCCATTCCGGGAAGCATACCTGCAATGTCTTTCAGGTTGCCCATTTTCTGCACCTGCTTTATCTGGTCGTAGAAATCGTTCAGGGTGAACTGGTTGCGGGCGAGCTTCTTTTTCAGGGCTCTGGCCTGCTGCTCATCGAACTGTTCCTGGGCCTTCTCAACGAGGGAAACCACGTCTCCCATGCCGAGTATCCTGTCTGCCACACGGGCGGGATAGAATACGTCCAAAGCCTCCATCTTCTCGCCCGAGCTGACGAACTTGATGGGCTTGCCGGTCACGGCCTTGATAGAAAGTGCCGCACCACCTCTGGTATCGCCGTCCATCTTGGTGAGCACAACTCCATCGTAGTCTATGGCGGAATTGAAGGCTTTTGCGGATTCCACTGCATCCTGACCAGTCATCGCGTCCACAACGAAGAGCGACTCGGTGGGTTGCAGGGCCTTGTGTATGGTGGAGATTTCCTGCATGAGTTCCTCGTCCACCACCAAACGTCCGGCGGTATCGACTATCACTACGCTGTAGCCTTCTTTCTTCGCTGTTGCAACGGCATTCTTGGCCACCTTTACCGGGTCTTTCTCGCCCTCCTCGGCATATACCGGTACTCCAGTCTGTTCGCCGAGGGTCTGGAGCTGGGTGATAGCCGCAGGCCTGAAAGTGTCGCAGGCCGCAAGCAGGACTTTCATTCCTTTCTTGCTCTTGAGCCTGAGCGCGAGCTTGCCGCTGAAAGTGGTCTTACCCGAACCGTTCAGTCCGGCTACGAGCACTACGGCAGGGGAACCCTTGACATTGATTTCCGCGTGTTCCGAACCCATGAAGTCGGCGAGTTCGTCGTGGACTATCTTGACCATCATCTGCTGTGGCTTCACGGCAGTGAGCACATTGGCTCCCATGGCCTTGGCCTTTACGCGGTCACAGAATTCCTTGGCCACCTTGTACGATACGTCGGCATCGAGCAGGGCACGCCTGATCTCTTTCAGGGTTTCGGCTACGTTTACTTCGGTTATTTTACCTTCGCCCTTCAAAATCTTGAAGGAACGCTCCAGTCTGTCGGAAAGATTCTCAAACATAAACTTCATCAATAAAACGTGCAAAGTTAGAAAATTTCAAAACAGTTTCTAAATTTGCAGCCGCATGTCACACTCACATTCGCATAATCGTCCGCAGCGCATCAGTTCGCTGAACGGGATATACATAGCGGCCATTGCTCTGAATCTGACCTTTGTGGTCGTGGAGGCGGCTGTCGGGCTGCTTCACAATTCCCTCGGTCTCGTTTCCGATGCCGGGCACAAGTTGCTCGACTGCTTTTGGCTGCTGATAGCGATGCTGGCGTTCAAACTGACTGCTACGAAGCCGACCAAGCGCTATACCTACGGTTTCGGCAAGGCTTCGGTGCTCATATCCTTGCTGAACGCCGTGGTGCTGACGGTGGTCATCATTGCGATAATCATAGGCAGTGTGGGCAAGTTCAGAGCCCCCTCCGATGTGAATGGAGCCGTCATGTCGTGGACGGCTGCGGCCGGAATCATGGTCAGCGGAATCAGCGCGCTGCTCCTGATGCGCCACCAGAGAGGTGATGTGAACACTCGCGGGGCTTTCCTGCACATGGCCGCCGATGCTCTCATGTCCATAGGAGTGGTGGTCAGCGGTTTGGCCATAAAGTTTACCGGCTGGAATATCATCGACCCGATAGTGAGCCTGCTGATAGCCTGCGTGATATTGGTGAATACCTGCAAGTTGCTTGCGGAATGTTTCAGGATGAGCGTGGATGCGGTGCCCCGTGGGGTGGATTATGACCGTATAAAGGAAGCCATGCTCGCGGTTGAGGGCGTGCGCAGCGTGGACAGCCTGCATATCTGGCCGTTGAATGTGTTTGACGCGGCTTTGACCGCCCATGTCGGAATCGACGGCAATGCGGACGGGAAAGCGGTTCTGGAGGAAATCCGTGCGGTCCTTGAAAGGGAGGGGCTGAAGGAGATCACGGTAGAGTTGCACAGTGCTTAGGTGCTTGTAACAAAATCTTAACTTTTATTCATTTTTCTGTAATTTTCTCTTGCGACCTTTGCGGCCGATTGGATAATTGTCCTGCGCAGGGGTCTGGCCGGGCTTTGAAGCCGAGGATTGGCGCTCGGCGGATTAGGCTCCGATTGATTGGGTTCGCACGGTTGGATTCCGGTTTTGGGCTCGGTGAATTGGCTTCCGATGTTTGGGACTTTAGAGACTGGGGAGTGGCGGTGGAATTCAGGCAGGCTGGCGCACGGCTGATTGGGGCTTGACTGTCGGATTCCAGAGGGGTTGAAGCTCGCTGGAGGAACAGGAACTAAGGCAGCAGGCATTTTGTCCGGTCGATACGAAATTTCTGTACGGGATTCGGCATGGCGTAAATCCGGCACGACAGGAATCCGTCAGAATGTCCGGTAAGAAATATTAATGGGCTGCCGGCGCAAATCGGGGTGCTGTCGCTTCGGAAAACGTCACAAGGCTGTCCGCAAAAAAATAGATTATGACTGAAATTTTCTACGTCATCGTAGCATTCCTGCTGATTCTGGCCGTTTTCGACCTCTTTGTCGGAGTCAGCAACGATGCTGTCAATTTTCTCCAGTCTGCGATAGGGGCCAAGGTGGCCAGGTTCAGGACGGTGCTTATAGTCGCTTCGGCGGGAGTGCTGATTGGTGCACTGATGAGTGCAGGAATGATGGATATTGCCCGGCACGGCATCATGCAGCCGCAATTCTACACTTTCCGGGAGGTAATGACGATTTTCCTTGCCGTTATGGTCACGGACGTGGTTGTGCTCGACATGTTCAACAGTATGGGTATGCCCACATCCACGACGGTCTCTTTGGTTTTCGAGCTGCTTGGCGCCTCCTTCCTGATGGCCCTGCTCAAGACCGCCGGCGATGAGACCCTGACGATGGGAGAACTGCTGAACACCAACAAGGCTTTGACGGTGATTATCGCGATATTCGTGTCCGTTGCCATAGCCTTCATCGCAGGACTTTTGGTACAGTGGCTGACACGACTGATACTCACATTCAACTACCGCCGCAAACTCGGATACTCAATCTGGCTTTTCGGCGGAATTTCTTTCACTGCGCTGGCCTACTTCATCCTCATCAAGGGACTCGGCGGCTCGCCTTTCATTTCGGAGGGTTTCAGCGGCTGGATAGAGAGCAATACGGCCATGATACTGGCCGCGGTGTTCGTGGTGACTGCCGTGCTCTCCGAATCGCTGCACCTGTTGAAAATCAACGTATTCAAGATAATAGTCCTGACGGGTACCTTCGCGCTGGCGATGGCTTTTGCCGGCAATGACCTCGTGAACTTCATAGGCGTGCCGCTCGCTGCGCTGGATTCGCTGATAGATTTCGTGCGGAACGGGGCAGGGGACCCGGATGCCTTCCTGATGAGTTCGCTGCAAACAAGCGCGAAGAGTCCGCTGCTGTACCTGTTGCTGGCCGGCATAATCATGGTGATTGCACTGACGACTTCGAAGAAGGCGCAGAATGTGGTCAAGACGAGCGTGGATTTGAGCCGCCAGGGAGAGGGAGACGAAATGTTCGGTTCTTCGCCGGTGGCGCGTGTGCTGGTCCGCAGTTCGCAAAATCTGTCATCTGCGGTTGAGCAGATAGTCCCGAAAAGCGTGCGGTCATGGGTGAGCGGACGTTTCGACAAGAATCAGGCAATCATGGCCGAAGGAGCGGCTTTCGATGAAGTGCGTGCCTCCGTAAATCTGGTGATGTCGGCTCTGCTCATTATCATGGGTACGACTCTGACCCTGCCCCTGTCTACGACCTACGTTACATTTATGGTGGCTATGGGTTCCAGCCTTGCTGATAAAGCGTGGAATCGCAACACTGCCGTATTCCGCATCACCGGAGTGGTAAGCATAATCGGCGGTTGGTTCATGACGGCGGGTATAGCTTTCGTGGCATCCGCGCTCGTCTGTCTGCTTATGCATTACGGCAAGTTCCCGGTGATGTGCCTGCTCATGGCCCTCGTGTTGTTCGTGCTTTGGCGCAGCAAGCGCAGCTATGAGAAGAAAAGCGAGTCGGGTGAGTTGGAGACGCTGGAACAGAGGTTGGTGTCCACGAGTGACCCTCTTGAAACCTGGGAACTGCTGAAAGAGCATTATCTCATGGTGCAGACGGACGTATGCAAGATTGTGAGGGATGATTGCAGGATGATTTTCGATGGCCTGGCAGGGGAGGACATACGCTCGCTGAAGCGTTGCAGCCGCAGCCTGAAGGAGATGAAGAATACCCAGAAAAAGGTGCGCAAGCTGGAGTTCGTGGCCTTGCGGCAGTCGCCCATGGAACTGGCAATCGAGAAGACAACCTGGTTCCACCTCGCCATGAACAGCGACGAGAGTTTCCTGTACGGCATGAGGCGCATGCTGGATCCAATCATCGAACACGTGGACAACTGTTTCGAGCCCCTGTCCAAGAATTACATAGCCGAGTACAGGCCCATCATGGAGCGGGTGGACGGGTTGTTCGCCTCAGCGGAGACGATGATAAGCCAAATGGATTTTTCCGACTACGAACCGCTGCGACAGGAGTACCAGTCCACCATCGCCGAGCTTTCGGCCCTGCGTAAGAAACATATCAAGAGAATGCAGACCGAGGAAGGCATCAACCTCCAGACGTCGCAACTCTACCTGAATCTGATGCAGGAGACCCAGGAGCTTATAAACACGATGAAGCATCTGCTGCGGGCGAGTTATCACTTTCTTGGGGAGTGAGGTAAGGCTTGCTGTCGGGCGGGGAGGCGATGTACAGAGGTCGGGGTAGATACCACATGTGAATACAGTTCATCGGCATCCCCCTTGACGGATTTTACCGGAACATATAACTCATTGAAACATATATGCTTTTGGATATTTAAAAATAACTGTTACCTTTGCAATAACAAATCCCGCCCGCTTCTCGTAAGATCAGCGTACCCAGCGGGACATTTTTTGTTTATGGGGGTTAGATACACACATAAGGCCATAACCACAGAGCACCAAATTGACATCCTCAAAGGCAGAGGTTTGCTCATTGATGATGTTGAACATGCTATTGAGGTTCTTAACACCATCAGTTATTTCCGTCTTGCCGGTTATTGGCGACATCTTGAAATTGACCGTTTTACTCATCAGTTCAGAGAAGGTAGTCGTTTTGCTGATGTTATAGACCTTTACTTTTTCGATCAACAACTCAGAGCCTTGTTGTTCACAGCCATCCAAACAATTGAGGTTTCTGTTCGCACAAAAATAATCAAGCACTTTGCTCCCGAATTCGGTGCATTTTGGTTTATGGACGAAAACTACGCTACCAACGAAGCTCGTTTTGCAACGAATTTGGCTGTCATTCGCAAGGAAGTTTCCCGCTCGAACGATGATTTTATAACCGAGCATTTTCGTAAATACAGCGAGCCGGATTTGCCTCCTGTATGGAAAACATTGGAAGTTATCTCAATGGGGACACTTTCAAAACTCTATTCTAATTTTTCGGACGCTTCGGCAAAACATGCTGTAGCCAGAGAGTTCGGTTTGAATCATCATAAGTTTCTGAGAAGCTGGTTGGAGTGTCTTGCCGTGCTTCGTAATTGTTGTGCCCACCACTCAAGACTGACAAACCGGGTTTTTCCTATCAAGCCAATGATGCCTGAGCATATGCCTGATAAATGGATAGAGGATTTTTCGTTTCGTAAACAAACTCTTTATCCGCAACTCTGCTATGTGACGTACTGGCTTAACTCCATTACGACCAATAATACCTTCGTTGCAGATTTTAAACGACTTCTGGTAGAACACCCCTCTGTAAACCCACATTCATTGGGCTATCCTCGTAATTGGGAACAAGAGCCTTTGTGGAGATAAAACAATCTCTGCTCAGTAAGGCTCGCCATCGGGCGGGGTGGCGATGTACAGAGGTCGGGTACAAAGGCTCCTTACCGGAAAACGTTCACGGCAGGCTTGTGCGGTAGCGTAGCCGTAGGGCGTGACTACTTGGCCGGAGGTCTCGGACATGCCGTCATGATACGACAAAACCTCGCTTCTCAGCGAGGTTTTACGGTTAGTTAGTAGTGTCATTACCTTATAGAGAAGGTTAATTATTGTTGGTTAGATATCCCCGGTACAGAACCGGAGTCGAGTTGTTTTCATTTCCGAGGGCAAAGATACATATAATTTCATATTTACAATACTTTTTCAAAAATTATTTACAGAAATTATTCAATTATTAAAAATATTTTAAAACAAAAATCAGCGTATTTTATGCAATCTTCTCTGTAACTGCCTGAAAATCAGCATTGTGTTCACTCTGTTCGGGGAGCCTTGTTGGGAAGGCCTGTTGTGGGTGAAATGATGAGTAAAGAACTTTTGGAGAGCCGTCGCAGAAGAAATTGACCAAACAGCTCCGCAAAATGGGGTTATCTGAAACCATGTATTTTTTCTCTAAAAGATGCAGTGTTTTACTTTCTTTTATGTAACTTTGTTCCCGGTGCTCTCTCTTATGTATACATTGCAAATGTGAAAGCCTGCCAGGACGTAAAAAGTCTCAGCGCATTGGACTTGTTCCAATGTATTCCTGAAAAGAACTTGTGGTCAAAAACTTATCGATTCAACAAAAGAGTCATGAGAAAGATTGGTAAAAATGCCTTTGTTGTAATTGGACATTGTCCGAAAGCCCGGAAAATCTATGGTATCACCGTGGATGAATTGCGAGTCGGACATTATTGCTTTGTTTGGACTTTTAAACTCGACGAAAAGAGAGCAAAACATGAAGGATTCGGAGAAAAATCTGTCAACGGCTCTGTTGAAGATGATGCTGAATATCCGGGTTGCCCATATTGCGGAAGTAAGGACAAGGTGGTTTGTAACTGCTGCGGTGCTATGCTTTGTTATTATGGACAAGGGGAGATCACTTGTCCGAATTGCGGTATGAGCGGACCAGTTGAATATGTCGAAAAGTTAAATCTCAAAGGAGGTTCAATGTAGTTATGGAATTAAAAACCGGACAAAAAGTCAATCTCACGATTGGAACTCAGGCCACTATTTTAAAGGAGTTGGGAAGAGGTGGTCAAGGTATAGTGTACCTTGTTGATGTTAACGGGACGCAGATGGCTCTTAAATGGTACATAAACAAACCTGATGACATTTTTTACAAGAATTTAGAGCGGAACGTCAGAGCCGGCGCTCCCAGTCAGGCGTTTATTTGGCCGGAATATCTGACCAAAGAAGAGTTTGGCAGTTATGGCTATGTAATGAAACTTCGTCCCCAGAATTATTTTGAGTTCGGTAGTTTCCTGCTTGCGAAGAAAACCTTCAAATCATTCAATGCTATGCTTGCCGCCGCCATGAAGATTTGCAATGGTTTTAAAATGCTGCATCGCCACGGATATAGTTACCAGGACTTGAATGATGGTAATTTCTTTATCAATCCGTCGACCGGCGATGTTCTCATATGCGATAATGACAATGTGATGCCACAAGGTGAGAAGTCAGGTATAATGGGCAAGGCTCGATATATGGCCCCTGAAGTGGTGGCCGGCGAGGCACCGGATAAATATAGTGACCGCTTCTCTTTGTCCGTCATTCTGTTCATGTTGTTTTTTGCAAACCATCCGTTTGAAGGAGCCAAGGTGCTTGCTTGTCCATGCATGACAGAGGATTTTGAAAGGAAATTCTATGGTAGTGAAGCCTTGTTTATATACGACCCGAATGACAAAAGCAACCTGCCTGTGCGAGGCGTGCATATGAATGTAATACGCAGGTGGCCTGTGTTTCCTCAGAAATTAAAGGACGCGTTCATTCGTGAGTTCAGCCATGAGTGTCTCAAAAACAAAACCACTCGAATGATAGAAGATGGTTGGGAGAAATTAATCTCGCAGGTTAGAGATAATTTAATTCCTTGTCCTTTCTGCCGGGGTGAGACCTTTGTCGAGCCGGATCGGACAACAGGTACTTGTATGAATTGTGGCAAATCGATTGATATTAGCAAGCGTCTGAAACTTGCGGACCGTCAAATCATACTTGCCCTAAATACAGAGATTTTCCTCGACAGAGACAATACAGCTGACGCAAGAGTTATAGCCAGTCCCAAAGGCGACGGTACGTGCTGGATACATAATAAGTCACAAAACCAGTGGTCAGTGGAAACCCCAAGTGGTAAACTTAAATCAGTCCTTCCCAATGCTATTTTACCCGTCAAGGCCGGCTTAAAGATAACATTCGGAAATTTCAGCGGAGAAAATCTCCGGGGCGAAATAATAACAATAGAGTAATAACGTTAAAATCCTTGATAATATGTCATTATTAGACAATGAAACCATTCCTCGTAGGACAATGACCCTCTTCTTTATGATTGACACCTCTGGCAGTATGTCCGGCAGCAAAATAGGTGCGGTCAATGATGCAGTGGTAAACGTGTTGCCCATGTTGGATGGCATTTCTGCGACAAATACTGATGCCGAGATAAAAGTAGCGGCATTGGAGTTCTCCAGTGGTTGTACTTGGCTTTATTCTGAGCCTAAGGATGCTAATGAGTTTATTTGGCAGGATGTAACCGCCGGTGGTCTTACTTCTTTGGGAGAAGCATGTGTTGAGTTGGCCTCAAAACTCTCTCGCAACGGATTTATGAAATCTCCGAGCGGTTCTTATGCTCCTGTAATTATTCTTCTCTCTGACGGCGGCCCGACAGATGATTATAAGAGTGGGCTGGCGAAACTGCGGGCCAATAATTGGTTCAAGGCGGCCATTAAGATTGCAATAGCAATTGGCGAAGATGCAGATCAGGATGTTTTGAAAGAATTCACAGGCAACCTTGAGGCTGTATTTACAGTTCACAACATAGATGCGCTAAAACAAATAATTCGCGTGGTTGCCGTTACGTCTTCCCAAATTGGTAGTAAAAGCAGTACTACTGGAAATACAACTAAACAGGATCGGGTCATAGAGGAAATCACGAATAGCGTAGAGGATATTGAAGGAGCGGAGTCTGCAGTTGATGTAGACACGAGTTCTTACGATGATTGGGATTAGCACATGAGGCATTTCCATTTTTCATGTATAGGTGAAAGCCATAAATCTTCAGCCAAGCCTTGTCAGGACGCATCAGATAGTTTGGTAGAAGACAAAGTGTCTATAGCCGTTGTGTGTGACGGACATGGTGGGGACAGGTATTTCCGCAGCGATGTAGGTTCACGGTTTTGTGCAGAGATAACTGTGCGGGCCGTGAAGGACTTTGTCAGGAATATTGACAAGTGCCTACTGGCGGGTAAGCCATTCACACAAGGAAAAGCAGTGGCTGACAAAGACGTATCTGAGAAGATGAATGAGACAGATATGGCTTTTCGGCAGTTATTTGCATCAATCATCACTAAATGGAACGAAAAAATCGAGCAATACACAGGTCAGAATCCTCTTACGGAGACAGAACGGGAAAAGGTTGACGCTAAATATCAAGAAGCCTTCGAACGAAAAGAATCACTTGAGAAAGTGTATGGATGCACACTTATGGCTTATGTCCAAGCAAAAGAGTATTGGTTTGCATTCCATATTGGCGATGGGAAATGCGTTTCTTTTCACAAAGAGGGGGAGCTTTGGCGCGAACCTGTTCCTTGGGATGACCGTTGTTTCTTAAACAAGACTACCTCAATTTGTGACAGTGATGCCCTGAATGAATTCCGCTATTGCTATGAGGGGGATAAACACTTTCCTGTTGCAGTATTTCTTGGTTCTGATGGCATGGACGACAGTTTCGGTCTAATGGAGAATCTTGTGGATTTCTATATACAGGTCTCTAAGCTTCTTGCCTCAGCTGACCAAGATGCAGCACATAAGGATATTGAAGAAATTCTGCCTGAGTTAAGTCGTCGTGGAAGCCAGGATGACATGTCTATAGCATGTATATATGATGAGAAGTGTTTACCTGATGTCATTCCTCATATGATTGAGCATCAGATACAACAAATAGAACACGCTATAGCTGAAGCTCAAAGTAAAGTGGCACAGGAAGAACTGACAATTCAACGATTGTCGGGAGCAACTAAAGTCAAGGAGGCCGTAGAGCTGGATTATGCGAAGAAAAATAAAGCCAGGCAACAGGCCTTGATCGATACTTTGCATAAGAAAAAGGAGCAACGCGAATCTGAACTTACGACACTACGTCACAACCCTACCCCGTGAGAGGGTTGCCCTCTTCACTACAACAGCGCGCCCTTTTATTCCGGACAGTCAATTATTATGTCCATAAGGCTATGCTATCGTGACGATTTTAGCCTCTTTAAGCACGGAGTCACCCTTGTTTACGTGTACGGCGCTGATGGTGCCGTCGCATTCTGCAAGAATCTCGTTCTCCATCTTCATGGCCTCGATGACAGCCACTTTCTGACCGCGCTTTACGGGGGTGCCAACGGCTACGTCAACGCTGATGATGACACCGGGGTGACTCGCTTTGCCCATTATTCAATATCCATAAGCGTATCGATTAATTTACTGAAATTTACTAATTATCAGCCTGCGTATTTTTTCACTTTTAGAGATTGAGCCGAAAGTGCTTTTCCCATTTTCCTGACTTCGTCAATGCGTCACCCAAAAATCATCTTCGAATAGAGGAGCGA
>CAZOQW010000034.1:0-15938 GCA_964582235.1 uncultured Muribaculaceae bacterium | reverse complement strand
GGCGACTAATTCATCACCTTTCTCAATATACATTGATATGTAATACCAATAATCCTAAGATTGGTGGTGAAATGGCGGAAATTTTCTCATATCCGCTTCAAGTAACAACAAGTATTGAAGTTGAATACGCTAACCAAGCTCAGTGAAAAAAATGAATCGATACCACATCCGTATAAATGGAAAAGAAGTCACCGAGTCCTATACCTATCAGGAGTTGAAGGATAATGGTTTATTTGAACTTGATGAGAACAACATGAATGGTATAGAAGTTAAAAATACCATGGAGTCTGATTTTACACCTCTTAAATCGTATTGTTTTCCGGAGCGCAAATTCGGAAAAGAACTAAAGTATAAATCGGCTAAAAAAACAGCTGGCTCATATTATATAGATGAATTTGGGCGAATAGTTAAGAGAATTAAGAGAAAGCCGGATGATGAGCCTTCAAGTAACGAAAATTGGAAGGAGGTTGGGAAGATAATACTATCAATCATAGTTATAGTTATAGCTGTCGCTATATATATAGCATTTGATGGAAAATACTCTGTACCATTAGTTGGAGCAGTAGTTATTACTCTCAGAGAAATATGGAAGTAATATTAATTAATGTCTAAGATTATGGCGTATAAATTTTATGTTAAAAAGGATGGGAAAACTTTCGGTCCCTATTCTGCTACAGTAGTAAGAGATCTTCGGTTAAAGGATGATATCTTAGTAAGAAAAGAAAGTGAGGATGAATGGTTACCTGCCGCCCGATTTGATTTTGAGGATATGGCGCAGAAAGAATTACGTGGAACTGGGGCGCCTTTTGGTTTCACTGGTTGTGGGGCCTTTTCAATGGCATATATTGGCCTTCAGTACTAATCGTAGTATACTTAATTCCAGAAGATAACGTCTTTCTTTCTTGCATAGGTATTTTAATTTCATTAGGTTGCTGTATTGCATTAGGCGTAAAAGGCAATGAATGGGCATGGAAAGCCAAGTCGTGGTCAAGTGTTGCGGAATTTAAAAGAGTACAACGCAAATGGGCAATAGCTATTTTATGGGTATTGGGTATTTTATTTGGCTTAGGAGTGTTGATTGGCATAGCTGTCTATATGTAGTATGATGAAAAGAGATTATCAAATATCAAAGGATGGAACCATTTTCGAAATTCGTGAAGATGGTTGCATCTCTAAAATAGCCAGAATAGATGAAACTGGAAATATTTATAGCATAAATGGGAATGTAACCAAGCAAAAAGGCGGCAAAGGTAAATATTGGTTCTTTATAATACTTTTTGCAATTGCCGCCGTTATTTTGGGCGTTTTATATGTAGATGCTGATCAAAAGTATTCTCGAATTTTTAAGAGCTATACAGAACTTATGAAAAATAATTCTGACGCTAGTTTTCAAATTATCCGTCTGGAGCAAGAACGGGACAACGCTAAATCAGAACTTTCAAGTTTCAAAAGAAAAGTAAGTAATGTTTATCCGTTAATTATTACGGATATTGAGATTGGCAATGTGTACGAAGACGGACGTATTGAAACAGATTATGGGGAACCAATATATTATTACAACACAATGTACCTTCAACCGCGTATTAAATATACCGGGCTGACTTCAAGAAATATGAATCTAAAAGTTAAATGGTACATGCCTGATGGTACTATTCGTCAAGGAACATCTTCTCCTTCAGATTTTTCTCAATCAGTGTCTGTAAACATAGACGACGGAGAAAATACAATTACTCTGCCCGGTTGGGGAAAATCTACAAAAGGTAATTGGGGAAGGGGTACATACCGCATTGAGATATGGTATGAAGACTTTCGTTTAAAATCTAAAACCTTCACAATACATTAGTGTATATAGAATCCCTATGTTGAATCAATATGTGAAAAGAGCGGATATATGGAACAATATGAAATCATGTGACTATATCACATTAAATGTACCCCCTGTAGCGTTTTCAAATGTACCACTTGAAATGGTCGCTTGAGGTTCGTCAAAGATATGATTATTTTCTGTTATTTTTCCTTCTCATCGATTCACCTTTAAGCTCTATCCGAACCGCATTGGCGGTGAGGCGATCCATGATTGCATCGGCTAATGTCGGCTCGTTTATGTAATCATACCATTTTGCGACCGGGAGTTGTGAGGTGACGATGACTGATTTTCTCTGATAGCAGTCTTCAAGGATCTGGAGCAATGCCAGACGGGAGTTGTTGCACGCGACTGTAATACGAAATCCGGTAATAAAACAAAAGTTTTCCTTCCCTCACTTATTTGACCGATTTCACTTCGCCCAACTTCTCTCCCATCAGGATGTGCTGCCATGCACCGCTTTCGTCTTTCGGAGATGTCAGTTGGAAATCCGCATCCTTTTGGAATACCAGCACGAAATCAGAACCGCCGAACAGGAAATATCCCAATTCATCCCCTTTCTCTACCCGATCGCCTGCCTGCAGACCTTCCGAGAAATTGACGGAAGCCACCTGAGACATACCGATGGGCATTACGGCGACCAAGCCGTGCGAGTCGGTTTCAAGAATGGCCAGCCCGCGGGTTTCGATGCTTTGCCATCCGGGGACGGAGCAATCCACTACATATTGTTGCAATTCAGGTTCCCAGGTAATCTTTCCTCCCAAAGCATCATCCCCCGGGATGATGCGAAGCTCGCGGATGACCCCCGATAACGGAAAGTGATAGCGGTGGTAATCGTTGGCATTGAGAAATGCGTGATAGAACGTGCCTCCGGCGAAAGCGTCGCAATATGGGCTGTCCGGGCCGATCAGGTTGCGTACGGAGTTGAATACGCGGGACTTTACCGCAATCTTCTCATCCGTGATGATATACGACTCTTCGTCAATCTTCCAAACGCCCTGCGGGACACAATCGGCCGGTGATGCCACAACGGAATTATCTTCAGGGGAGGCGACAGGACGTTGATCTGCGGATGCAAGGCGGCGACTGAAGAAATCATTGAACGAATGCCAGTTCGAAGGATCTTCATACCATCCCTTGGTCATACCGAGTTCCTCTTGCTGCATCATCAGTTCCTCATACTCCTTGTTCCAGGATTCGGGTGAAGAGAGGAAATCTCCCCACGACTTGCAATAATCCACCAACCAACTGCGGTAAGGCTCCACATATTGCACCGAATTGGTGAAAAGCGTCTCATTCTCCAACGACTCCAATGGCATGCAATTGATGAAATAGCAGTAACACAGGGCCTGATACATCCGTCCGAAAATGCTGGGCTGTCCGGGACAAAATATGACATCCCAGGGCATGGCTGTTTGCGAGTAGTCTATGAAATCGTAATACTCCTTCAGCGACTGTACCGGGTTGGTGTCGGGATCGGGATTGATATTTTTGCCTTTTTCGATAGCTTCCAGAAGGAGGGACTTGATGCGGCTGTCCTGCTCGACCAAATCCACCAGATTCTGCGTGGTGGCACTGTACCGGCCATCTTTCTTCTGATCCTTGCATGATATGGCCACAAGCAGCATGCACGCCAGAAGCAGCAATCCCATCGGCTTGTTTATCAGACTCTTCATAATCAGTGATACGGGATAAATGAGCACAAAAATACAATAATTTGCCCTTTTGCTGTAAACAAAAACAAAACGACTTCTTATATTAGCAAAAATTTTAGGACAGTATGCTTCACAGTACGCTTGTTTTGGAACGTGTAATACTCGACACCCACGATGATTACAGTCCGTGGTCCGGTCTGAGTTGTGGTTTTGACGATGACAGGAACTTCGTTGTTGTCCATAATTTTGAAGAGGAAATCCTGCGGTATTTCTGGCAGTTGCAGGTGCCTGCCGGGCCAAGTCGCAGGATAACGGTAACCCGGCTTTCCATATCATTCAATGATGCGTTCTTGCTGGCTAAACGCATGAGATGCGCGGTCACGGCACTGCCTGAGGCTTTCGATGAAGAGTTCGGCGGTCCTTTGGACGAATCCACCGCAAATGTGGTGGACGAACTTTTCAACGAAATCTGGGCTTTCCTCAATTCTTTTGGCTTCAAAGTTCGCAGAGACAAGCAGGTGTACTATGATGATTGAACCTGATGCCGGACAAGAACAAGAACAAGCCAGGCCACACGCCCCAGGGACCTTCCGACTTTTCTTTCTTCGACCTCTACAACAAGGGCGGAATGGAAGTCACGCAGGACAACCACGACCTCATCCTGTACACCGACGGCGGTTACAGCACTTCGGTGGACAGGGGAGCCGGGGCCTACGTGATACTCGACGGTACCGGCGAACGCATGATTGCCTCGCGTTCCTTTCCCGTAGAGCGCCAGACCAGCCAGAGGGCCGAACTCAGGGCCATAATCGAGGCCCTCGATGCACTGCCGCAGGGCGCAAAAGTCCTTGTGCGTACTGACAGCCGCTATTCGATTTCGGTACTCGGCAAGTCCCCATACAAAAAACGGCATTCCAAGAATGCCGATTTGATTGCGGAATATCATACGAAACGCCGTCTCAAGGAATTGCGCATCGAGTTTGAATGGGTGCGTGCCCACAGCGGAGACCGCTGGAATGAATACTGCGACTATCTCTGCATCGAGGCAGCCGGGGCGCTGTGATCATTCTCCTTCCTCCAGTTCGCAACCTGCGAACATCTTCGACTCGATGGCCTTTTCCTGCGGCATGGTGAAATAGATTATTTCCGCGTTGGAGAGCAGTTTGCCCTCGTGCCTGATTTCCCCGTCTATCACGGCGAGGTTGTGGCGCATTTCGCGGAGACGGGCCCTGACTTCCAGGGTTGCGCCGTTCGCGGCGGGTGCCGGATGGCGGAAGCGAATGTTCATGTTGGAGGTGACTCCTGCCGTCTGAAGTTTTCGGGTGACCACCCAGCCTGCCACCTCATCGAGCAGCGTAGCCTGTATGCCGCCGTGCAGCGTGTTCACCCAACTTTGATATTCCTTGCCGGGGGTGAAGTATGTGACGATGTCATCACCGTCTTCAAAAAATTCCAGTTTCAGTCCGGCTTCGTTCCAGGGAGCACATCCGAAACAGTTGTAACCGTCCTTTCTCCAATGGAGATATGGGTTTCTGATTTTGTCCATTTTCTTACTATCTGATTTGCGCGGCAAATTTAGAATATTCTTGTTTTATTTCAATTAAATCCCCCACTTGGCCGGGAAAATTTGCCGAACGGGGAAATTATGCTTACCTTTACGGAATGAAAAACTCGGTAGTGACACTAATTCTTGCCCTCGCGATCGCAATGCCGACCGTTGGGGCCCAGGACCGTGCCGATGATATAGTCGGTGACTGGATAGCCCAGCAGAACGGATCCTATTCGAACGTAGCAATAACCCGCTCCGATGACGGAACATACAAGGCCCAAGTCTATTGGGTATCTGACGATACTGACGAAAACGGTGTCAAATATCTCGATACCAAGAATCCCGACAAGTCTCTCCGCAACGTACCCATAGACCAGGTAGTCCTGTTTAATGGACTGACATACAATTCCGATAAGGATAATTGGAGCGGAACCAAAATCTACGATCCCACGAGGGGCATACGTGCGAATGTTACCATCACCCTGACCGACAAGAATACCCTGAAACTCAGGGGTTCGGTGCTCGGCATAGGGGAGACGGTTATCTGGACGCGAAAATAAAACCAATACCAATACCACTTATGACAGTTAAAAAACTACTTCTGATTTCGATCATTACGCTTGTCGCTGCTTCTTGTGGCAACCGTACCGCCGAACAGAATGACACTTTCTATGTCATTTCCAACAAAGGCGGAATGGAGCTCGTGCTCACGAACTACGGCGGACGTATTGTATCGTTGAATGTTCCTGACCGCGACGGGAATCTCAGAGATGTCGTCCTCGGTTTTGACAGCGTAAAGGACTACTACCCTGAAAACAATGAAAGCGACTTCGGTGCGACCATCGGCCGTTATGCCAACCGTATCGACAGCGGACATTTCAGCCTTGACGGCACGGAATACACTCTGCCTTCAAACAATTTCGGACATTGCCTGCACGGTGGTCCTACCGGCTGGCAATACTGCAGTTACACCCTCGTCAGCCAGTCGCCCAACAGCGTACAGCTTAAGATCGACTCTCCGGACGGAGACAACGGCTTCCCGGGCAACGTGACAGCTTTCGTTACTTTCACACTCACCGACGACAACAGCCTCGACATAGTCTATGAAGCTACTACGGATGCGCCTACAATTATAAATATGACTAACCATTCATATTTCAACCTTGCCGGCGACCCTGCTTCCCATTCTGTTACGGAAGACTACCTCATGGTGAACGCCTCGGCTTTCACTCCCGTGGATTCCACCTTTATGACCACCGGAGAGATTCTGCCGGTTGAGGGTACGCCCTTCGATTTCCGCACTCCCGTGAAGATAGGGGCACGCATAGACGAGGACAACGAACAGTTGCGCAATGGCATGGGCTATGACCACAACTGGGTTCTGGATACGGCCGGAGACATCAGCATCCCCGCAGCGGAAGTTTATTGCGAGGAGAGCGGCATCGTTCTCACCGTGTACACGAACGAGCCCGGTATACAGATATATAGCGGCAATTTCCTCGACGGAAGTGTAACCGGAAAGGGTGGCGTAGTTTACGGACAGCGTTCCGGACTTTGCCTCGAAACCCAGCATTATCCGGACAGCCCCAACAAGCCGGAGTGGCCTTCAGTGGTGCTCCGCCCGGGCGAGACCTACACGAGCCGCTGCATCTTCGCGTTCAGCGTAGCCGACGCGCAGTAGCACTTTTCCTAAAGACCATATAAGAAACTAAATAAAAAATGAACATTTTCCAGCAAATCTCGGCTTCGGGATTCAGTACAATTGATCTGCTGGTCGTACTTTTCTACCTCATTCTCCTGGTTTCCCTTGGACTCTTCCTTGGCAGGACGAAGAAAGGAACTGAGAAAAGCGCTAACGACTATTTCCTTGCAGGAAATACCCTTACCTGGTGGGCCGTCGGAGCATCGCTGATAGCAGCGAACATCTCCGCTGAGCAGTTTATCGGTATGTCCGGTACCAGCTATGCAGACGGTATAGCAACGGCGGCATACGAGCTCATGGCAGCCGTGACCCTTGTTGTGATAGGCAAGTTCCTCCTGCCCGTGATGCTCAAGAAGAAAATCTTCACCATTCCCCAGTTCCTTCAGGAACGTTACAATGACGGAGTGGGACTGGCTTTCTCCATCCTTTGGCTCTTCCTCTATGTTTTCGTGAATCTGACCTCGGTGGCGTGGCTCGGAGCCCTTGCCATAGAGCAGATACTCGGTCTGCAGGGAGCAGTGATTATGATAGGCGACTTCTCCATCTCCTTGAGAATGGTCATCATAATTGCCCTTTACCTGATAGCCGGTATGTATTCGATTTACGGAGGTCTCGCATCGGTGGCATGGACGGACGTGTTCCAGGTGGTGTTCCTGGTTGGCGGCGGTCTTGTCACTGCGTTGTGCGCACTTTCAGCTGTCGGCGCAGGCGACGGTATATTGGCCGGTCTCAACAATATTTTCAGCGAACTCACGACGGGAGAGCATCTGAATGACACCCATCTGCACTTGGTGGTGCAGAAGAGCCATGATGCCGGAGCCTTCGCGAATGTGCCCGGTATTGCGGCGGTAGTCGGTGGCGTCTGGCTCACCAACCTCGGTTACTGGGGCTTCAATCAGTACATAATCCAGAAAGGTCTTGCTGCCAAGAGCGTAAACGAGGCCCAGAAGGGACTCGTATTCGCAGGCTTCCTTAAGATACTCATCCCCTTCATAGTCTGCATTCCCGGTATCTGCGCATATTATATCTCCCTGCATCCCGAAATCATGGCTACGCTTCAGGGAGAGATTAACGTTGCCGACGATGCCTATCCCTGGCTCGTGCGCAATTTCACTCCGACAGGTGTGAAGGGTCTGACCTTTGCCGCGCTGGCTGCAGCAATCATTTCCTCCCTCGCTTCGATGTTCAACAGTACTTCGACCCTGTTCACTATGGACATCTACAAGAAGTACATCAACAAGGACGCTTCTGACAAGAAGTTGGTGACCGTAGGTCGTATCACGGCTCTCTGCGCCCTTGTCATCGCAGCAATATTCGTGAAGCCGCTGCTCGGAAACCTCGACCAGGCTTTCCAGTACATTCAGGAATATTCCGGATTCATCTATCCCGGTATCGTAGTCGTGTTCGGTCTGGGTCTGCTTTGGAAGCGTGCTTCCAGCAAGGCCGCAGTGTGGACGGCAATCATCACTATCCCTCTCGGAATTCTGTTCAAGGTTTTCCTCGGAGACGTGCCTTTCCAGTTCCGTGCGGGCTATATCTTCATCATTCTGGTGATCTTCTTCGTGCTTATGTCCCTGCTTGACAAGAAGTACGTATCCTGCGAACTTCCTGAACAGAAGGACTGTGCCGCCATGCTCAAATGGGCCAAGATACTCGGCGGTGCGGGTGCGTTCTTCATCCTTGCTGCTTTCGTGGTAACTGTTTGGGGCGCTTGTCTGCCCGAAACGGCTACTCCCGAGAACAATTTCATCGCCTATCTGAATGACATAGGCTTCCAGGCCTTCTATTTCTTCGGCGTCCTTGTCGGCAGCCAGGCAGTATGGCTGTACAGCAACTCGAAAGATAAGAAGCGTGATGCCAAGGCCGTTGCTATCGACCTCACACTGTTCAAAACCGACAAGATTTACAATATCGGCGCTTTCCTGATATTGGCTGTCGTTGCGGGTCTGTACATTATACTTTGGTAAGCTATGCTCGAAGATCTTAAAAAAGAAGTTTGCAAGGCCAATCTTGACCTGGTGTCACATGGCCTGGTGATATTTACCTGGGGCAATGTTTCGGCCATTGACCGTGAGTCCGGTCTGGTCGTAATCAAGCCCTCAGGAGTAAGTTACGATGACATGAAGCCCGAGGACATGGTCGTGGTGGACCTGGACGGAAATGTGGTTGAAGGCAAGTTGAAACCGTCTTCCGACACCCCCACGCACCTCGTGCTCTACAAGGCCTTTGCCGACTTGGGTGGAGTGGTGCATACCCATTCCACCTATGCTACGGCATGGGCGCAGGCTGGGCTCGATATCCCCAACATAGGTACGACCCATGCCGATTACTTCCACGATGCCGTGCCCTGCACGGACGACATGAACGAGGCTGAGGTCAAGGGCAGCTACGAGCTTGAGACGGGCAATGTCATTGTCCGCCGCTTCGAGGGCCTGAATCCCGTACACACTCCGGGAGTCCTTGTGAAGAACCACGGACCTTTCACCTGGGGCAAGGACGCACACGAGGCCGTACACAATGCGGTTGTGCTTGAACAGGTGGCGAAGATGGCCTATGTTTCACTGACCCTCAATCCTTCGCTTACAATGAACCCCCTGCTGGTTGAGAAGCATTTCTCGCGCAAGCACGGGCCTAATGCATATTACGGACAAACCAAATAATAACACTGATACAAAATGGTAAAGGCATTTGACAAACACGAAGTCTGGTTCGTCACCGGAGCACAGTTGCTCTACGGCGGTGACGCAGTAGTCCAGGTTGATTCACATTCGCAGAAGATGGTAGACGGCATGAACGACTCAGGCGTTCTGCCCATAAAGGTGGTGTACAAGGGTACGGCCAATTCCTCAGCCGAGGTGGCCGACGTCATGTCCCGCGCCGAGGCCGCTCCCGAGTGTGTTGGCGTTATCACCTGGATGCATACTTTCTCTCCTGCAAAGATGTGGATTCACGGTATGCAGAAGCTCCGCAAGCCTCTGCTCCATCTGCACACCCAGTTCAATGAGGAAATTCCCTGGGATACCATGGATATGGATTTCATGAACTTGAACCAGAGTGCTCACGGCGACCGCGAGTTCGCACACATCCTTGCCCGCATGCGCAAGAATCACAAGACCGTTGTAGGATATTGGAAAGACCCCGCAACCTTGAATCACATTGCAGTGTGGGAAAGGGTTGCAGCAGCATGGGCCGATGCCCAGGACTGCCTGATCCTGCGTTTCGGCGATCAGATGAACAACGTTTCCGTTACGGACGGCGACAAGGTTGAGGCCGAGATGAGACTTGGCTACCACGTGGATTATATGCCTTTCAGCGAGGTTATGACCTATTTCGATGCGGTCAAGGACGCTGACGTGGATGCTCTCGTGGACGAATATTTCAAGCTGTACGAGCACGATGCAGAACTCGAGGACAAGTCGGGAACCGCATACAAGAAGGTATGGAATTCGGCAAAGGCCGAACTTACCCTGCGTGCCGTCCTGACTGCAAAGGGAGCCAAGGGTTTCACCACTAACTTTGACGACCTCGGAGACGTGAACGTAGAGGCAACCGGCCGTGGCTTCGACCAGATACCCGGACTCGCTTCCCAGAGGCTTATGGCCGAGGGTTACGGATTCGGCGCAGAGGGCGACTGGAAGACTGCAGCCCTCTACCGCACGACCTGGTACATGGGACAGGGCCTGCCCAAGGGAAGCTCTTTCCTTGAGGACTACACCCTGAATTTCGACGGCGAGCGCTCTGCCATCCTCCAGTCCCACATGCTTGAGGTATGTCCGCTGATCGCAGAATCCCGCCCCCGTCTGGAAGTGCATGAACTCGGCATCGGAGTGCGCAAGACCCCCACAGCCCGCCTCGTCTTCACCAGCAAGGAAGGCAACGGAGTGGCAGCAACCGTTGTGGATCTCGGTGGCCGTTTCCGCCTGATTGTGGCAGATGTAGAATGCATAAAGTCCAAGCCGCTTCCCAAACTGCCCGTTGCTTCCGCACTGTGGATTCCCCGTCCCAACTTCGAAGTCGGAGCAGGCGCATGGCTGCTTGCCGGAGGTACCCACCATTCGGCTTTCTCATACGACCTTGATGCCGAATATTGGGAGGACTACGCTGAAATCGCCGACATCGAGATGCTGCACATCAGCGAGCAGACCACCACGGAGAGTTTCAAGAAGGAACTGCGTCTCAACGAGGTTTACTACCTGCTTAACAAGGCCCTGAAATAGCATGGACAGATTCGTAATAGGACTTGACTACGGCAGCGATTCGGCAAGAGCCCTCGTTGTCAATGCCGACAGCGGCGAGATCCTCGCTTCCAGCGTGAAATACTATCCTCGCTGGATCAAGGGAATGTACTGCGATGCTGCCAAGAACCAGTGGAGGCAACATCCTCTGGACTATCTCGAGGTGCTTGAGGACAGTGTGAAAGAGGCCCTTTCAAAATGTCCTTCAGGAACTGCGGAGAAGGTTGTGGGCATAGCATTCGACACTACGGGTTCTACGCCCTGCTTCACCGATGAGAACGGCACACCTCTGGCCATGCTTCCCGAATTCGCCGAGAATCCGGATGCCATGTTCGTGCTTTGGAAAGATCATACTGCCATAGCAGAGGCTGCTGAAATCAATGAGGCCTGCAAGAAAAGCGAGGTAGACTATTCGATGTACGAGGGTGGAATCTACAGCGCCGAGTGGTTCTGGGCCAAGGCCCTGCACTGCCTGCGCAATTCACCCGAACTGCGTCCCCACGCATATTCCATAGTTGAATACTGCGAGTGGCTGCCTGCCGTTCTGACCGGAGTGGGCCGTGCCTGCGACATAGTGCGCAGCCGTTGCGCCGAGGGCCACAAGGCCATGTGGAACGAGCGTTGGGGAGGACTTCCTCCTGAGGAATTCCTCGCCGGCATCGACCCCCTGCTTGCCGGTTTCCGTGCAAGGCTGTTCGACAAGACCGAGACCGCTGACAAGCCGGTAGGCAAACTCTGCCACGAATGGGCCGAGCGTCTTGGACTGAGCGAGGACGTAGTAGTTGCCGGTGGAGCCTATGACTGCCACATGGGAGCTGTAGGTGCCGGAGTGAAGCCTCATACCCTCGTAAGGGTGATAGGTACTTCGACCTGCGACGTAATGGTGGCTTCCTACGAGGAAATCGGAGACAAGTGCATACGCGGAATTTGCGGACAGGTGGACGGCAGCGTAATCCCCGGAATGGTGGGACTCGAGGCCGGACAGAGTTCTTTCGGCGATGTGTATGCAATGTTCCGCAGGGTGCTGGAATGGCCGCTGCGCGAGCTCTCCGGACTTGAGGGTGAGGCTCTTGCCAAGGCCTGCGACAAGATAATCCCGGGTCTGACTGCCGAGGCTGAGAAACTGCCCCTTACGGAGGATTCGATGGTGGCTACAGACTGGATTAACGGCCGTCGTACCCCCGACGCCAACCAGTTGGTGAAAGGCACTATCAGCGGACTGACTCTCGGAACAAGCGCCCCTGCCCTGTTCAGGGCTTTGGTGGAAGCTACGGCTTACGGAACGAAGGCCATTGTGGACCGCTTCACCAGTGAGGGCGTGCGCATTGACGAAATCATAGGAATCGGAGGTATAGCGCTGAAGAGTCCTTTCGTCATGCAGACCATGTCCGATGTGCTCGGAATGCCCATCAAGGTATGCAACACCGACCAGGCCTGCGCTTTGGGTGCTGCCATGTTCGCCGCTACCGCTGCTGGCGTGTATGAGCGCGTTGAGGACGCAATCGAGGCAATGAACAGCGGATTCTCCAAGGAATACGTGCCCGATTTGAGCAGGACCGAGGTTTACGCCAAGCTGTATGCCCGTTACTGCGCTCTCGGCAAGTTCACCGAGGAGCAGGCTGCCCAATAAGCGCGCATGGAGTCTCTGCTCTGGGACCCCCTCAGGCGCAAGAATGTCACTGCCACACCCGAAGAACGGGTGCGGCAGTGGTTTATTATACTACTGCACGAGAGTGTCGGCGTGCCCATGCATCAGATGATGAGCGAGGCATCGCTGAAATTCGGCGAGAAACTCTATCGTGCGGATATAGTGGTTTACGACCGCAATTCCAGACCTTTGGCCGTGGTGGAATGCAAGCGGCCCGAAGTGGAAATAGATACCGAAGTATTGCATCAGGCACAGCGATACGCTATGGTGCTGGGAGTGGAATATCTGATGGTGACCAATGGCCGGAAAAATTATGTCTTCGTGCGCGAGGACGGCAAATTCGTGCCCTGCAGGCAATTGCCCGACTATGAGGGGATGCTGGCCCGCCGCAGCGGACCCGTAGAAGAAGGTGGGATTTGTCCGGGCAAATGAAACCGGCGTTCCGGCCTTAAACTGCTTTAGTCCGCAATTCGTGAAACGGACTGATGTCTGAACTGCCATTGCAAATTATTTTCTAAATTTGCGAGTCATGGCTGCAATGTCGCAATATTTAGACAAGGAAATTTTCCGCATCGTCTCTGAACTGGCGCAGGAGAGGGGAGTCAGGGCTTTCGTTATAGGAGGCTACGTGAGGGACTGCCTGCTCGGCCGCCACTGTAAGGACATAGACATAGTCGTTGAAGGCAGCGGAGTGGACTTCGCCATAGCCCTCGGCAAGAAAACCGGGCGCCATGTCTCGTATTTCAAGAATTTCGGTACGGCCATGATGCACTACGACGGCGATGAAATAGAGTTCGTGGGTGCCCGCAAGGAATCGTATCGGCGCAGTTCGCGCAAACCTATAGTGGAGGACGGGACACTTGAGGATGACCAGAAGCGCAGGGATTTCACAATCAACGCACTTGCGCTCTCGCTCCAGAAAGAGGATTTCGGCGAGTTGGTGGATCCTTTCGGCGGAGTCAGGGACCTCTGTGCCGGAATCATACGCACTCCGCTCGATCCGGACACCACCTATTCCGATGACCCCCTGCGTATGCTCCGGGCCGTGCGTTTCGCGACGAAATTGTCCACGCCCGAACACCCTTTCAAGATAGTCCGGGAGTCAATGGACTCCATCAGCCGCATGGCTTCCCGCCTTGAAATTCTTTCGCAGGAACGGATTACCGATGAACTGAACAAGATGATGGCCTGCCCGCATCCCTCAATGGCTTTCCGCCTGATGGACGAGACCGGGCTGCTTGTGCGCATACTGCCTGAAATAACTGCGCTGAAAGGTGTGGAAAATATCGACGGCAAGGGTCACAAGGATAATTTCGAACATACGCTTGCTGTGTTGGAAAACGTAGTTTCCGCCCAAGCGGCTGCCCATGTGGAAAACGAGACTGAGACGGAAGCTCCGGGTCACGATGTGACCTGGTTGCGTTGGGCCGCGTTGCTGCACGATATAGGCAAGCCGGCGAGCAAACGTTTCGATCCCAAAACCGGCTGGACATTCCACGGACACGACATAATCGGAGGCCGGATGGTTGCCGGCATATTCAACCGCCTGCGTCTGCCGATAGACGAAAGGAGGTATGTGCAGAAACTGGTGCGTCTGCACCTGCGTCCCATAGCCTTGGTGGACAGCGAAGTGACCGATTCTGCGGTGCGTAGGCTGCTTTTCGATGCGGGGGACGACATAGATGACCTGATGATGCTCTGCAAGGCCGACATTACTTCCAAGAATGAGGCGAGGGTGGCCAGGATAAGGAGCAACTTCGAGCTTGTGGAACGAAAACTCGTTCAGGTCGAGGAAAAGGATGCCATCCGCAATTTCAAGAATCCAATCACCGGAGAACATGTCATGGAGGTCTATGGCATCGCGCCTTCCCGTGAGATAGGTCTGCTGAAAGAGGCCGTGAAGGAAGCCATACTCGACGGCGTCATAGAGAACGACTTTGAGCAGGCCGACCGCTTCATGCGGGAGAAGGCCGCGGAAATGGGTCTGGTAGCCGTAAAATGAGCCTTGTCGAAAGATACCTTGAATATATACGGAGCATAAGGCGTTATTCTGAGCTGACCTGCGAGAACTACGCCCGGGTGCTCGCAGGGTACGTGGAGTTTTCCGGCGGCGAGGAACTTCCCGACATGCAGACCATACGCAGTTATGAGGTATATCTGATGGACGAATGCAAGGAATCCCCGCGCACGGTGAACCAGCATCTGAGCGTACTCAGCAGTTATTGCCGTTTCCTGATGAAGAACGGCGAGCTGACTTCCAACCCCGTGCGTCTGGTGAAGCGTCCGAAACAGGACAAACCGCTGGTGGAATTCTACCGGGCAGAAGCCATGGATCAATATTTCAGGCAGACCGAGGGAGTGCCCGAATTCGGCAACTATGCACAACAGCTCAGGCGGCTCATAGTGAGCATATTGTTCCAGACCGGCATACGGCGCAGCGAACTGATCGGACTGAATCGCAACTCGGTGGATTTCGCCCGCAGGGTGATGCACGTCAGGGGCAAGGGCAACAAAATGCGTGAAATTCCCCTGAATACTTCTCTTTGTAATGAAATTTCGTTATATTTACAATCGCTACGCTCTTTGAAATGTGCGGATATGAGTTCCGGGGCACCGCTGTTGCAGACGGCCAAGGGAGCAAGACTGTATCCGGTACTCGTGGACAGGGCGGTAAAGACGGAGCTGTCTGGCGTGGAAGGTATAAGCGGACGACGCTCACCCCATGTTCTCAGGCACACTCTGGCGACCGAACTGCTGGACGAGGGAACCGGACTTAATTCAATAAAGGAACTTCTCGGCCATTCCTCACTCGCTGCTACGCAGGTCTATACGCACAATTCGATAGAGAAGCTGAAAACTATTTATAACAACGCCCACCCAAGGGCAAAAATCGAAACCAGTATGGATATCAAAATCAAAACGCTGAAGTTCGATGCCGGTGAGAAGCTCACCGCTTTCGTAGAGAAGAAAGTTGCACGTCTTTCCAAGTTTTTTGACGGTGTAGCCCAGGAAGCAGAAGTGGTACTTGAGGACGCAGCAAAGGAAGGCAAGAAAGCCAAGATCCAGATTCGGGTACCGGGAGACACTCTCATTATTGAACGCGCTGCTGACACTTTCGAGAACGCAATCACCGAATGCGTCGATGTCATGAAGGAAAAAATGACAAGAGCCAAAGAAAAGAAATACGATCTGTAATCTAAGATATAGGCGGAGCTTGACGGCCCCGCCTGTTTTTCCTGACTTCGTCAATGCGTCACCCAAAAATCATCTTCGAATAGAGGAGCG
>CAZOQW010000033.1:0-17810 GCA_964582235.1 uncultured Muribaculaceae bacterium | reverse complement strand
AACTTTGGGAGAGGAAGAGTCCGAGATATTCTTCCTTGGCCTCGTTTGCCTCAATCAGTTTGCGGTTGATTTCCTTAAGGTGCTCTTCCGTTTCCTCCTTATATTTGGAATACTTCTCGAGTTCCTCGTTTTTTCCGGATATTTCCTTGGTTGCCCTGCGCACTTTCATGAAGAAGTACACCGCCACGAAGGCCACCGCGGCAAATATGGCGGCGCTCACTGTGAGCATGATTATCAGCATGCGCATACGTTCCTGCTGCCTTTCGTTATTGAAGGAGTAGGATTTCTCTATGCTTGGGAGCGTGGAGGCTATCTGCACCCGGCGGAGCATGGAATTGTAGAACACGGCATCGTTCAGGGATTGCTGGGTGTAGCGGAAGGCCCTTTCCGTGTCGCCCCTTTCGGTCAGTTGCAGGGCTATGCTATAGAGCGAGGCGTGGTCCTTCGTGGCACTGCGCACATCGCAGATTGCCGATTCTATCCACCAGCGCAGGGCCTCATCGCTGTTTCCCGTCTCGTCGCAGATTACGCCCTGCCAGTAGGTCGCCATGGCATACTCGCGTGAATTGCGGTTGAGCGTACTGATGAGCTTGCGGTTCTCCTGGCCGGCCTCTTCGTAGCGTTGCTCGCGCATGAGCATGGAAACGTGCAGGGTCCTGTATGCGGACGAGCCTTCAGGGAGATTGTCGAGTATCGTGTTCTGGTACCAGCCGACCTTGTCGATATCCGCAACGGTTATGTCGGAAGTATGGACGTATTCGGAATAGTCTACAAGGAATTTCTGCCGTATGTTGTACCATTTGAGCAACTGTTCCTGCGTGAACGCCGTGGTGTCCATACTGCGCAGCAGGTTGTCGGCCTCGAGATGCAGTCCCGCCAGTACGTAAAGCATGGCCCTTTCAAGCCTCGCGTCGTTGCGCAAACTCATGCTCCCCAGCTCATCGGCCAGCTGTTCCTGCCTGGTGAGCATTTCCGTGGCCTTGTTGAACTGGTAGGGTGCGTACTCCTCATAGAGTTCGCCGTAGATATTGTATTGCTGAAGTTTCGTGGTGCCGCGGGAGCTGAGCATGTTCTCTATCGTGTTGATGCGCAGCTCCTTTACGCGTATGTATTCTTCAGAATTGTTCAGCGCCCGGTCAAGCCGCCCCAGATCTTCTTCCAGCGCCTCAGGCAACACGCTCTCGTTGCAGGAAACTACGGTCAGGGTAAGGGCAAGCAGGCAGAATCTATGTTTCATTCTGTCCGGCTATATCTCTTCGTAAGGGTCAGGATTCAGCAGAAGCTGCACTACGAGGTTCAGGGTGTTCACATAATGTATAACCACGGAGAATTCCCCGTCCGCATCGGTCTGTGCTCTCAGCATTACGGAAGGGTCGTCCTCAAAGCTGAACGAGATTATGTGCTGCGACGGGCCGTATTGCTCCCTGGTGGTGTTCCTCTTGGCATGTTGGTACAGCGGGTCCACGTCTATTATCTCGAAAGTGCCGTATTTCGTCTCATACCGGTGTACGAGCGACATGACATCCTTTTCGATGAAGCGTCTCAGAGAGTTTTCGTTCACGTTGAAGGTTATTGCGGCATACGCCACGCGTCTGTCTGTCTGGGAAATCGGGTACAACACGAGATTGGACCTGTTTCCGAGGAAGATGCCTTCCAGCAGGATGCCGTTTACATATCTCTTTCCTGCTCCCAGGCCCGCCTCATCCAGGTCCTCTTCGGAGAAACGGCTGAATGGATCTATCCACCCGCGCCTGCAGAACTCCGCAGCAAGTTCTTCTACAGTGCCGGTAATCGCCAGTCCCTGAATTTTCGGGGCCTGGTAGGTTTTCTCGGCTTCTGTGAGTATGCTGTCTATTTGTTCCTTTGAGAATTGGAGTTCTTGTGCATACACTGCTCCAGAGCAGAGCAGCAGACCAACTAAAGAAATGATAAAGTGTTTCATATTTCTCCCTAATTTGCCCTCAATTTACAAATAATTTTCAGAATATATAGGCCTTTTATTTAAAAATCGGCTAATCAGAGGGAATTTTTTGCAACTGCCGTACTTCTGCCATGCGTTTTTGGGCGGTACGCAAAAGGAGGGCCCCATGCGGAAGCCTCCCTTCAAATACTTGCGCAAACTGTTGGCTATGCCATGATTTGCGCCAGGAAAGTGCTGATTATCCCGGCGTTTCCGGTAACGCCTGAAAACATGATCGGGTGACTATTTTTTTGAGATTGTACGGAATATCCCTAACTTTGCGCCCGATGGAAAGGAATTCTAAAATCTATGTGGCCGGACACCGGGGAATGGTGGGTTCGGCGATAGTCAGGGAACTGCAGAGACAGGGTTACGACAACATCGTCACAAGGACGCATTCCGAACTGGATCTGACCCGCCAGGACGAGGTGGAAGCTTTTTTCGAGCAGGAAAAGCCGGAGTACACATTCCTCGCCGCAGCCAAGGTCGGCGGTATCGTGGCCAACGAATCCGCACTGGCCGACTTCATGTACGACAACATGATACTCGAAATGAATGTCATTCACTCAGCGTGGAAAAACGGCTGCAGGAAACTGGAATTCCTCGGTTCCTCATGCATCTATCCGCGACTGGCACCCCAACCCATGAAGGAGAGTTGTCTGCTCACTTCCTCCCTTGAACCGACCAACGAGGCCTACGCCCTCGCCAAGATCAGCGGACTGAAATACTGCGAATATCTTAACCGCCAGTACGGTACGGACTACATAAGCGTTATGCCCACGAACCTCTACGGGCCGAATGACAATTACCATCCCGAACACAGCCATGTGCTGCCTGCCCTCATCAGGCGTTTCCATGAGGCCAGGATTTCAGGTGCTCCGAGCGTCACCTGCTGGGGCGACGGCAGCCCGCTGCGCGAATTCCTCTACGTGGACGACCTTGCCGAACTGTGCGTATTCCTGATGAACAATTACAGCGGCAATGAGACGGTCAATGCCGGTACCGGAAAGGAAATCAGCATAAAGAATCTTACGGAAATCGTGGCCCGCGTTGTCGGATACCAAGGGGAGATACTCTGGGACACAAGCAAGCCCAACGGCACGCCCCGCAAATTGCTCGACGTTTCCAAGGCAACGGCCATGGGCTGGACATACAAGACCGAATTGGAAGACGGAATACGCCTCGCCTACGAGGATTTCCTGAACAACCCGATGAGGGCGGAACGCTGAGATCTCAGATCCGGCCGTCTCTCACTATCTCGCGGGCGATTTGCCGGGTATGTCTCCACTGCGGCCAGTATTTGTCCATGAGGGCATAGAAACGCGGCCCGTGGTTCGGCTCTATCAGGTGCGAGAGTTCATGTACCACCACTTCTTCTATGCACTCCTGCGGGAGCAGCAAGAGGTACAGGCTGAAATTCAGGGTGCGCAAGCGATTGTTGCAGCTGCCCCAGCGCGTCCGGCTGGCCCTGAAAGTCACTTTCGACGGCCGTACACCCATTATTTCCGCATGTCTTTCGACCATGGGCAGGACTATGTTCATGAGTCTCTGTGCAGCCTCTTTCATGCGCCCGGGCGTATCCAGTGGCAGTCTGGAATAGAAATCCGGCCTGCCCTTGCGTTCGAGTATGCGTTTGCGGTTGTTTTCTATCCAGCGACGGTGTCCGGATATGAATTCATCGACTTGTTCTGACGACATGTACAGCGGTGCGCTGACCAGCACGGTGCCGTCACGGTCTATGCGCATCGAAATGCTTTTCCGCAGCGAGCGGCTTATTTTCAGCGGAAAGTCGGCTTCCATCTCCATTGGTTTCAAAAGGGAACGCAAGTTAGAAAAAAATGCGTTTCCGCACTTGCAAACGCTTGCAAAATCACGGATTATCCTTAAATTCGCTGGATTTGTAACTAAATTAAATGAACAAGACTCAGAAACACAGTTTGGACACCATCTGCATTCAGGGCGGATGGCACGCTCAGAATGGCGAGCCGAGAGCGCTTCCCATAATTCAGAGCACTACTTTCAAGTATGACACGAGCGAAGAGATGGCCAAGCTTTTCGATCTCGAGAAGTCGGGCTACTTCTATACGAGGCTGCAGAATCCTACGTGCGATTTCGTAGCTGCCAAGATTAACGAACTTGAAGGAGGCGTGGGCGCAGTGCTCACCTCTTCCGGACAGGCCGCCAATTTCTATGCAGTATTCAATATCTGCTCGGCTGGCGACCATTTCCTTGCTTCCACGGAGATATACGGAGGTACCTACAACCTCTTCAACGTGACGATGCGCAAACTGGGCATCGAGTGTACTTTCTTCGACCAGAACGCTTCCGATGAGGAAATCCAGGCCCTGATACGCCCCAACACCAAGCTCATTTTCGGTGAGACCATCAGCAATCCCGGCTGCGCAGTGTTCGACCTCGAAAGGTTTGCCCGACTTGCGCACAGCAACGGAATACCCCTCATGGTGGACAACACTTTCGCTACGCCCATCAACTGCCGTCCCTTCGAGTGGGGAGTGGACATACTTACCCACTCTACGACCAAGTACATGGACGGACACGCTACCCAGGTGGGCGGAGTCGTGGTGGACAGCGGCAATTTCGACTGGACTGCCCACGCTGACAAGTTCCCTGAACTGACCACTCCCGATGATTCTTACCACGGACTCGTATATACGGAGGCTTTCGGCAAGAAGGCCTACATCACCAAGGTGGTTTCCCAGCTCATGCGTGACCTCGGTTCAAGCCCGGCTCCACAGAATGCTTTCCTGTTGAATCTCGGACTGGAGACCCTGCACCTGAGAATGCGCAGGCACTGCGAGAACGCTACTGCCGTGGCCCGCTTCCTGCACGATGACCCGAGGGTGAAATGGGTGCGCTACTGCGGTCTGGAGGATGACCCTGACCACGAGCTTGCGAAGAAATATCTGCCGAACGGTTCCTGCGGAGTGATAGCTTTCGCACTCAATGGTGACAGGGAGACCGCCATCAAGTTCATGGATGCGTTGCGTTTTGTTGCCATAGCCACGCACGTTGCGGATATACGCTCATGCGTGCTGCATCCCGCCAGCCATACCCACCGCCAGCTCAGCGACGAGCAGCTGCGTGAGGCAGGTATAGCACCGGACCTCATACGTCTTTCCGTCGGCATAGAGTCCATAGACGACATACTCGCCGACCTTCGTCAGGCAATGGACGCGGCTGTGGAGTAATTCCTGTCCGCAGACAGATATGTGCTATCGGCAACCCGACTCTGTTAGTCGGGTTGTTTTTACGGATACTGATAACGAAATGGATGCACGAAACATGAAAGAACAAGTACCGGCCCCTCAGGCTGCCCGCAAGGTTCTCGTGACAGGGGCGAACGGAATGTTGGCTGCGAACTTGATTGAACGCCTGATTTATGAGGGCTATGAAGTTGTCGCAACCCTGCGCAAGGGACGCACCTACCCCGGAGAACTCAGCCCGTCCCTGAAACTGGTGGAGGCCGATTTCAAGGACGCGGACCAGATGCGGGGACTGATGGATGGTGTCTGGGGCGTGATGCATGTGGCTGCAATGACTTCGCAATCCTGCCATGAGTATGCTAAATACCGTGAAGTCAATGTTGAAGCAACAAAGCGTCTTGTAGAGTTGGCGATAGATGCCGGAGTGCAACGTTTCCTGTACGTCAGCACAGCCAATACCATAGGCTTCGGCGGTGATGAGACTGCTCCAATGTGCTACCCCTTTGCCGATGCCAATTACGCGAAAAGCAAGAAGGAGGCAGAGGACACCATCCGACCGTATGCCGACCGCATAGGTCTCGTAATCGTGAATCCGACGTTCATGATAGGGAAGTACGGCGGAGTAAAGGGTTCGAACAGCGTAATCGAGTTGGTGCGCAAGAGTTATGTCCTCACCTGTCCATTCGGCGGGAAAAACGTATTGAACGTCACGGAGGCCGCCCGGGGCATAGTGATGGCAATGGAGAAGGGAAAATCCGGGGAAAATTATCTGATTACAGGGAAAAACTACACTTACAAGGAACTTTTCAGCACGATAGCCGAGCACTTGGGCGTGAAGCGCAAGTATATTGCAGTGCCTGACTGGATTTTGAGTGCCGGTGGCGGATTAGGCAATCTGCTGGGTGCGCTCGGAATGGACGTCGAGTTCGGTTCGGTGAACATGGACATGCTGAAAATCAAGAATTTCTATTTCACCGACAAGGCATACAGAGATTTCGGCTTCCGCGCGGGTGAATTATTTTAGGAGGTAAATTATGCAAAAGACAATTCCGGTTCTGCTGCTGACCGGTTATCTCGGCAGCGGAAAGACAACCCTGGTGAACCGCATCCTGACGAACCGCAGGGGCATAAAGTTCGCCGTGATAGTGAACGATCTCGGGGAAGTGAACATTGATGCGGACCTTATACAGAAGGGCGGAATAGTCAGCGGTTCGGACGACAGCCTTGTGGCCCTGCAGAACGGCTGCATTTGCTGTACGCTGAAAATGGATCTCGTGCAGCAGCTTTCCGACCTGTGCGCTTCAGGCGAGTTCGACTATATAGTGATAGAGGCCAGCGGTATCTGCGAGCCTGCTCCCATTGCGCAGACCATCTGTTCCATACCTTCGCTTGGTGAGGAATATAATCGCGGACCTCTGCCCGTGCTGGACTGCATAGTCACGGTGGTGGATGCACTCAGGATGCAGAGCGATTTCGGTTGCGGGGAGAGCCTGCCGTTGCGCAATTTCGAGGAGGACGACATCCAGAACCTGATAATCGAGCAGATTGAGTTCTGCAACATCATAGTCCTTAACAAGGCTTCCGAAGTTGCTCCCAATGAGTTGGGTCGGGTGCGCAGCATAGTTCGCGAACTCCAGCCCAAGGCAGACATAATTGAGGCGAATTTCTGCGATTTCGACCTCGACCGCATTCTGAATACCGGGATGTTTGACTTCGACAAGGTGGCCACTTCTGCGACATGGATAAACGAGATAGAGGGCGTTCACGACGAGGACGAAGAGCACGAGGAGCACGGCGGGCATCACCACCACCATCATCACCATCATGATGAGGAGGGCGAGGCCGAGGAATATGGAGTCGGAACTTTCGTGTATTACAGGCGAGCCCCCCTCGATATCAACAAGTTCGACAATTTCGTAGCCAAGAAATGGCCGGTGAGCGTGATTCGGGCCAAGGGTCTGTGTTATTTCAGCGACGACCCTGACCGCTGCTACCTGTTCGAGCAGGCAGGAGTGCAGAAGACAGTCAAGGATGCCGGACTTTGGTTCGCGACCATGTCCCGCGAGGAACTGGCGGAGATGATGCTCCGCGACCCGAACCTTGCGCGAGATTGGGATCCTGACTATGGCGACCGCATGGTCAAGATAGTGTTCATAGGCCAGCACATGGACGTGGAGGGCATCACCGCCGAGCTTGACGCCTGCCTCGGTTAGAGACAGCATGAGGGTGTCATCAATAGCGGTTGCCCGTCAGTACGCCCAGCACGCGTGGGAAGAAGCGGCGCAGGAACAGGAATATGCCGAGGCAAAGGCATACGCACAGCAATGGTTTCAGCAGATAGACCACCGTCTGCACTATCGGATGGTCAACACCTGCCAGCGGACTGAGCAGGAACCCGCTGACGCGCAACACCAGCAGGGTGTGGATAGCATAGATGAAGAACGTACTGTGTGACAGCAGGGGAACAACGCGCGTCCGCTTCCGCTCCAACAGATCAGCGGCAAGGTTGAAGGCGGCGCACACGCCTGCTATGATGTAAAAGGGGTACAAGCGTTGTCCAACAATGGTGTTGGTGCTGTCAAACCAGATTGTCGGCAGGAGCAGCAACACGGCCAGCACGTAGGAGAGTCGTCGCGCCCGCCGACATTCCGTCACCACGTTCTTGCCTTGGATGCTGAAGTAAGCCCCAAGCCCGAAGAAGAATACGGCAGTGATCGAGAGACCGGGTATTACGGGCCAGATGCCGGACACGTAGGCTAAGCCCAACAGCAGTACGCCGTAGTGGCGCGTATGCTTCAGCAGCAGATAAAACAGTGGCGTAAGCGCCGTTACCACAATCAGGTCGCGCAGAAACCACAAGGGAAGGTCAATGGGGCCGCTCGAGGGTGTGGGCATACCCAGCCAATTAACCTTGTTTCCCCATACGTTGCAGTTCCAGAACAGGCGCAACCAGCCGTTTTCCTCGAAGTAGAGCAGGATGTTGGATAACGGAGCTCCTTTCAATAGGAAAGCCCCAAGTCTGAGGGCGACCCCCAAAAGAATAGCAAGGGCATTCCAGCAGAGGTAGGGAATAACTAACGTCCGGAAGCGGGTCTTCATCTTTGTCAGGTAAAGATTTCCGTCCCATTGTTGCCAGCGGCGGAAAAACAGGTAGCCGGAGATGAGGAAGAACGTGGGGACGGCGATGTGGGTCAGCACGTGCGACAGGCAGATGCGCAGCCAGTTGTAGAGATTGACAGCCGACAGCGGGTCGGCATGCAATGCCGTTATATCGTCGATTGGCGGCGTGCCAAAACTGTGGATAAACACTACGCCTACAGCCAATGGAAAGCGAAGCCAGTCAATGACTTGCGATTGTAGGCTGTCCGCCCCCCCCTATTTCGGGCGTGACGCGGTTTTTCGAAACTTTTGAAGAAACCATTTGTTGCTCTTTTTACTTATTAAAACTTGCAAACACTCGCGGCACCTCCGCACCGGGTGTTCGGAGATTACACGACAGAGATACCTCTTCCTACAGATAGGTATCGAAGTAGTCGGTGATTTTCTTGTACAGGTGGAGTCTGGCTTTTCCTATCATGTTGTGTTCTTCGAGCGGGTAGGGGAAGTAGTCGACGGGGATTCCTGCATCTATGCAGGCCTGTATGAAGTTGAGGGAATGTTGCCATACAACGGTGTTGTCCATCGTGCCCTGGCAAATCAGGGTCCTGGCTTTAAGGTCTTCCGCACGTGAAATCAGCGAACTCGCGGCGTAGCCCTCGGGATTGGCCTGCGGGGTGTCCATGTAGCGTTCGGTGTACATTACCTCGTACCACTGCCAGTCTATCACCGGACCTCCGGCTACCGCCACCTTGAAGTAGTCCGGATAGCGGGTTGCGAGGTTCAGGGTCATGAATCCTCCGTAGCTCCAGCCGTGTACCCCGATGCGGTTACGGTCTATCGCCGGCAGACGCTCCAGCAGTTCACGCAGTCCGGCCATCTGGTCTTCCGTCTCTGCGGTTCCGGCCTGACGGTTTATGGCCTTCTCGAAGGCCGCGCCACGGTTGGATGTGCCCCTGTTGTCCTGCACATAGACGAAGTAGCCCTTCTGGGCCATCATCATTTCCCACATGCGTATGTTGCCGAGCCAGCTGTTGTTCACCATCTGACTGTGCGGCCCGCCGTAGACATAGACTATCAGCGGATATTTCTTTGCAGGGTCGTATCCGGCAGGATAATAGAGCCGGTAGTAATTGTCGAAACGATTGTCTGCTGACTTCACCCGTCCGAGTTCCATACGGCATTGGGCATATTCGTCAAGCGGGTCTATGGCCTCGAGTATCCTGTTTATCACTTTGCCGTCGCTGGTGTTCTTGACTACGGTCACTCCCGGTACGTTGAAACTGCTGTAACGGTCGATGAACATGCTGCAGTCCGGCGAAAGGTCGATGTTGTGCCATCCGGTCTCGTAGGTCAGGCGCTGCGGCTTGCCGATTTTTTTGTCGTTGATACGGACGCGGAAGAGGTGGTTCTCAATGGGGGAGACTTCGGCGGAGGTGTAGTAGACGTAAGTGCCGTCATTGTCGAGGTAGGAGACATCCGCTGCACACGGTGTTACCCGTCCGATGATGCCCAAGGTATCGCAGAGATAGAGGTTCCTGTATCCGTCAATGTTGTCGCTGCCGTAGAGGAAGTGGTAGCTGTCCTTAATGAAGTGCAGAGGTTCGAGCGGCTCTATCCAGGCGTCGTTGCTCTCGTTGAAAATATTGCGTGCGAGCTTGCCGTTATCGGCGCGGTACATGTTCAGCTTCATGTGATGCTGCTCGCGGTCGAGCACCTGAACGAAGATGTATTTGCCGTCCGGGGACCAGCAGGGGTTCGTAAGGTATCGCTCGTCGTCGAAGTCGTTGATTTGCAGCTCGCTGATTATTTTGCCGTCAGTTGTACACACGACTATGCCGAGCTTTTCCGAATCCATCCCGGCCATGGGATATTTTATCTCGTATGTGGAGCCGGTGCGGCTGCGTATGTCGTAAAGCGGGTAAGAAGTCACCGCGCTCTGGTCTTTCCGGTAGACTGCCAGGAGTTTGCCGTCCGGTGAGGGGAAAACTCCCGTTCTGCCGCCGAATTCGTTGCGGCTGACGCTTTCTCCGTAGATTATGTCGGGCGAGTCGCTCACAGGAAGAACGTACTCGGGCCTGCCGGGATTGGGGCGTTCTTTTGTAAGAGCATTGTTTTCGTCCCAATAAAGCCGGACCCGTTCGGGGTAGACGGGCTTGAGGCCCATGCCTACACATTCTTCAACTGTGAGTTTCCGGGCGTTTGGATTGCCCTCCGGATGCACAGCGATGACGCTCGCTGCGATGAAAAGGAACAGTTTCAGCATGGCGTTACTCTGATATCAGTATGGGGATTTCGGTGTTCTTGTCGGCCTGGCGGACGTATACGATTCCGTCCACTATATAACGTTGCATGCCCCTCCAGGGAAGCATGCCGTTGTATTCCTTGTAATGAAGTTCGACCATCTTGCCGCTGCAGCGCATCAGGGAGTCGGCGATTGCCTTGTCTACAACGGAGAAATTGAACTCGTTGGATTGGATACTGCCAGAACCGTTCTGGCTGCGGAATCCGGTCTGAATAAGACGACCCTCATAGGTTTTCCAGATCCAGCCCTTGTAGACTATCTGGTTGAGTTCTCCGGCCTTGACACCCTCTCCGAACACGAAGCAGAACTTGAAGTACACGAACACCGCGAGCGCGATTACAACCACGGCAGATGCACCGGTAATGACTTTGGCTTTTGTAGTCATAAGATTTTTCGATAAAAACTTTGCGAAGTTAAGAAAAAAATTTGGAGTTTCAGAAATTATTCCTACCTTTGCAATCCCAAAACAACGGTGGGTTCGTATAACGGTTAGTACTCAAGATTCTCAATCTTGCAATAGGAGTTCGATTCTCCTACCCACTACAAATAAAGGAAGCCCTTGCGGCTTCCTTTATTTGTTTTACCCCTCAGTCTGCTGTATAATTGGCCAGTCTGCTGTCGCAGACGGCTCGCTTGGATTGCACTCAACTTTTGCGTATATTCGCAGTCTATGCTTATCGTAATCGAAGGCTTGGACGGAGCCGGGAAGTCTACTCAGGTCAGGATGATGCGGGAATACCTCGGAAGCGTGTGCCCGCAGTTGGATTACATACATTTTCCCCGTTATCATGCGCCCGTGTACGGAGAGTTGATCAGCCGCTTTTTGCGCGGGGATTTCGGCTCGAATGAGGTTGTGCATCCCCAGCTTGTGGCGCTGCTTTTCGCGGAAGACCGGCATCTTGCTGCCGCCGATATCCGCCGTACGCTCGAAGCGGGCGGTACGGTCCTGCTCGACAGGTATGTATATTCTAATATAGCCTACCAATGCGCGAAACTGCCCGATCCGGAGGAGGCTGAACGTCTGCGCAAATGGATACTGCAGACTGAATACGGCGATTTCGGATTGCCTCGACCTGACCTTAATATCTTTCTGGACGTGCCGACGGGTTTCGTGGAGCGGAGCCTGAGCGAGCACAGGGACGGCGGTGACCGTGACTATCTTCACGGTGCCAAAGACATTCACGAAGCGGACATCGAATTCCAGAAACGTGTACGTGACTGTTACCTGCGTCAAGTGGCCGAGGACCCTTCGTTCATACGCATAGAATGTTCGGACGCGGAAGGCGGTATGCTTCCTCCCGACAAGATTTTCTCAAAGATTAAAACTGCATATGAGAACTATCAGACGATTTAGCGCCATCCTGTTCGGACTGGTTCTGTTCTTCTCCGGATTGATAAAGTTGATGGATCCGGTCGGAACCGGCTTGCTGGTAGACAGTTACCTGAATTTCCTGCACTTGTCTTGGCTGGGCTTCGCATCCGGTTTCATCGGGGTCGCGCTGGTGTTTTTCGAGACCGTGCTCGGAGTGGCTATAGTCACTGGCGTGTGGCGCAGGATAGTTGCCATAGTGAGCCTCGTGGTCATGGTTTTCTACACCCTTTTGACGGTCTTGCTGGTAATTTTCAATCCCTCAATGGATTGCGGCTGCTTCGGCGAGGCAATACAGCTTACCCATGTGCAGAGTCTCGTAAAGAATCTCATTCTGATGCTTATGTGGCTGCTTGCTTTCGTGCCTTTCAGCAGCCATGAGCCCACGAGGAAAGTCAAATATGTCAGCTTTTCCCTGTCAAGCATTTCGGTGGCCCTGTTCATGCTTTATTGCCTGTTCTCTATACCGATGCTGGATTACACGGATTATCGTCCGGGCAACGAATTGGCGACTCTCGACGAAATAGAGTGGGACGGGGAATATGCTCTCCTTAGTTTCAGCAATGCGGCAGGGGAGTACTGCGACAGCCTGGCCGTCCGGGGCATGGTGATGGCAAGTTCGGTCTATAATGTGGACAAGATGTCGGCGCAGCGTTGGGACAAGGTTTCGCAATTTGCCGCCAGGGCCTCCCGTGAAGGATTTACGCCCTTGGTGCTCGTAAGTGCAACTGCCGATTCAATCGAGGACTCCGGCTGTCCTCAGGAATTGTTGCCGTATGTGTATTTCGCAGACCGCAAGGACCTTGTAACCCTGAATCGATCAAACGGTGGTGCAAGCTATTTTTCCGACGGGCAGATACTTGCGAAATGGCCGGTAAACAAACTCCCGAAAGAAGACAGGCTCGCAGAACTGTCTGCGGAAGATCCCATTGAGACTTTGGCAAAAGAAACAAACGCCTCCAAACTGAAGTTGCAGGCGTTCATGCTTTACGTTCTCGCTGTGATGCTGTTGTTGTAGGCCTATTGCAGTTCGCTTTCGAACATCGAAGGAATCGTGTTGCAGTTTCCTTCTTCGGATTTCTTCGGTATGCGCTTGAATGCGCGTATGGTCAGCACAAGTATGGCTGCGCAGACGGCAATGAGGAGCAGATATGCCGGCAACGGGAGTATCTGATACCAGTTGTCAGCTTCGCTCAGCGACTGGTTCTGTGATATCAGGAGGGAGACGGTGTTGTTCGCGCAGTGCATAAGCATCGTCAGTTTCAATGAGCCGGTCTTGTAGTAGACATAGCCCAAAAGGCAGCCCATCAGGAATGCCGGCACTGCCTGCCACAGGTTGAGATGTATGAGGGCGAAGAACAGGGCGGAGATGACTATTGCCCATACGGGCTTCATCTTGCCGCCGTAGAGCAGGCCCCTGAGCACCATTCCACGGCACAGCCATTCCTCAAACAGCGGAGCGAAGAGGCTTACGCAGATGAGATTCACCCACAATATGCCCTGGGTCATGTTGTTCAGCATACGCTCGATGTTTTCCGGCATTTCGGGCATGATTGCACTTAATGGGTCAATGACAAAACCGCAACTGATTATGCCCGCAACTGCCAGCAATGCTGCTGCCAATCCTCCCAACTTTCCGAAATTGTTGCTGTCCAACTTGGCTCCTGCGGTGCTGTACGAGGCTATGCGGCTGCGCGCGCTTGCATACAGCATGGCCGGAACGAACATGACGGGGTATGCGAGGAGCATGGCGTATTCGACACCGGTCTCGTACCCGAAAGCCGAGCAGATACCTAGGGTAACTGCATTTCCGATTACGCCGCCGACTATCAGCATCAATGCCAAAACCAGCACTTGCCCGATTCCGGGCAAGTACCAGTTGAAGATGCTGAAAAAGTTGTAGTTTTTAACTTTTCTTTTCCGTTTCTCAGCCATATCAATACAGAGGTGAGGGATATACGCCTTCGCGGGCGAGTTGCGCGAACTTCTCCACTACTGCAGGACGGTCTTCCTTGTAGGTGACTCCGAACCATGTGGACGGGGTGGAAAGTACGTCGCAGGCCGCTTCTCCGCTGTTTATCATTCTGTCGATTGCGTAGGGGATGTAGTATTCCTTTTTGAGTTCTCCGATGTTCTCCTCGAGGAATTCTGTGAATATGCGTTCGCTCTTTTCGAAATAGTCGGGAGTGAAGCACCACATGTTCATTGAGCACAGATCCTTGCCGTTGAGGACTACCTGCTCGGAGTTGAGCGAGTTCTCTCCGCGGACCACTCCTTCGGCATCCTTGGCGATGTTCAGGTGTTCAACTACATCCGTCAGGTGCTTTTCGCTGTCATAATGGCAGATTCCGCGTGAGACTCCGCCCGATTCGCTCAGGGTGTGGTCGAGTTCGAAACCGACAATGGCATAGGTGCCCTGGCTGTTCTCGTGCTCGCGGCACCAGTCGGCTGCTATGCGGAAGGATTCCCTGCCGTAGAAGTCATCGCCATTGATTACCACAAAAGGCGTATCGATGACATCCTTTGCCATGAGGACGGCGTGGGCGGTTCCCCAGGGCTTCTGTCTTTCGGGATTGAGGGTGAAACGTGCGGGAATTTTGTTGAGTTCCTGTGTTACGAACACAAATTCGAGCGGTGTGCCGTCGAGGCATTTGACGTTGCTGTATTTTTTGCGAACGGTTTCCTTGAACTGTTCGAGAAAGTACTCGCGGACTATGTAGACAACCTTCCCGAATCCGGCCTGGACGGCATCGTGGATCGAGTAGTCGATGATGGTCTCGCCGTTGGGGCCGAGTCCGTCCATTTGTTTGAGTCCGCCGTAGCGACTGCCCATTCCGGCAGCAAGAACTAAGAGTACAGGTTTCATGAGTCGTTATTAGTTATTTCAACAAAATTAGTTAATTTTGCCAAGATTGTCTCTCTTTCAATGGCGAAACTTACGAAGAATATCTGGGACCGCAGCAAGGACGGCAACCGCAAGGAGCAGCGTTCGTTTCTGCGTTACGCCATAGTAGTTACCGCTCTGTGTTTTGTGTTCCTGCTTCTGAAGAAGGACAGCCTGATTACCTGGATAGGCGCCGGAATCACGCTTGACAGGCAGGGCCGCCAGATTGAACGTCTGGAACAGGACAATGCGGCCATGAGGGATCGCATACGCGCTTTGACGGAGTCCCGTGATACGCTCGAACGGTTCGCCCGGGAGGAATATCTTTTTGCCGCTCCCGGCGATGATGTGTACATTCTTGAGTGAGTGGCATTGTTATTGAAGAGAGGGCGCGCGTTTGCAACAAAAATTTTTATATTTTTGCGACCTTATTTTTCAATAGCACTATGTACTGGACACTCGAACTTGCCGGTAGCCTGGACGATGCTCCCTGGCCCGCGACAAAAGAAGAATTGATTGACTACGCAAATCGCTCAGGAGCTCCTGAGGAAGTAATAGAGAATCTGGAAGAACTCGAAGAGGACGGAGAAGTTTACGAGTCCATCGAGGATATCTGGCCTGATTATCCTACCAAAGAAGACTTTTTCTTCAACGAGGAGGAATATTAGTAGCCTTCAAACTGGCTAAATGATTAAATATCAGCGCGATAAACAAAGATAATTTGTTTGTCGCGCTGGTGTTTTATGGTGTTCTATGGCGTGGTTTGTTTGTCTAAATTACGGATTTTCTCCTCAAAATCGGAGTTTGTTTGTCTAAAATACAGTACCTTTGCTTTTCCTCAGGAATAATTAAAACAGGAGGAAAAAACGTATGGGAAGACCGAAAAGACTATATCCGTTAGGTAAATATCGCCTTCGTACACCAAAGGTGACAGATAAAGAAAAAGCCTATCCCATTGTGTTGGAATACACTTGGAACAGGCAGGTAATCCGCAAGACTACAAATGTCTTCGTCAAAGTTGCGGACTGGAACCAGAACGGCAATCAGGGGCGGGGTGAAATACGTGCAAGTCATGGCGGTGAATCCAAACGGCTTAACCAGTTATTGTTGGCACGGGTTGAACGTATAGATTCTCTGCTGGCAGAGTATAACGAAAAACATCCTAATCAGATTACCGCTGATGTCATATCCGGCTTCCTTGCGGACAAGCCTCTTGCACGTCGTGACCAAGGAAAGGATTTCGTGGAATTTGCTCTGGAACGCCTTTCGTCAGACTACTCCCGGAATCGGATAGGCCGGAGCCGCTACGAAAACGGGAAGAGCTGCATGAATATCTTCCAGACCTTTCTGCGGGCGACCAGACAGGGTTCCTATCGGCCCGATGCAATCTATGTAGGCGATATGACTCCGGAGCTGCTGGACAGCTACATTACATGGCGCAGGGAGGTCAAGTTGAATAGTGATGCGACCATCAACCACGCCTTGACGCCGATATTGAAAGCTTGCGCCTATGCGAGCGAGATGGGCATGATGGAACCTGCAGTCAATGCAAGGATTCAGGATATGCGCATTGTGACTAAGGTGTCGCTTTCTGAAGAGGAGGCGGAGTTTGACGGAAAAAGTCTCAGTAAGGAACAGTTGGCGGCATTGCTTGAATATTACAAGACCTGCCCTGAACCGCGCCGCAAGGAATTTCTGGAGATGTTCTTCTTTGCGTTCCATGCCTGCGGACTCCGTGTTGTCGATGTGATGACACTGCAGTGGGGCCATGTCAATTTTGAGAAGAAGGAACTGAGAAAAATCATGATCAAGACGAACAAGCGCCATGTGATTCCTCTTACAGAACCTGCCTTGAATATTCTGCACCGGTGGCAGGAGAAACGTGCCGGATGCCGGTACGTCTTCAACCTGGTGAAGGAGGATTTGGATCTTGACGATGCAGAGGCACTGTACAAGGCACGTAATAACGCAACGAAATGCATAAACCAGTCTTTGGCAGTTGTCGGAGAACAGATAGGACTGCCGTTCAGCCTGTCAATGCATGTAGCACGCCATTCGTTCGCGGTCTTTGCACTGAACAAGGGACTTTCCATGTCGGTTGTCAGCCGTCTGCTCGGTCATGGAAGTACGGATGTCACTGAAAAGGTCTATGCCAGGTTCCTGCCGGAAACGCTGTCGGCGGAGATTGCAAAATTGGGCGGAGAATTAAGTAACCTGACCATATAATCACCACGAAAAAAGATAAGGAAATATGATATCATTGCCTTTTAGAGTCGCATGCATCCTGATTGCGGGATTCTTCATGGTGTTGGTTGTAACCTATACATACAAACTCAATAACCGCAAAGTGTTCTGGGGCGTAGGGCTCACCACCATTATAAGTATTCTTATCCTTCTTGGATTAGGGATACTCCGTCCATCTTGGGGAACAGAAGCCGGCGTGGCAGTCATTGTAGGAATCAGTACCGCCATAGGATGTGCAATAACGCTGATATACGCAGCCGAGGACTTGCATCAAAAGAAGCGGACTAAGGGAAAAAACATTGCAGATTCTGAACACAACAAAGTAACTTTACCCCCTCGCCTTGATACGGAATTGGCAAAAAGGGTCTTTGCCAAAGCCATTGAGAAAGGATATATTATTGTTGAAGGGAACCATTATAAGTGGACTATGAACAAAGTTCTTCTTGCCTATATGTGTGGACGTATCTATTGCGAAGATTATCCCGAGAAAACCATATATGATGAGAAGATGTTCTGGATGCCTGGCAGAATAGACCTCTTTCCGGGCACTGAATTAGATAAGTTATTTAACACAACAGACATAACCCAGTCAAGACATACCAGAAAAAACAAAGCTGCGCCTACAGGGTACGAGAAAATTGACAAGCTATTTGAGTAGCCATTGTGCTGCTCATTTTTATTTAATACCCAACGAGTTGCAAATTTAATATCTCCGTGTTATATACAAC
>CAZOQW010000032.1:1394-17977 GCA_964582235.1 uncultured Muribaculaceae bacterium | reverse complement strand
ACTCTTTCAATTATTTACACTTTTTTATCTGGCAACAAAGTGTCAAACTTCCGGTTGATTCCGAATTTCCATCTTTCCAGTCCGCCCTTCATGCCCGTGATGAGGGAGAAAAGCGCATTGTAGCCGGTCTCGTTGCCTATGTTGTAGCTATTGTAGGAGACATTGAGTCCGGAAGATTTTGTGCCTTTGGGGAAGAAAGCCGAGTGTTGCTCCTCTACGCTTTCCGCCGCAAAGGCTCCTGAGGCGACGATGAATATACTGATCGCCAGGGTAAGTAATTTTTTCATAATATTCACATTTCTAGTCCGGCGAGAGCCGGAGTAAACCAACAAATAATCGCAAATTGCGGCAAAACGGGGTAAATATGTGCATAATTATCCAAATGCCAAAATATTTCCCTAATTTTGGCCCCGCAATTTGAGCATATATGAAAGTACTGAAATTTGGTGGCACTTCAGTTGGCAGCCACGACGGCATTCTTAGGGTAAAATCCATTACAGCTTCTCAGACAGATGCGACAATCGTCGTAGTATCAGCCTTTTCCCGGGTAACTGACGGTCTCATTTCCGCAGCCCGCACCGCTGAAAAAGGTGATGATTCCTATCATGGGGCATTGTCGGAAATGCGGAGCAGACACAGGCTCGCAATAGATGAACTCGTTCCCGAGGGTGCCAAGAAGGATCTTGCGGCGAAGATTGACGCGATGATTGACCGTGTGGAGAGCCTTTGCGACGGTGTGGCTATCCTCAAGGTGCTTCCCGAGCCTACGCTCGACGAAATAGTAAGCTACGGCGAGCGCATGTCTTCACTGATTATCAGCGAGGTGATACCCGGTTCAGTGCTTTACGATGCTCTTGACTTCATGCGCACCAGGAAGCAGCGAGGGAAGCATGTGGCGGACACGGAAAGTACCTACAGGCTCATCCGTGAGCATTTCAGCGGCTTCGGCAAGGATGCTTCCGTGGGCATAGTGCCCGGCTTTATTGCCCGTGACAGTGACGGCGGAGAGATTACCAACCTCGGCAGGGGAGGCTCCGACTACACGGCCAGTCTCATTGCAGCGGCTTTGGATGCGGAGGTGCTCGAAATATGGACTGACGTGGACGGCTTCATGACCGCCGACCCCAAAATAATAAAGACTTCATACGTCATCCCTGAAATAAGCTACGACGAGGCCATGGAACTCTGTAATTTCGGAGCCAAGGTCGTATATCCGCCCACACTTTACGCAGTATGTACCCAGGGCATTCCCATAGTCGTGCGCAACACCTTCAATATCGATTCTCCCGGCACCACAATAAAGCGGGACTGCAGCCCCGGTGACAGGCTTATCCGCGGAGTGTCGTCATTGGACGACATTTCCCTCATCACGCTTTCAGGCACTTCGATGGTCGGAATCGTGGGTGTGGACAGCCGCATATTCGCAACGCTCGCAAGGGAGAATATCAGTGCCTTCCTTGTCAGCCAGTCCGCATCCGAGACGGGCATCACCATTGGTGTCAGCCGCAGTCTGGCGGAACTTGCAAGGGAGGTGATAGACAAGGAATTTGCCCACGAGATAGGCAGCGGAGCCAATTCGCCGGTGAAGGTCCAGAACGACGTGGCCGTGGTCACCATAGTGGGCCAGAACATGCGCAGTCACGTCGGCGTTGCCGGCAAACTGTTCAGCACGCTCGGGCGCAACGGCATCAGCATAATTGCGGTGGCCCAAGGTGCCTCCGAGACCAACATTTCCCTTGTGGTGGCCCGCAAGAACCTGCGCAAGGCGCTGAACGTCATCCATGACAGCTTCTTCCTCTCCGAGTATCAGGAACTCAACCTTTTCATCTGCGGAGTGGGCACAGTCGGCAGCCAGTTGGTGTCCCAGATAGTGTCCCAAAGGGAAAAACTCATGCGCGAGCGCAACCTGAAGATAAACATAGTCGGCATAGCCCGCAGCAACAGGGGTATATTCGACCGTGCCGGAGTGTTCATGCACGATGACGCTGCGGAGGTCTCCGGACATCCTGCGCTGACGCTCGAAAACTACCGCGAACGCATATGTGAAATCGGAATACCCATAGATACCGGCCGCCTCAGGGACGAGGTCATAGGCATGAATATCTTCAATTCCGTGTTCGTGGACTGCACCGCCAGCGAGGATGTGGCCGGCCTGTACGGGGAGTTTTTCAACCACGGCATTTCTGTGGTCACGGCCAACAAGATTGCCGCCTCTTCCGCATATTCCAACTACCGCGACCTTAAGGACACCGCGCTGAGACGAAACGTCAAGTTCCTTTTCGAGACCAACGTGGGTGCAGGTCTGCCCATCATCAATACCATAAACGACCTGCGCAACAGCGGTGACAAGATACTCAGGCTTGAAGCCGTGCTCAGCGGCACCCTGAACTTTATCTTCAACACCATTTCGGCGGATGTGCCTTTCAGCCAGACCGTGCGCATGGCCCAGGAACAGGGCTTTTCCGAGCCTGATCCAAGGATTGACCTTTCCGGCAAGGACGTGATACGCAAGTTGGTGATACTCTCGCGCGAGGCGGGTTATGTGGTGAACCAGGAGGATGTGGAGGCAGAACTTTTCATTCCCAAGGAACTGTTCGACTGCGATATGGACGAGTTCTGGCGCAGGTTGCCACAACTGGATGCCGACTTCGAGGAGCGCCGCCGGCAGTTGGAGAAAGAGAACAAGCGCTGGCGCTTCGTGGCCACTATGGACGGTGGCAAATGCAGCGTGGCTCTCCGGGCAGTGGAGAACTCGCATTCCTTCTACATGCTCGACGGTTCCAACAACATCGTGCTTCTGACTACCGAGCGCTATAACCGCCATCCCATGCTCATACAGGGTTACGGAGCGGGAGCCGAAGTGACTGCAGCCGGTGTATTTGCGGACATAATGCGCATAGCCAACATCTAAAATCTGATCCATGAAATTATTTGACGACGCATTGGTACGGGAGGCATGTTCCTCCTGCAACATAGAAGACCTTTCCACGGCTACCATCAACGAGACCCTTATGGCAGCGCTCTACCTGCAGGAAAAGAGCGGCATCCCTTTCATCCGCATGGATATGGGTTCTCCCGGTCTGCCGATTAACAAGTACGGCGTACAGGCGGAGATAGAGGCGTTGGAGAGCGGCAAATGTGCGGTGTACCCTCCTGCGGACGGCATACCCGAAATCAAGGAGGCCGCATCCCGTTTTCTGAAAGCCTTTGTGGACGTGGATGTCAGCCCGCGCTCCTGCATCCCCACGACGGGTTCGGTCGCAGGCATATTTTACTCCTACCTCGCCTGCACCCAGCGTATACCGGGCAAGGACAAGATACTGCTCCTCGACCCCGGTTTCCCGCTGTACAAATCGCAGTTGCGCGTGCTCGGCGTAGAATGGCGTTCATTTGACCTCTACGGCTGCCGCGGTGCGCACAAATTGCGCGAAAAGTTAGAGCAGGAACTCGCTTCCGGCGATATAGCCGCCATAATCTATTGCAACCCCGACAATCCGGCATGGATATGCCTTGAAGAGGAAGAACTGGCTGTGATAGGTGACCTCGCCACCCGTCATGACGCGGTCGTGATAGAGGATCTGGCGTATTTCTGCATGGATTACCGCCATCCGCTCGGCAAGCCCTGGCAGGCTCCTTTCCTTCCGTCGGTGGCCCGTTATACCGACAACTACATACTCATGCTGTCGGCTTCCAAGATTTTCAGCTATGCCGGACAGCGCATCGCCCTGATGTGCATCAGTGACTGGCTGTACAAGAAGAAATATCCGGCTCTTGCGGCGCGCTACCACGATGCCGGCGTGTTCGGAGTGACGCTCACGACTTCAATCGCCTACGTAATCACGGCCGGATGCACTGCCAGCACCCAGTACGCCTATGCCCGTATGCTCGAGCTTTCGTGCAGCGGAGAGTTAGACTTCGTGGAGGACACGCGCATATACGCGCAGCGCTCGGCGGCTATGAAGGAAATCTTCCTGCGTCACGGTTTCCATGTAGTGTACGACCGCGATGTCAGCGAAAAGGTCGGAGACGGCTTCTTCTTCACCATAGGCTATCCCGGAATGAGCGGCAACAGCCTGGCGGTGGAACTTATATATTATGGTGTAAGTTGCATCAGCCTCAGCAGTACGGGCAGCCTCCAGCAGGGGGTACGTTGTTGCTCGAGTCTCGTGGGCGAGCAGGATTTCGTCTTGCTCGACGAGAGGATGGCCGAATTTGAAAAGGATCATCCGCTATGCTGAAAGAACACAAGCTCATATTCTCCGAGGGTTTCGATTTTGAGGCCGGAGGACATATAGATACTCTGGAAATGGTATATCACTGTTCCGACAGGGAATACCGTCCCGGGGAGACCGTGGTGTGGATATGCCATGCGCTTACGGGAAATTCCGACCCGGAGGACTGGTGGCCGCAGACTGTGGGGGAGGGCAAGCTGTTCGACCCCGAGAAGTTTTTCGTGGTCTGCGCCGGAATGTTGTGCTCGCCCTACGGCAGTTCTTCTCCGGCTTCCCTGAATCCTGCCACCGGCAAGCCCTATATGCTGGATTTCCCGAGGACTACGGTCCGCGATGTGGTCAGAGCCAATATTCTGGTGCGCAAGCATTTGGGTATAGAGAAGATAGACATGATGATAGGACCGTCCATAGGCGGTTTTCAGGCACTCGAATGGGTCATAATGGAACCTGACATGGTGCGTGACGTGGTGTTCCTCGCCACCGGCACGCGGATTACGCCCTACATGACCGCCTTCAATGAGTCCCAACGCATGGCCCTGCTTGCGGATTCCACCTTTACCGAGGCCCGTGACCTCGACGGAGGGAAAAAGGGTCTGGCCTGCGCCCGTTCCATAGCCTTGATTTCCTACAGGACTTTCAACGGCTACAATCTCACCCAGTACGAACGCGACGACGACACGCTTTTCGCAGACCGGGCCTGCTCCTATCAGAGATACCAGGGCGAGAAGCTGGTCAAGCGTTTCGATGCCTATTGCTATTGGTATCTCACTTACATGCTCGACAGCCAGAATGTGGGCAGGGGCAGGGGAGGAGTCGGGAAAGCCCTTTCGACCATAAAGTCCAACTGCCTGGTGGTAGGCATAGACAGCGATGTGATTTTCCCGCCGGCCCACGGCAAACTCACGGCGGCTGAACTTCCACATGCCGAATACAGGGAGATAAGCTCATCTTTCGGACATGACGGCTTTCTGATAGAAAACGACCAACTTGTGAAGATACTCAGCCCCTTGCTGGACAAATACGAAAAAGAAAAATAAAAGCATATATATGAAAGTGATGAAATTCGGCGGTACGTCCGTCGGTACGGTACAGAGAATCAAGAATGTAGCGGCTCTCGTAAGTGAATCGGGCCGCAATCTGGTAGTGCTTTCGGCCATGTCCGGAACCACGAACTCGCTCATAGAGTTCTCGGACTACATGTTCAACGGCAACACCGAGGGCGCGAGGGACACGCTCTCCCGCCTGCAGGCACTTTATCTCCAGCACGTTTCAGAACTCTATTCCAAGCAGGAATATGCCGAGAAGGCAGCCGCATATGTTGAGGGAGTGTTCTCCTACCTGAGGACACTGACCCGCCAGCTGTATACCTCCGTTGAGGCCAAGATTACCGTGGCCCAGGGCGAACTGCTGTCGACCGAGATGATGAGCCTCTATCTCGAAGAATGCGGAGTCAGGGTCAGCCTGCTTCCCGCGCTTGAATTCATGAAGACCGATGCTCTCGGGGAACCTGACATCGATTATATCAGGACGCACCTGAAGCCCATGATAGAGTCCAAGCCCGAAGCCGAACTCTTCATCACACAGGGCTTTATCTGCCGCAACACGCACCATGAAATCGACAACCTCAAGCGAGGCGGGTCCGACTATACCGCAGCCCTCGTGGGTGCGGCCATAGGCGCAGAGGAAATCCAGATATGGACAGACATCGACGGCCTGCACAACAATGACCCCCGCGTAGTTGAGGGCACTTCCCCCGTGCGTCACCTGCACTTCGACGAGGCGGCCGAACTGGGCTATTTCGGAGCCAAGATACTCCATCCTACCTGCGTACAGCCGGCCAAGTTCGCCAATATCCCCGTCCGCTTGCTGAACACCATGGCCCCCTCCGCGCCCGGCACGCTCATAGACAATAATCTGGACACCGGCACCATCAAGTCGGTGGCAGCGAAAGGCAATATCACTGCCATACGAATAAAGTCATCGCGTATGCTCCTTGCACACGGTTTTCTGCGCAAGGTGTTCGAGATATTCGAGAGTTGGCAGACCTCGATAGACATGATATGCACTTCTGAGGTGGGTGTTTCGGTTTCCATAGACAACACCCTGCACCTCAATGAGATAGTACACGACCTGAAGAAGTACGGCACTGTGTCCGTGGATGTGGACATGTGCATTATCTGCGTGGTCGGCGATATGGACTGGGAAAACGTCGGCTTCGAGTCCAAGGCTATGGAGGCCATGAAGGACGTACCCGTGCGTATGGTTTCCTATGGCGGCAGCAACTACAATATCTCATTCCTCGTCCGTGACGAGGATAAGGAGCAGGCGCTGCGCTCGTTGAGCAAATGCCTGTTTGAGCAATGCTGAAAGGACGTTTTCCGGTCGGGCGTTTCGCCTCGTTGCGAACGCCTTTCTACTATTACGACCTCCAGCTGCTCCGCCGCACCCTCGAGGAAGTAATCAAGCAGGCTTCGGCTTCTCCCGAGTTTGTCGTGCATTATGCGCTTAAAGCGAACAGCAATCCACGGATACTGTCGCTCATAGCTTCATACGGACTTGGTGCGGACTGCGTAAGCGGTGGGGAGATTTCCGCTGCGCTGGCAGCCGGCTTCGACCCCTCGGGGATAGTCTATTCCGGAGTGGGAAAGTCCGATGAGGAAATACGCTTGGCCCTCGATGCCGGCATAGCCCGTTTCAATGTGGAGTCAGCAGCAGAATTGCGGGTGATTTCGGAACTGGCTTCGTCCGAGGGCAAGACGGCTCGCATAAGCCTGAGAATCAATCCCGACATAGGTGCGCACACCCACGCCAATATCACCACGGGACTTGCAGAGAACAAGTTCGGTATCAATTACGAGCAGATGGAATCCGTATTGCGGCTGGCCCTCGAACTGCCCGGCATAGAGTATTCCGGACTCCATTTCCACATAGGTTCGCAGCTGCTCGATATGATGGATTTCATCGCCCTCTGCAACAGGATAAACGTACTTGCAGGGGAACTTCTGCAAAAGGGCCTGCCCCTCGGGGACATCAATGTCGGCGGCGGACTGGGAATAAGCTACCAGTACCCCAACAGCCTCGACATTGCAGATTTCGCTTCGTATTTCGACACTTACCGCAAGCACCTGCGTCTGCCCAAGGGAACTCCGATACACTTTGAACTTGGGCGTAGCATAGTCGCTCCTTGCGGCTCGCTGATTTCCCGTGTGCTATACATCAAGGAGGGTACGACCAAGAAGTTCGCGATTATCGACGCAAGCATGACGGAACTGATACGTCCTGCCATGTACAAGGCCTATCATCGCATAGAGAACCTGAGCAGCGACGGACCCGAAGAAGTCTACGACGTAGTGGGACCCGTTTGCGAAAGTTCTGACGTGTTCCTGAAATCAGCCGCACTGGACCGTTGCAGCCGGGGAGACATACTGGCAATACGCTCGGCCGGTGCCTATGGAGAAGCAATGGCATCACAGTATAATTGCCGCCGTTTGCCGGAGTCCGTTTTTTCAGAATAAGGATGAAATCGCTCAAAGAATTGTTCAAGATAGGTCGCGGCCCTTCCAGCAGCCATACCATGGGCCCGCAGAAGGCGGCACAGATGTTTCTTGCGTCGCATCCGGATGCGGATGCCTTTGAAGTGACGCTTTACGGCAGTCTGGCCGCCACAGGAAAGGGGCACCTTACAGACGTTGCGATTTGCGATGTACTGTCCCGCGGAGGTCGCAGCAAGGTGGACATAGTCTGGGAACCCGAGATTTTCCTGCCTTTCCACCCCAATGGCATGCGCTTTACGGCCATGGATTCCGAGGGTAATCGTGGAGACTCCTGGTTAGTGTACAGCGTGGGCGGCGGTTCGCTCTGCGAGGGCGAAGGCAAACCGGTGATGGGCGAAGGCCCGGACATCTATGACCTGCACACTATCAAGGACATAGTCCGTTGGTGCAAGGACAACGGCCGCAACTATTGGGAATATGTGGAATCGCGTGAGGACAGCGATTTCTGGGACTATATGCACGAGGTCTGGCGCGTAATGACGGAGGCTGTGGAACGCGGTCTGAACACCGACGGTGCGTTGCCCGGTCCTCTGAAGATTTCCCGCAAGGCTTCCACCTATTACATAAAGGCCAGCGGATACCGGCAGAATCTCCAGACGAGGGGGCTCGTGTTTTCCTATGCCTTGGCCGTAAGTGAGGAAAACGCTGCGGGAGGAACCGTGGTCACTGCCCCCACCTGCGGGGCAAGCGGTGTGGTGCCTGCCGTGCTGTACCATACTTCCAAGGGTCACGGCTTTTCCGAGACCCGTGTGCTTCACGCCCTTGCGACAGGCGGACTTTTCGGCAATGTCGTCAAGGCCAACGCCTCCATCTCCGGTGCGGAGGTGGGTTGTCAGGGTGAGGTCGGAGTGGCCTGTGCAATGGCTTCAGCTGCAACCTGCTCCCTGTTCGGCGGAACTCCGTCTCAGGTGGAATATGCGGCCGAGATGGGCCTGGAACACCACCTTGGCATGACCTGCGACCCCGTGTGCGGCCTTGTGCAGATTCCCTGCATCGAGCGCAATGCCTTTGCAGCAGCGAGAGGCTTGGATGCCAATATCTATGCTTCTTTTTCCGATGGTTTCCACCGTGTTTCCTTTGACGAGGTGGTGGAAGTAATGAAGGAAACGGGACACGACTTGCCGTCGCTGTACAAGGAGACCGGCGCGGGCGGCCTGGCCGGAGGCTATACCAAAAGACGTTTCGAATAGATACGAAAAATGGGCTGGCCTCGCAAACGAAGTCAGCCCTAATTTTATAACCTCGAAAAATTATTATCGGACAGTAATAATTTTGATTATAGTAACTTCTTTGCTGTAACCATCATGAACGGCTCCAGGTCCTCGTATGCAACGGTAAACTGCGGTCTGCCGAGGGCGTAGGCTGCAATCTCGTACTCGTTGTAGATGAAGGTTACGCCTTCCTGAGAGAAGATGGGCGGACATGAGGGCAGGGGAACCGAATAGTAATCATTCACGTTCATGAAGTTCTCCTTCAACTGCGCTTCAGAACTCAAATTCCAGTATGCCATGAGGCCGTCCTTGATGAGACGTGTGAAGTCCTCGTTGTACTGTCCCGTGAACAGTTCCCAGCCCATGCGACGTCCGTCGGACTTGCGCAGGGTGATGCCGCCAAGCAGCTGCGAACCGTGTGCTCCGCCGAGGTACAAGTCCCTGCTTATCATATAGCTCAGGTATTTGTGTGTCTCGGCATATTTGCGTATCACCACGCGGTCGAAACAGCCCCTTCCGGCTCCTCCCACCTCCGCATTGTAGGCTTCATACTCTGAAGTCAGGGATTTCACATAGTATGAGAGTATGGCGGGATAATCCGTGCATACTCCGGTCCATGTGCCTCCAAGGCTCTCGCAGATGTATTCTCCGATTGCATACGAAAGGGCTGCGGGGGCATTGTCGGGATATTCCACGACTATGGATACCTCGCAGGCATCGCTCGTTGTATTGAGGCTGTCTGTCCTGAAATTCAGAACTGCGGGAGCTGATGCTGCAGACGGCTCCGGCACCTTAGGCGTGCGGGGACTGCAGGAAACAAAAAACGCAAGTAGCAGCATGGCTGCTGCTACTGCGTTCAAAATGAGAAAGAATCTTCTCATTATTCAGGTCTCATTATTATTTCGATACAGTTTCCGCTTGCGAGCAGGTCCTTGGCAAGTTGCTGGACATCTTCGGGAGTGAGAGCCTTGACTGCGGCCTCATATTCGGCGATGTAATCCTCTACTCCGAACAACTCATGCTGTACAAGTGCGTTGCTCCAGTAAGAGTTACGCAGTCTGCTTTCGGGGATGTTCTTTTCGAGGTTCTTGACAGTCTTGTCGAAATCATCAGCGGTAGGACCGTTGTCAGCGAGGTCCTGAAGACCTGCCAATGCGAGTTCGCGCAGTTTGTCGGCCTGCTCCTCATTGGTCTCGTAATATATCTGCAGCGCTACCTGGGGATGAGGTTCGGTGCTTGATGAAGCATAGGCACTTGCTCCATAGGTGCCGCCCTCGTCCTCGCGGAGCGTGCGGGTATAGATCATGTCGAGTATGTAGCTGAGAGCCTCGCCGTGAACTTCGCGCGCAACAGTGTAAGGCTCATCGAAACTGTACAGGCCAAGCACGGTAACCTTGGGTGTGGTCATGGTAGTGCGGAAGTCGTTGACAACCTTGCCGCTCACGAAACCATCGCCGCGATAACTCCAGTCGGTAGCTTTCTTGCCCTTGGGAAGTGAACCTACATACTTGCATATCAGGGCCTCGGCCTCGTCAAGGTCGAAGTCGCCGACCATGGTTATCGTAGCTCCGGCAACATCCTTGAACAGGCTGCGGTAAACTGCCTCCAAGGTTTCGAGACTGGCTTTCTCGAGCACATCCTCGCTGATCTGGAAGGCACGGGGAGAGTCGAATGCCGTATCGTATAAAGCCTGGCTGAGTTTGAAGTTGGGAGTGTTCACGAGGTTGGGCAATATTTGCTCGATCTGGTCGATTCCAAGCTGGTACTCTGCAGCATCGAAGCGGGGATCCGCGAAGTAGAGGTACGCCAGCTGGAATGCGGTCTCAAGATCCTTGCGGTTGGATGAGCCGCTCACTCCGTGGGTGTAATTGTTGACGTAAGGAGAAACCGAAATCCTCTTGCCGGCGAGCATCTTGCTTGCGATGGTTGAAGGGAACTCGGAAATTCCGCTGTTCCGGATGTAAAGCGACCAGATGTTAGAGTCCATAGAGTAGAGGTCCTCATCGTCGATGAGACTTTTGCCACCCTTCATACGGATATTGAAGGAAATCTTGTCCTTCTCATAGTCGGTGGGCAGAAGTATGGCCTTGACTCCGTTGGAAAGATAGAGTACGGTAGAACCGTAAAGCCCGGTCCCGGTCTTCTTTACCTTTGCGCCCTTGAGCTTGGCAGGATCAAGGAATGCTTCGGGAATGTCCTCACCCTCTGCTGCCTCTAATTCGGTATTCTCCACCTTCTTGAGCACCTCGGTAAGCTCGGTCTCGGTAGGATGGGTGAGACCCTCGCGCTCAGGAGCGGTGTAGATAACCACGATATTCTCGTTGCCTATCAGTTCGGCCAGCATCTGGTTGACTACCGCAGCGGAAAGCTGGGACATTATCTGCTGGGCATATTCGTAAGCCACTGCAGGTACCATGTACGGCTCGTTGTCGAAGAAGTGGTATATTATAGGATATACGAACTCAGAGTTCTTGCGGGTATCGGCACTGTTGGCGGCTGACTCGTAGCGGGAGAGAATCTTGGTCTTGGCGCGCTCGAATTCTGCATCGCTGAATCCGAAACGCTTCATGCGCTCCATCTCGGTAAGTGCAGCCTCATAACCTTCGAGCACCCTGCCTTCCTTGCAGGTGACATCCAGGTTTACCCCTTCCATGGTCTCGGTGAATTTGTAGATGCCGAGCCTTGCATTGATGAAAGGTGCGTCAGGTGCGGAAGCTATGTCGTTGAAGCGTTCGTTCATCACGCTGGCAATCACATCCTCGATGAGATCCACCATCATGCCGAATATGGTGCTGTTGAGTTCCTCGGGGGTCGCTTCGGACTTCCATACCACATTCACTCCGATTGAATTGTCCTCGGGGTCGGTGAGTATGCCCACAATAGGCTCCACGTTGTCGGGAACCTTGTGCATCTCCTTCTGGCGGGGATTCACGGGAACCGGGATGTCGGCGAAGGTGCTGATTATTTTGGACTCAACCTCGTCCACATCTACGTCACCCACAACTATCAGGGCCTGCAGGTCCGGACGGTACCAGGTGCGGTAGAAGTCTACGAGTGTATCGGCGGAGAAGGTCCTGAGGGTCTCCTCGCTTCCGATGATGTTGCAGCCGTTGTACTTTGAATCACCGTACAGGTAGGGCATGGACTTCTCGAACGTGCGCCATGAGGCGGTATTGCGTGAGCGCTTCTCCTCGATGATTACTCCGCGCTCCTTGTCCACCTCCACGGGGTCATTGGACACGAAGTGCGAGTAGTCGTGCATGATGAGAATGCAGGTATCCACAACGGTAGGCCTTACCAAAGGAATGTTGTTGAGCATGTATATGGTCTGCTCCACACCGGTGGATGCGTTCACGTTGCCACCGAAGGAGGCTCCGATGCTCTGCAGCCATTCGAGTATACCCTTTTCGGGGAAGTTCTTGGTGCCGTTGAAGCACATGTGCTCGAGGAAGTGGGCGAGACCGTCTTGGCCGGGTCCTTCCTGGATTGCACCTACATCGGTAACTAAATAGAACTCAGCCCTCTGCTCGGGCTTGTCGTTGTGTCTGATGTAGTAGGTCATCCCGTTTTCGAGGGTTCCCACCCTCACCTCGGGATCATTGGGGAGTTGGGGCATTTCTTGCCCGAACAAAGCAAACGCGCTAAAAAGCGCGCTTGCTATCAGAATAAATTTCTTTAACATGTTATCAAAGTGAATTAGCACTTGTTATTTCGCTGCGAGGCGCTTGTAGGTTTCGAGCCTCAGCTTTGCGAACTCTTCCGTCTTCTGCAGCAGTTCGTCTGCCGTTTCGGGGAAGAGCTTGTAAAGCGACGCGAAACGAACTTCGCCTTTCAGGAAGTCCTGGAATTTGCTCCAGTCAGGCTCCTTGGAGTCGAGGGTGAAAGGATTCTTGCCCTCGGCCTCGAGCATGGGATTGTAGCGGTAGAGCTGCCAGTATCCGCACTCGACTGCAAGTTTCTCCTCCTTCTGGCTGAGTCCCATTCCGGCCTTCAGACCATGGTTGATACAAGGTGAGTATGCGATGATGAGTGAAGGGCCGTCGTATGCCTCGGCTTCCTTGATTGCGTTCATGAACTGTACCTGGCTTGAACCCATTGCCACCTGGGCAACATATACGTAGCCGTAGCTCATTGCCATCATTCCCACGTCTTTCTTGCGGATCTTCTTGCCGGAAGCCGCGAACTTGGCCACAGCTCCGACAGGAGTTGACTTGGATGACTGGCCGCCGGTGTTGGAGTAAACCTCGGTGTCGAGGATGAGCACGTTCACGTTCTCTCCGGAAGCGAGCACGTGGTCGAGTCCGCCGTAGCCGATATCATAGCCCCAACCGTCGCCGCCGATAATCCACTGGCTGCGTGAAGGAATGAACTGCTTGAGTTTGAGCAGGGACTTGCATACCTCGCATCCGCACTCTTCCATGAGGGGCACGAGTTTGTCGGTGACTTCACGGGTAACTGCGTAATTGCCACGGTTCTCGAGCCACTGGCTGAACAGGGCCTTGATTTCGTCGCTGCAGTCAGCGCACTCCAGACCCTTGGTCATCAGGACTGCGACGGTGCCGCGTATACGCTCGGATCCGATTCTCATTCCGAGACCGAACTCGGCATTGTCCTCGAACAGGGAGTTCTGCCATGCAGGACCGTGTCCGTGTACATCCGTGCAATAAGGTGATGAAGGGAAGGAAGCTCCGTAGATGGATGAGCATCCGGTAGCGTTGGCAATCATCATGTGGTCGCCGAACAGCTGGGTGATGTTCTTGATGTAAGGGGTCTCACCGCAGCCTGCACATGCTCCGGAGAATTCGAATAGAGGCTGTGAGAACTGTGAGTTCTTGAGGTTGGCCTTGGGATCGAACGGGGTCTTGTAGCCCACCTTGGCGTTCAGGTAGTCGTAGTTGGCCTGCTCTGCCACATTGTCCATATAAGGTTCCATGGTCAGGGCCTTGTCCTTGGCGAGGCAGACATCCACGCAGTTGCCGCAACCTGTACAGTCAGCGACTGAAACGGAGAGTGCGTACTTGTACTCCTTGAGGTTGGCCCTTCCGTCAGCGAGCTTGAGTCCTTCGGGAACAGCTGCTGCCTCCTCGGCGGTAAGCAGGAACGGACGGATAGCAGCGTGAGGGCAGGCGAATGCACAGCTGTTGCACTGGATACACTTCTCTGCATCCCAAACGGGTACGCTCACTGCAATTCCGCGCTTCTCGTAGGCTGCGGTGCCGGCGGGCATGGTGCCGTCCATGTAGGGGAGGAACGAGCTGACAGGCAGCGAATCTCCGGCCTGGGCATTCACGACATCGGCAACATCCTTGACGAAAGGAGATGCGAGACGGCCGGCGTTCTGGTTGACGAACTTGGCGTTGATGCTTGCCCAATCTTCGGGAACATTGACCTTGACATATTCTCCACCGCGATCAATGGCTGCGTAGTTCATGTTCACTACGTTTTCGCCCTTCTTGCCATAAGACTTCAGCGCAGCGTCCTTCATGTACTTGACAGCATCCTCTTCGGGGATAATGCCGGTGATGCGGAAGAATGCGCTCTGGAGTATGGTGTTGGTGCGTCCGCCAAGTCCGATTTCAGCGGCAATCTTGGTGGCGTTGATGATGTAGAACTTGATTTTCTTGCGTCCGATGACAGCCTTTACGTAATCGGGGATGCGCTTGATGGTCTCCTCCTCGTCCCAAAGGGAGTTGAGCAGGAAACTGCCGCCTTCCTTGATGCCCTTGAGCACGTCGTACTTCTCGAGGTATGAGGGTACGTGGCAGGCTACGAAATCGGGAGTGTTCACAAGGTAGGGAGCCTTGATGGGATCCTTGCCGAATCTGAGGTGTGAGCAGGTGTATCCGCCGGACTTCTTGGAATCGTAGTCGAAGTATGCCTGAGAATAGAGGTCGGTGTGGGTACCGATAATCTTGATGGTGTTCTTGTTGGCACCTACGGTACCGTCTGAACCCAAACCGTAGAATTTGCATTCGGTGGTGCCCTTCTTCATGATGGAAATCTCGCCCTTGGTGGGGAGGCTCTTGAAGGTCACGTCGTCCACGATGCCGATGGTGAAGTCAGCCTTGGGCTCCTTGCGCTCGAGGTTGTCGAATACGGCGATAATCTGTGAAGGGGTGGTGTCCTTGGATGAGAGTCCGTAGCGTCCGCCGATTACGAGCGGAGCGTTCTCGCGGCCCTGGAACAGGGACTTGACATCGAGGAACAGGGGCTCTCCGAGGGCTCCGGGCTCCTTGGTGCGGTCGAGAACGGCGATTTTCCTGACGCTCTTGGGCAGCACCTTGAAGAAATACTTCTCAGAGAAAGGACGGTAGAGATGTACGGAGATTACGCCGTACTTGCGTCCGTGAGCGGAGAGATAGTCAACGGTCTCGCGTATGGTTTCGGTAACAGAACCCATTGCCACGATGATGCACTCGGCATCCTTTGCACCGTAGTACTCGAAAGGACGGTACTGACGGCCGGTGAGCTCTCCGACTTCTCCCATATAGCGTGCAACTATGTCAGGAACAGCCTCATATACCTGATTTCTGGATTCCACAGCCTGGAAGTACACGTCTCCGTTCTGTGCGGTTCCGCGGGTCACGGGAGACTCGGGATTGAGGGCGCGGTCACGGAATTTCTGGAGCGACTTCTCGCTTACGAGCTTCTTGAGGTCCTCCTCGTCGATGGCCTGGATCTTCTGAATCTCATGGGATGTGCGGAATCCGTCGAAGAAATGAAGGAACGGTAAGGATGACTTGATTGCCGAAAGATGAGCCACGGCTGCCATGTCCTGGGCTTCCTGTACGGAACCGGAAGCGAGCATCGCGAAGCCGGTCTGACGGCAGGCCATCACGTCCTGGTGGTCACCGAAAATCGACAGCGCATGTGATGCAAGGGCACGTGCAGATACATGAAAAACCGCAGGGAGCAACTCACCGGCGATTTTGTACATGTTGGGGATCATCAGCAGCAATCCCTGTGAAGCGGTATAGGTGGAAGTCAGTGCACCGGCCTGAAGTGAACCGTGCACTGCACCTGCAGCTCCGGCTTCGCTCTGCATTTCAGTTACCTTTACGGTCTCACCCCAAAGGTTCTTCTTGCCATGAGCGGCCCATTCGTCAACATTTTCCGCCATTGTCGATGAAGGTGTGATAGGGTAGATGGCCGCATGCTCGCTGAACAGGTATGCGATGTTCGATGCAGCCTGATTACCGTCACAGGTAATGAATTTCTTTTCTTTAGACATAGTAATTGTATCTATTTTGGTTTTTGGTTTTACTGTCTGTAGTATCGCGCAATTAGTACAAAGATAACGAATTTCCATATATTTGGTACAATAGACGGATTTAATTTTCTGTATACTTCCTGTATCGTGCAGTCAAGTCTTGTCGCAGACCGCCCCGGAAGTAATTCCCTGCTTGCAGGCTCGCCGTCAGGCGGGCGGTGAAGCGAAGTGCCGGGGCCGGAGGATGAAGGCCGCTTGACGGAAAGCGTCCGTGGCCTGGGAGAAAGATCGATTACTGGAAACCGCTCATGGCCGGCCTGAGCGATAGCGCAAGCGAAGCCGTAATGCTCCCATTGGGAGCTGTCTGCGACAGCAG
>CAZOQW010000032.1:0-1294 GCA_964582235.1 uncultured Muribaculaceae bacterium | reverse complement strand
CGAAGCCGTAATGCTCCCATTGGGAGCTGTCTGCGACAGCAGACTGAGGGGAATTTCCCTGCGAAGCAGGGCTCGCCATCAGGCGGGCGGCGTAGCGAGGCGAAGTGGCATGGCTCCTTATCGGAAAACGCTCTTGGCTGTGGACAAAGACTGCTCGCCGGGAAACGTCAATGGCGTGCCTGTGCGATAGCGCAAGCGAAGCCGTAATGCTCTTGGGAAATGATGGCTACAAGCAGACTGAGGGGTTTTCCCTGCTTGCAGGCTCGCCGTCAGGCGGGCGGTGAAGCGAAGCACCGGGGCCGGGGATGAAAAGTGCTTATTGGAAAATGCCCGTGGCTGGCCTGTGCGATAGCGCAAGCGAAGCCGTAATGCTCCCCGGGGAGTTGTCTGCGACAGCAGACTGAGGGGTTTTCCCTGCGAAGCAGGGCTCGCCATCGGGCGGGCGGCGCAGCGAGGCGAAGGGGCCTGGGACAATGGCTCCTTACCGGAAACCGCTCATGGCAGGCCTGAGCGATAGCGCAAGCGAAGCCGTAATGCTCCCTGTGGAGCTGTCTGCGACAGCAGACTGAGGGGTAAAAAAAGAGGACGGCCCCTTCCGGAACCGTCCTCCAATGAATTTTATGCCTTAGTTATTAAAGCTTCGGACCTGCGGCAACGAGAGCCTGTCCGGCCTCGTTGGTCTCGTACTTGTGGAAGTTCTTGATGAAACGTCCTGCGAGATCCTTTGCCTTCTCGTCCCAAACTGCGGGATCAGCGTAGGTGTCGCGAGGATCAAGAATGCCGGTGTCAACGCCCTCAAGAACGGTAGGAACCTCGAAGTCGAAGTAAGGGATGGTCTTGGTGGGAGCGCTGTCGATGGAACCGTTGAGGATGGCATCGATGATTCCGCGGGTGTCGCGGATAGAGATGCGCTTGCCGGTTCCGTTCCATCCGGTGTTCACGAGGTAAGCCTTTGCGCCACTCTGCTCCATTCTCTTCACGAGTTCCTCGGCATACTTGGTAGGATGCAGTTCGAGGAAGGCCTGGCCGAAGCAGGCAGAGAAGGTAGGAGTGGGCTCGGTGATTCCGCGCTCGGTACCTGCGAGCTTGGCGGTGAAGCCTGAGAGGAAGTAGTACTTCGTCTGCTCGGGGGTAAGGATAGATACCGGAGGAAGCACTCCGAATGCGTCAGCTGACAGGAAGATTACCTGCTTTGCGGCAGGACCCTCTGAAACGGGACGCACGATCTTGTTGATGTGATAGATAGGGTAAGATACGCGGGTGTTCTCGGTAACGCTCTTGTCGTTGAAGTCGA
>CAZOQW010000031.1:0-19761 GCA_964582235.1 uncultured Muribaculaceae bacterium | reverse complement strand
GAGAATAACAGCCGAGGGGTAATTCCCTGCTTGCAAGCCCGCCCTCAGGCGGGCGACGTAGCGAAGCGCAGGGGCCGGGGAGAAAGCTGCTTACCGGGAAACGCCAGTGGCTGTGGATAACGACTCCATACGGAAAAACGCCCACGGATGGCCTGTGCGATAGCGCAAGCGGAGCCGTAGTGCTCCCCGGGGAGCTGGCTGCGTAGCAGTCTGAGGGGTATTCCTGCATAGCAGGCTCGCCCTCAGGCGGGCGGCGTAGCGAAGCGCAGGGGCCGGGGAGAAAGCTGCTTACCGGGAAACGCCAGTGGCTGTGGATAACGACTCCATACGGAAAAACGTCCACGGATGGCCTGTGCGATAGCGTAGGCGTGGTCTCGACGCGCCGTCATGCTCCCTTTGGGAGCTGGATGCGTAGCAGACTGAGGGGTATTCCTGCATAGCAGGCTCGCCGTCGGGCGGGCGGCGAAGCGAAGCGCCGGGGCCGGGACAAAGAGAACTTACTGGAAAACGCTCTTGGCTGGCCTGTGCGATAGCGCAAGCGGAGCCGTAGGCGTGGTCTCGACACGCCGTCATGCTCCCTGGGGAGCTGGCTGCGACAGCAGTCTGAGGGGTAAAAGTTAGCCTGTGCGATAGCTTAGGCGCGGCCCCGACCCGGAGTTGCCCTATTGCCGCTTGCGCTTGGAGGGGAACCAGCCCTTTTTCACGCGCTTCTCCTGCTCGAAAAGCTCAAATATGGACCACAGGCACGAAAAGGCCGTGACTCCGCATATCGTCGAGAGTATCGAGTTCTCTATGAAAAGCGAGAGTGTGGCGAATCCGAGACCAAAGAGCAGGAAAACCCACCAGCACCGTTTGCCGAAATGATATTCGGCCTTAATCACTATGGGATGGAACACCCCGATTATCAGAAAGGTAGCAAGACCTACCAATATTCCAGAGAAATTCATGTCTTTATAATGTAAATAATCAGTAATTCAATTTTGTCCACGTGGGTCCTCATCGGGTCCGGCGAGCCGGCGGCAACCCCGCACCAAAGCCGCGTTCCGGGCAAGTTGTTCCGTCATCCGTTTCGCTGTTTTCTCCGTTTGCTTCCATTTTAGTCTGTTCCCCGGTCTCTCCTTCGCCAAACGGAACTTCATCGTTTTCCTTGTCAGACACACCCTCGCTTTCCTGTATTTCCGCAACTGCAAAACCGGCAGCCTCGCTTTCCTCCACAAAGACGACGATTACGCTGACATTGTCCGCTCCTCCGGCTAATTTTGCGGTGTGTACGAGATTCGTGGCCGCATCCCCAGGGGAATTTGCCTGCTTGAGCAGACGCTCTATGTCCTTGTAGTCCACCATGTCGCTCAAACCGTCACTGCAAATGAGCAGGCGGTCCCCGTCGAACATGCGTCCGTCCAAGTTCTCCATGCTGACTTCCGGCATGATGCCACCGCCTATGCAACTGTAGATGCGCTTGCCTTCGGGGAACGGCACGCCGTCACGCTCGTGCAGAGTCTGGTCCACGCTCAGCTGGCGCAGTATTCCGTCCCTCAGGCGATACATACGGCTGTCTCCGACATTGATGCTCCAGATGCTTCCGCTGACGAAGATGAGTCCGCAGAGGGTGCTGCCCATGGGCATCTGCATTCCGCTTTCGACGGACTTGCTATTCAACGCTGTACTTATACTTTTGACCGCCCCGACCAGCGTAGCTGTCGGGTTGCTCCAGTCTGTGCTGCTGTCGTAGAGCAGGCGGCGCAGTTCTTCGAGGGTATAGCGGCTGGCTTCCTCGCCACTCTCGTGTCCACCCATGCCATCGGCGACAAGGAGGGCGAAATTTCTGCCGTTCCTGCTGTCGTATGACAGTTCCGAGACCGAGTCGCGCACGAGTTGTATGCCGATGGATACCATGTCCTCATTGCAGTTGCGCACGCAGCCCACATCGGATATGCAATATGTTGAGAGTCTCATCGTTTCGGGTCTTTACGGTCAGCAGCTCTGCACATCGAAGTCAAGTGTAGCTATGCGTAGTTTGTCGCCCGGGGTGAGGGAGTACCAGGTGTTACTTTTGAGTTTGGTTCCGTTGATGAAGGTGCCGTTGGTGGAACCCTTGTCGCAGATACCCCAGCAGTTGTTCTGCCTGAAATAGCGCATACTGCCGTGTTGAGAGGATACGTAGGGACAGTTACCAAGCTCGGGGAAGATGCCTCCTTTGCGGCCGAAGTCGCCCTCCGCCGCCTTAAGGCGCATGTTTGAACCGACCAGCTCAAGTCCGGGCAGGGCAGGGGTGGGAGCGGCCTGCGCACTTCCGGGGTTCTTGTTGTCCGCATCGGCTTCGGGGGCTTTGAAATATTCCGTTGCCGGAATCAAAACTTCCCCGCAGCGGGGGCAGTAAATTCCCTTGCGGACCGTCTTGCAATCGGGGCAGAACATCAGTTCCTTGCCGCACTGGTCGCAATAGCGGCTGTCGTCATCTATGGTGTTATTGCAGAATGGACATTTCATGGCGCTTGTCTGTTTTCGTTATGCAAGGTCTTCCGGAAGTATGGTCTTTACCTTGGCGTAGGCGTAGGCTTCTGCCTTGCTCTTGCCTTCCTTCATGAGTTTGGCGATTTCTGCGTTGGCACGCTTGCTGACGGCTGAACGCACATTGGCGAATATGTTACGGGCTTCGCGTCCATTGCCGAAGTCGCCCGACTTTTGGGCGCACAGGTCCTCGAAACGTTTGGCGAGAATCTTCCCGGCTTCGGGGTCCAGAGTGTAGCCTTTGTCTTCAGCCATGTTCCGGAAAATCTGCATCAGTTCATCTCCGCCGTAGTCGGCGAATTCGAGAACCTTGTTGAAGCGGGATCTGAGGCCTGAGTTGGAATCGAGGAAACGTCCCATTTCTCTCGTGTAGCCTGCCGCGATGCAAACGAACCGGCCCTTGCGGTCTTCAAGCAGTTTCAACAGTTCAGTTACGCTCTCGTTGCCGAAGCTGTCGTATTCGCCCTGAATGAGGGAATATGCCTCATCTATGAACAGCACCCCGCCCATGGCCCTGTTAATCAGTTGCTCGGTCTTGATTGCGGTTTCTCCGCTGTACTGCGAAACGAAATCATCGCGATGGGCCTCCACAAGATGTCCGCTGGGAAGCACCTGGAGACTGTTCAGTATGTCGGCGAACAGTCGGGCAACGCTTGTCTTGCCCGTTCCGGGATTGCCGAGGAACACATAATGGGAATCGAGTTTTACCTTTTGGTCCGGGTGATGCTGTTTCTGGAACTTTATGCTGTCCACGATAGACCGGATTTCCTGCTTCACTTCCTTCAGCCCCACGAATTTGTCCAGTTCCGCGAAGATTTCCTCCTCGGTCATTTCCTTGAAAGGTTCTCCGTGTACGTCCTCCTCCTCCACGAGCCGGCCTCCACGGCTCAGCATGTTGATGGTGCATTCTTCAGCCATCTTGTAAGCCATTCCGCCGTTCTCTCCTGAATCGCCGTCACGGAAGCGTTTCTTCATGACGAGAGAAATCTTCTTTTCGGCTTCAGGCGAGAGGTCGGTTCTGAATTTGCCGCGCAGAGTCTCCACACAGAGTCTGGTGAGATCGCAGTCCCTGAAAGAATTGAGCTTGAAGTGGAACTCGAACAGCGAGGATATGTGCCTGTTGTCACTCATGAAATTTCCGAAGCCCTTGTCGAGTCCGCTGAGCATCACCACCGGCATGTTGCTGTCCTGCCGCATGCGGGCAAAGAGCTTGTCGAGCCTGCTGCTCCGGCCGCCTTCGTCCAGCAGCATCTGGCAGTTCGTTACGAAAAGCACACCCTTCTTTATCGAAGCGAGGTTCTCGTCGAGTTTACTGTTGAATTCGTCCCAATCGGCTGCATCCACCAGCATGGGGTTTGGCTTGTCGCTTATCTTGAAGCGGTACAACACAGAGCAGAGCTGTGCTGCGAGGTACTTCTTTCCTGTTCCGGCTTCTCCGGCTATGGTGCAGTCGAGTCCGGGGCGGGCATCGTTACCGGCCAGTTTGCGGAAAGCTATTGTCTGTTCACAGCGCCGTGCGAATTCTTCGAAGGTCTTGATTATGTTGTCCTTGGCTATGAAACCGTCGGTTTCCGGCCGTTCGCCGCCTTGCGCTCCGGCAGAAACGGATTGGATGAGGGAGCCGCACCATTTGCAATATCTGGCTTCGGCCCTGTTTCCTTTCTTGCAGGTCTGGCAGGTTTTCATGATTTTGCCTCCTCTGCGGATTCGTCCGTATTTTTGTTAAAGAGCGTGCCGTTGTTCACCTTGTCCACCACTTCGTAAACATCGGGATAATTCTCGAGGAGTTCCTGCCCTGCAGGCTTGTCCGGAGCGAAAATTTCCAGGGGAAAGCTTGTGCTTATCAAAAGGAAGAAACCTACTACAAAGCTGAGTATGAGCGGCTTTATCTTTTTCTTGACATCATACCCGTACCACTGTCTGTAGAGGCCGGCATTGGCTCCGTATGATGAAATGAAGTTGTCGCTTGTCGCCTTGAAGGTGAAATGCAGGGGTTCTACCACTAATTGCTCGAAATTCGGTTTCTTGTATGAGCGGAGTTCCTTTATTCTTCATACACAAAATTTACAGTGCCGCGCACTCCGGATACACTCTAAATCTCCATTGCCAGCAGTTCCGCTACGGCCAGCATGTAGTCCAGTTCAGCCTGCAGCGCAGACGCTTTCGAATCGTACCAGTAGCCGAGTTCCACTATGTATTCCAAAAGCGAAATGCTGCCGATTTCCAGAGCCATGCCGAGTTCCTTCTCCACGTCGCCTTCCGCGAAAACCTCGTCATAGTGTCCGAGCGTTTCCGACAGCGCCATCGCCTTGTCGTACATGGTGCGGGCCATTATCTCCAGTTCCGTCATGGCCTGACTCTCGGCCATACGCGAAGCCTCGGCAGCCTGGCGGGCAGAAGAAATCTTCTTGCTTGATGACCACAGCGGCAGGCTAACCCCAACAGTAACTCCCCGGAATGCCTCTCCGGGCACAACTTCAGCCATGTAACCAACGCTCAGGGTAGGCCAGGATTCGGACTTTGCCAATTTCAGGCTTTGCTCCGAGGCCTCCGTTGCCGCCCTCACATAGGCCAGCGAACTGCTTTTTTCACAGGCCTCGTCGAACCAGTCATCGAAACTTGCCGGAAGCAGCACCCTTTCCTGTACATATTCGCTGACTACCAGTTCCTCGCCCCCGTTCATGGCACGGAGTTCCGACAGCAGCCCGTCGCGCTCGGCTTTCTGTTGTTTCAGCAGTCCTTCCGCCTCCACCAATGCCAATGCGACCTTCCGGTAATCCAGAATGGAGAACTCACCCTCTTCCAGCCCTTTGGCATATGCCTCCTTCAAGGTTCTGGCATTTGCAACGCGCCCCTCGTATTCGTGGATCAGCGCATTGTAATATACTATGCGGTAATATGTCTGTCTGGCATTGTTCAGCAATTCTTTCCGGGCCGTCATGTATTCGTAGCGGAGCACTTTTGCGGAACTTGACGCAGTCTTCCTGCGTGAACCGATGATTGACGCGATGTCAAAACTCTGGCTTACCGACAGGTCGTGCCTGCGGAGGTTTTCCGGTCCGAAAAGATAGGCGAACTCGAAATCGAGGTCGGACAGCGCGGCATCGGAATATCCTGCGTCTATGCGGGCCTGCACTTCTTTTTCCATTGCTTTCAGGCCCAGATTATTCGCTTCTACGGATTCAAGAACAGAATCTACTCCCTGGGCATGTGCCGTTGCCGACAGAATCAGGGTCAGCCCAAAAATCAATCCGGTCTTCATTTCTTTGTATCTCCTTTTTCGCTAATGAAATCATACACAATCGGAATGACAAAACCGTTAAGCAAGGTGGAGCTTAACAGTCCGCCCAGAATCACCTTTGCCATGGGGCTTTGGATTTCGTTGCCTGGAAGGTCTCCGTTCAGCGCGAGCGGAATCAGAGCCAGGGCCGAGGTCAGAGCAGTCATGAGTATGGGATTGAGCCTGTCCATGGACCCGTGCATCACTGCCTCCTTTACGCTCATTCCCTCCTTGCGCAGCTCGTTGTAGCGGTCCACGAGCAGCATTCCGTTCCTCGTGGCTATACCGAACAGCGAGATGAAACCGATGATGACGGGAATCGAGATTATGCCGTCGCTCAGTGCTACCATAACCACACCTCCGATGAGGGCCAAAGGCAGGTCAATCAGCACTATTGTGGCCTGCTTGAAGTTCCTGAACTGGTTGTACAGCAGGAAGTATATCACTATTATGGCGAGCACTGACAGCAGCGACAGAGACCGGCTTGCACTGCGTGCGCTCTCGAACTGTCCTCCGAACTCTATGTGGTAGCCCTCCGGCAGCGTCACCTCTCTTTCGATTGCGGCTCTCATCTCGTCCACCGCACCCTGCAGATCACCTCCCGTGATATTTGCGGACACCACCACCTTACGCTGGGCATTTTCCCGGTTTATCGTGTCCGGTCCGCTTGCCGAGCGCACCTCTGCCACATAACTGAGCGGAATCTTGCCTGCAAACGGGCTGTCTATGGTCATGGCGGCTATGCTTTCCATACTGCCGCGCCAGTCGTTTCCTGCTTTTACCGTGAGGTCGAACACCATTCCGCCCTCATACACCTGTGAAACCGCACGTCCGCCCATGCAGACTTCCACGAACTCCACAAACTCCTGCATACTGATGCCGTACATCGCCAGCATATCCCTGCGGGGCACGATTTCCAGCGTCGGACGCTCAATCTGCTGCTCTACGTTCAGGTCTGCAAGTCCCTCAATGTCAGCGCAGGCCTCACGGATGTCGTTGCCGAGCTCGAACAGCGTTCCGAGGTCATCGCCGAATATCTTTATGGCTATGGCTGCCTGCGTACCGGACAGCATCGCGTCCAGTCGGTGCGATATGGGTTGTCCGATTTCCACGTTCACGCCGGGGATGGTGCCGAGTTTTTCCCTCAATTCGGCTATGATTTCAGATTTCGGGCGGGACCCGAATTCAAAGGGCGCTTCAATTTCTGAACTGTTCACACCGAGTGCGTGTTCGTCCAGTTCCGCGCGTCCGGTTTTCCTTGCAACCGTCTTGATTTCCGGCACTGAGAGTATCAGTTCCTCGGCCCGCCTGCCTATGCGGTCGCTTTCCTCCAACGACACTCCGGGCAGGGTGCTGACATTGATGGTGAACGAACCTTCGTTAAACGAGGGTAGGAAGGACGAGCCGAAACTGCAGGCCAGAATCACTGCTCCGATTACTGCGACCGCAGAAACGGCGATTACGCTTTTCCTGTGCCTCAGTGTTGCGGACAACAAAACCGAGTATCCTTTTTTCAGCCAACGGGTCAGCGGGGGTTCCTTTTTGCTGCGCTCCGTCATTCCGGTGTTCTTGAGCAGATAACTGCACAGCACGGGAGTAAGCGTGAGTGCAATGAGCGTTGAAGCGAAGAGGGACACTATGAATGCGGTACCGAGGGGAACGAGCATCCTGCCTTCGACGCCCGAAAGGAAGAAAATCGGGATAAAGCTCACTACTATTATAAAGGTGGAGTTCATTATGGGCATTCTCACTTCTCGCGAAGCATGATAGACCACGTCCATGACTCCAAGCCGTTTGCCCTCAGGCAGCAGGCGGTTCTCCCTGAGCCGCTTGAATACATTGTCCACGTCCACTATCGCGTCATCGACGAGCGAGCCTATCGCTATGGCCATTCCGCCTATGCTCATGGTATTGATGCTCATGCCCGTGATTCTCAGCACGATGATGGTTATAATCAGGGACAGGGGAATCGTCACGAGTGAAATAACCGTGGTGCGCACGTTCATCAGGAACAAGAAGAGCACAAGCACTACGAACAATGCACCTTCGACGAGGGCCTGTCGTATGTTGCTTATGGATGCGTCGATGAAATTGCTCTGACGGAAGATGTCTGTCTTGATTTCGATATCGGAGGGCAGCACCTTCGCCAATTCCTCCATTTTTGCGTCGAGTTTGTCCGTGAGTTCCCGCGTGGCCACGTTGGGCTGCTTGGTTACCGTCAGCAACACTGCCGGAGTGCCTTCTACCGAAGCCGTGCCGGTGCGTGGCTCTTTCGGGCCGGAATGCACCTCGGCTATGTCCTTCAGACAAACGGGTTTTCCGTTCTCGTCAATCTTGACCAACGAGGCGGCGATTTCCTCAGGGGTGGAACTGGCAGACATTCCGCGCACTATGTATTCGTTGGAATATTCGTATATAACTCCTCCGGAAGCGTTGCGGTTCATGTCTTCCGTTGCCGCCAGAACCTCGTCCAGGCTTACGTCATGGTAGCGCATACGCTCGGGGTCAAGCAGTATCTGATATTCTTTCGCGTCGCCGCCCATCACGGCTACCTGGGCCACACCGCCCACGGAAAGAAGCTGCGGCCGTATGGTCCAGTCGGCGAGGGTCCTCAGTTCCTCCATGCTTGTGTTTCCGTCAACGGTGAGTCCTATGATGAGTACTTCACCGAGTATGGAAGATTGGGGTCCGAGCGTGGGCGTGCCGGCGTTGGAGGGCAGGGCATCGCCGAGCGTAGCCAATTTTTCCGAAACTATCTGCCTGTCGCGGTAAATGTCCGTGCCCCAGTCGAATTCTACCCACACGACAGAAAAACCTGTCGTGGACGAAGAACGCACCCTGCGCACATCGGTGGCCCCGTTCAACGCCGTTTCTATTGGAAAGGTAACTGTTTTCTCCACTTCTTCCGGAGCCATTCCGGGAGCCTCTGTCATCACCACCACAGTCGGTGCATTCAGGTCGGGGAACACGTCCACCTCCATGGTGTTGAGCACGAATATGCCGGCGATGATAACCACTATGGCAGTAATCAGCACTGCGGGTCTGTTGCCGAGCGAAGACTTGATTATCTTGTCAAGCATGGTCTCAATGATTATGGGTATGACCGGGAATTACATTTGAACTTGAGGCTACGCGGACGCTGAATGCGCCTTTTACAACCACGTCTTCTCCTCCTTTCAGACCGGAAACTATCTCTACTTCCTGTCCGTTACGCTCGCCGGTTACCACGCGGACCTTGCGGTAGCAGTCTTCGTCCAGTCTCACGTACACGAAATATTCGCCCTGTTCCTCGGTAAGCGCGCTTTCAGGAACTGCAATCGTGTTATCCTTTTCGGAGGTGAGCAGCCATATCCGCGCAAACGAGCCGGGAAGCAGGCCTCCGGGATTTGAAAATTCGAAACTAACGGGCAGATATGCAGAACTGAGCGAGGAGGCTGTTCCGACGGGACGACCCTCACGGCCGCGCAGGGCAAAGAGCGAATCCGAGCAGTCGGCACGGAAATTCACTCCGTCTATGGACTGTACCGTTCCGGCAAGACTGGCGGGAACTTCCGCCGTGAGCGCGATTCTGTCGTTGTTTCGGACCACGGCAAGCTGCTCTCCTGCCTGCACATATTCACCTTCGGACTTTAATACCTGGGAAATATATCCGTTGAACGGTGCGCTTACACCCATCTCGCCTCCTGCGTACTGGTTTGCAGCGTTCCTGAACTCAGCCTCGGCTGCATTGAATTCCTTTTCGGAGATTATGCGCTCGGCCCGCATGGCCTTTGCCCTCTCGTATTCGCGGGCAGCCGTTTCGTAGGCTATGGCATTGCGGCTCGCAGCATCGCCCTCGCTCATCCCGCTTGCCGAAATGCTTGCGAGTTCCTGACCGGCGCTGACCTTGCTGCCGGGGTAGGGGGTACCGCCGTTCCAGCGTATTATACCCGAGGTTTTCGCTGCGACAGCAGTCTCGTTGCCTGATGCCGGAACCAGCTTGCCCGAACAGCGCACTGCCCCTCTGAAAGGTGCGGGGTTTATGGTCATGACCTCTACGCCGGCCTGGGCAGCCATTTCGGGCGACAGAGTTATCTCCCCGCCATGTCCTTCGTTTGCCTGGTCATGATCGTGTGCGTGGTCGTGATCATGCTCGTGTTCATGTTCGACCGCCTCCAGATTAGTGTGGGAATGTCCGTCCTGCCCGTGTCCGCAGGAAACGATTGCGCAAGTGGCGCAGAGCAGCATCGCTGCAAGAGAAAGTTTCCGCATTGTAGTAGTCTTCGATTTACGGGTAGCGAAAATAGGAAAACGCAGATGCAACTCGGTTGTATTTTCTTAACTTTGCGAATACGCAATAACAAAGCCCACAATGGATTTCAGTCAGGACTACACCAAGTTGATGGCCAGAAGAATCAGCCGGCTGCTTCTGGTTTGCAACAACTACGACAGCTTCTCGCTCGAGGAGGACGGCCATATTGAAGCCCGCATTTCCCAGGACTATACTGAACTGAACCTGACCAGTCCGCCTTCGATAGACAGGGTGGAAACCACAATCGAGGCCCTCGAACTGCTGGAAAGGCACGACACCCATTACGACCTCATCATAACCATGTTCAACGTTGGAAAGCTCGACGTGTTCGACTTCTCGCGCCGTGCAAAAGAAGCCGCGCCCGACACTCCCATAGTCCTGCTCTCCTCCTTCTCCAAGGTGATATATGACTATATAGCCCGGCAGGACAAGAAATATATAGACTATGTGTTCTGCTGGAACAACAGCACGGACCTTATCATAGCCATAATCAAGTTGCTCGAGGACAAGCTCAACGCCGAGCATGACGTACTGGAATCCGGGGTGAGGACCATAATGCTGGTGGAGGATTCCGTCCGCTACTATTCCACCTATCTGCCCCTGCTTTACAAGCTTGTGCTGGAACAGAACGACGAGTCTCTGCGCGATTCCCTTAACGAGGAGCAGCAGTTCATGCGAAAGCGCACCCGACCCAAGATATTGCTTGCGACCTGCTACGACGAGGCCTACGAGCTGTACCAAAAATACAAGTCCAACATGCTCGGAATAATCTCCGATGTGGGCTTCATCCTGCACAAGCGGGACCCGAGGAGCACGGAAGTTCCCGATGCCGGAATCAATCTCTGCCGCTTGATAAAGTCGGAAAATCCCACCTTGCCCTACCTGCTCCAGTCCTCGCAGGAAAGTATGCGTTCTGTTGCGGAAAGTCTCGGTGTAGGCTTCGTGCGCAAGTCCTCCAAGACCCTCATCCATGAACTCAGCGAATACATCAGCCGGGAATTTGCCTTCGGCGATTTCATAGTCACGGACCGCACTACCGGCGTTGAGTTGGCCCGTGCCCGCAATCTTTACGAGTTCGAGCGCCTGATCGGGGAACTCTCCGACGAGGATTTAAGGTATTTCGCCCGGAAAAACTACATATCGCGCTGGCTCTACAGCCGGGGACTGTTCGCAATAGGCGACCATTTCCGTCCCATAGTCATCGGAGCCGATACTGATATTTCCGAAATAAGGAAAATGAACATACGCCTCGTGCACGAGTACCGCGTAAGCCAGTGTCTCGGTCTGGTTGCCAAGTTCGAACCGGAAACCTACAACGATGCCATACGTTTTGCACGTCTGGGCAACGGTTCTCTCGGCGGAAAGGCCCGCGGCCTTGCGTTCCTCAATCACATACTTGCCAAGTACCAGCTTTACGACAAGTGGAAGGAGGCCCGGGTGCTTGTTCCGAGGACCTTGGTCGTCACCACCGACTATTTCGAGCGCTTCATCCACGACAACGGCTTGCGCTACGTCATCAAGTCCGACCTTTCGGATGCGGAAATCCTTTCGGAATTCGTTGCCTCTACCTTGCCAGCCGACCTCACGGAAGCCCTGCGCGTATTCATCAGGATAGCCCGCAGGCCCATAGCCGTGCGCTCGTCCTCCGTGCTCGAAGATTCTTACTACCAGCCCTTTGCCGGCGTATATTCCACCTACATGGTGCCCCACACAGAAAACGAGGACCAGGAGCTGCGTCTGCTTTCCAAGGCCATCAAGAGTGTCTATGCCTCAATCTATTTCGCTGCCTCCCGAGGCTACATCATATCCACCTCCAACGTGATTTCCGAGGAGAAAATGGCCATAGTCCTGCAGGAAGTGTGCGGAAGCGAGGAGGACGGATACTATTTCCCGACTTTCTCCGGTGTCGCGCGTTCGATAAATTTCTATCCCATAGGCTATGAAAAGCCGGAAGACGGGGTGGTAAAGCTCGCCTACGGACTCGGAAAGGCGGTGGTGGACGGAGACCAGGTGCTGCGCTTCTCGCCGAAATACCCCAAGAACGTGCTCCAGACTTCCACGCCTGAACTGACGATGAGGGAGACCCAGCAGGCCATGTACGCACTCAACACGCAGCCGGACAAGTTCAAGACCTCCGTGGACGATGCCGTAAACCTCGAACGCATACCGATTTCCGAGTGCGGTCGCTTCCCCTCACTTAACAAGGTGGTTTCCACTTTCGACTATCAGGACGGCCGGTTGGTGGATTCGCCCTTTGCCAACGGTCCCAAGTTCGTGACCTTCGCCCATATACTCAAATACGATACTTTTCCGCTCGCGGACATACTCGGCACCCTGCTCGATATAACTGAACGGGAGGTCAAGTGCCCCGTTGAAATCGAGTTTGCTGCGGAGTTGCCCTCGCATCCCGGAGTGCCGGCCCTGTTCAATGTGCTCCAGATCCGTCCCGTGTCTTCGGAAGTCTCATTTGCCAAGGTGGACTGGAAGGAAATAGACTCCGAGGGGGCCTTGCTGAATTCCGGCTGTGCCATAGGTCCGGGACTCATTCCGGGCCTGCAGGATATCATATATGTCAAGCCCGACAGTTTCGACATACTCAAGACCCGCGAAATAGCCTCCGAACTGACCGCGCTGAATGCCAGGATGCGTGAGCAGGGACGGAACTATGCCCTGATAGGTTTCGGCCGCTGGGGTTCGAGCATACCTTCGCTCGGTATCCCGGTTTGCTGGAGCGACATTTCCGAGGCCAAGATGTTGGTGGAATGCTGTACCGAGAATTTCCGTGTGGATCCGAGTCAGGGCTCGCACTTCTTCCAGAATATGACTTCTTTCAATGTCGGCTATGTCAATGTCAATGCTTTTGCCCGTCCGGGGGAATTCTGCGATTTCGCCGCCCTTTCCGCCATGCCGGCCGAGGAAGAAAGCGTGTATCTGCGGCTCGTGCATTTCGATTCCGAGTTGCAGTGCGTGGTGGACGGCCGCGAGAGCCGGGCTGTGCTTAAGGTCTGACAGGGTCGCCGGCTTTAGCGGGACTTCCGGCAGCGGCGAGTCGGACAGCGGCAGGGCGGTACCTTGTGCTTGAAAGCCTGACAGACTGTCGGGCCGGGAACACCTCCTGAAAATTTTTGAGAATACGAAATTTTGAGGTAATTTTGGCCCGCTACAATCGAAGGGCGTGACTAAACTGTTCGATGAAATACCGTCATTCCTCAGGGAACCTTACCAACTGACAGCAACGGTGCTTTTCACCGCGCTGTTCTCTCTCGTGTTCATACTTGTCAGCGTCCCCTTTTCACATAACGCATGGTTCCAGCTTGGCGCGAGCGTGGCTTTCGCGTACACGGTGACGTTTTTTGTAATAGGCATGCTGGTGGTGATAGTCAGCAAATGTCTTATGTACAAGACGCGCAACTTGTTCAGCCTGAACTACCTGACCTATGTTCTTTGGAATCTGGCGGAGGTGTTCGTAATCTGTCTGCTGTACACCGGTTTCACCATCCACGGCAACAAAACCGGCATCATCAACGTGACCGATGCAGCGTTCGTCACGATATATATGAACGCACTGCTTTACTGCTTCACTTCCATCGTGATTCCCTACATAGTCGCAGGGATGTACTTTGCCATTATAGACAAGAACAAAACCATACGCTTGATGAGCTTGAAGGAACCGGTGTCGGACAATGCGAACAGGGAGAAGGTTTCCATTTTCGACAACAGCGGTGTGATGAACCTCTCGGTCGAGATTTCCCGGCTTTATTTCATCGAATCCGATGACAACTACATCAAGGTGTGGTATACCGACGACGGGGGACAGATAAAGAACTATTATCTGCGCTGCCGGCTCAAGACGGTGGAAGAGAGTTTCAAGGGCAGCAGCCTGATGCGCTGTCATCGCAAGTATATAGTCAATATAGACAGGGTGAATGCACTCGTCAAGGGGCCCGCCGGCTACAACATCAGCCTGGACAATCCGGCCATCCCCAATATTCCGGTAAGCAAAACCTACGAACCGGCAATCCTGGACAGATGCGCTTCTGACCGCCTTTAGAACGCATTGTGGTAAAAATTGTGGTGAAAATTGTGGTGAACGCCGCCACTTCCGGGGGTGTAAACCGCTGAATTGTGTAATTTCGCGGGACGAATTTTCAAAGGATAAAAAATGCAGAGAATAGTTATAACCGGAACAGGTGCCGTGACTCCAATAGGCACAGGCGTGACGGAATTCTGGAACAACTTGAAAAGCGGACATAGCGGCATAGCAAAGATAGACCGATTCCCGATAGGGGATATCCCGGTAAATGTAGCCGCTCAGGTACGGGGCTTCGATGCCTCGGTGGCCATGCCCAAACGTCTTGTAAGAGATTCATCGCTTTTCTCACAATTTGCATACGTGGCCGCAAGCGAGGCCATTGCCCAAAGCGGATTTGAGCTTCCTGACGGCGGGACACGTCGTGCCGGAATCGTCATGGGTACGTCAATGGGCGGAGTCGTGGACATCGCTGCCACCCAGGATGAATACACCCGCACGGGAGAAAAGGTCAGCCCCCGCTTCGTGCCGAAAATACTCGGAAACATCGCAGCTGCACAGATAGCCATACAATACGGCCTGCTCGGCCCCAGCCTTACTGTGAGCACAGCCTGCTCGTCCGGCGGCGATGCAATCAAGCTTGCCACGATGCTTCTTGCATCCGGCGAGGCCGATGTGATGGTAGTGGTCGGTGCCGAGAGCATACTTTGCCCCATAGTCACATCGTCCCTTGCAATGGCAAAGGCCCTGAGCCGCGAGACCGACCCCGCACTTGCCTGCTGCCCTTTCGACGAGAGACGCAACGGTTTCGTGATGGGCGAGGGCAGCGGAGCCTTGGTGCTGGAAACCGAGGAACATGCCCGTGAGAGGGGTGCGGCGATATTGGGCTACCTGCTCGCCGCTGCCAACAATACCGATGCCTACCACGTGACTTCTCCCGCGCCCGACGGCAGGGGAGCGAAGGCCTGCATGAGGGACGCATTGGCCAAGTCCGGGCTTTCCGCCTCCGACATAGGCTACATCAATGCCCACGGTACTTCCACGCCTGCAGGCGACACAGTCGAGGTTTCAGCTATCAAGGAAGTATTTGCCGGCTGCACGCCCTCTGTGAGTTCCACCAAGGCCGCCACGGGACACATGATGGGTGCCGGCGGTATCACGGAAGTGATAAGCTGCCTGATGGCCTGCCGCGAAGGCATACTTCCCGCCACCGTACATACCTCCGTGCTTGACCCTTCCTGCGAGGGAGTGGACATAATAACCGGAGAAGCCAGAAAGAAGAAAATACACGCTGCAATGTCCAACGCCTTCGGATTCGGCGGACAGAATTCAAGCGTAATAGTATATGTAGATTAAAAGTATATGTAGATTAAAGGATATGGACCGCAAAGAACTTTTCAGAAAAAGTTTTGAAAAAAACTTCACATATATCGGCGGATTCATGCGCAATGTCGCCCGCTGCGGCGATTGGCCTGCCGTATATTCGCCTGCAACCGGAGTGAGGCTGACTTATGATGAGCTCAACCGCAACGTGAACCGTCTTGCCTGGGCCCTGCAGAGGAATGGGGTAAAGAAGGGAGACGTGGTGATGTATATGCTGCACAACAGCGTGGAGTTCGTTTACTGCTATCTTGCGCCTCAGAAATTAGCTGCAGTGAATTGTCCCATCAATTACAACCTGTCGGCCGGAGAGATAGCCCTGAATATCGACGATTCAATGCCGGATGTGTTCGTATATGACGAATCCTGCGAGAAGACGGTGGAGCTTGCCCTCGGAATGTGCAGTTTCCGTCCGAAAACCATATTGAGCGTAGCCCAGAATCCCGATGACAACGGCCCCGGCAGTCTTGAAGCCTTCATGTGCGGCTGCCCCGAGACCGAGCCTGATCCCGGCTGTGAATTCGACATGTACGACGAGACTACCCGCCTGTACACTTCCGGAACCACCAACAGGCCCAAGGGCGTGCCCCTTTATTCGATTAACGAGGTGCTGTCGGCTCACGACGTGATAATGCATTTCCCCATGTCGCCCGGAGACAAGACAATGAACACAACCCCCTGGTTCCACAGGGGAGGCATACATTCCGGAGGACCCTGCCCCACATTGTATATCGGTGGAGAGGTGGTGATAATGCGTGAATTCAATGCCCGTGCTACCCTGCAGGCAACTCAGGATTACGGCCTGAACTTCCTCATAGGTGTGCCCGCGACGCTTTCCATGCTCTGCAGGATGCAGGAACAGAGGGAATGCGACCTGAGCAGCCTGAAGGGAATAGTTACCATGGGTGCTCCGCTCGACAAGGAGAACTGCATACGCTTCATGAAGGTGCTGACTCCGCGCATATTCAACGGATATGGCACTACGGAGACCTTCTGGAACACTTTCCTGCGTCCTTCCGACCTGCCCGAACACGCCGGTTCATGCGGCAGGGCCTGCACGGACGATGACGTGAGGGTGGTGAAGATATACCCTGACCGCGAAGCGGCTCCGGACGATTTGGTTGAGAAGAACGGCAAGGAACTGGGAGAAATCATCATCGGTTCCTGGGCGAAGTCGAGCCTGCAGTATTTCGCAAACGAGGCTCTGACCGACAAGCGCTACCGCGACGGCTTTTTCTATACCGGAGACCTCGGCACCTGGGACAAGGATTCTTTCGTGACCCTGGAGGCGAGAAAGGACGATATGATAGTGTCGGCGGGCGAGAATATCTACCCTTCCCAGGTGGAAAGCGTGATTGAGGAATTCCCGGCCGTGGCAGAGGCCTGCGTGGTCGGCGTGCCTGACAGACTCAGGGAGCAGATTCCCGTGGCCTACGTGGTGGCAAAAGAGGGCGCGAACCTGCAAGTCAAGGATTTGGTGCAGTTCATCAATGAGAACCACATGCTCGCCACCTACAAGCGTCCCAAACTGTACAAGATTTGCCAGACTCTGCCCCATACTGCCACCGGCAAGTTGCAGCGTGCCTTGGTCCGCATTCAGGCCATAGAGGATTACGCCAACGGTCTTTTGCACCGCTGATTCTTGGTTTATCGGGAAAGTTTAAAGCGGGGGATTCCGGTTTTGGGGTCCCCGCTTTGCTTTTTGTCGTTTGCGCCCGTCCGGCTCTCTGATTGCGGTTTTTGACTGTGGTTTTTGCGTTTTGCGCGGAGCACGGAAGTTCTGCTTCTCGTTGCGGTTTTCCTGTTTTTTGACTACCTTTGCATCCCGTTATGACGGACACCAAGTATATTTTTGTAACGGGAGGAGTGGCTTCCTCACTCGGTAAAGGCATTATCGCCGCATCTTTAGCCAAGCTTCTTCAGGCCCGAGGCCTGAGCGTCACTATTCAGAAGTTCGACCCCTACATCAACATCGACCCGGGAACACTTAATCCCTATGAGCACGGGGAATGCTATGTTACGGAGGACGGTGCAGAGACCGACCTTGACCTCGGCCATTACGAGCGTTTCCTCGGTGTCCATACTTCCAAGGCGAACAATGTCACTACCGGCAAGATTTACAATACTGTGATAACCAAGGAGAGGGAGGGTGCTTACCTCGGCAAGACCGTGCAGATTGTGCCCCATATCACAGATGAAATCAAGCGCCGCATGCTCCTTCTCGGCAAGACCGGAAAATACGACATAGTGATTACCGAAATCGGCGGTACCGTCGGAGACATGGAGTCACAGCCTTTCGTGGAAGCAGTGCGCCAGCTCCAGTGGGAATTGCCGGACGAAGATCTGCTTACCATACATCTTACGCTCGTGCCTTACCTGAACGCTGCAAAGGAACTCAAGACCAAGCCTACGCAGCACTCGGTGCAGATGCTCCAACAGTCAGGAGTCATGCCCGACATCATCGTCTGCCGCACCGAACATCCACTCACACCTGAACTCCGCAAGAAGATAGCCGCGTTCTGCAACGTAAAACCCGGTCACGTAATACAGTCGATCGATGCATGGAGCATATATCAGGTGCCCCTGAACATGCACGATGAACACCTTGACGAACTTGTTGTGCGCCATCTGCAGATAGAGAATTTCGCTCAGCCCGATATGCGCGAGTGGAATGCTTTCCTGAACCGCCTGCGCAACCCGAAATCCGAGGTGGACATTGCCCTTGTGGGCAAGTATGTCGAGCTTCAGGACGCATACAAGTCCATACTTGAATCCTTCGTCCATGCCGGAGCCGCCAACGAGTGCAAGGTGAACATACATACGGTACACAGCGAGCATCTCAATGAGGACAACGCTGCAGAGGTGCTCGGGAACATGGACGGCATACTCGTGGCTCCCGGTTTCGGCGAAAGAGGTCTGGAAGGCAAGATAACTGCAGCGAAATATGCACGTGAGCACTATGTGCCCTTCTTCGGAATCTGCCTTGGCATGCAGATGTGCGTGGTGGAATTTGCACGCAACGTGCTCGGCTTCGCTGATGCCGCCTCTACCGAGGTGAATCCCAAGACCACCCATCCGGTAATTGACCTTATGGAGGACCAGAAATCCACCACCATTAAGGGCGGAACCATGAGGCTCGGAGCCTATCAGTGCGAACTTTCTCCCGGCTCGCTGGCATACAGTATTTACGGCGGTCCGCTGATTTCCGAGCGTCACAGGCACCGCTACGAATTCAATTCCGATTATTTGGAGGCTTTCGAGAATGCCGGTATGAAGGCATCCGGCCGCAATCCCCAGACCGGGCTTGTGGAGGTTGTGGAGTTGAACGGGCATCCTTTCTTCATAGGAACCCAGTTCCATCCCGAGTTGAAGAGTACTCCGGAGCGTCCCCAGCCTATTTTCACGGCTTTTGTGGAGGCGGCGGTCAATTACAAAAAGCAGTCAGGAAAATAGTACAGGGCTGACCCTGAAAGGAAATCCGGCGGACGTAATGGTGTCCGGCCGGATTTTTTTGATCGGGCGAAAGGGGGGGGTGTGGCAGGAGACTTTGCCGGGCAGGGGAGGCTGAATTTGCCGGCGAACAGGTCAAATGGGAATCTTGCTGCCGGATTCCGGCAAAGACGCTTGCGGATTTATGGAAAATCCTTATCTTTGCTGCTCTGAAAGGAAAGATGCTCGAGTGGCTGAAGAGGCACGTCTGGAAAGCGTGTGGCCGTCCAAAGCGGCTCCAGGGTTCGAATCCCTGTCTTTCCGCAAAACTTATTTCCGGGTCCATGTTAAGGGCTCGGATTTTTTGTTCCTATTGCCGGAAATTGCCGGAACACAGCCCACACTTATGGTATCTGATATGTTCAAATTGGCTCCGAAAAAGAGGCGGTTGCACAATGCATTCTTTGTTGGAAAGTACTACCTTTGTAGTATGTGACTATATCACATTAAATGTACCCCCTGTAGCGTTTTCAAATGCACCACTTGAAATGGTCGCTTGAGGTTCGTCAAAGATATGATTATTTTCTGTTATTTTTCCTTCTCATCGATTCACCTTTAAGCTCTATCCGAACCGCATTGGCGGTGAGGCGATCCATGATTGCATCGGCTAATGTCGGCTCGTTTATGTAATCATACCACCCCTTTCTGCCCTTCGGGAGGAAGCTGCGTATTGCTCTTCCTTTTCGATCTTCTCCACGGCAGCCTCGCGCTTCTCTTCCGCCTGACGTTGAAGTCCGGCAAACTCCTCGGCAAAAAGATCAGGCACGTTGGGGTCATAGA
>CAZOQW010000030.1:0-21338 GCA_964582235.1 uncultured Muribaculaceae bacterium | reverse complement strand
ACGAAACAATGAATTTCAGTTTGCAGGCGGTAAGAGAAGCCAGTGATACCGTGGAGGGTAATGATAAGTGGACAGTCAGTTCTTTATCGCTGGATTACGGCGAATCCAACGGATATACTGCCGTCATGACAACTGAAGGAGATATAGTGTACGACTGGCACGTGTCCCCCAGCTCCTGGACTGGTCGAGTGAGCCTCTTGCAGACCGGAACTTATTATCTGCAAACTTACAGATCTGACGTCGAAGCTGATAGCTGTGTCATAAGCTACGATAAAGGTGTCCGTACAGATAAGGCCTATATGGCTTCTTAACGGAAAACGCCCACGGCTGGCCTGTGCGATAGCTCAAGCGTAGCCGTAGGCGGGGTCCATGCCCTTGCCTATGTAGCAGAGGGCTTTCTTTATGTCGTCGGTCTTGCCGCCTTGGTCGGAGCATCGGGGATTCCGGGCAGCGGCTTGTACTCCTTCATTTCCTCCAGCAGGATTTCCACGGCCTTTTTGAGCTGTGCATCGTTGCCGAGGAAGTCTTCGAACGGATTGATGTCCACTTCCACGTCGGGGTCAACACCATGTCCCTCGATTATCCATTCGCCGTCGAGCGAATAAGAGGTAAAGAACGGGGTGCGCATGTCCTGTCCGTCCACGAAGGGCTTGGAACCGGAAATGCCGACAATTCCGCCCCAGCTGCGCATACCGACGAGCTTGCCAAGACCGAGCTGGCGGAAACCGTAGGGGAACAGGTCGCCGTCAGATGAGGAATACTTGTCTATCAGGCACACCATAGGACCGTAGAACGCCTGGTTGGGAACGGGCTGGCCCACACGGTTACGGTACATGCTCATGCGGTATACCTCTCTGCGCAGGCGCTCAAGAATCATGGGCGAAACGTTTCCGCCGCCGTTCATGCGGTCATCCACTATCAGGGCCTTCTTGTCCAACTGGCTGTAGTACATACGGGCGAAGCTCTCCAGACCTTCGGGACCCATGTCAGGAATGTGGATGTATCCGATCTGGCCGTCGGAAAGCTCATTGACTATCTCTATGTTGCGCTGTACCCAATCGTAATATGCCAGCTGGGATTCGTCTGCGACGGGCTTGACATATACAGTGCGGGCATCCTTGCCGTTGGCATCGGAAGCGAGAGTGATGGAAACGGTCTTGCCGACCTTGCCCACAAGGGCCTCGCCGGGTGCGGTCAGTTCAGACGCCGAAATGCCGTTGACTGCAACTATGTATTCGCCGACTTTGGCATCCACTCCGCTGTCGAGCAACGGGCAGCGCAGGCTTTCATCCCAATCCACGCCACGCAGTATTCTGTCTATGCGGAATGCTCCGGTGGCTGCGTCCTTGCTGTATTCGCCGCCGAGCAGACCGACTGCGGTGTTCTTGACTTCGGGAGTCTCGCCGGAGGTAATGTATGCGTGGCCTACGTTGAGTTCTCCTACCATCTCGCCTATGAGATAGCTCAGGTCATCGCGATGGTTCACGTAAGGCAACATGCAGGCGTATTTCTCATATATATGGTCCCAGTCGGCACCGTGCATGTTCTCTACATAGAAACCGTCGCGCGTGATACGCCAGCTCTCGTCGAAAATCTGCTTCCACTCTTTCTTGTGGTCCACGGTCATTGCGATTTCGTCCGTCGGGAGTGCAGGTGCGGAAGCAGGGGGAGTACCGAAGTTCACAACCTTCAGTTCTTGCCTTCCGGCGCGCACGAGCACCTTGGATGCGTCGGCGTTGAAAGCCACGTATTGGCAGTCGGGTCCGTCAGACACCTTCATTGTCTTCAGATCGAGAACCTTCATTGGTCCGCGCGCATTGTAGTACAGTTTGTCGTCCTTAGCAATTATCAGACGGATGTGACCGGGGTCGATGGGCAATACGCTGATTCTCTGGCTGATACCCTCGATGTCCACGGTGGTGCGCACAGCTTTATCCTCGCTTGATTTTTCGGGCTTGCCGTCCTTCCCGGGCTTGCCACCCTTGTCGCCCTTGTCTTCCTCCTTGTCAGCAGGCTCTGCCGTCTGCTCATCGGATTTGAGTACGGTGGGGTCAGGTGTGCCGGCCGCGAGAGGAACCACGAAGGCGTAGCTGCCGAGGTCGAACACCGCATCCCATTCCAATGAAGAATAATGAGGGGTGAACTGGCGGGCCGAGGTGAAGAACAGGTACTTGCCGTCACGGGAGAAAATCGGAGTGCGGGCATCGTACCATCTGTCTGTCAGCTGGTAGCTCTCGCGTCCGGCTACATCGTAAAGCCAAACGGCTGATGTGTTGTTGTCGAGCATGGTGGTGTAGGTCATCCAACTGCCGTCGGGAGAGAAGTTGATGCCGGAGAATCCGCCCAACTCACTTTTGAGTATGCAGTCGAGTTTGCCTGAGACGGGGTCGAGCTCATACACCTCGCGCTCATCGGTACGGAAGTACAGCTTGCTGCCGTCAGGATTCCACTGGAGATCCTGGGGATAGCCGTGGTCGAATGAAGTCAGTGCCTTTCCGGCAGAAAGCTCGTCTGCGGGAGCCAGATATATCTGGTATTCGCCGCTCGCATCGGAAATCCATGCTATCTGAGTGCCGTCAGGTGACCATTCGGGCTCCCTTTCGTGCGATTGGGGAGAACGGGTGAGGTTCAGCACGGGACCGTTCTGCGCAGGGATGGAGAATATGTCTCCGCGCACCTCGGCCAATACGCGCTTGCCGTTGGGAGAAACGCTGTAGCCGCCGAATGAGGGAGAGAGCGTGCGGTATTCGCTGCGTCCCCAGATGCCGTCGCTGTTGAGCGTAATCTCCACTTTCGTGGCCTCGCCGCCCTTGTGAACATCGTATTTGTAGATGTATCCTCCGTTCTCGAACACTATCCAGTCGTTGCTGGCTGCGGGGAACTTGCAGTCATACTCGTCGAAGTCAGTGAGCTTGGAAGTCTGTCCGCTGACGGTGTTGTAGACAAAGAGATTCATTGTCCAGTCGCGGTCGGAGAGGTAGTAGATGTTGTCGCCGACCCACATGGGGAATATGTCCTGGGCATCGTTGTCGGTAATCTTGGTGAGTTCCGTAGTGCCCACGGTGTTTATCCAGATTTCATCGGCCTGACCTCCGCGATAGTGCTTCCAGGTGCGGAATTCGCGGAACATGCGGTTCATCGCCAGCTTGCTGCCGTCAGGTGAGAAAGAGCAGAAACCTCCTTCCGTCGTGGGCAAGTATACCGGCAGTCCGCCATTGGCGTCTACGAGGGCAAGCCTTGCACGCAGACCGGAAAAGCACTGCTGCTTGCTGCGGAAGATAATCTGGCTTCCGTCGGGAGTCCAGCCCATGACAATGTTGTCGGGACCCATGCGTTCGCCTACGCTGTCACGGTTTACGTTTCCGGTGTAGGTGATGCGTTTGGGCTCGCCTCCCTCGATGGGTATGGTGTAGACTTCGGTGGAGCCGTCATAGTGGCCGGTGAACGCCACGGTCTTTCCGTCCGGGGAAATCTTCGGGAATGACTCGTAGCCGGGGTGCGAAGTCAGCCTGACGGCCGCGCCTCCGTTGATGTCCACGCTGTAGAGGTCTCCTGCATAGCAGAACACGATTTTGTCGCCTCCGACTGTGGGGAAACGCAACAATCTGGCCTCATCTTCGGCCGCGTAAGCCGCCGTAAGCGCGCCTGTGAGCAGTACTGCGCCTAAAATGAATCTCAACTTTGTCATAATATTACGGTTTTTATGTTGGTTGCAGGTGTTGCTGACCTGTCTCTCCAGCCTCCTGCCCCATGGAAAGGTGTGTGGGACCGGGGTCAACGTAAAGTGACTTGGGTATGGCGTTTTAGTGTTTGATTGTAAATGAGGTTTCCTTTATGATTTCAGATACGGTGGGGTGGGGGAACACTATCTCCTGCAGCTGCTCCAAGGTCATTTTGGTCTCGATGGCCATGCAGGCGCTGTGGATGATTTCCGAGCAGGGGTTGCCGAGCATGTGTACGCCAAGCACTTCGTGGTATTTCTTGCCTGCTATAATCTTGCAGATTCCCTCGCCGCCGTCGTTCTCTGCGACGAAGCGTCCGGAGTAGGCCATGGGCAGTTTGACGACCTCGTATTCGCGTCCGGAAGCATTGGCCTCTTCCTCGGTGAGTCCCACGCCTGCGACTTCGGGATTGGTGTAGACGATTCCGGGAATGGCATCATAGCGCATGCGGTCGTTCTTTCCGAGTATGTTGTTGATTGCCACCTCGCCCTCGCGGCTTGCGGTGTGGGCAAGCATGGAGAATCCGGTCACGTCACCGGCGGCGTACACTCCGGGAACATTGGTGCGCATGCGGTCATCAACCTTGATTCCGCGCTCGGCCTGCACTCCGATGTTCTCCAGGCCGAAGCCCTTGATGTTGGCGCGGCGGCCTACAGACACGAGTATCTTGTCTCCGCTGACGCGGCAAACCTTTCCGTCCGGGTCCTCATATACGACCGTGTTGCCCTCGATGCCGGTGACCTTGCTGCGCAGGCAGAAGTTTATGCCGCGCTTTGCATAGATTTTCTGGAGCATCGCGCTGATTTCGTCGTCCATGGGACCGAGTATCTTGGGCAGCATCTCGACTACGGTAACCTTGGTGCCGAGGGTGCTGAAGAATGCGGCGAATTCCATTCCGATTACGCCGCCGCCTATCACCACGAGTTCCCCCGGCTGCTCGCGCAGGCTGAGTATCTCACGGTTGGTGACTATCACGTCGCCGGCTTCCTCAAGACCGGGAATAGGGGGTACGGCGGCTTCGGAACCGGTGCAGATGAGCAGGTTCCTGGCAAGATAGGTCTCGCCTGCGGCGCTCACGCTGATGCCCTCTGCGCTGCGTCCCTGAATCGTTGCCTCTGCGCTGACTACCTGCACTTTCCCGGCTTTCATTGCCGCCTTGACTCCGGCAACGAGCTTCCTTACGACCTTGTCCTTGCGGGCGATGATTTCGGAATAATGGTACTCGGGTTCCTTGACATACACGCCGTAGTGGTTGCCTGTGAGGGCGTAGTTGTAGATTTTTGCGCTGTAAAGCAGGGTCTTGGTAGGGATGCAACCCTCGTTGAGGCAGACTCCTCCGAGGGACTTCCTTTCGAACAATACGACTTTGAGTCCGGCGGCACCGGCACGCTCGGCGGCTACGTATCCGCCGGGACCACCACCGATAATTGCAACATCGAACAACATATCCTGGGTTTTAGAATTCAACTTCGAGTTTCTCTATTTCATGCGCCCTGTTTGAGGAATCGGGTGGGTGAGCCGGGCTGAGTTCTGCAGGTAACGACTGACCGGCCCTGTCCGGGTATGATAACTACGTTAGCATGATTAAGAGTCTTTTATAAAGCTCTCAAAGATACTGTTTTTTCATAATTGAAACCGGCGTTTTGCAGGATGAGAAGCACATGGTTTTCGAGTTCCGCGTTGTCCAGGGTCCCGGAATCCGGGTTCCAGTAAGCCGCCGTGCAGGACAGAACCGCATCCGCAACAAGACCATACACGTTTTCCGGAGTTGCGCCTGTTACCGCAGGCACATCTTCGCCCGGCATATCGGCCCTTGCTTTTCCATAGATGCCCAAAATTTCATCGGCTACGGTAAAATCTTCGCTTCCCAATACGACAACATCCGAATTGAACATCAGCGCGAGTTCTTCGGCCACCTCGGTCACAAATTCCACAGCTTCCGGCTTGGACATGCAGAGCATAGGAGCGGCAGCCGCTTCTTCCCGCGTGATTTCGCGCTCACGGCCGTCGCAGGACAAGGCCGGATATGCGCTCAGTACAGGCAGGCAGTGTTCGGGCAAGTTTACGAAGGGAATCACCTCTATGCCCAGTCCGGCAGCGTAGTTTACTATTTCCTTTACGGCACTGCGGCTGTAATAACCGCCGTAACGTTTGTGGCTGCTGAATTCGGGTACGTTCTCCATTCCCGGTTCTTCGCGCCAGCTGCCCATCTGGGTAAGCATGGGATAAGCTTTTATCTCCACTCTCCAGCCGAGGTCGCCGCTGAGCTGCCATACGAGACGGTTCAGCTTGAAGATGCTCATGAGTTCGAGCGTATTCTTGATACAGTCCGTGCTGAGGTAGTATTCGCTGCAGTCAAGCAGCATGGTGCGCTCTGCGTTCTGCGGCTTGTCGTGAATCTCGCAGCAGGGAAGATACCACTTGTCGTTTTCCGCGAGCGCTTTGCCGTAGATGCTTTCGGGCAGCATCTGACAGAGCGTTTGAAGTGCCGGGATGAAGCCTCCGCTGCCGGAAGCCTTGATGACTGCGGCCCGTTTGCCTACGGAGATGCTGTATTCTTCTTTGTCATAGTTACGGTCGAGCAGGAAAATTATGCCCTTTGCGCTTTCATTTTCCACGCTGGCTTCTATGCCCATAGGAGATGACAGGCTGCATACCTTGCCGCTGGCTATGCCTATTGATGCGGCGAACCTGTTGATTGCGACCATGCTGAGGGAGTCGATGCGCGGGTCGCATTTGATGCTGGCTCCCGAGACTTTCAGTTTGCCTTTGAGCATTACGGTCTCGGCGGGTTGCGGGAAAATTTGCACGACAGGATTGGCGGCGGCGCAGGCCCCGTGAAAAAGCAACAGGGCAGCGATGCCGGCGAAGAGATGCTGGAATTTAAGTTTCATGGTATTAATATATTATCAGGCCAATTACCCCTGACGCGAGTATGAGCGCAATGGGATTGACTTTTTTAAAATACGAAAGCAGGAAGGCCCCGATGAGCAGGACCCAGGAAGTCCAGTCGCAGAAGTTGTCCTTCAGCAGGCTGAGATGGGGAACTGCGCCCGTCCACGAGATGTTGAACATCAGGATGAGAGCGGCGGCACCAATCAGGCCTGCCACGGCGGGTTTCAAGGCAGTCATTGACGCAACGAAATAGCGGCTCTCGTGGAAACGGTTGAAAATCTTCACTATCAAGAAGAAAATCAGGAACGAAGGCAGCACTATGGCCAGGGTGGCGGTTGCGGAACCGATTATGCCGGCAATCATGCCGTAGCCCGAAGCGTGGAATACCTCGAAGCCGACGTAAGTGGCGCAGTTGATGCCAACAGGACCCGGAGTGGTCTGCGATATTGCCACTATGTCAGTGAATTCGGTCTCGCTGATCCAGTTGTGGGCGCTTACCACCTGCGTCTGGATGAGTGAAATCATCGCGCCTCCACCACCGAAGTTGAAAAGGCCGATGATGAAGAAGGTGGAAAAGAGTTGCCAGAGCAGCAGTGCCATCAGTGTCTGTCTTTATTTATCGCGCTTATGCCGCAGGCGCAGGCTATCACGCAGATTATTATCCATATCGGGGAGACTTTCAGGAACGCCACGCAGAACAGTGTGGCGAAGCATAACAGCCAGGCCCACAGTTTCTTGCATCCCTGCCGCGCCATGTTTATGGCCGGTACGAGTATCAGGGAGACGGCTACGGGGCGCACTCCCTGGAATATGCGTCTGACTATTTCGTTGTCCTTGAAATTCGTGAAGAATGCGGCAATCAGCAGGATTATCAGAAAAGATGGAAGTACGGCCCCCAACGTGGCCGCGATGCTGCCTTTCAGCCCTGCCACCTTGTAGCCGGAATAGATTGCCATGTTTACCGCAAGCAGACCCGGTGCGCTTTGGGCGAGAACCACCACATCGTCCAATTCGTCACCTTCCACCCACTTGCGTGAACTGAGTTCCTTCTGTATCAAAGGTATCATGACATAACCGCCGCCTATCGTGAACGTTCCTATCTTGGCAAACACGAGGAACAGCTGCCATAACGAAACTTTTTGCATATCCGGCAAATTTACACAGAAGTTGAGAGCAATGCAAACGGCTGCTTCCGGGAGTAATAATACTTTTTGTGTCTGACGAGTTTTATCGGACAGCAATGATTCAGAGCCGCGCCCGCTATGGCAGAACGCGGACGGGTATGGGGCGTTGGCCCGAAAAACTAATCCTGGAATCTGGGATGCAGTATCTCGGCGTAGACTACCATTTTCTGCAGTTCGCTGAGTTCAGACAGGGATTCGAGACCTCCCTTTGCCCCGTCGCTGACGTTTTCCGGGGTATCTGTCTTTGCTGCCGGAGCCGTTTTGGTCTCCGGGACTGTCTTTGCGGCAGGGGCTGCGGCGGCTGCCGGCTTTGGTTTGGGCTGAACGGTCTGTGGAACCGGTGTTGCCGGACCGTAGGATACCTGTACGTCTCCCGATGAAGTCGTGCTGAAGAACCTGCGGCTCTCTTCTTCCGGGACAATCAACTTCCCGTCTTTGTCGAAAATCGGCTTTGCAACTACCTGGGGCCTGCGTTTGCCTGGCTCGGTAGCCGTCGTGCGCTTCGAGGTCTCATAGTCGCCGGGCATGATTCTCCGTTCCTGCGCCCGCTGCTGCCTGCGCTGACGGGCTTCTTCGGCGGCTTTCTGCTTCGCCTGCTGCTGTGGTGTCAGTGTCCCGCCCTTCTTTTTCGCGTTTTTCTTGGCATCGGCATAGGTAGCCGTAACGCCGCATATGGCGAAGAACAGGACTAAAAGTATACTGAAAATATCATTAATCTCGCTCATAACCATTTCTTCTTGCTGACAGTTGCGGTGAACTGCTTGAGATAGAACGGTTCAAAATACGCAGTATTTTCAAATTTTCCAAGTTCCAGAGCCCTTTCCGCCGGTTTCAGCATGTAGCGGGCAAGGGGAGCACTCGGTGCGAAACGGGCATTGGGCGAGACTATGGTTCCATCGCACTTTCCGGCGCCGTCGCCGGTGAACAGAACTGTCCCTTCTGCAAGAATATCGGAGTATGACTGGGCATCCACAATCACGGCTTCCGCTTCCGATGCGCCTTCGGGAAAACTTTCCACCGGATATTTCGCTGAATATACCTCCATTCTCCGTGCGTCTATCATGGGTACGATGTACTTGCAGCCTTCGGGCACATTCCCTTCCTCGAACGCCTGTTGGCAAAGCAGTTCCAGAGTGCTCACTGCAATCAGCGGCAGACCGGTAGCGAAGCAGATGCCCTTGGCGGTGGAACTTCCGACCCTGAGTCCGGTGTACGACCCGGGTCCGGCACTCACGGCGACGGCATCGCAGTCGGCGGCTTTCAGTCCGCATTCATCCAGTATTTCCTTAATGAACACCGCCGTCATGGATGCGTGCGAACGGGGTTCGGTGCTGATTCGCTCTGCGGCTATGCGCCCGTCTATCGCAAGTGCGGTCGAACAGAGCGCTGCCGAAGTTTCTATAAGTATTATCTTGCTCATTTGTCAGGCACTTATTTCGGCTGCAAGGCCTTTGAGGTAGGGGAATATGAAATCTGCAAAGTCGCGAAGCATTACATATACGCGGGATTCGTATAGCATTTCCTTATCCACGATGTTGGCGGCGGCATTCAGGTTTTCAAACAGCATTATCAGCAGTCCGAGCACGAGAGCGACCTTGAGTAAGCTGAAAACCAGTCCGAGACCCCTGTTCAGGAAACCTAACGCAAGGGCATGCAGCAAGCGTGTGAGCATATTGCCCAACAGGTTCAACAACATGGTGATGACTATTATCACCAGGACGAAAGCGATGATTTTCAGAATGACCGGGTCCATGGTCAGATACTGCGACAGCCACGCGCAGATGACGGACGAGAAGTGGAATGCTGCCCATGCTCCTATGATAATGGCCACTATCTGAACCACCTGGGAAACGAAACCTTTGCTGATTCCGTTGACTATTGCCGGTATGAAGCAGATAAGCAGAATGATATCCAAGATACCCATAGCCTTTGTGTAAATTGGCGGAAATACTTAACTTTGCAGATTGATTTGTGCGCAAAAATAGCTAAAAATTATGAGTTTTAAAGAATATAACGGCCTTGACCTCGTCGCTGTGGGGGATGAGATTCTGCAGGCGTGGAAGAAGGAGGATGCATTCGAAAAGTCGCTGGAACTCAGGGAGGGTGCTCCCGAGTTCGTGTTCTTCGAGGGTCCGCCTTCCGCCAACGGTATGCCCGGAATCCACCATGTCATGGCGCGTTCCATAAAGGACACGATTTGCCGTTACAAGACTCAGACGGGCTACAAGGTGCGCCGCCGTGCCGGCTGGGACACTCACGGGCTTCCCGTGGAGCTCGGAGTGGAGAAGATGCTCGGCATAACCAAGGATGACATAGGCAAGAAGATAAGCGTTGAGGAATACAACCGCTGCTGCCGTTCCGAGGTGATGAAATATACCGCCGAATGGCGCAACCTCACCGAGCGCATAGGCTACTGGGTGGATATGGACGATCCGTACATCACTTACGACAACCGCTATATCGAGACCCTGTGGTGGCTCCTGAAGGACATTTACGGCAAAGGACTGCTTTACAAGGGCAAGTCCATACAGCCCTATTCTCCTGCAGCAGGTACCGGACTCAGCAGCCATGAGCTGAACCAGCCCGGTTGCTACCGCGATGTAAAGGATACGACCTGCACGGTGCAGTTCAAGGCCAAGGGCGAGGAAAACCTGTATTTCCTGGCCTGGACCACGACTCCCTGGACTCTGCCCTCAAATACCGCCCTCTGCGTAGGTCCGAACATAGACTATGCAAAGGTTCGTGCAACCAATCCCTACAGCGGCAAAGAAGCCGTGTATGTGGCTGCCAAGGCTCTTGTTCCGTCGCTGTTCGGTGATAAGATACCGCATGAAATAGTGGCCGAAATGAAAGGCTCCGAATTCGTGGGCATGGAGTACGAGCAGCTCATCCCTTGGTTCCGTCCCGATGACGGTGCGTTCAAGGTGATCCCCGGAGATTATGTATCCACCGATGAAGGTACGGGCATAGTTCATATAGCCCCGACTTTCGGTGCCGACGATGCCAGAGTTGCCGAACAGAACGGCGTGCCTGCGCTGACTGTGCTGGACCGCGAGGGAAATCCCCAGGCCCAGGTGGACCTGAAAGGCCGTTTCTATCGCATTGAGGACCTCGATCCCGACTATGTCGCAGACAGGGTGTCGGAGGACTATGCCGAATGGGCCGGCCGCTATGTAAAGAACGCTTATGACGACAGCCTGCCCGCAGATGCTCCCACCCTCGATGTGGATCTCTGCGTAATGCTCAAAAAGCAGGGCAAGGCTTTCAAGATAGAAAAACACGTACACTCCTACCCACATTGCTGGCGTACCGACAAGCCGGTGCTCTACTATCCGCTGAACAGCTGGTTCATCAAGACCACCGCAGTGCGCGAGCAGATGATGGAACTCAATTCCGGAATAGAATGGAAGCCGGAATCCACAGGAACGGGACGTTTCGGAAAGTGGCTCGAAAATATCCAGAACTGGAATTTGAGCCGCAGCCGCTATTGGGGCACTCCGCTGCCGATCTGGCGTACCGAGGACGGCAAGGAGGAAATCTGCATAGGCTCCGTCGAGGAACTTTACAATCGCATCGAGGAGTCCGTGGCAGCCGGAATTATGGAAGCCAATCCGCTGAAAGAAGCCGGCTTCGTTCCCGGAGACATGAGCAAGGAGAATTACGAAAGGATAGACCTGCATCGTCCCTATGTGGACAATATATTCCTTGTGAGTCCAAGCGGCAGGAAAATGGTGCGCGAGACCGACTTGATAGACGTGTGGTTCGATTCCGGAGCCATGCCCTATGCCCAGACGGGGCTGCGGGGCAAGGACACCGCGGATTTCGGCTGCACCGCCGACTTCATAGCCGAGGGCGTGGACCAGACCCGCGGCTGGTTCTATACCCTGCACGCCATCCACACGATGGTGAGCGGCACTCCGGCCTTCAAGAGGGTGATTTCCAACGGATTGGTGCTCGACAAGAACGGCGAGAAGATGAGCAAGCGTCTCGGCAATGCAGTTGACCCGTTCATGGAGCTCGACAAATACGGGGCCGATGCCCTCCGTTGGTATATGCTTACGAATGCCCAGCCCTGGGACAATCTGAAGTTCGATGAGGCGGGAGTTGAGGAAGTGCGCCGCAAGTTCTTCGGCACGCTCTACAATTCCTATTCGGTGTTCGCCCTGTATGCCAACATCGACGGCTTTGACCCCGAAAGCGGTTCTGTACCCTACGACCACAGGCCCATGTTCGACCGCTGGATAGTCAGCAAGCTCAACACCCTCATCGACGGGGCACGCAAGGCTTACGAGGATTACGACTTCACTACGGCAGGCCGCCTGATTCAGGATTTCGTCTGTGCCGATCTCAGCAACTGGTACATCCGCCTGAACAAGAAGAGACTTTGGGGCAGCGGCATGAACGAGGACAAGCTCTCCGCTTACTGCACCCTGTATGAAGCCTTGAAGGTAGTGGCCGTACTCAGTGCGCCCATTGCGCCTTTCTATGCCGACAGGCTCTATCGCGACCTCGTTCCCGGCGCGGACTCCGTGCATTATGTGCTCATGCCCGATGCCGACCTCTCCCTTGTGGATGCCGGACTCGAACAGAGTATGTCCTTTGCCCAGAAAGCATCGTCAATGGTTCTTGCGCTGCGCAAGAAGGTGGGAATCAATGTGCGCAAGCCCCTTGCACGCGTACTCCTGCCCGTGATAGACGACGAGGTCAAGGACCACATCATGAGAGTCAAGGACATTTTCCTTACGGAAGTGAATGTCAAGGAAATAGAGTTCCTGCACGATACTACCGGCATCATAACGAAGAAAATCAAGCCCAACTTCAAGACGCTCGGCAAGATTTACGGCAAGCGCATGAAGGAGATTGCCGCCGCGTTTACCGGGCTTGGCCAAGAGGAAATAGCCGCCATAGAGAAGGCAGAAGGAGATTACGTACTCCAGCTTCCCGGCGGTGAGGTGGTGCTGCGCAAGGAAGACTACGAAATCAATTCCGAGGATATGCCGGGCTGGCTCGTTGCCTCAGAGGGTACGCTGACCCTGGCCCTGGATATAGTGCAGACCCCTCAGCTTATCCGTGAGGGCGTGGCCAGAGAGCTTGTCCATCCGATTCAGAACCTCCGCAAGGAAAGCGGTTTTGAGGTTACGGACAGAATAAACACCATAATATATGCAGATTCCGAAAACTATGGGGAAATCGAGGATGCCATGAGCGAATTTTCCGACTATATCGCCGGTCAGACGCTCTCACTTTCCCTCGTACTGAAGCCCATGAATGAAGCTCCGGCCGATGCCGCCGTCATCGAGTGGGGTGACACTTCCGTGAAAGTCAGCATAGCAAAATGTTAATAATATAAAACCTTACTATAGCGTATGTCAGAAGACACAAACAAGAATGTAGTAACTCCTGTCGAAAAGACACGTTACTCAGACGCAGAGCTGGCCGAGTTCAAGGCCATTATTGAAGAAAAACTTGCCGCCGCCAAGGCCGAGTACAACACTCTCCGTGATGTTGTGCTTCACAATGGAACCAATGACATCGAAGATACTTCCCCGTCGTTCAAGACGGTAGAGGATGACGGAGCCAACCAGCTATCCAAGGAGGAGGCAAGCCAGATGGCACAGCGTCAATACAAGTTCATACAGAATCTTGAAGCGGCTCTCGTGCGCATCGAGAACAAGACCTACGGAGTGTGCCGTGCCACCGGAAAGCTCATCCCCAAGGAGAGGCTCAAGAGGGTTCCCCACGCTACGCTGACCGTAGAGGCCAAGGAAATGCGTTCCAAGAACGGCAAGAATTAGTCCCCGCTGCGGATGAAACTGTCCAAAGGATCAGGACTCATAATATTGGGTGCGGCCCTTGTGCTTATTGACCAGGTCATAAAGATTCTGGTCAAGACAAACATGGAACTCGGTGAGCAGATACCTCTCATAGGGGAGTGGTGCAGGCTGTGTTTCGTTGAGAACGAGGGTATGGCTTTCGGCATGGCTTTCGGCGGAGCCGTAGGCAAGGTGCTGCTCAGCCTTTTCAGAGTTGTGCTGAGTGTGTTGCTGATAATCTGGATACGCTCGCTGCTGAAAAAGGGGAATACACCGACCGGTGTTCTTGTCGGGCTTTCGATGATTACGGCCGGGGCTATAGGCAATCTCGTGGACTGCATGTTCTACGGGTTGATTTTCAATGAGGCCGTACCCGGAATGCTGTCGCATTTCGTGCCGTTCGGACAGGGCTATGCTCCTTTCCTGATGGGCAAGGTGGTGGATATGTTTTATTTCCCCATAATCCGCGATGGTGCAAGGGTGATTTTCTTCAGCCCGGTGTTCAACTTCGCCGACTCCTGCGTGACTGTCGGGGCGTTTTACCTGCTATTGTTCCAGTGGAAGTTCTTTGCGCGGGACAGTGAGAAAGATTGAAAGTTTGACGGCGGCAGATTTGTCGCCGTCAAGCGTTTTTGAGGGGGCAGTGTTTTTGAGGTGAGGTTTGTGTTGAATCTGGCGGACGATGCCATAGCCGGTTTTTCCTGACTTCGTCAATGTGCCCCACAGCCTCTTCCTGTTTGTTATAACCAATGCTCATCAAAATAGCTTGCGTGCCCCAAGGTCGGGTATGCAGAGTGCGAATTTCGAGGACGCTGTGTCGGATTTCAGTCAGGTCGGTGTTTGTCCGTTGTGAAGCATTGAATAGGGCGGTGTTGAGATGAGATAGAAAATAAAAATTTTGCAATTAACAAGTTTTTATATATCTTTGCAGTCCCTTTCAGGGAAGGAGGGTTGGCCGAGTGGTTGATGGCGGCAGTCTTGAAAACTGTTGACCTTAACGGGTTCGGGGGTTCGAATCCCTCACCCTCCGCGAAAAAGAGGAAGTTGCAGAAATGCGGCTTCCTCTTTTACATTTGTTGTAATAGTTGGCTGGTCTTAGCCCAAGCGCTTCCTCGAGAACCAGCTGCGCAAGAACTTCAATCTCAAAGGTTGTCCGGTTCAGATTTACTGCGGAAGAATTCCAGCGAAAATCGTAGATCTATCGAACAGGCTCGTTTGGATTGTTTTCGGTTTTGTGTAAATTTGTTAAATCGCATAGTCATACTTAACTTCGGGGTGCTGACCTGCTACCCTTAAAGACCCGAAACAGCGAGAACGGATGATGGATTTTTTGCGAGAATACAATAAAGAACAACTTGCCCGGAATGAGGCTTTGGTGCGGGACAGCATCGCCGGATTGCCGGGTATGCTTGCAAAGCCGGTGAAGGCCCTTGTGGACAAGCTTGGCAGCCATAACTATTCGGCCACAATGAACCACTGTCTGGATTTTCTGGAAATCAGCGTCCAGTTCACTTCCTGCCTGCTCTTTGCAAGGCTCCAGGAAGCCGAAAAGGGGATGCCGCAGGAAAGCCGCGGGATGAAGGCTATAGTGGACAAGATAGACGGCAAGCGTTCGCTGTCCTTCGGTGACTGGGTCAATGACATCTTCAATCCGGTGGTCAAGACTGCCACACGCGAACTTCCGGATGACGCACTGGCCCGGAGTCTGGCCGAAACCCTATTCCGCAAAGGCTACAACCGTCTGCTCGGCACAAAGGAAGAACCTGGAGTGGTCAAGATACGCAATGAGTACAAGGGGCACAGTACATCGCTCTCCAATGAAATCTACCGCAGCGTGACCTTCACGCTCGAGCCACATGTGCTGCTTGTACTAGAAGCACTAAAGCCCTTGCAGGGATGCAGTTGCAGCAATTCGGAACACAGTTTCATCGTGGACGGAAGCGAAATGTTTCCCCTGGCATTCCGCTCAGCAGAGGGTTACGACTACTTGTTTCAATCCCTGAGAGACGAGGAAATAGCATACATCTCCCCGGACGAGAACGCGGTCACCGTCATAGACGACAGGATGAACCGCTACTTCGACCTGTTCATGCAGCGCAGCGTCCCCTCCTTTGACATAGCCAAGGAAATGAACTGGCCGGAGATGCGCAGCCTTATGCGTGAGGAAAGTGCAAGGTTTCTGAGCCGGGTATACCGCGAAAAGAAATACAACCGGGAACTGTTCGTGGACAGAGACGGTCTGTCGCAGTTGTTCGGGGATTTCATCGCGGACGAAACAACGCTCTTTCCTCTCCCCGGAGAGGCAGGCCAGGGCAAGACCAACCAGCTCTGCTTCTGGGCCGAAAAACTTTCGCGCAGTGAGGATGCCGTGCTTGTTTTCAGCAGCTCGGATTTCGCCGGAGAGGATTTGCCGGAAGCTTTGAGACGTATTTTCGGCACTTCACCGAGAAAGGATGCCGCCAAGATAGTAGCGGAAGTCCACAAGCGGGCACAGGAGGAAGGACACAAGGTTTATATCTTCTTCGACGCTATCAATGAATGTCTGCGTTATAAGGGAGTGGCCCATGCCGACAGTGACGGGCCAGTCTGCCTATACGAGGCATTCCGCGAACTTTTCATACGTCCCGAATATCCAAATTTCAAACTGTTGTTCACTTGCCGCAGCTATTCGTGGAAAAACCTGTTCCAAAAACAGATAAAGCGAGATGCTCCGCTGATGTTCGGGCTCGACAGGGATGCCGAGGTACATGGTTTCAGCCAGGAGGAACTGTGCAAGGCATGGGGCATATATCAGGAACTCTACCAAATGGATGGCGACTTCGGTTCCCTCAGCAAGTCCTCGCTCGTCAGGCTCAAAGACCCCTTGATACTCAAGATAGCCTGTACCAACCATGTCGGGACAGCCCTTCCTGAAAATCTGGACGCATACGGCTCCATAGCCCTGTTCAGGCAGATGAGCGAAATGATAGCTCATTCCTACGCAGGGCGGCAACAGTACGAGATAATGCTGCGCATGGCTTCCTATATGCTGGAAGAATACGAGCACGGCCATCCGGTTGATCGTATCGACAGGGAGGAACTGCGCAAAGCCCGGGACAATAAAGAAGCTACATTGCACGGACTTTCACGCCTGATATTCAAACAGGATGGTTTTTCTGTAGCCTATACCGAACTTCTCAACAAGCCGGAAAGGCCCATACTCCGCTTTACACAGAGTCCCGATGGAAGGACCGAAATCCAGTTCATCTACGAAAGGTTTTTAGAATACCTGATGGCCGAGGTATTCGTGGAGAAATACAGACCTGAGAGCGGAGGAGCGATAGCTCCGGAAGTCTATCTGAAAGCACTCGAAAAAGAAAGTGGCAGTGTGGTCTATATAGGCACGCTGCGAAATGCCCTGCTCATCGACTGGAAACGTACTTCAAACCCGGAGACCATAGTCGCCCTTATGCGGGACTATCCGGACAACTACGAGCTTGCCCTGCTGTGCGGCGAACTCATGAACGTGCTCATACGCGAAAATTACGAGGACGGGCTATTTGCGCTTATACGGCGTATGCTTGACGAGCCGCTGCCGGATAAGGACAAGTTGATTGCCGAGTTCAATGACGTGATTTCGCGTATATACGCCAACAAAGCCGATGAGACTGTGATAGCCAGGCACAAGGAACTCAATGCCCTCCTCGCTCCCTTGCTCCGCCTCGCCAGAAACGCGACCGTAAGCGTTGTCGGAGGAATGTTTCTCAGCGACTGGTACAATAGCGACCTGTACCGCCAAGATCCCTATTCCCTGCTTTGGACTTTGGTGCGACATCCCCTCAGCGAGGTGAGCAACTATGCCTGCATGTATATATACTATCTGCACAACCGCAGCCATACGCTCGAACACACTCCGTTGAACGGCAACGTATCCGCAAAGATAGTCGGGGAAATGCTTGCAAATGTACAGTCACACAATCTGCTACGCATGTTGGTAAATCCCAGGCTGCGTTCCTCCGCCTTCGCTTTTGTGGAGACCGGGGTACGCACAGCGGTAATGCTGATATTCGATGAGTTGCGTGCGGGACAGCCGGACTCTTCCGCCAAGGTTTCCTCGCTCATGGAACAGATACGTTCCCTGCTCTCATACCTGACTTTCAACTTCCGGCTTGTCAAGATGGTCATGCCTGTCTTAACCAGCATATTGCGCCGGCAAATCACTTTCCAGGCGCAGTACGTGAACAATGCCATAGAATACCAGAGTTTCTGGGACGACGCTGTGGTGCCTGCTGAACCGGGACCGGAAGGCAAATGGTGCCGTCGCTACGCCGCTGAAGTCGCCCGGTATTTAGACAGTGGGAGCTTCGAAAATTTCGCGGACGTGCATCCCAAGTTGCTGAAAGCTTACGAAAGTGGTGACAGTTTCTCCTACTTCATACTCGAAAGGCTGATGGTAGTGGCCGGAATACGCGGCTGGGAAAACATCGCGCCGGTAGTGAGGACGTTCTTCAGCGAAAGCTACCGCAGTACGGAGTGGTTCGACTACTCACAGATGTCCATGCTCTACATACTGTATCAAGTTCAGAAGAACTCCACCAAATATAATCCGGAACTCATGGAGATATATTCCCGCGAGGCAGCCGATTGGACACGCCGCTGCAAGGGAGGGTTCAAGGCCCGTAACAGCGCCAAAGCCAACACCACGGGCCTGTACAAGAGAGACGTGATGAATTGGTACGCCGACGTGTATTGCACCCACACCGGAGACAATGTGCCGCACGAGGGCGATGCAACCGCAGTCCCGACCTTTTACGGGCTGATAGAGGAAGCCATCGGCACGAAGAACAGGAAACTGCTATACCACCTCATCGACAACATCTCCGAACTGATTTCCGACAACGGCTACATAGAGACCGCTCTCGGTCTGCTGCTCTACATTATGGAACTTTTCGCCGACCCGGCGCTAATAGCCGAGTTCGATGCAATGGAATGCGGTGAGGACGAAAAAGATAAGCAGGGACTGGTGCAACTCATAGGCTCGGTGCTGTCCACAGCCAAGAACTATTACCCTGAACGGGTGAACAATTTCTTGAAACGCGACATCAGCGGACTGCAATTCGCCGGAGTCAGCAAGTACAACGACGAAGTGTTGAACTACAATCCCGGCGGTGAAACTCTTTCCGACCTTTTTACGCATAATTTCGGAAATTTCGTAATTTGGGGGCTCGTGAATTTTAGACCGTTCCAAAACTTTGCTCAACGCATCATAGCCCGAGTTCCTGACCACAAGGACTGTTTCGATTGGTTAGATGCCGTAATCCGGGATGGGTTCGATTCACTATTTGACGTAAAATTATGAAAATCAAAATTATTGGATGTGCGCTCTTCGCCGTGCTCTGTTTGCAGGCCTGCGCAGCAAACGATATGAAGAAAACGTTAGAAGATTCACTCACCATCGTCGCCCACAGGGGCGGTGCCAAACTGGGGATAGAAAACAGCCTGTCCTGCATAGAGGCCGGAATTGAGGCCGGGGCGCACATGATAGAAATTGACGTTCACTTGAGCGCTGACTCCTGTGTCGTAGTCTGTCACGACCCGTCGGTGGGCCGTACAACAGACGGAAAGGGCTACATAAGCGAAATGTACCTCTCACAACTTAAATCCCTGCATCTGCTGGACGCCGGGGGCAATCCCACCCCGGAGAGCCTTCCTACCCTTGACGAAGTGCTGTCGCTTATTGACGGGAGAGCCGAACTGCTGCTGGAAATCAAGTATTCCAAGCACAGCCGCCACGGACTTGAGGAAGCATGCGTTGAGTATATACGCAGGCATGATGCCGCTTCATGGGTGGTGGTACAGTCTTTCAATGCCGCCGTTTTGGAGCGTATTCATGCCCTTGCGCCGGAAATCCGTCTGGAAAAGCTCTTCTACTTCGCCTCCCCCGCGCTTGGCTTAAGTTTCGACGGCGGATTCAGCAGTTTTACTTGGGACAAGTACCCGTATGTGTCTTCGTTTAATGTGCAACATTCACTCGGGGCCGGCAAGAACTTCGTGCGCAAGTGCCATGAACGTGGCTATGAGGTGAAGGTATGGACCTTGAACAAGCGCAAGGAAAAGCTATTGGAGCGTGTGGATGGAGTAATCACAGATAACCCCGGACTGTTCTGATGCCTATGGACTATATCGGATTTCTTTGTGGAGGATTTTACCTCGCCGAAGGTCGCGGGGCCTGCGCCTCAAAACTGGACGGATGCTGGCAGGGTGTTGAACTCGGAGCTGCCGAAATCACTGATTACGAATATTACTACTTCCCCGATTTTGTGCGTTTCTCATTTAAGCCGGATGCCGGGGAAAACGTGTCGATGCAGCGTTTTCGCCTCAACTTGGATAGGGATCTGGAAATTGCGTTGTCCCACCATATTGAAGAGCGGCGTATCGCCCTCAGGTTGGTCTGTGCGGATCTTTACCTGATGCCGTTCCGTCACGCACTGTTTTCTATTCGTGTGGAGCTTTCCGGTGTAGACGCGGACGATATTACGCTTATAATGAGTAAGTTGCGTAATCTTAAGCTGTTGTCTGAAGCTTTTCTCAAAGAATTCAGACAACTTGCTGTGGACCCGCTCACTGTTGTATGGCGTTCACTTTCGGCCGCTGCCGCAAAAGGCAAGGATTTCGACTACATGGACTTGGTAGAAGATGGCAACAAGTTGAGCCTGTTCAGCATTGCAAAAATAAAGAGTGGAAGCGGTATCACGGATGAACTGCTGTTCGAACTCGGTACACTTGCGCCCATAGGTTCCTGCGCATCCAGCGGGTTCAATGCTCCCTCGGAACAGTATTTAGGACGGATAATGGTGGAAAACAGCCTTTCAGTATACAAAAATTGGAAGGCCCTGTGCCTTGCCGACACCGTCACCATACTCAGTCTGGATTGCCCCGATTGGCTGGAGAACAATTGGTGCGACGACTATTTCGGACTGATATACATTTGGCAGCTTTTCCGGCGCAACTATCTTTTCCGCTTGACCAATCGCTTCCGCTATGAACGTGAAAATGTGCAGGCCCTGAAGAAAGAATCGGTGGAATTTGAGCGTAACTGCTCATTCCAGACCATTTCGTACAATTTCCTTCCGATCGAATTCAGTGCCTGCGTGGTTCACGGACTCGGCATCGATGGGAAAAAAGAGGAACTGTACCACATGATTTCGCAGGAACAGATCAAGGACGAGCAGCTTGCAGATAAGCGTATGAATAACCTGCTGTTCTTTATGACCTGTCTCACCATGGCCTCGGCCATCTACGACACCTGCTGCCTGTTCGGCCAGCTCCTTCCCTACTACAGCGTAGTTCTCGGCTACCGCACAGTGGGTGCAATCATGCTCTCAATAGTGCTTGTCGCCATGCTGATATATAGAATCAGGACAAGGAAATGAATAAGTTTCTCTCCATCGGGCAATGTCGGTGTAGTTATAGCTGAAAGATCAATGCGTCTATTTCTTTGGGACTCTTGGCTATGCCGATTGTTATAAGTTCTTTATACGTTTCTGAACGATTCTTCTTTCGCTTAATAAACATAAAAAATAGCTTGCGTACCCAAAATCAGGGTACGCAAAATTACAATTTTTGAAGCGACGAAGTCAGGAAAAAGTTTTTGGGAACTTCGGAAAATGCAGTTCGCATACAAATCTATGTAAGCCTTCGAACAAGTACATATTGATCACCAAATAACGACTGCCACTATATGA
>CAZOQW010000029.1:0-21570 GCA_964582235.1 uncultured Muribaculaceae bacterium | reverse complement strand
AGAGAAAAACAAGAGCAATAAATGGCTCTCGGAACAATTGGATAAGGATCCTGCCGTAATTTCCAAATGGGTTACAAATACAACTCAGCCCAATGTGGAAATGCTTATTCGAATAGCAAAGGTTTTGGATGTGTCTGTGGATGATTTGCTGAGGACAGAATAAATTGACAGAACGATAAAATGGCCAAGAAACAGACAAAAATAACGAAGGAGGAGACCTTAGAGACAATTCTCTTTAACTGTCGCAACAGTTTGAGAGGGCGTGCCGCCATGACCGACAAGCGCGATTTGTTGCTGACTCTTGTGTTCTTGAAATTCATAGGAGAACGGTTCAAGCAGCAAAAAGAGAAAATCAGGCATGAGATTGTAGAGGTTCAAGGCATTCACGACGAGGCTTTTGTTGAAATGCAGCTGTCCCGTCCCAATCAGTATATGCAGGACGGAGTGTTCTTCCTGACCGATGAGACATTCTGGGACAAACTGATTCTTACGGCTCCTACCGGCATGGCCATCGCTTTCGATACAGCCATAAAGACGCTGGATGACAATGAACCCAAACTGAAAAATGCCCTGCCGCAGCAGATTTTCACGAAAACGGCCCTTGAACCGGGTGTTCTGAAGAGTGTGGTAGACGAAATTAACAAGATAGATCCACAGAAGTTCACCGATCACGACCTTATAGGACGTGTGTATGAATATTTCTTGCAAGCCTTTTCGATCAATGCCGACAAGGAAGAAGGTGAGTTTTATACACCTCACTCTATCGTGGAGCTTATTGCCTCACTTATTGAGCCGTTCGACGGTACGGTCTATGACCCTTGCTGTGGCTCCGGTGGCATGTTCGTGCAGGCAACCAAGTTCATTGAAGCACACGGAGGCAACACAAAAGCTGTCAATGTGTATGGGCAGGAATCAGAACCGGCTACCTATCGTCTGGCCAAGATGAATCTGGCTATCCGGGGCATCTCCTACCATTTGGGAGACAAAGCAGTCTCTACCTTTTCCAACGACCAGCATAAAGACAGCAAGTTCCACTATATCATGGCAAATCCTCCATTCAATTTGAAGAAATATGCCGAGTATGGAGGTTTTGAAACGGATCCCCGCTGGCAAGGCTATGGTGTCCCACCTGCCAGCAATGCCAACTACGCATGGATTCTTCACATTTTGAACAAACTGGATGTCAGTCGCGGCATTGCCGGATTCCTGCTTGCCAACGGAGCATTGGATGACAGCGACACACAGGAGATACGCAAACAGCTTATCGAGAACGACAAGGTGGAAGCCATCATTGTCTTGCCGCGCAATATGTTCTATTCTACCGATATATCCGTTACGCTCTGGATATTGAACAACAACAAGAAAGGAGGGCCGTGGCACGGCAGACAACTGCGTGACCGCACAGGTGAAATCCTGTTCATCGACCTCCGCACTTGGAACGAAAACATCTACGAAAAGAAATACGTCCGGTTATCGGAAAATCAGATAGAACGGGTTTGTAAAATATATTTCGACTGGCAGACGGAAAATCATGCTGAATATGCCGAACCTGAGCTGTATTATGCTGCCCGCATCGGTGAAATCCGGGAAAAGGGATACTCTCTTGTTCCGTCCCGTTACATAGAGTTCGTTGACCGCGATACAGAGATAGACTATAAGGCTGCACTCACTGAGATGAGCCATAAGTTTGACGAGCTGAAGAAAAGATGGGATGCGAATGAAGCAGAACTCGTAAATGCTTTTAAAGTTTTGGGATATGGAAAAGAATAAAGAACAGACCGATATAATAAGCGAGGGTTTCGTTTCCGATATTAGAACCATCATTGAGCAGGGGCGGAAACAAGCGTATGCTGCAGCCAATCAAATTGCTGTGCTTACCTATTGGCATATAGGGAGAAGGATCGTGGAAGAGGAACAACATGGTGCCGTCCGCGCGCAATATGGGGCCCGTTTGATTAGAACATTGGCAGAACAATTAGTACCTAAATATGGCAGGGCATTCAGCAAGCGGAATTTAAATTATTTTCGCCAGTTCTATCTGTGTTTCAATGACTTGGAAATTGTGAACGCGCGCGTTCACAATTTGACGTGGACACATTTCCGCACGATTATACAGGTGGCAGACCCTAAGGCCAGAGAGTGGTATATGAAAGAAGCCTCGGAACAAATGTGGAGTTCGAGAACACTTCAGCGCAACATAGGTACACAATATTATGGTCGCCGCATGGCTTGCATAAGAGAAGGGCTGGCATTGCCGGCACCGGAGATTGTTGCCAAGAATGATCCGTTGGAATACATCAAGAGTCCGGTAGTAGCAGAGTTCTTAGGATTCCGCAAGGACTGCAAGTATGATGAGAGTCAATTAGAACAAGCCTTGATAGATCACCTGCAACAATTTATTATGGAATTGGGGCGCGGTTTTGCTTTTGTCGACAGGCAGAAACACATTACCACGGATACCGGTGATTTTTATATTGACCTCGTATTCTACAACATCAAGCTCAAGCGTTACGTGCTGTTTGAATTGAAAACACATGCTTTGACACATGAGGATGTGGGGCAACTGGACATGTATGTGCGGATGTATGATGACCTTGTAAAAGATGAGAGTGATAACCCCACAATAGGCATATTGCTTTGTACCGAAACCGATAAGGTAATGGCAAAATATTCCGTTCTTAATGGCAGCGAGCAACTTTTTGCTGCCAAGTATATGACATACATGCCTACCGAAGAAGAACTGCGCCGGGAAATCGAGCAGCAGAAACGCTTCTTTATGGAACAGCATGGGAAAGAGGAGGTGTGATATGGAAAGCGGCGGTGTAAAATGGGTAAGGCTCGGGGATTATATATCTCAAAGGCGAGAAAATAACTCATCACTAAAATATGGTGTTGATCTTATTGAAGGAGTGAACAGCGAGGGTGAATTTCAACCGACAAAGGCCATTACTGATAATATCAATCTAAAGCCATATAAGGTTGTCAGGCATGGTGATATTGTTTATAACCCCTCCAGGTTAAATATAGGTTCATTAGCCTATAGAACAGGCGGAATGTGTATCGTATCTCACCTATATCAAGTGTTTCATATAAAAGAGAAATACCAGTCCTTATTATCTGCAGAATTTTTAACACTTTATCTCAGGCGAGAGGAATTTTACAGATATGTAGATTATGATAATTTTGGCAGTCAGAGAGCGGAATACAATTTACGTAAATTGGGTGAATTACTTATTCCTCTTCCCTCTATTGCCGAACAGCAGAAAGTGGTGAACGCTTGGAAAGCATTTAAGGAAATCAAAGAGCAGAATGAGGCGAAAGCGGCTCCATTGATGCAGGTCTGCCAGAGCTATATCCAGGAACTGAAGCACAAATATCCGATGCAGGAGATTGGGCCGTATATTGAAGAATATGATGAGCGAAACTATATATTACAAAGTAAAGATGTAAGAGGAATCAGTACTGAAAAAGAATTCAGAGTTCCACAATCAAGAGTTGATTTAGACAAACTGAATAATTATAAGGTAGTGCCGTCCCATATGCAAGTAATACCCAAACAGACAAAGTCTGCCCCATACAATCCGGTATTGCAAAACGTTTCACTGACCGTTTTACACTGTGCCAATCAAGAAAGAAACTTCCTCATCTATGCTCACCGGCCAATTTTTGCACGAGTTTATAAACTCCCGTGGAGGGATTCTTGAATTCTTCCAGACGAGTGGCTCTTTCCATTGCAATAGAGGTGTTTTCTTTCAGAAATGCTTTCTGCGTGTCCGTGAAGGAGGACTTAGCGTAGTTCCGCCATACGTTCGCGCTGCCTTTAAGTTCTTTAATGACTTCATCTGAACTTATCGCCGACTTCTGGTCTTTCGCGTGCAACAGCAACCAAAGTTCAAAACAAGGATTGCTCAATAGAAGGCCGGCTTTGCATGCGGACAGTTTCTCATTGATAGACTGAACGTCCATGTCGTACATGAGGTACGTCTGCACCTCATCCTCCCGCGAAATTTTAAGTTCTCCGGCCCGCTTCTCGACAAATGACGGCGATATCTTCGTTCCCGCGACATGGGAAACAATTTTTATAGGCGACTTGTACCATCTCTTCAATAGGTTCACGTAACTTTCCTCCGTTTCACCCTCGCAAATGACGAGGATTATCTTGCGCATCCGCAAGGGCATCGACTTTTCCCTTTTGCTTCCCATGGTCAGCCCTCCAATATTTGCTTGATGCTTTCAACGGAAGAGTCCACATAAGGCACTGCATCGAAGCGGCCTTGGATATATCCTTTCTCGGCATCCATGTTTTCACGGAAATCCTTGAAGTCGTACAAGGAATAGACGTTGGTAGCGCCATCCTCCGACTTGTTGACAAAGACAATTTGGTCACGTCTTAGTCGCTTGATATCGATGAGGTTCGTATTGTGCGATGTAAACAGCAACTGGCTGCTTTCCGAGGCATGCACAAGGTCGAGTATAAAGTCTGCCAAGCGCGTGTGCAGCCCCATGTCGAACTCGTCCATCATGATGCTTTTCTTATTCTTCACCACGTCCAACAAGCGTATGAGTATCTGGAACAGTTTTCTTGTCCCGTTTGACTCCTCCATATCCAAGTCGAAGCTCACGTCGTTCCGGCCCCGGTGGGTTGTCTTGAAACGAAGAGCGTCCACGAGTTTGAACGGCATTTCCGCTTGTCCCGCCGCCGGAAGCATGGGTGCAGGAACTCTCTCCTTTCGCATCTCAATGTCAGTGATGTCGGAGTCACATATCTCAAGGGCTTTTAGAATCACAGGCTTGTATGTATTGAAACTGTCTTGAATCGTAAGATCGTTCACATTGACAAGACCAAGCAGGAACTGACTCCGGAAATATCGGTACAGCGTTTGGGCGAAGGGCCTGTTCATCGAACTTGCACGGCTCAGAAAGAGATTCTTGTCGCTGGTGTTCATGATTACATCCTGTGGTTTCGAGACAACGCCGGTCCCAAAACTATACTTGCCATCGGCATTCCGTGCAAAGACTTTCGCACGCCTACCCGAAGGATAATGGTACAGGCTTTCGCTTATGATGCGCTCACGCGTAAGTTCAAATGCATACTCGTATTCCACATTCTCACAAACAAAGTCTATCAGGAAACTGCTCGAAAGTTGGGGGTATCCATCGAACTTGAACGGCTCGAAGCTGAAGATCACACCTTCATTATGTAGATGTGAATCAAGTATCATCCTGCAACAAAACGAGATAGCCTTCAAGATGTTGGACTTGCCTGACGCATTGGGACCGAAAAGTCCCACCGATTTAAGCACGGGCACACCTTTCCAAGTCATCACATTGCAGGCCAACTCCCTGGACAAGGCTGTGTTTATAGAGGCTGCCCTGAAATCAATCCTTATCCTGTCCTTAATGGAGAAGAAATTCTCCAATTCAATTTTTAGTATCATCTGAGGGCCGTTTTTGCAGTTATGCTACAAAAATAGCAAGATTATTCGATATTACTGCACATTTCAACAAAAATACCCGTAGCCGAGATCATAATACCATCCCAGCCAAGACACCCCGGCAATCAAACCACAACCCGACACAGGCCCCGCCGCCGTTGCAGGCCGCTCTACTGCTCCAGCACCAGTTCCACCGGGCAGTGGTCCGAGCCGAAGATTTCGTTATGGATTTCCGTGCTGCGGATTGCGGGGCGCAGGGCATCGGAAACGAGGAAGTAGTCGATACGCCAACCCACGTTCCTTTCGCGGGCCCTCATGCGATATGACCACCATGAATATTTGGCCTCACCGGGATGCTGATAACGCCAGCTGTCGCAGAAACCGGCGGCCAGCAATTCGCTCATCTTGCCCCTTTCCTCATCAGTGAATCCGGCGTTGAAATGGTTCGTGGAAGGATTTTTCAGGTCGATTTCCTCGTGCGCCACATTCATATCCCCACATATCACCACCGGCTTTTTTGCCGCGAGCGACTTAACGTAATTGCGGAAATCGTCCTCCCAGCGCATACGGTAATCAAGCCTGCGGAGTCCGTCCTGCGAATTGGGCACATAGACATCCACCAAGCGGAAACTGCCGAAATCCAAAGTAATCACACGGCCCTCGTGGTCATGCTCGTCGATACCCAATCCGTAAGTAGCCGAAACCACGGGCACCCGTGTGTATATGCAAGTGCCGGAATAGCCTTTCTTGTCGGCATAATTCCAATATGAAGTATAACCGGGAAATTCAAGATTAATCTGACCTTGCTGCAACTTGGTTTCCTGCAAGCATACGACATCGGCATCCAAAGCCGCAAAACTTTCGGCGAAGCCCTTGCCTGCCACGGCCCTCAGACCGTTAACGTTCCAACTGATGAGTTTCATGGGACCAAAATACGAATTAAATTGCTATCTTCGCAAGATTTAAGAAGCCATTTATGAGAGTTTTCAGAATCACCAATACCCTTAGCAGAAAAAAAGAAGTATTCACGCCTATCAACCCCGGACACGTGGGCATGTACGTCTGCGGGCCTACCGTCTACGGCGACGCACATCTCGGACACGCACGCCCCGGAATCACCTACGACGTGCTTTTCAAGTTCCTGCGCCACCTCGGATACAAGGTGCGCTATGTGCGTAACATCACCGACGTAGGACATTTGGAGCATGACGCCGACGAGGGAGAAGACAAGATAGCAAAGAAGGCCCGGCTGGAAGAACTGGAGCCGATGGAAGTGGTGCAGACCTACACCTTGCGCTATCACGAGGCCATGCGCCGGCTCAACGTGGCTCCGCCGTCCATAGAGCCGAGGGCATCCGGGCATATCATTGAGCAGATAGAGGCAGTCAAGAAAATTCTCGAAGCCGGCTATGCCTACGAGAGCAACGGCAGCGTATATTTCGACATAGCAAAGTACAGCAAGGATTTCAACTACGGAGTACTCTCCGGACGCACTCTGGACGACACGCTCGAAGGCACCCGTTCTCTCGACGGACAGAGCGACAAGAAGGCTCCTTACGACTTTGCCCTGTGGAAAAAAGCCGAGCCGGAGCACATAATGAGATGGCCGTCCCCCTGGGGCGAAGGTTTCCCGGGATGGCACATGGAGTGCTCGGTCATGGGAGAGAAATATCTCGGACACGAATTCGACATACACGGAGGCGGAATGGACCTCGTGTTCCCGCATCACGAATGTGAAATAGCCCAGAACCAGGCCTCACGAGGCACTCAAGGCGTACATTACTGGGTACACAACAACATGATAACCATCAACGGACAGAAGATGGGCAAGTCGCTCGGCAATTTCATTACCCTGCCGGAACTTTTCAGCGGCAACCACCCCAAACTTGACGGGGCTTATTCGCCGATGACCGTCCGTTTCTTCATACTGCAGGCCCACTACCGCAGCACGCTCGACTTCTCCAACGATGCGCTCAAGGCAGCCGAAAAAGGACTGAAACGCCTTATGCAGGCAGCCCGGGACCTTTATGCGATGAGCGGGAGCACAATGCCCACATGGCCCTACGGGGAGGAGACTTTCGGGCCGGTCCCCGACAGTTTCGATGCTGTTTCGCCGGATGTGAAAGCCGTGGCGGAAGGAGTGTACGACGCACTGTGCGATGACCTCAACACGCCCATCGCCCTTTCCCACATTTCCGAGGCCGTCAGGATAATCAACAGCGCGAAAGCCGGACAGCTCAACCTAAGCAAAGAGGACATGGACTGCCTCGTGCAGATATTCAATGACATAGTATTCGGCGTACTGGGACTCAAAGACGAGGAAAACGCCGGAAGCGAGAGCGGCAGAATAGTCGGCGGACTCATGGACATGGTGCTGGAGCAGCGTGCAAAGGCCAAGGCCGCAAAGGACTGGGCAACCTCCGACAGCATACGCGATGCACTGAAGGCCCTCGGCATACAGGTCAAGGACACCAAGGACGGTGCAGAGTGGACGATAGAATAAAAAGAAAATCATGTACAAAATATTAGAAAAAGAAATGCTCACACCCAACATCTGCCGGATGAAGGTGGAGGCTCCCCTGCTTGCGGCTGCAGCCAGGCCGGGACAGTTCCTCATAGTCCGCGCGCATGAGAACAGTGAGCGCATACCATTGACTATCAGTGACTACGATAAAGAACAAGGCTGCGTCAGCATAGTCACGCAACCCATAGGCGCATCGACCATGGAAATAGTCGGAATGAACGCCGGAGATGAGTTCAAGGACGTGACCGGACCTTTGGGAAGGCCGTCCGATTTCATGAATTGCACGCCGGAGGAACTGCACAGCCACAAATACATATTCATTGCCGGCGGAGTGGGAACAGCACCCGTATATCCCCAGGCGAAGTGGCTGCACGAGCACGGAGCCGCAGTGGACGTTATAATCGGTGCAAAAACTGCCGGGCTGCTGATATACAAGGAGGAAATGGCTGCCGTGTGCGACCATGTCCATATCTGTACGGACGATGGCTCGGAGGGTTTTCACGGCATGGTGACGGCCTTATTGGAAAAGCTCGTAAATGAAGGACATGAATACACGCACGCTGTGGCGATAGGTCCGATGATAATGATGAAGTTCACCACCATGACCGCAAAGAAGCTCGGTCTGCCCATAATCGTGAGCTTGAACACCTTGATGGTGGACGGTACGGGAATGTGCGGAGCCTGCCGCGTAAGCGTGGGCGGAAAGACGAAGTTTGCCTGCGTGGACGGGCCGGAATTCGATGGCTATGAGGTAGATTTCGATGAGGCCATGCGCCGTCAGGGCCAGTATAAGACAGAGGAGACAGAGGCTCTCCACAAACATGAATGCAAAATAGGGAGGGGCAAGTGATGGCTGCAAGGATTCCGAGGGTCCCGGTGCGCGAACAGGACCCGAAACAGCGTGCGCACAATTTTGAAGAAGTCTGCTACGGTTACAACAAGGAAGAGGCCCTGCTGGAGGCCACGCGTTGCCTGCACTGCAAGAATCCCCGCTGTGTGACCGCCTGCCCGGTGAACCTCCAGATTCCGGATTTTATCGCAAAATTGGTTGAAGGAGACATAGCCGGAGCCGCAGAAGTTATTGCCCGGGACTCATCCCTGCCCGCAGTCTGCGGCCGCGTATGTCCGCAGGAAAGCCAGTGCGAGGGCAGCTGCATACTCGGCGTAAAGGGCGAACCGGTGGCCATAGGCAAATTGGAAAGGTTCGTCGCCGACTACATGAGGGAACAGCGTGAGGCTTCCGGAACGGATGAATCCGTGCAGTTGCCGGAAAGCAACGGACGCAAGGTGGCTATTGTGGGTTCCGGTCCGGCAGGACTGGCCTGCGCATACGATTTGGCAAAATCCGGCTACGATGTCAGCATTTTCGAGGCTCTGCACAAGGCCGGAGGCGTGCTTGCATACGGCATACCCGAATTCAGGCTGCCGAAAGAGGCCGTGTTGAAAAAGGAAATAGCCGACGTGCTGCGCATGGGCGTGAAGATACACACGAACATACTCATAGGCCGGACTCTGACCGTAGACCAGCTGATGGACGAAATGGGCTTCGAGGCCGTGTTCATAGGCACCGGAGCGGGAACGCCGAAGTTCATGGGCATACCGGGCGAAAATCTTTGCGGAGTGTTCTCCGCCAACGAGTTCCTGACCAGAAGCAACTTGATGAACGCATGGCAGCCCGACTCCCCCACCCCCATACATCCGGGCAAGCGCTGCTGTGTGGTAGGAGGCGGAAACGTGGCCATGGATGCCGCCCGCACCGCCCTGCGTCTCGGCGCCGAGGTACATATAGTCTACCGCCGCACTGAAAAGGAACTGCCTGCAAGGGCCGAAGAAGTACATCATGCAGTGGAAGAAGGCATAGTCTTCGACATGCTGACGAACCCGGTGGAGATTCTCTCCGATGAACGCGGCTGGGTAAGGGCCTTGAAATGCGTGAAAATGGAACTCGGCGAGCCTGATGAAAGCGGTCGCCGCAGGCCGGTGGCCATACCCGGCTCGGAGTTCGAGATTCCGACCGAGACCGTGATAATGGCTTTGGGAACTTCGTCAAATCCTCTCATACCTTCGACGACGGAAGGTCTGGAAACCACGAAGCGCGGAGGTCTCGTTGCCGATGAAAACGGAGCGACGACAAGGCCGGGCGTGTTCGCAGGAGGAGATGCCGTAACCGGCGCAGCTACCGTAATACTGGCAATGGGAGCCGGAAGGACGGCGGCCAAGGCGATAGACGAATATCTGAAAGGAAAGGCCGCTTAGGGCCTTTTCCTTAGAATTCAAGGTCAATACCTTTATAGAAATCGAGCAACTTTGTCTGGAACAGACACTCGTACTTTGCGCGGACAAAATCCGACTCTGCACTGAGATAGCTGTTCTTGGCATCGTTGTATTCAGTTATGCTGGCCTTGCCGTTGGCATATTTCTCACCCGTGAGTTCATAATGCAGCTGTGCGCTGCGGGCCGATTCTTCGGAACTCAGGTACTGGGCCTGCGCTGCCACGGCGTTGTAGTAGGCCTGCTGTATTTCCTGATATAGCGACTTCTTCGTACTCTCGACCTGAAGCTGCTGGTTCTTGAAGGTCAGCTCGGCATCCCTTACGGAATTTCTCGTGGAAAATCTGGCGAAAATGGGAATGCTCAATGACAGTCCCACGTATTGCGAGAAGTTGTTGCTGAGCTGGTCGCCAAACGACATTGAGGAGCTGTTCGAGGTCGTATAGTAATTTGTGCCGATGCCGCCGTTAAGCGAAAGCGTGGGCAGGTAACTGCCTTTCGAGCGGGCGATGTTCACCCGGGCATATTCCAAATTCAGCAGGGCCGAGCGTATGGCCGGTTTTTCCTGCACCGCCACGGCGTAGATGGACTCAGGGTTCTCCAAAAGCTGCAGTTCGAAGATTTCTGTGGACGGTTCCACCACTTCGAAGCCTTCCGGCGAGCTGAATTCCAACAATTGCGTAAGCGTCAGCAGCGAGAGCTTGTAGTTATTGGCAGCCTGGGTGAGGGACAGACGGCTCTGGGCCAGGGTAGCCTGCTGGGCAGCGACTTCCGCCGCGCTGGCCTTGCCCACTTCCCTCTGGGCCCGCACCTTTTCGAGCAGCTCGATGTCGCGGTCTACCTGATTTTCCGCCACTCTGAGCATTTCCAGATTGTAAAGTATTTCCACGTAAGCCTGTGCCACATTTACCTGCACATCGTCCTTGGCCTTTTCAAGGTCTTCCGTGGCCGCTTCGAGGGAAAGTTTGCCGAGCTTGATGCCGTTATTTATGTCGAGACCCTGAAAAATCGGGATTTCCGCACCTAAGGTAAACGAAGTGGAAGTCGTGTTGGAATTGACGTAGGTATTGTCGGCAGAGAGTCCGCGGCCGAAAGAAAGGTTCTCCGACAGGGACGCGCTGGCCGAAGGCAGACGGCGGTTGCGCTGCGTATTCAGTTCCACCTCGCGCTGCTGGCGGGTGATTTCGCTCTGGCGTATGGAAATATTGTGCTCCGTTGCGTAATCGATGCACTCCTTGAGCGACCAGGGGTGGTCGTACTGCGAAGAGACATCCTGCGCCATGGCAGGAACGGCTCCTAACATCAGCAGAAGCAGGAATTTATGCGCTTTCATATGCTAATCTATGATTTGAATGCCCCTTACCTTGTCGCCTGCCTGCAGGCCTGACTTAATCTCTATGTTCACTCCGTCGCTCAGGCCCGTAGTAACAGGCACACGCTCATAGAGGTCTGCTGATTTCTTGATGTAGACATAGCAGCTGTCGCCCTCGAATTCCAATGCACTTTCGGGCACGGACACCACTCCGGCAGCCTCCTGCAGCACGATTTCCGCATTTGCACTGTAGCCGGAACGCATAGTGTATTCGGGGTCATAGCTGAGCGCGGCCTTGATTTCGAACTGGCTGGCACCGTTGTTTTCCTCGGCCTTGGGCGAAATGTACTCCAAGGTGGCCGTTGAGCTGTATTCGGGCAACGCGCCTATGCTGATCAGCATGAGCATACCTTCCTTCAGGGAGCCGACCTCGGTTTCGTCTATGTCGCCGTTGAAGATGAGGTCGCTCATGTCGGCAACGCTGGCCACCGTAGTACCGTCATTCATCGTGTTGGCCTGAATCACGGAGTTACCCACTTTTACGGGAATGTCGAGTATGAGCCCGCTGATCGTGGAACGTATAAGCGTGGAACTTTCCGTGGCATTGGACGAGGACACACCGTCACGGATGACCTCCAAGGCATCTTGGGCAGCCAAGCGCTCTTCATCGGCCTGTTTCAGCGCCTGATATACCTGGTCATATTCCTCTGCGCTTACGAGATCCTTGTCATAGAGGGCCTTTTCTCTCTCGAAATCTATCTGGGCCTGTTTCAGATTGATTTCAGCCAGTCGGACGCGGGATTCAGCCGAACTCAAGGAACTCATGTCCGGAATCACTTTCAGCTTGGCGATGATTTCGTTCTCCTGCACCTGCTGGCCCGCCTCCTTGTATATTTCGGAGATGATGCCGTTGATTTGCGGCTTGATTTCAACCTCGTTGCGCGGCTCAATATTTCCGGTTACCACCGTGGTGCGCCGGATGTCCATTACTGTGGCCTCCAATTCCTGATAGCTGACCGCCTTCGGGCGCGAATTACGGAACAGGAACACGAAAGTTCCCACTACGACAATCACCACAATGGCGATGATGATGTACCTGAATGCCTTTTTCATTATCTGTAGTTTTTATTGTTATTCGTCTCTCATTGCATCCACGGGCTTGATTTTCATGGCACGGGATGCGGGTGCCAGACCAGCCAATATTCCGACCGCAATTATCATCAGCAATGCTCCTATTGCGAGTCCGAAACCTACCTGATAGCTCACGCTGCCGTTTCCGGCCGAGTCAAGCATGGCCAGTACAGCAACGGAGAACACTATTCCGAATGTTCCGGAAAGGCTGGTTATAGTGATGCTCTCGAGGATAATCTGACCGAGTATGTCATTCGGAGTGGCCCCTATTGCGCGGCGTATGCCTATCTCCGTGGTGCGTTCCTTGACCGTGACCATCATGATGTTGCTCACTCCTATGGCTCCGGCGAGTATGGTTCCGAGACCGATGAGCACTATCAGGAAGTTGATGCCTATGAACAGCGTATCTACCAGCGAGAACATCTGCTCGGTGTTTATGATGAACATCGCCTGCTTGTCGGTGGGGGAAAATTTGTGCTCACTCGCGAGAACCTCCCTCATGCGGTCCTCCAGCGAAGACATACGTACTCCGGACTTGCCCGTAAGGCAGATCACATCCACGATATTGCCGTAATTGTACACCTTCTGGAAAACCGGCAACGGGATGCTTACGGCCTCATCGGCCGTACCGTTCATGCTGATATTTCCGGAATTCATATCCACCCCGACTATACAGTAGTACGCCGGTCCCACCTTTATGTAGCGGCCGCAAGGGTCACCGCCCTCCGGGAACAGTTGTTCGTAGATGTAGCTGCCTATGACGCAAACCTTGCGCTCTTGAATCATGTCCATCTCGTTGAGGTAGCGTCCGTACTTGACTTTCGGTGTCTCGATTGAGGCATATTCGGGATAAACTCCACGTATATTGCCGTCGACGGAATACTCGTCGCGGGTGGCCGTGTCAGACCAGCGTGAGCAGAATGGTGTCACGGTTTCCAATCCGGGAATCATGGTTTTCAAGCGCTCAACATCCGTATATGTAAGCTGCCAATAGCGTCCCTCTCGGAAACCGGCATAAGGCTCCGAAGTCCTGTCAGAAATGAGGATGGTGGTGTTGGTCGCGAAGCCCTCGAAATTGAGGTATAGCTTCTCTTTCATCCCCTGTCCTCCACCGATGAGGGCGAGCAGCATGAATATACCCCAGAAGATTCCGAAACCCGTAAGGAAAGTGCGGGTCTTATTACGGGTAAGCGCGTAGCCTATCTCCGAAAATGTATCCAATCCGAGTCTCATTCTGCTCTAAGTGCTTCAATGGGTCTGACTTTGGCAGCGCGTCGCGCGGGGAAGAGTCCGGCTATGGTACCGGCCACGATGAGCAGTAGTGTAGCCTGCAGGGCCACGTCAAGCCCTACGGTGGGGTCTACGAAAATTGAAACCTGCTGGTTCATAACTTCGGTAGTGGACTGTCCGAGCGTCTTGTCGAGCAGTTCGCAGACCAACATTCCGAGGACCATGCCTATGTAGCCGTAGAAGGCCGTGATGCAGATACTCTCAGTCATTATGAGCTTTGTGATGCTCCAGGGGCTCGCACCTATGGCCTTGCGTATGCCGAATTCGTGCGTACGTTCCTTCACGGTGATGAGCATGATGTTGCTTACTCCCACGACTCCGCTCAGCAGGGTGAAGATACCCACTATCCAGAGGAAGGTGGAAAGCAGGCTGCGTCCCTTTTCCATCTGCATGTTCTGGGTAAACTGGTTCCTGATGTATATGGCCGACTGGTCGTCGGGTGCAACATTGTGGTTGGAGTTGATGATTTCGCGGTATCGGGCCTCGAATTCCTCGTTGGCCTCCTCGTCGGGAAGTCCATGGAAGTCGAAAACTATCTCAGACAGTTCATCGCCGGGGTTCCAGATGGTACGGACAGCCGTAAATGGCGCGTAAATGTTACTGCTGAAATCGGATTCGTCAGACTTGGTGATGCCGACCACCTTGAACGAGAATCCTCCCACCTTGATGTTCGTACCCACCATGGACTCTGCCGATTCACCCGTGTGCAGCAGCCTTTCTGCAAGGGATTCCGGTATCACGGCAACTTTCCGCATGTTCTTGATGTCGTAGGGATTGATGAAGCGTCCGTATTTCACTTCTATCTTGTGGATGACAGTATAATCCGGATAAACTCCGAAAACGGAAACGCTGCTGTATCGGTCGCCGTAGTTGGCTGTCACCGAGGTGCGTGTGACGACGGTCACGTTATCTATATTGGCGGAGAACAGCGAGCTGCGGGTGAGGTCTTCATCGCTGTCTTTCAGACTGATAGGTCTCCGCCGCTGCATACCGCCATAGGCTTGGGAAACCCAGCCGCCCCTGACGCTCATCGTGTTCACGGAAATTCCCCGGCTTCCGCTGTCGAAAGCGTTCAGAACTCCGTTTCCGGCACCTAAGAGCACTATGAGCATGAAGATACCCCAGGCCACGGCAAAACCGGTAAGCGAGGTGCGCAGTTTGTTGCGCCGGATGTTCTCCAATATTTCAACGAAAAGGTCTCTCATTTCATTATCGTGTCTGCTCCGAACAGCGATGCGCGGTGTTCACGGTTATCCTCGATTTTGCCTATGATGCCGTCCTTGATATGGATGATGCGGTCGGTGCAGTTGGCCACGCCGCTTTCGTGCGTCACCACCACTATCGTCACTCCGGCGTTGCGGTTCAGTTCGCCAAGCAACTGCATCACCTCCTCAGAGGTCTTGGAGTCAAGTGCTCCGGTAGGTTCGTCCGCCAGAATGATTTTCGGATCCGTAATCAGGGCACGGGCTATCGCCACTCTCTGTTTCTGTCCGCCGGACATCTCGTTTGGATAGTGGGTCGCCCAGTTTGCCAGGCCGAGCCTGTCGAGATATTCCATAGCCATCTGGTGTCTCTTGCGGCGGGAAACACCTTGATAGTACAAGGGAAGTTCCACGTTCTCCACGGCTGTCTTGAAGCCTATCAGATTGAAAGACTGGAAGATGAATCCGATGAGTTTGTTGCGGTATTCGGCGGCCTGTTTCTCGCTCAGGCCCCAGATGAGACGGCCGTCAATGCGGTATTCGCCCGAATCGTAGTTGTCGAGTATTCCGAGTATGTTCAACAGCGTGGATTTGCCTGAACCCGATGCGCCCATAATGGACACGAACTCGCCCTTGTCGATGCTAAGGTCTATTCCTTTTAAAACATGGAGGGGTTGTCCGTTGTCGTAAGTCTTGTTGACTCCCTTGACTTCGATTAACATTTGGTGTTCTATTAAACTAATACACTCGCAAAGTTAGAGTAATTTTTTGAATATACAAATTTTTCTGAATTTCCCTGTTTTGGGGCGCGGCTTGGCACGCCGTCATGCTCCCTGGGGAGCTGGCTGCGTCAGCAGACTGTGGGTTTCCTGCTCGCAGGCTCGCCGTCGGGCGGGCGGCGTAGCGAAGCGCAGGCCATAACTGATAAAACTCCACTCGTGAGTTCCGACCGCAAGGCCTCGACTTCATCCGAAACGTACAGTAACCCCCTAGGCTATCAAAGAAGTTTAAGGTTTAACATATCATAAAATACCATAAACCTGTTATATTTGCATATTATATGATATATTATGGCAAAGAATACAATGGGCACCAAATTGCCGAGGAAATTGGAGCAGAAGATGCAGACTGTTGGCGAGCAGATCAGGCTGGCAAGGCTGCGCAGGAATCTCAGTATGTCTCAGGTAGCAGAACGTGCAAGTTGCTCACCGCTTACGCTTGGCCGGATTGAGAAAGGTGCACCGACGGTGGCAATAGGCATTTATCTCAGAGTGCTTTATGCGCTTCAGCTGGATGATGATATACTATTGCTTGCAAAGGAAGATTCATTAGGAAAGGCCTTGCAGGATTTGAGTCTTAAGAAACGGGAAAGAGCATCAAAAAAAGAATAAGCTATGAGAAAACTTCATGTATTCGCTGATTTTGATTGGCTGAAAGAAGCAAGGCTGATTGGAGAACTGAGTTACGAATCCATTCGCGGCTCAGACAGTTATGGATTTTGCTATAGTGATGACTGGCTAAGGGACTACGGCAACCTGTTTCTTAGCGATGACTTGAATAACTATCCGGGACAGCAATATACGTCCCCCGGCAAGGATATTTTCGCATGTTTTTCTGACTCGCTCCCGGACAGATGGGGACGGACATTGATAAATCGCAGGGAACAGATTCTGGCAAAAGATGAAAACCGCCCGATGCGTCGGCTGTCTTCATTTGATTATCTTGTAGGAATCGAAGACTATTCCCGCATGGGTGGTCTCCGTTTTAAGGAATCTTTGGACGGTGAGTATATCAATGCAAGTGAAGTTCTGCGCATACCACCGCTGACAAATATTCGTGAGTTAATTGCTGCGAGTTCCGAAATAGAGAAAAGCGAAGAAGAGAACCAGTTACCCGAAATGCGCTGGATTGCACAGTTGGTGCAACCGGGATCATCCCTCGGTGGTGCGCGCCCAAAGGCAAGTGTGATTGACGAGAACAAGGTTTTGTATATAGCCAAGTTTCCGTCCAGAAAAGATGATTATGATGCCGGGCTTTGGGAACATTTCTCTCATGTCTTGGCAAAAAAAGCCGGCATAAATGCAGCAGAAACGAGGGTGATCTCTACAAACGACAAATACCATACTTTGCTTTCCCGACGTTTTGACAGACGGGAGGACGGCAAGCGCATACACTTTGCTTCAGCCATGACTCTTTTGGGCTTGAAAGATGGTGACAATGCCAATACCGGCAATGGCTATTTGGATATTGTCGATTTCATACTTCAGAATTGTACTAAGGTGGAGGATAATCTGCAAGAATTGTATCGCAGGGTTGCGTTCAATATCTGCATTGGTAATACGGATGACCATTTCCGCAATCACGGTTTCCTTCTGACTGCCAAGGGCTGGACTTTGTCTCCGGCTTATGATATGAATCCCACGCTGAATGAGTATCAGAGCCTGTTGATCAACAGCAGTACCAATAAATCGGATTTGAATGAATTGCTGGATTCCAGTGAGGAGTACATGCTTCCCCGAGACACTGCGCAACAAATTATCAGCGAAGTATTAAATGCGATTAAAAATTGGCGCTCAATGGCCAATCAACTCGGAATTTCAAAAACTGAACAAGACATGTTCTCTGCCATTTTTGAACGACAAATAGCTAACTGATAACGGTTAAAAAGATCACTGAAGGTTCATGACCGAAAAGTCAGATTAAATTTCATTGCTGTCCGATAAAATGACTACTTATACCCATAGTTAGGTTATTTTAGTTTAGCGACAGAAATCTAACGAAAATGGGCTGACCTCGCAAATGAAGTCAGCCCTAAATTTATAGACTCGAAAGTTTTATCGGATATTAATAAAATGTAATATTTTCCCTGGGGAGCTGGCTGCGTCAGCAGACTGTGGGGTTCCCTGCTTGCAGGCTCGCCGTCGGGCGGGCGGCGTAGCGATGCGCCGGGGCCGGGGACATAAGATGCTTGCCGGGAAGCGCTTGTGACTGGGGACGAAGTTTCATTACCGGAAAACGCTCGCGGCTGGCCTGTGCGATAGCGCAAGCGGAGCCGTAGGCGAGGCTTGGCACGCCGTCATGCTCCCTAGGGAACTGGCTGCGTCAGCAGACTGTGGGGTTTCCTGCTTGCAGGCTCGCCGTCGGGCGGGCGGCGTAGCGATGCGCCGGGGCCGGGGACATAAGATGCTTGCCGGGAAGCGCTTGTGACTGGGGACGAAGTTTCATTACCGGAAAACGCTCGCGGCTGGCCTGTGCGATAGCGCAAGCGGAGCCGTAGGCGAGGCTTGGCACGCCGTCATGCTCCCTAGGGAACTGGCTGCGTCAGCAGACTGTGGGGTTTCCTGCTTGCAGGCTCGCCGTCGGGCGGGCGGCGTAGCGATGCGCAGGGGCCAGGTACAAAGGCTCCTTATCGGAAAGTGCTCGCGGCCGGCCTGTGCGATAGCGCAAGCGGAGCCGTAGGCGTGGCACCGACACGCCGTCATGCTCCCTGGGGAGCTGGCTGCGTCAGCAGACTGTGGGGTAATAGTCTCCAGTCTGTTCGGAGAGATCTACAGCCGTCGTCCCGGTTTGGGACATGGTGACGGTGATAGTATGCAAACTGCCTGACTTGGTGGTAACGGCGCTATTGAGTTGGTACTCCACGTTGTTAATATAGATGGAGCTTATCGTCTGACCACCGGGCACGGTGGCCTCCCAGCAGGTACCGATGCCGTCGTAATCAGTTCGGTACATGGAGATTGTGCCGTCACCGCTTATTTTGGCAATCTTGCCTTCATTGACGAAGCACCCTACTGGAGCCCACAGGGAGGGTATTGCGTCTGAACTGGCGAGGATGCCATTGAACACAACTCGCACCTTCGCTAAATAGTGTGTAAAAGCGATGTCAACGGTATTGGCAAAGCCTGCCGTAGTCCGCAGCACGTAGGCAAGGCCTTCACTCTGATCGCTTAGGTCGATGTAGGTGCCGGTATTGTCTTCGGAGGTGTAGCGCGGTGAGGTGTACCATGCGAAGAGCAGATCTATGGTGCTTGTCCAGTAAAGTTGTGTGTCGGGAGTCCAGTCCGTACCGTTGAAGGTATAGGTGGCGGTCTCCCCATTGAGGCTGACGCTTATCGCATCGCCCGCCTCGAACACGCTGCCGCTGCCGTCGGCAGTCTCCGTCACGCGGGTCTGCACTCCGTCACCCGAGTCGAAGGTGACACTCACCGTGCCTATTTGCAAAGGGTACACCCCATCAGGTAGGACCGTGCCGGAGTTAGTCATGTCGCCCCTTGTACAGGCGGCGAGACCGAGCAACAGGGCGAGGGTTGCGGACATATATATGTTTGTTCTTTTCATAATGCTTGTCGGTTGTGGGCGGAACCAGAATCCCGTCCGGAGTTGCTTATTCGTCATTCTTCGTCAGCGTGGGCAGGTCGATGCCGTCGGCAGTGTAAACCGTGTAGGTGTTGGTCGATGCGCTGTAAGCGTATATCGGTGACATCTCGGCCTCAGTGCTCCCACCTTCTACCCAATCGTAAATGGTGGTCTCAATGACTTCCAGGCCTTCCTGCTTTACGGTGACGGTATAGGTATAGACATAGCCCGGCTTCCAGGTAACGGTGGCAGACAACTCGTAACTGTATGTCTGCCCGTCTATCACAATGCTTATCAGCTCAGTGCCAGCCGTAAGGCTTTGAGGGACGACGAGGGCTACGTAGCTCGCCTTGATGGTCTTTCCCTCTACCGCATTGGGATAACTGAGGCGGTACGGCGTGATGCTGCCCGTCTGCTCTCCCGGAGTCCATGTGCCGAAATTACTGCCAGAGGTCGGCTTGGTAAAGGTACCCGCGAGAGCGAGGTTGTTGTCACCGATAGTTACTTCCGGGTTATCAGGAACAATATCCCCATCTACGAAGTTCAGCATGAGTTTGGCCGTCTGGTGGTAGAAGGTCAGGGCGTTGGAAGCACCATAGGTAAACGTTATCTCCGGGGCATACAGGTAGTCCCCGGCTTGATAGGCATCGAAGGCATTTTGGTCTGCCCGGACTGCATAGTCACCGGTAGCGCTGCCACCGAAGCATTCCGCTTCCACGGTAACGGCATCCTCCGTACCCTTCCAATAATAGGGCGTGGAGGTAATCCATGCGCTCCCGTCGTATTGGTAGGTGGCTGTCTCACCATTTAGCGTCACGCTTATCTCGTCTCCAGAGTCAAAGTAGTTATCCACTGTGGAGCGCGTTGTCGCGCTACCCTCTATGCCGACGGTGAAAGTCAGCACAGCTCCATCGACTTCGGCGGTGAGACCGCTGTCGTTCTTCGTGCAGGCGGCGAGACCGAGCAGCAAGGCGAGGGTTGCGGACATATATATGTTTATTCTTTTCATAATGCTTGTCGGTTGTGGGCGGAACCAGAATCCCGTCCGGAGTTGCTTATTCGTCATTCTTCGTCAGCGTGGGTAGGTCACCGGTGAGTTCGTAATGCCAGTAGCACTGGCTGTCGGAATTTTCGCTGTTCCACGTGTCAATGGCAGCGTTCATGCCATCAACGGCCATCTCCCAGGTAACGTCCGTGCCGTCCACCTCCGTAGCTTCGCCAGCGTAACCAATGAGACCATTGCCAGTATAGTCGCTCCAGTAGCAGCCAGTCACGGTGCCAGCGTTGTATCCCACCACGCCGCCAACATAGTAACCACCGCCGGTGACATCGCCCGAGGCATTGTAGCAGCCAGTCACGGTGCCAGCGTTGTATCCCACCACGCCGCCAACATAGTAACCACCGCCGGTGACATCGCCCGAGGCATTGTAGCAGCCAGTCACGGTGCCAGCGTTGTATCCCACCACGCCGCCAACATAGTAACCACCGCCGGTGACATCGCCCGAGGCATTGTAGCAGCCAGTCACGGTGCCAGCGTTGTATCCCACCACGCCGCCAACATAGTAACCACCGCCGGTGACATCGCCCGAGGCATTGTAGCAGCCGGTCACGTTGCCGGTGTTCTTTCCTACCACGCCGCCAACACAGTCACCACCACCGGTGACATCGCCCGAGGCGCTACAGTCGTTCACGCTGCCGGCGTTCTCTCCCACAACGCCGCCAACATTTCTGTCTCCAGACACGCTACCCGAGGCATAGCATGCGGTCACGGTGCCGCCGGAATTGTATCCCACCACGCCGCCGACATAGTAACCACCGCCGGTGACATCGCCCGAGGCGCTACAGTCGGTCACGCTGCCGGTGTTCTCTCCCACAACGCCGCCAACATAGTCGCCATTGCCGGTGACATCGCCCGAGACATGGTAGCAGCCAGTCACTGTGCCGGTGTTGTATCCCACAACGCCGCCGAGATAGTCGCCGCTGCCGGAAACGCTGCCCGAGGCGCTACAGTCGGTCACGCTGCCGGTGTTCTCTCCCACCACGCCGCCG
>CAZOQW010000028.1:18788-21598 GCA_964582235.1 uncultured Muribaculaceae bacterium | reverse complement strand
AGGGCATTTCCGTATAGCTATCGGACTTTGATTTGTTCAGTAATCTCATCCATGCCCACCAGCCTTATATCAAGTTCCTGTTCGTCAGGCCAGATGTTTGCCGCCGGCTTCCTTCAGATTCCATTTCACAATGGACACCCTTGCCTTAGGCTATACACTTCCCGCTATCGGGCGTGTTACGGACTTGCACCGATTAGAAAATGTTCATGCTGGGCGAACCGAAAATGGGCTGACCTCGCAAATGAAGTCAGCCCTAATTTTATAAACACGAAAAATTTTTATCGGACAGTAATGTTTTTCTATTGCTGCAAGGGTCTCTTGCCAGGAAATGGCCAGTCTTTAACGGTCCACGAAAGTACTGTTCCCGTTTTTGTCCACATAGCCCCACTTGCCTGCAAATTTAACCCTTGCCAACCCTTCGTGGAAATATCCTGCTTCATCGTATCTACAAGGGATGACCTCTTCTCCTTTCTTGTTTATAAATCCCCACAAGCGACCTTTCTTAAGTGCCGCCAATCCTTCTGAAAAGCTATATAACCTAGGCCACGCATCATTGTATCTACACGGAATGACTTCTTTGCCATTCTTGTTTATAAATCCCCACAAGTCGCCTTTCCGAACAGCGGCCAATCCTTCCGAGAAATTCTCTGCCCAATCGTACCTACAAGGAATGACCTCATCTCCGTCCTCGTTTACAAAGCCCCACAAGCCGCCTTTCCGAACCCTTGCCAATCCTTCTAAAAAATTATCTACTTCATTGTATTTACAAGGAACAAACTCATCTCCGTCCTCGTTTACAAAGCCCCACAAATTGCCTTTCTTAACCAATCCAAATCCGTCTAAAAAAAAGAATCCTGCATCATCGTACATACAAGGAATGACCTCCTCCCTATTCTTGTTTATAAATCCCCACAAGTCGCCTTCCCGAACAGCAGCCAATCCTCCCCAAAAAGGCCCTACATCATCGTATCTACATGGAATAACCTCATCTCCTTTCTTGTTTATAAAACCACACAAGTCGCCTTTCTGAACAGCAGCCAATCCGTCTGCAAAAACCCATGCCCAATCGTATATACAAGGAATGACCTCCTCCCCATTTTGATTTACAAAGCCCCACAAGCCGTTCCACCGGTCGCCTTTCTGAACAGCAGCCAATCCTTCTGAAAAATGCTCTGCATAATCGTATCTACACGGAACAACCTCCTCACCTTTCTTGTTTACAAAGCCCCACAAGTTGCCTTTTCGAACTCTTGCAAACCCTTTCCAAAATTCCATTGCCTTATCGTATCTACAAGGAACAACCACATCGCCATTCTTGTTAATAAAGCCATACAAGTTGCCTTTCTGAACAGATGCCAATCCTTCTGAGAAGCGTTCCAGATCATCGTATTTTTGTACAGCTTCCACCAATTCTGGGGTTATTTCAACAGTCATTTGTTTCATCGAGAAGCCACATTTTGGACAAGTTTCGGCTTCGCTTGAAAGAGCCTTGTCACAGGATTTACATCTACACCCGAAAGTGTCATTCCCGTTTTTATCCACATAACCCCAGTTATTGGCAATTCGAACTGCCGCCAAGCCTTCTGAAAAAGGCTGTACCCAATCGTATCTACAAGGGATGACCTCTTCTCCATTCTTGTTTATACCCCGCCATAAGCCGCCTTTCCGAACCCATGCCAATCCTTCTGAAAAAGACCATACCTCATTGTATTTACAAGGAATGACTTCCTCGCCGTTCTGGTTTACAATCCCAAACAAGCCGTCCCGATAGTTGCCTTTCCGAACCATTGCCAAGCCGTCTGAAAATTCCTTTACCCAATCGTATATACAAGGAATGACCTCCTCGCCACTCTCGTTTACAAATCCCAACAAGCCACCTTTCTCGACCTCTGCCAATTCTCCTGAAAATTCCTCTACCCAATCGTATCTACAAGGAACGACCTCTTGACCTTTCTTGTTTACAAATCCCCACAAGTCGCCTTTCTGAACCTTTGCCAATCCTCCTGAAAAAGACTCTATCTCATCGTATATACAAGGAACGACCTCCTCGCCGCACTCGTTTACAAATCCCAACAAGTCACCTTTCTGAACCTCTGCCATGCCGTCTGAGAAGTCTCCCAGTTCATCGTATCTACAAGGAATGACCTCCTCCCCTTTCTTGTTTACAAAGCCCCACAAGCCGCCTCTCTGAACCTTTGCCAATCCTTCGTAGAAAGAATCTGCCCAATCATATATAAAAGGAACAACCACATCGCCATTCTTGTTAATAAAGCCATACAAGTTGCCTTTCCGAACAGATGCCAATCCTTCGTAGAAAGAATCTGCCCAATCGTATATAAAAGGAATAACTTCCTCACCACGCTCATTTACAAATCCACACCCCTGGCCGTATTTACTAATCATTACTAATCCTTCTGAAAAGCGCTCTATTTCTCCATCGTATATACGAGGAATGACTTCGCCTTTCTCGTTTACAAATCCATATACGTTGTCTTTCCAAACCCTTGCCAAGCCTTCTGAAAAAACCTCTATCCAATCGAATCTACAAGGGATGACCTCCTCGCCATTCTGGTTTATAATTCCCCACAAGCCACCTTTCTCGACCTCAGCCAATCCTTTTGAGAAATCCCCAACCCGATCGAATATACAAGGAATAACCTCTTCTCCTTTCTTGTTTATATAGCCACATACGTCGCCTTTCCGAACCCACGCCAGACCTTCTGAAAAAGGCCCAGCAGAATCGTATCTACAAGGGATAACTTCTTCTCCTTTCTCGTTTACAAAGCCAAACGAACCGCCTCTCCTAACCT
>CAZOQW010000028.1:0-18688 GCA_964582235.1 uncultured Muribaculaceae bacterium | reverse complement strand
TTGCCAAGCCGTCCGAGAAGTCTCCCAGTTCATCGTATCTACAAGGAATGACCTCCTCGCCTTTCTGGTTTACGAGGCCAAACGAACCGCCTCTCCTAACCTTTGCCAAGCCGTCCGAGAAGTCTCCCAGTTCATCGTATCTACAAGGAATGACCTCTTCTCCATTCTTGTTTACAAGGCCTTTCTTAACCGCCGCCAATTCTTCGTGGAAATCGCCGAATTCAACGTATGGAGATATAGAAGGAATAACCTCCTCGCTATTCTTACTTATAAATCCACCCTCGCCGCCTTTTTGAACCTCTGCCAATCCTTCGTGGAAACGGCCCAGCCATGAGTATCTACAAGGAATGACCTCCTCGCCTTTCTGGTTTACAAGACCAAACAAACCGCCTTTCTTGACCGCTGCCAGTCCTTCTGAAAAAGACCCAGCCTGATCGTACCTACAAGGAACGACTTCCTCACCATTCTTGTTTATAAATCCCCACAAACGACCTTTCTTAACCGCTGCCAATCCTTCTGAGAAGCCTCCCAGATCATCGTATTTTTGTACAGCTTCTGTCAATTCAGAGGTTATTATGGTCATTTGCTCTACCGACAAGCGTACAAAAAAGCCACATTTTGGGCAACTTTCGGCTTCGCTTGAAACCATATTGCCGCAGCCTTTACATTTTATCAGTGCCATATTTCCTCTTATAATTTTTCAACTTACGCAAATGCTTAAAATAGACATATTATTAGAGAACTGCAAGGATTTTCCGCCTGCAATCGAAGCGGCTACCTTTTCCGTAAATTTCCTGCAAAGCAGGGCTCGCCATCAGGCGGGCAGCGTAGCGAAGCGCAGGGGCCGGGGATAAAACAGCATACTGGAAAGCGCTCGTGGCTGGGGATAAAGATCCTAACTGAAAAACGCCCGCGGCCGGCCAGTGCGACAGTGCAAGCGTAACCGTTGTGCTCCCCGGGGAGCTGGCTGCGGCAGCAGACTGAGGGGTAAAAAAAGAGACCGGCCCGAGCCGATCTCCTGTCTTGTATCCTTTGAGGGGAATTACTTCGTGATGACCTTAGCCATCTCGAGAACCTTGTTAGAGTAACCCCACTCGTTGTCGTACCATGCGCAAACCTTCACGAAGGTAGGATCGAGCTGGATACCAGCCTTTACGTCGAAGATAGAGGTACGTGCATCGTTGCGGAAGTCGGTTGAAACGACAGCCTCATCGGTGTATCCGAGAACTCCCTTGAGTTCGCCCTCAGAAGCCTTCTTCATTGCTTCGCAAATCTCCTCGTAGGTGCAAGGCTTCTCAAGCTCTGCGGTGAGGTCAACGAAGCTGACGTCAGAAGTGGGAACGCGGAGAGACATTCCGGTCAGCTTTCCGTTCAGGGCAGGAAGAACCTTGCCTACAGCCTTAGCTGCACCGGTAGATGAAGGGATGATGTTCTCGAGGATTCCGCGTCCACCGCGCCAATCCTTCTTTGAAGGTCCGTCAACGGTCTTCTGGGTAGCGGTAGCAGCGTGAACGGTGGTCATGAGGCCCCTCTTGATTCCGAAGGTGTCATTGAGAACCTTGGAGATGGGTGCGAGGCAGTTGGTGGTGCAGGAAGCGTTGGAGATGATGTCCTGACCAGCGTAGGTCTCATGGTTTACACCATATACGAACATCGGGGTGCTGTCCTTTGAGGGAGCTGACATGATGACCTTCTTGGCACCTGCAGTGATATGCTGGCGAGCGGTCTCGTCGGTAAGGAAGAAACCGGTAGACTCAACTACTACCTCAGCTCCAACTTCGTCCCACTTAAGGTTTGAAGGATCCTTCTCGGCAGTCACACGGATCGTCTTTCCGTTTACAACGAGAGCTCCGTCAGAAACAGAAACCTCGCCCTTGAAAGGACCGTGAACTGAGTCGTACTTAAGCATATAGGCAAGATAATCGGGGTCGAGGAGGTCATTGATACCTACAACCTCAATGTCGTTTGAGAAATTCTCAACGGCAGCACGGAATACCATACGGCCGATACGACCGAATCCGTTAATACCAAGTTTTACCATTGTTGTACAAAAATTATTGAAAAATATTAAACTATAATTCTTACCGTTTTGGCGACGCAAATTTATCAAAAATTATACTCAAAATCAATTATCCGAAAAGAAATTTTGCAGCCCTTTTCCCCAATTTTCCGGCAATTCCTGCAGAACCGCTTATGACGGCACAGTCAGCGCCTCCTGACCTCGCCACGCGAACGACTCCGGCTCCGGCAATTCCGCACAACAAAAGCCGGAACAGCTTTCGTCTCCGCTGAGTTTACTTCGCTATTCCGGTCCATTTGATGACTCTTGCCGGGGTTTTGGAGCACTTGTCCGAAAAGCCCGAGGTCATTCCGGGCATATCCGAATCAGAAAATAACTCCAATCGTCATACCGAGCAGGAAAATGTTCGTATTCCTTGAAAGGTACAAAAACGGCTCTGAAACCAAGGTGGAATCAGAGCCGTTCAGAAACTGCTCAAAAAACTCATACAGAAAAACTACGTTGAGCGAGGCGAGAAGGCTGGCAGCTGGAGAGTGTTTGTTACTCAGTAACAACGACCGCCCTGCATCCCCCCCGGTCGGAAATCCGACAAGTTTCCCTATCTTTGTCCGAAATCTTTCTCAAAAATGAACATTCTTCTCACAAACGACGACGGAATAGGGGCAAAAGGCCTCGAAACGCTCATAGACACATTGCGTCCATACGGCAAACTGACGGTCGTGGCACCCAAGCGCCCGCAGAGCGGGATGTCGATGGCTGTCAGCCTCGGTTTCAATCCCATAGGCGTGCGCAAGCTCAGCGAGGCCCGGGATGAGCAGCGCTGGTACCTTGACGGCTCACCAGCCAGCTGCGTAAAGTTCGGTCTTGACAACATTCTCTACCCTGCCGGGATAAAGCCGGACGTGGTAGTAAGCGGTGTAAACCACGGCAGCAACGCCGCCACCGCCTCACTGTACTCCGGAACCATAGGCGCAGCAATGGAAGCGGCCGTGAACGGCATTCCGGGCATAGGCGTAAGTCTCGACAGCTTCGACAGCGACGCGGATTTCAGCGCAGTCAAGGAACTGTTCCCCGAAATATTCGAATTGCTCATGTCCAACTATCCCAAGGGCTACGGCAACTTCATAAACGTCAATTTCCCCGCCCTGCCCGCATCCGAAATCAAGGGCCGACGCGTCTGCCGCATAGGAAGGATCCACTGGGAAAAGGAATACATAGCCTACGATGAATTCCTGAGACTCAGCGGGCGCATCCCCAAGGGCAACGATGCCGCATACATCAAGTCCGCCCGCGCCGCCGGAGAGGAAATCTACGTAATGGCAGGCGTATTCACCGACAACAACGACGGGAGCGCATTCGCCCACCCCGCAGACCACAGGCTGCTCGCCGACGGCTACATAACCATAGTGCCGCAGAACATCGACAACACGGCTCCCGAACAGACACTGGAAGCCCTCGAAGGCATATTCTGAAATGAAGTATTACATCATAGCGGGAGAAGCTTCCGGAGACCTTCACGGAAGCAACCTGATACGCGGGCTCGCAGCCGAGGACCCGCAGGCCGACATACGCTACTGGGGTGGCGACATGATGCGAGAAGCCTGCAAGGAATGCGGACTTGGTGACATCGTACCCGTCCGTCACTACAAAGACGGGGCAGTCATGGGCTTCACCGAGGTTTTGGCCAAGGCCGGCAGGCTGCTCGGCAACATCAGATACTGCAAAGAGGACATAGACAAATGGAAACCGGACGTGGTCATACTCATCGACTACCCCGGCTTCAACCTGAAAATCGCCCGTCACTGCCACGAGAACGGCATACGCTGTTTCTACTACATCGCCCCCAAGACCTGGGCTTCGCGCGAAGGCCGCAACAGACAGCTGAAAGCCTTCGTGGACAAGTTGTTCATTATCTTCCCCTTCGAAATCCCGTACTTCACCGAAAAGGAAATACCTTTCATCTTCAAGGGCAATCCTCTCGTGGACGCGATAGACGGACATGACTACAAGCGGCCGACGGAAGAGCCCTACATAGCCATACTCGCCGGTTCAAGAAAGGCCGAGATTTCCCGCATGATGCCAATCTGCATGGAAATGGCCGACTGCCTCGCCAAACTCCCCCGCTACTCCGGCTACAAGTTCATAATTGCCGGGGCACCTGCCCGCACCGAGGAAGATTATCTGCCCTACATAGACGGCCGCAAGAACGTGCAACTCATTTTCGGACGCACCTACGACATACTGAAATTCGCTGACTCGGCCGTAATCAATTCCGGCACGGCATCATTGGAAGCCGCACTTATAGGCACTCCGCAGGTAGTCGCATGGAGCACATCCGCAGCCACCTATTTCATGGCAAGGAAGGTCCTGCGCGTAGGCGACCATATCAAATTTATCTCGTTGGGCAACCTGTGCCTTGACAGGCAAGTGTTCCGGGAACTGATACAGGACGATTTCAACCTTGAAGACGTTCTTGCTGAAACGCGCAGGCTGAATGAGGACACGGTCTACCGCGAGGCCATGCTGAAAGGCTATGATGAAATCAGGAAATCGCTCGGCGGCAGCGGCGCATCGCGCCAGGTAGCCCGCGCAATGATAGATGAACTGAAAAGATAGGGGCTACTCCCTTTCCCCGAAAATAGCTGTACCTATGCGCACCATGGTTGCGCCGTACTCCAGGCCTATGGGCCAGTCTCCGGACATGCCAATAGACAATTCACGGAAAGATTCAAGTTCTCCGAACAAGTCTTTCAGATAGGCGAAATAGTCGGAAATCCGTGCAAAATCCGCGCGTATGGTCTCCTCATCGTCGGTATTGGTAGCCATGCCCATCAGACCGCAGAATTCCACTCCGGAATATTTCCCGGCATCGAACAGGATATCCAGCAACTCCTCTTCCACAAAACCCTGCTTGGACTCCTCCTCAGCGACATGCATTTCCAGCAAAACCGGAACTTTGCGCCCTGCGTTCTTACCCCAGGCATCTATGGCCTGCAGCAGGCGCAGGCTGTCCACCGACTGCACTATGGACACGTAAGGAAGGACGAATTTCAGTTTGTTCGTCTGCAGATGTCCAATGAAATGCCACTCGATATCCGCATATTTTCCGGCGCGAAGCCCGTCCTCGCCATTGCCGGAACGCTCCTGCAGTTCGAGGATTTTCTTGTGCAACTCTTGCGGACGGCTCTCGCCGAAGATTCTCTGGCCTGCGTCGTAGGCCTCCAAAATGGCATCGAGAGGGTGAAATTTAGAAACTGCCACCAGCCTTACGTCCGGCGGCAGTTGTTCCAATATCGTATGCAGATTCTCGCGAATCATTATCTGCGGCGCTGCTGCTTCTTTTGCTGCTCACGAAGCTGGGCTTCCTGCAACTTCTGGGCTTCTTCCAGACGCTGCTGCCACTTGCTCTTCGGCATGGGCTTGCCATCGTATGAGTGGACTTTCGCGAGCACCTTTTCCGGCTTGATAGTCTTGCGTATGATCAGCATCTGCAATATGCTAATCAACTGCGACAGCAGGTAATAGTAGCTGAGAGCGGCAGAAAGGTTGTTGCAGATGAAGAACATCATTATGGGCATCATGTACAGACTCATGAAGCGCATCGAGACAGCATTGGGATCGTTGCCGGTCGAAGTCATGGTGAACTTCGAGTAGGCCCACATGGTAACCGCCATCAGCAGGGCGAAAAGTGAAATGTGGTCGCCCAAAAGCGGTATGCGGAAGCCGAAATCCACTATGGAATCGTAGGACGAAAGGTCATCGCACCAAAGGAAAGACTGCTGCCGCAATTCGATGGATGCCGGGAAGAAACGGAACATGGCCCACAGAATCGGGAAAGTCAGGAGCATGGGCAGACAGCCTCCCATGGGGCTTACACCCGCCTTCCTGTACAACTCCATCGTAGCCTGAGATTTCTTGAGCTGTTCCTGCTGGTTGTCGGCATAGGGATACTTCTGGTTTATCTTATCGATTTCGGGCTTCAGTGCGTTCATCTTCACGGATGACGCAAGCGACTTGTAGTTCAAGGGGAATACCACGAGCTTGATCACTAAGGTCATCAGCAGGATGACGATGCCGAAACTGTTGATGAAACCGCCGAAGAAGTCGAACAGAGGGATGATGACGAACCTCGTGAACCAACCTACGAGCCAGCCACCCAAGGGGATGATTTTCTCGTACTTTTGGCCGTAGCTCCTCAGGGTCTGGTAATGGTTGGGACCCATGTAGAACTCAAAAGGTATGGTCGTATCGGCATTGGAAGCCAGTTCCACCCTCATGTTGGCCTTGCAGTCCATCAGGTTGTGGCTCGGATCGTCCTCTCCATAGAACTGTATGCCCAGTTCACCGGAGCTGAACTCCTGCGGCGCCCGCATGATTACGGAGAAGAACTGCTGCTGGAAAGCGAACCAACTCAGGCTGCTCTCTATCCTCTTGGTGCCGTTTCTGCCGTTGCCTATCGTCTCGGGTTTCTTTTCGCCGTTAAAATAGTAGTTCAACTTGGAATACTGCGTCTCGTTCTTGAAACCCTTTTCCATTCGGGGCATTGCGACGCTGAAGTCCACGTCCACAGCGCTCACGTTTCTAGGTATCACGCCCTGCAGACCCACGAAAGAGAGTTCATTGTTCATGCGGTAACTGTCGGCGAGCAGGGTGTATTTCTGCTCGATATATCCGCCGCCGCTGAAGGGCAGGCGCATCACGACTACACTGTCGCTCGCCTCTACCACCTCGAATACGAAATCCTTCGTGCTGATGTACTGTCCTGCGTAGACGCTGACGTTGTATTCCGCGCCTCCATTCTTGAAAAGGTAAAGGTCGGAACCGCCGTAGTTGGTATAGTCCTTAACCTGGACGGCATAGGGCTGTGCACCCTGTGTGGTGAGTGTAACCCTCACCTTGCCGTTCTCCAGTGCGACCAAACTTGACTCGGCAGAGAATGCCTGCTGCAACAACGAGTCCCTGTAAACGTCCGCCGTGTGGGCCGAAGCCTGGGCGGCGGACTGTAAATCAATCTGTTCTTCCGGAAGTATAGGATTTTGTGCAAGCGCTATCGAATCCGCCTGTGCCTGAAGTTCCGCATATTTCCTGGCTCTGTTGCTCTCGTAGAACGAGAATCCGATGAAAATCAAGAAAATCAGGATGAATCCTATGACTGAATTTTTATCCATGTGCCGTTATTCTGCGTCTTCGCTCTTCCTGATCTGCTCCTCGAGTTTGCGGAGTTCAGCCTTTGCTTCGTCTATGCGTGCCTGCATCTGCTTGATGAACGGCTCGCTGCTCTTGGAATTAGCGAAGAAACCTATATTGTTTTCGTAAGTTATTATATTCTGCTGCAAGCTGTTGTACTTGGCGATAAGGATATCCTTCTGGTTCCTCGGCGCGCGCGAGCCGCCGGAACGGCGTGATGAGCTGAACAAGGGGAACTTCTCCGTCATAGCAGAGTTGAACTCATTGTACACCTTTTCCTTATCCTTGTACGGTACGTGGCCTATGGCCTGCCAGCGCTCGTTGAAATTGCGCATGGCATCGGCATTGGCCGTCTCATTGTCGGTGGGTACGTATGCCTTGACTTCCGCGATGAGCTTGCGTTTTGCCTTCAAATTTGAATAGAAATCCTTCTCCGGACCTGCATTTGCGTCCCTCTTTGCGAAGAACTCGTCACAGGCGGCGCGGAAACGCTTCCACATCTGCTCTGATTTCTTGCGGGGAACGGGACCTATCTCCTTCCACTGCTTCTGCAGGGAGATGTACTGATCCGTTGTCTTCTTCCAGTCGGTGCTGTCCTTCAGGGCCTCGGCCTGCTCGATGAGGGCCTGCTTCTTCTCCACGTTCTCGGCCATCGAAGTCCTGGCCTCGCTGTAGAAATTGCGCTTGTGCAGATAGAAAGCATCGCACGCAGCGCGGAAGCGGTCGTAAATCTTCTGGTTCTCCTTCTTGGTGGCAAAGCCAATGGTGCGCCACTCGGCCTGAATTGCCTCCACTTCCTTGGACAGTTTGTTCCACTCGGAAGAACTGTTGATATCGGAACGCGCGGCAAGGGCTTCAACCTTTTCGCAAAGAGCTTTCTTCTTCTCGAGATTCTCGAGCTGCTGCTCTTTCATGCCCTCGAAATGGGCCTGATAACGCTTGTTCACCACAGCCGTGGCTGCCTTGAAACGATTCCAGATGGACTCGCGATATTCCTTTGCCACAGGGCCATACTCCTTCCACTGCTCATGGAGTTTCTGGAGTTCGTGGAATGCGTCCACCACGTCTTCGCTCTCTGCAAGTTTCTCTGCCATCTCGCAAAAGCCCTGCTTCACTTCGAGGTTCTTCTTGAAGTCGAGTTCGCGCAGGTCGCGGCTTATCTTTACGTTATCGTAGAACTTCTCTACGTAGAACTGGTATCTGTCGTTGATTTCCCTGAAAGACTGGTTGGGAACGGGACCGGCTTCTCTCCAGCGGTTCTGGATGTCACGGAACTCCGGGAAATGTGCGCTCATGTCGTCCTGACCTTCCACGAGTGCTTTGAGCTCCTCGATAATCTGTTCCTTCTTCTGCTGGTTCTCCTTGCGGATTTCGTCCTGCTTGCGGTTGAACTCGGCACGCTCCTGCTTGTAGTCTGCATACATGGCCTTGAAATTCTGCTCCACCGAATCGAATGGATTCTTCCGGCTGTCTCCGTCCTCCTCAGGATTCTCTCCCTTGAGTTTGTTAAGCAGTTTATAGAAGGCAACTTTTATTGCTTCAGCTTCTTTGGAGCGATTCATGGCGTCGGCAGCGGCTTTCAGTTTCCCGAAAAGTTCGGAAAGCTGGGCAAGGCTCATGTCCGACATATCGGGCAGTTTGCCGGCGGTTTCCGTCTCGGGCTCTTCCTTTGCCTCGGAAACTTCTTCTGCTTCCTCTTCAGCTGCATCCCCGCTCTCGGCGGCCTTTACATCATCGACTACGTCTTCGGTCTGTTCTTTGACTTCGTCCTCCACTGCTTCCACCGTCTCTTCAGCGACATCGGACACCGGCTCTTCGGCCGTTTCTACGGCCTTTTCTGCGGCATCCACCGCTTCCTCGGGAGTCTCGCTTGCGGCAACGACCTCGGAAGCAAGTTCTTTCGCTTTATCATTTACAGTATCTACAACGTCGGAAACAGAGTCGATAACGACGTTTATCTTCTCCTGAAAGTTGTTTTCGCTCATAAATATCCTACTTTGTTAAGTACAACAGTCCGCAAATTTAACTAATTTTAGAGAAAAAGGGGTATTTTTGCCGAAATAATAAAATTTATGCGCATCGACATACTCAGCGTGGTTCCGGAACTGCTTGAAAGCCCGCTCGGACATTCCATCGTCGGCAGGGCCATATCCAAAGGTTTGGTAGACATACAGGTACACAATCTCAGGGAGCACGGGCTCGGCTCCCGCCACAACGTGGACGATTACAGTTATGGAGGAGATGCCGGCATGGTCATGCGGGTAGAGCCTGTATATGAGGCAGTAAAGGCACTCGAAGCCGAGAGGGAATACGACGAAATAATTTACCTCTCCCCTGATGGCGAAAGGCTCACGCAGGCCATTGCCAACGAGCTGTCACTCAAGGAGAACCTTATTCTGCTCTGCGGGCATTACAAAGGCATAGACCAGCGCATACGCGACCATATCGTGACGCGCGAGATTTCCGTCGGCGACTACGTGGTCAGCGGAGGCGAGATTCCCGCCGCGCTGCTTGCAGACGCGATAGTCCGGCTCATCCCCGGTGCTCTGACCGATGAGACTTCCGCCCTGTCCGACTCCTTCCAGGACGGACTGCTCTCCCCTCCCGTGTACACCCGTCCGGCCGAGTTCAACGGCTGGAAAGTCCCCGAGGTTCTGCTGAGCGGCAATCCCAGGCTCATACGTCAGTGGCAGGACGAACAGGCACTGGAGCGCACTAGACGGCTCAGACCTGAATTGCTCGAAAACTAATATAACCGCTTATGAACCAAAGATATAGCATTTTGAGGGCAGTGTCGGCGACATTCGCTCTCGCGGTCATGATTATAGGCTGTTCCGGAAACCACAATGGTCACCAAAGCCTGGAGACACGCTGACTCCCATGCGCATTGTTGAACCCATAACGGAGGATGGAAAATGAGACTCATCGGCAATCTTTTGTGGCTGATTTTCGGAGGATTTGAAGCGGCCATGGGCTATTTTGCCGGAAGCATCGCGTTGGCAGTCACCATTATAGGTCTGCCCTTCGCCGTGCAGACTTTCAAATTGGGACTGCTTTGCCTGTGGCCCTTTGGCGCCGAAGTGAATTTCACCGGCTCTCCCATGGGCTGCATCCGCATTCCGCTGAATCTGGTCTGGATTATATTCGGAGGTCTCTGGGCCTTCCTGATGCACGTGATTTTCGGGCTTCTGCTGTGCATTACGATAATAGGGATACCTTTCGGTATGCAGCATTTCAAGATGGCCGGACTGTCATTGACCCCGTTTGGCCGGGATGTGCGCGTAGGAATCTGATAGAGCGTGGACGGCAGCGGCATACAGGCCGAATATTTCGGAGAAAATGCTTTGACTCGCCCGGGGCAAGTTCGGCGAGCGGGCACAAAACAAAATCGAGGGCAACCCAAAAGTCAATAATGACAGAACGGGCTCCCCTCGTTTTTTATCAGCGGACTTCGATTCCGCTTTCAGGATTCTATTTGCCGGTCTCGATGAGGTATTCCGCAATCTGAACCGCGTTCAGCGCAGCTCCCTTGCGGATCTGGTCACCGGAAAGCCACAAGGTCATACCGCAATCATCGGAAATGTCCTTGCGTATGCGTCCGACATAGATATCGTCCTTGCCACCGGTAAACAGCGGCATGGGATAGAGCTTCTCCGCAGGATTGTCCTGCACCGTCACGCCGGGAGCCTGCTCCAGAGCCTCGCGCACTTCCTTCTCGTCGAGCGGTCTTTCGGTCTCGAACCAAACCGCCTCGGAATGTGAACGCAAAGAGGAAATCCTGACGCAGGTGGCGGAGCACTTCACGTCCGAGTGCATGATTTTCCTCGTTTCATGGAACATCTTCATCTCCTCCTTGGTGTAGCCGTTGTCGGTGAAGACATCGATTTGCGGTATGATGTTATATGCCAGCTGATATGCGAACTTGTCCACAGTCACCGGCTCGTCAGCCACTATCTGCCTGTACTGCTCCTGCAGTTCTGCCATGGCCTGTGCTCCGGCACCGGAAGCCGACTGGTAACTTGCCACATGGATGCGCTTGATGTGAGACAGCTTCTCTATCGGCATCAGCACCACCACCATCATTATGGTGGTGCAGTTCGGGTTCGCAATTATACCTCTGGGACGCACGAGGGCATCGGCCGCATTGCATTCGGGCACCACGAGGGGCACATCGTCATCCATGCGGAATGCACTCGAATTGTCTATCATCACGGCTCCGTAGCGGGTAATCGTCTCCGCAAACTCGCGGGAAGTGCCTGCCCCGGCCGAAACGAAGGCATAGTCCACACCTTTGAAGTCGTCATTGTGCTGCAAGAGCTTTACTTCGTACTCCTTGCCACGGAAAGTGTATTTGCTTCCGGCACTTCTGGAGGAGCCGAAAAGCAGCAACTCGTCCACGGGGAAATTCCTCTGTTCGAGCACTCTCAGGAATTCCTGACCTACGGCACCGCTCGCGCCTACTATCGCTACTTTCATCTTAACCTATGCTGGCTACAAGTTCGAGCACTCTCTTGCGGTTGTCGGCTATCTCTGCGAGGTCGCAGGCACACTCGTAGTACTTTCCTGCAGCCTTGTAATAGTCGATGAGCGGCTCGGTCTGGGAATGGTAAGTCTTGATACGGTTGTTGATTACTTCCTCGGAAGCATCGTCGGCGCGGCCCTCGATTACGGCACGTCCTGCTATCCTCTGGCGGATAAGGTCATCGGAAATCATCAGGGAAACCACTGCGGTCACGCTTTCTCCCCTCTCCTCCAGAATGGCGTCGAGGTCTTTTGCCTGTGAGAGATTGCGGGGGAAACCGTCCAGCAGGAAGCCGTCAACATCCTTAATGTTGTCGAAAGCCGATTTGATCATGCCCTCTACCACTGAATCGGGCACCAGTTCTCCGGCATCAATCAGCGCCTTGGCTTCCTTGCCGAGCTGGGTGCCTGCGGCTATCTCTGCGCGCAGGAGTTCGCCCGTTGAAATGTGCTTGAGGTTATATTTTTCTGCGATGGCCCCGGCATGGGTGCCTTTGCCGGCTCCCGGAGGGCCGAAAAGAATGTAGTACTTCATACCTTATTATTCGTCAATTACGTAAATGTCCCTGTAGTTTCGTCCCAACTCGTTATAGTCGAGTCCAAAGCCCACGATAAAGGCATTCGGAATATCCAGGCCGACATAGTCTAACTTCTCTGACTTGTCATATACCTCGCTCTTGAACAGCAGGGTGCAGATTTTCACGTCCGTCGCCCCCTTGTCGAGCAACATTTCCTTCACGGCCACTATGGTATTGCCCGTGTCCACGATGTCCTCGCAGATGATTATGCGCCTGCCGGTAATGTCTGCGGTCAGGCCCATCATGGTCAGAACCGTACCCGTGGACTTCGTTCCACGGTAGGATGACATCTTGATTGAGACCAGTTCGCAGTTGAATTCCAACCTTTGGAGGAGTTCTCCTGTAAAGGGAATGGAACCGTTGAGCACACAAAGGATTATGGGCACGTCTTCGCATCCGCGGAAATCCGCATTCAGCTTGGCAGCGACTTCATCAATGGCGGACATTATGCGCTCATGCGCAATGAAAGGCTTGAAGGTTTTGTCAGCAAGAACAATTTTGCTATTCATACTAAAATCATTAAAGCGTACGAAGTTAAGAATTATTTTCTACTTTTATGGCACCTAACACTTACAACTATGTTCAGACTTATGTTTTTTGCCTTAGCTCTGACATTCGGAGCCGGTGACGGGCTCGAAAGCTCGATACTCTATTTCAGCGGTGCTTCCTGCATCGAAGAACTTTCCGAAGACGAACTCCAGCGTTACGAATCCCTGTCAGAACGTCCGCTGGACCTCAATCTCGCCTCACGCTCGCGCCTGCTTTCATCAGGCCTGTTTACTCCATTCCAAACCGCCTCCCTGCTTGCCTACCGCGACGAGAACGGCGATGTGCTCTCCCTGAACGAACTTGCGCTGGTAGACGGTTTCTCTGCGGAGTTCGCGGCAGCGCTCAAACCCTTCATAGTCCTGACGAGCAGCAATGCACCGGGACACAGGCAGGACAAACGTTTCCGGCACAGCCTGACCGTCGGCGGCTCCATTCGCCAGGCCACCGACACCGGCGAAAGCGAGGAAATCGAACATACGCAACGGCTGCGCTACCAGGCCTCGATAGGAGAACGCGCCGAATTTTTCTGGACTACACGCACCACCTATTCCGATCAGGACTGGAGTCTGGGGACTATCAGCGCAGCATATTACGGACGCAGGAGGCTCGGAAAAATAGTCGTCGGCAACTATTCCGCCCGATTCGGACAGGGCCTCGCATCCTGGAGCGGATTCAGCATGAGCAGTTATTCGTCAATCGCTTCGTTCAGCCGCAACGGAAACGGCATCGCGCCAACGGGATCCACGAGTGCCGATAATTTCGGAATTGCCAGTGAGTGGATATTCGGCAACTGGAACCTCTCCGGCGGATATTCGTTCAGCAACGGCAGCGCAATCCTGAACCTTGCCCGGAACGGCAGGAACTACAGCCTCGGCACGACGGCTACGCTCGAATGTGCATCGCTGCACTGGCGGGTCTCCCTGCCCGACCTCAGCATCTTCGGAGAACTATGTTCAACTTATCTTGGCAAGGCCAGCGGAATCGCGGGAGTGGTATGGGTGCCGGCTTACGGGCGAAAATATGCCCTGCAATTACGTTATTACGACCCTGTACACAATAAATACAGCGGAATAGCCCTCGGTTCGGAAAGTTTCATCCACGTGATTACGCTCGATGCCGGAATCAAGTTGCAGGAAGAGGCAGTGGCGACACCCGATGAGCTTTGGGCCCTCACGCAATTCAGGGGTCTCGCCGTGTTGAAGCCGAAGATAAGGCTCGGAGCATATACTCTGTCACCCCAGCTCCGCATCAGCGAGCGTTATCGACCCGGGGATGATGCACCGTTGCGCAGCGATCTGCGGGCCGATTTGATGGTGGAACGGCAGGGCTGGCAATTGGGCGGCCGCTACAATGTCGTCTGGTGCAAGGACTTCGCATGGCTCGCCTATATACAGACGGGCAGGAAAACGGAAAGATACAGCATAAGTTTGCGAGGGGGAATATTCCGGGTGGACAACTGGGACGACCGCATATACGTTTATCAGCAGGACGCACCGGGGACATTCAACGTCCCGGCATTTTACGGACGGGGCTGGAACCTATCGCTGTATGCCGCACTGCACCTGAACAAATGCCACAGTATATGGCTGCGGGCCGAGACCCTGCATTATCCCATGAATCCTACGCCCAAGGCCGGACGCTGGGAACTGAAACTGCAATATCGCTGGAAACTTACTTGACTCCCGTGCTGCCGAAGCCGCCCTCGCCGCGTTCCGAACCGGAAAGTTCGTCACATTCTTCCCAGTCGATGTGTTCGTGTTTGGCGAGTATAAGTTGGGCTATCCTCTCCCCTCTTTCGATGGTGAAAGGCTCCGTGCCAAGATTCACGAGTATCACGCGCAATTCGCCCCTGTAGTCGGCATCTATGGTTCCGGGAGCGTTTAGCACCGTCACCCCGTGCCTGGCGGCAAGTCCGCTACGGGGACGCACCTGCACCTCGTAGCCCTCGGGGATTTCAAGATACAGTCCGGTGGGAATCATTGCCCTTGACAAGGGTCCGAGCACCACCGGTTCTTCGTTTGCGGCCCTGACATCCATTCCGGCAGAAAAGCCGGTGGCATATTCGGGAAGCGCATTGCCGCTCCTGTTCACTACCTTGACTATCATATTGCTTTTATTTTGAGGCTATTGAATACATTATCGCCGCGACTATCGCATACAGGACATTCGGTATCCACAGGGCTATCGCGGCAGGCAAGGTATTGGTGTACACGAACATCTCGCTGAAACGCTGGAATAGTATGTAGGAAAACGCCATGGCTATTCCTATTCCTATGTTCCAGCCTATCCCGCCGCGTTTTTTCTTGGCCGACAGCGTGACTCCCATTATGGTGAGTATTATCGCCGAGAATGGCATCGAAAGCCGTCGGTGCAATTCCAGTTCGGCGTACATGACATTGGCATCACCCCTCATGTTCTGGGTGTCTATCAGTTCCGACAATTCGCCTAAGGTCAGAGTCTCCACCGTCTTTTCGTTGTTGAACAAGTCCTTAAGTTTCAGGGCTATAACGGTGTCAATCTGATTCCTGTACTCTATTCTGTCGTCCAGCCCGTGAGAATATTCGCGGATGAAGACTTTCTTAAGTTTCCAACCCTGTATCGTGGTGTCCCATTGCGCCGACTCCGCGCTGACTTTCTTGACAAGCTGGTTGTCCTCAATGTCCTCAATGGTGAAGCGGTATGCCGTGCTGTTCCATCGGCTGAACGATTCCATGTAGACAAACTGGCCGGGAGCCGTCTGATAATGTATGTTTCTGAGGTTGAAGTTGGTGTGCCGCTTGATGTATTTCGACTCGAATTCCACCCTCGTTTTGTTCGCGCTTGGTATCACGTAGAAGTTCAGCCCCAGCGAGAACAGGCAGATGATGGTGGCGGACACTATGTAGGGTACCATCATCCTGTGATAGCTCACTCCACCGGAAAGTATGGCTATTATCTCGGAATTCGCCGCCAGTCGGGAAGTGAAGAAAATAACGGTTATGAACACGAACAGGGGCGAGAACATGTTCACGAAATACGGCACGAAATTGAGGTAGTAGTCTATGACTATCTCCTTCAGCGGAGCCGAATTCTTGACAAAGTAGTTGATTTTCTCGGATATGTCGAAGATGATCACTATGCCGATGATAAGCAAAAGGGCCATGCAGAAAGTTCCTATGAACTTCTTCATGATATAGCGGTCTATCTTCTTGGGGAATGGCAGGTTCATATCCTTGAAGTGATTTCGGGCATTACCGCCGCTTTCCATGTGCTGAAATCCCCGGCCTCGATGTGGGCGCGGGCCTGACGTACCAGATCAAGGTAGAAGGCAAGGTTGTGCTCGCTCGCCAGCATGGCCGCGAACATCTCGCCGGCCTTGAAAAGGTGGTGCAGATATGCGCGGGAGTAGTTGTGGTCGACGAAGGAGGCTCCATAGGGGTCAATTTCCCCGAAATCCTCCGCCCACTTGGCGTTCCTCATGTTCATTATACCCTTCCAGGTGAAGAGCATTCCGTTGCGGCCGTTGCGCGTAGGCATTACGCAGTCGAACATGTCCACTCCCCTCTCGATGGCTTCCAATATGTTGGCGGGCGTTCCCACACCCATGAGGTATCGGGGCTTGTCCTCAGGCAGCAAGGGGCACACGAGTTCCAGCATCTCGTACATCTTCTCGGTCGGTTCTCCTACCGCCAGACCGCCTATGGCATACCCGGCGGCATCCAAGCCCACGGCATGCTCCACGGCCTCCTTGCGGAGATCGGGGTATACACAGCCCTGAACTATGGGGAAATACACCTGCGAATATCCGTACAGCGCTTCGGTTTCCTTGAAACGGGCATCGTAGCGTTCGAGCCAGCTCTTGGTGAGGTCGAGGCTCTTGCGTGCATAGGCATGGTCCGCATCGCCCGGGCAACATTCGTCCAAGGCCATCATTATGTCGGCCCCGATGATGCGCTGGGTATCCACGTTGTTCTCCGGCGTGAAACGGTGCCGCGAGCCGTCTATATGGCTGCTGAAAGTGCATCCGTCCGGGTCGAGCTTGCGTATGGGGCTGAGCGAAAAGACCTGGAATCCGCCGCTGTCCGTCAATATGGGCCTGTCCCACGACTCGAACTTGTGCAGTCCGCCTGCCGCCCTGAGCGTGTCGAGACCGGGACGGAGGTAGAGGTGATATGTGTTGCCGAGGATTATCTGCGCTCCTATGTCTTCTTTGAGGTCTCTGTGGTACACGCCCTTGACCGACCCGACCGTGCCGACGGGCATGAAGATGGGCGTATGTATGTCCCCGTGGTCGGTGTGGATTACTCCGCACCGCGCTGAAGAACGGGAATCTGTAGCAGTCTTAGTAAAAAACATCCGTCAAAGATACGCAAATCCGAGGAATTTGGGTACATTTGTATGATTAACCAATACGAAATCGTAATGAGAAATTTGAATAACAGCCTCAGGCTGATTGTCATGAACTTCCTCGAGTTCGCTGTTTGGGGTGCATACCTGACTTCTATGGGCAGTTTCATAGACAAGTCGGGTTTCGGCACGATGATCTGGCTCTTTTTCGCGACCCAGGGCTTCGTGTCCATTTTTATGCCCGCCATTATAGGCATAGTTGCGGACAAATGGATTCCTGCCCAGAAATTGCTTTCGTTGTCCCATGGCCTCGCCGGCATCTCCATGCTTGCCGCCGGCCTGTATGCGCTCAACGCAGGCGCAGGCATCCAGTTCGGCGTGTTCTACGCATTGTACACCATCAGCGTGGCGTTCTTCATGCCGACCATCGCCCTTGCCAATTCAGTAGCCTACAATGCCCTTGAGAAAGCCGGCCAGGATCCCGTGAGCGACTTCCCGCCCATACGCGTATTCGGAACCATTGGCTTCATCTGCAGCATGTTGTTCGTGAATTTCATGCGTGACGGAAACGGCGTCCAGTTCCAGCACAGTTGCTACCAGTTCATCGTTTCCGGTGTGCTCGGCATCATTCTCTGCGCCTACGCGCTCACGCTGCCCAACTGCCCCTGCAAGCCCAAGAGCGACGGCTCGCAATCGTTTGCGGAGGCTACCGGACTCAGTGCATTCAAACTGTTCAACCAGAAGCAGTTCGCCATATTCTTCATCTTCTCAATGCTGCTCGGAGCTGCTCTTCAGATTACCAACGGATATGCCAACACCTATATAACATCCTTTGCGGACGATCCCGTTTATGCAAACACTTGGGGAGCGAATAACGCCAACGCCCTCATTTCCCTGAGCCAGCTTTCCGAAACCCTCTGCATCCTGCTGATTCCCATGTTCATGAAACGTTTCGGCATCAAGAACGTCATGCTTATCTCAATGTTCGCCTGGATGCTGCGTTTCGGTTTCTTCGGTCTCGGCAATCCCGGAAGCGGAGTCTGGCTGTTCGTCCTCAGCTGCATTGTCTACGGTATGGCTTTCGATTTCTTCAACATCTCCGGCTCGCTGTTCGTGAACGAGCATGTGGACAAGAGCATGCGTTCGTCCGCACAGGGCCTGTTCATGCTGATGACCAACGGACTCGGAGCCTCGATAGGCACCTGGGCAGCCGGAAAGGTCGTGAACTATTACGTGTACGATGCTGCCGCCCGAGGAGCCGAAGCCAGTTGGAGCACCGCCTGGTACATCTTCGCAGCCTACGCCCTGGTTGTCGGTATACTCTTCATGATTATGTTCCGCGACCCGGACAAGTCCAAGAAGATTACGGCATAACAGTCTGAGTGATTGACAAGCAGATACTGAAATCCCCTCGCAATGAGGGGATTTTTTAGTATTTGTGGTTGCAGGACAGTATCCCTTGAAGTGATATTGATTTGCCAAAGATTCGATGACCGACCCCGCCCTT
>CAZOQW010000027.1:0-21932 GCA_964582235.1 uncultured Muribaculaceae bacterium | reverse complement strand
AAACTCTTTCAATTATTTACACTTTTTTATCTGGCAACAAAGTGTCAAACTTCCAGTGTCAAACTTCCGAGGGCTTAGTCGCTTGGATTTGGATAAATGAAATATTTTTCTTTACTTTGCACGGTTTTTTGGACGACATTGTACTAGTAAAACTTAAATATCTAAAGTTATGGATCAAGCACAAATTCTTGAAAAGGTTCAAGGAATTATCGTTGACAAGCTTGGAGTAGAGCCTTCAGAGGTTACTCCTTCAGCAAACTTCACTAACGACCTCGGAGCTGATTCTCTCGATACCGTAGAGCTGCTCATGGAGTTCGAGAAGGTGTTCGGCATCAAGATTCCTGATGAGGAAACCAGCACGATTGTTACTGTACAGGATGCAGTTGACAAGGTAGCTGAGAAGCTTTCCTAATTATTGGGATTATTCCAATAAACAAAAAACGGCCCCGGTTTCGGGGTCGTTTTTTCGTTGTCACTATTCTCTCTATTCATACTCCTCTTGAGGGATTCCGATAGTCATTATGAGCTTCGGGGTCTTGTCCTCATCGGGATAATCCGGACCGCACAGGGGTGCGCAGTAATACCGGTCACGGTCGAGCTGCAGTGATACGCTTTCGGTAGAGCTCGAACTGCCGTAAAGCGAGGCCAACAGCAGGTAGTTGTAATAGTTGGAATAGTAGTTCGAATAGCTGCCGGAGCCGTACATGTAGTTGTAGTAGCTCTGGTATGCAAGATAAGTGTAAAGCTCGCTGAGGTCTGATGAACTGCTGCTTGTGGTGGTAGTGACCTCGTTTGCCATGATGAGCAGCCAGATATCATATGATCCGTTGTTGAAATACTTTGTGCTGGACGCGCTTTCGTCATCGAGGTCAATCCTGAGTATGGATTGCAGGTGGTGGGTGATGTCAGGCTCGTAGCGTAGGGTGGAGCGGTTTACATCTCCCTGGTTCTCGTCATCGTTGCTGGAATCGGTGATTCCCATGAATGTGACATAGCCGGAATCGTCGTCGCTGTTGATGTCATAGATTACCCTGCAGGTAGGCGAGAGTACCTCCGGCCAGCAGTAATCCATTTCGGTGTAGTCGTCAGGAAATTCAAAGGGGAATGACAGAGTCGCCTTGCTGACTACTGCCGTGTTGATGTTTCCGCCCACGCTGAGCACGGCCTCCTCTACAAGTCTCTTGAGTTCGGACGCGGCAATCTTGGGCTTCAGTCCGCCGCCACCTTCCACGTAAATCTTCTCGCCCGCCTTCCCTTCGAGACTGCGGGTCTCCTGGGAAGTCAGGTTCAGGCTGTATTGGGGATAACTTCCGCTGGACACGTTCTGAACCAGCGAATCTATATCGTAGAAGTCATCGGTTCCATAATAGAAATATATACTGGTATCGCGGCGCTCGCCGTCGAATTCTGCCGAATAGTTCAGCGTGGCGTAGTTGCCCGTGATGTAGTAGTAGTCGGAGTCGATAGTCAGCTGGAGTTCGAACATGTTGATGCGTCCTCCGTTGCCGGAAGGCTCGCTGGCGCAGATGTATATGCCGGGGAACTTCTCCAGGTAGGTATCCATGTCCTCAAGATCCTCGCTGGTGATTTCGTCAAGGAAACGCTGCCCGAAGTCACTTGAAAGGTTGAAGGAGAGCGAATCGTCGCCGCTGTAGATGATTGTGCTTGTGTTTATGCGCTGACCTATCTGTTCCAGAGGACGGTTGCAGTCGTAACTTACGCTGGCATCGATGGCCTCGGTAAGCTCGTAGACCGTGAAGGTCTGGAGTATGCGTTCCTGATTGGGGTCGCTATAGGAAATAGTGTCCTTGGCCGCCGCGAAGTGGAAACTGGTGAAAACCGGATTTTCTCCTATCACCAGGCTGTCGGAGAACATGGGCACAAGGGAGATTGCGCAACTCCTCGTCGCCAGTCCGAAGGTCTCGTCCCTGACAGCGCCGATGGTCATCCTCGTGCTGGAGTAGCCGCTCAGGCTGTCGGCCCATTCCATACTGATTTCCGTCAGGGGGACGCTAATGTTGTAGAAGGTGTATAATTGACTCGTGGGTACGAGGTCAGAACCTAATTCATAGCTGTTTTCGATGCAGGAGAAGCAGCAGAACAATGCTGCCGCCAAAGCAAAAATCCGTGATCTCATTTTAAAGTTTATCATAAAAACTGCAATACTCACCGATATAGCTTCCGTCGTCGAGTGCGGCCTGGTTGAATTCCAGTACCGGCAAGCCGAGCGATTTGCAGTAATCGGTGATTGCACTATCGACATTCTCAGATCCGATGATAATGCCATCGGAATACCGGGCGGCTGTCTGAGCAAGATTTATGCCATTGGGCGTGCCCTTCAATTCGGGCATATCGTCTTCGCTGATGCTGCCGAAGCAGGCTTTCTGTGCGAAGTGCTCGGAGAACGTTTCCGCCGGAGTGTCGTCATAGAGCGAGAGGACCACCTTGCTCTCGGAGAAGATAGGGTCGTCCTTGTAGGCTTTCTTGAGGTAGCAGGGAAGAAGATGCGAAATCCAGCCCTGGCAATGGATGATGTCAGGTGCCCAGCGCAGTTTCTTTACGGTTTCAAGCACGCCGCGCGCGAAGAATATGGTGCGTTCGTCGTTGTCCTCGAAGAACTTGCCTTCCTCATCGCGGAAAGTCTGCTTGCGATGGAAATAGTCTTCGTTGTCGATGAAATAAACCTGGATTCTTGCGGAAGAGATTGAGGCTACCTTTATCACGAGGGGCCTGTCCAGATCATCGATGATGATGTTCATTCCGGAAAGGCGTATTACCTCGTGCAACTGGTTCTTGCGTTCGTTGATGCAGCCGTATTTGGGCATGAAAGAGCGTATTTCCCTCTTGAGTTCCTGAATGCCCTGAGGCAGATGGCGCCCGATGTTTGCAATGCCCGACTCCGGAAGATATGGATATATCTCGGAGTTTACAAAGAGTATTTTCTGTTTGACATCGCCCATAGTCTGAATTTTGTCCCCGGCACATAACCGCGGAATCACACAAAGATAACAAAATTTTACGATATTTCACTATCTTTGGGCTTTGTTTCCAAACAGCGGAAATGTCCAGGGCAGAAAGGAAATTGTTGCGCAGACGCTTGGCGAATGCCTATTTATCGAGTGTAATCAGCATTACTCTCGTTCTTCTGCTTGTCGGGATAGCCGCTTTTGTGATAGTGAATTCTGCGGAGGTTTCCCGCTATCTCCGGGAGAACATGACCGTCTCGGTGCTCATGGTGCAGAACACGAGCGAGGAACAGGCTGAGCAGTATGCGCAATCGGTGTCCTCGCTGCCTTACGTGCGCAGTACCCATGTGGTCAGCCGCGAGGAGGGCGAAGCGCAGCTCAAGGAACTGCTCGGTGAGGATTTCCTGTCCGTGTTCGCGACCTCTCCCGTGCCGGTCTCTGTGGACATAACCCTTCATGCGGATTATGTGGTCGCAGATAGCCTGAATTTCGTGACGCAGGTGCTGTCGGCCTCGCCCCTGGTGGAGGAAGTGGACAGCCAACAGGATCTCGTGGGAGTGCTGAACGAAAATATTGCAAGGATTTCGCTCGCTTTCGCCGTGCTGATTCTCTTGCTGCTCTTCGTGTCCGTGGTGCTGATAAACAACATGGTGCGCGTGAGCGTATATGCACGCAGGTTTTCCGTCCATACGATGAAGCTCGTCGGAGCGACCAAGGCTTTCATCCGCAAGCCGTTCATGTGTGCGGCGGCAAAGCAGGCTGCGGTGGCTGCGGTTCTGGCATCCTTGGCATTGTCAGGCTTATGGACTGCGGCAAAACGCTCCTTCGAGGCATTGTTTACGGTATTCTCCGACAGTTCGCTGTGGATTTCCGTTGCTTTCATCTTCGTATTCGGTTTCCTGATTTGCCTCGTGAGTACGCGGGTGGTCGTGGACAAGTTGGTGGATACCGCGCGGGATGAACTATATTATTGATTATGAAAAAGAACAAGAATATTGACAAGACTCCCGTCAGTGGGGATGAAAGCCGTCTGCCCATTACGGCAAAGGGCTTCTGGTTTGTGGTTGCAGGCATCGTGCTGATGCTTGTAGGCTATCTTCTGTTGTCGGGAGGCGGAGTGAAAGATCCCGAGGTGTTCAACTATGACATGTTCAATTTCCGCCGCCTGGTTATGGCTCCGGTAGTGATAGTGACCGGGCTCGTGGTCATAGTGGTGGGAATTATGGGCAATTTTAACAAGAAAGAAAATTAGTATGAGCTGGTGGGAGGCCCTGCTTTTGGGCATAGTTCAGGGATTGACGGAGTTTCTTCCCGTCAGCAGCAGCGGACACCTCATTATCGCGCGCGAATTGTTCGGCGTGGAGACCGAGGGATTCCTTGACTTTACGGTCATGGTGCATTTTGCGACCGTCCTCAGTACGATAGTGGTGTTCCGTGCGGTGATATGGAAGATAATCAAGGGAATATTCAAGTTCAAATACAATGACGAGACTGACTATTTCCTGAAAATCTGCATTTCGATGATACCGGTGGCCATTGTCGGCTTCTGCTTCAAGGATTATGTGGAAGGGCTTTTCTCCGAGAGCCTGAAAGTGGTCGCCATTGCGCTCTTCGTGACAGCATGTCTGCTGACCTTCTCCAGCTGGTATTCTTCCCGTATCAAGAGGGCGGACACGGCCAGGAACGGAATTTCTTATTGGCAGGCCTTCGTGGTCGGTCTCAGTCAGGCCATTGCGGTCGTTCCCGGGCTTTCACGTTCCGGAACCACCATCGCCACGGGACTGCTCTGCGGAGTGAAGAAGGAGAACGTGGCCCAGTTCTCGTTCCTGATGGTGCTGATACCTATAATAGGAGAGCAGTCGCTGAGCATACTCAAGACTTTCGGCGGCGATGCCACTTTCGGCTCCGGCATAGGTGTCCTGCCTGTCATCACCGGCTTCCTTGGCGCATTCATTTCCGGTCTTCTGGCCTGCAAGGCAATGGTTGCCCTCGTCAACAGGTCAAAACTGTGGGCCTTTGCGCTGTATTGCGTAATCGTCGGCTGCCTGATACTTTTCGTTTAATCAACACTTTTCGTGGATCAGCATTCGCCTAAATCGGTCTATTTCGTTGCGGACGTGCATCTCGGTCTTGAGATGGGCGATCCGGCGCAACGGGAGTCCCTGTTTGTGGAATTCCTCCGCTCGCTTGGTCCTGATAACGCTTCCGCACTGTATATGCTCGGCGATATCTGGGACTATTGGTACGAGTACCGCGATGTGGTGCCGAAATGCGGCTTGAGGGTCGTGGCCGCCCTTGCCGACCTGGTAGACAGGGGAGTGGAAGTATATTTCTGCCCCGGCAACCACGATACGTGGACCTACAGTTATCTCCAGAGTCTCGGCCTGCGCAAGTTCTATCAGCCCTATCGCACGGAGATATTCGGAAAGACCTTCTGTCTCGGTCACGGAGATGCACTCGGCGGGGCGAAACGCTCATACCGCCTTATGATGTGGGTGTTCAACTGCCGCTTCTTCCAGGCCCTGTTCAGCGCGCTGCATCCGCGCCAGGCCTTTTCAATTATGAGAAACCTGTCGCACAACAACCGCCAGGGCCGGGCACCGTACCGTTTCAGGGGAGAAGATGAGCCGCTGTACCGTTTTGCGCTGGAGGAGTCGTCCCGCAGGCATACGGACTACTTCGTGTTCGGGCATTTCCACGACGAGGTGGACATGACCTTGCCTGACGGAGGAAAATTCTATATTCTGAAGGACTGGATAGAAGGAGGCGTGTCTTATGCGCGCTTCAACGGTTCTTCTTTCGAACTTCACTCTCCAGAGTCTCTTTCTGAATAACGGTCTTGACGGGCGGCTCCATGAAAATGGAGAAGTAGAAACTGTCCCAATTACCCGAATCCCATATCTTGCACAGTTCTTCTATCTGAGCGTCCTCTCCTTGTGTTGGGTTGTAGCGCATTTTAAGGTTCTGGGAAAACAGCCTTGCTACGAGCTGCCAGAAATTGGCGGCGAATCCGCTTTCGTAGGTGCGGATGATTTCGTATGCGCTCAGTCCGCATTCCCTGTCCACCAACCTCAGCAGCAGCACTCCCTGGGTGATGGTCATGCTCCGTATATCCTTCTCGAACAGACGGAACAGCTCGCGCTCCACGTCGTTGATGTAGCGGTTGCGCTCGGCTCTCCTGCTTACATCGGCGGCAATGGTGCTGTCCACCTGCGCCATCATCTTGCGTCCCACGAGGGCGTAGGGATATACCTTGTTGAAATTGTACACCAATTTATAATAGCGGCGCCAGTCCTTGCCCTTCATCTTCGTGCCCTTGGGCAGCACCCATGCCGGGTCGAGGGTTTCTCGGAAGACAGTGTCCCCGTTCGGTTCCACCTCGAAGTACATCGGCGTGCCGGTGACTTTTTGGGGGACTCTGCGTTGGCGGCCCCGCTGGGCATCGGCCGGCAGGGTGCAGAGGACAATGAGCAGGGCTGTCAATATGTGTCGTATGACTTTGTTCATCTTAGTATCCGTAGTTATTGAATGGGCAAATATAACGATATTCCCGAAGTTGCGGTTTTTGGTATTCTTCGCGGTCGAAAAGTGTGTAAAATTTTTTATTGCCAAGTTTGTAACTCGCTGAATTCCTATTATTTGACCTGCAAGATTCGCCGTCGAAAATATTTCAAAATTTTTTGCGTTTATCGTTGTAATTCGGGATTTTTTGCTAACTTTGCAGGCTAAAAAATCGGCATAATTTGCGTAAAAGACTGATTTTGAGGCACTTAGAGGAATTAATGTTTAAAAAGTAATACTGAGATGTTACAACCGAAGAGAACAAAATTTAGAAGGGAACAGAAGAACCGCATGAAGGGAAATGCCCAGAGGGGCAACCAGCTCGTATTCGGCTCTTTCGGTATCAAGACCCTCGAAAATTGTTGGCTTACAGCGCAGCAGATCGAGGCTGCCCGTCAGGCTATCTCGCGTTACATGAACCGTGAGGGCCAGATTTGGATCAGGGTATTCCCCGTGAAGCCTATCACCAAGAAGCCTCTCGATACCCGTATGGGTAAAGGTAAGGGTGATCCCTACGCATTTGTGGCTCCCATCACTCCCGGCCGCATCATTTTCGAGGCCGAGGGCGTTTCGCTCGCAGTTGCAAGAGAGGCCATGCGTCTCGGCGCCAACAAGCTCCCGGTAGCGACCAAATTCGTTGTTCGCAGGGATTATGTAGAATAATTAAAAGGAGAAAGACTAATGAAAGCAGCAGAAGCACGCGATATGTCTGTAGCAGACCTGCGCACCAGAATTGAAGCCGAGAAGAGCAATCTCGACATGATGAAACTCAATCACGCGGTTTCTCCTTTGGAGGATACATCCAAGATCAAGAAGACCAGAAGGGATATAGCTCTTATGATCACTATCCTTGCTGAAAAAGAAAAACAGAACTAAAACGAAACAGAAGTCTTATGGAAAGAAATCTTCGTAAGGAAAGAACCGGGGTAGTGGTCAGCAACAAGATGGACAAGACCATTATCGTTGCAGTGAAGTACAGGGAGAAGCACCCCCTTTACGGAAAGTTCGTGAAGAGAACCACCAAATTCGTTGCCCACGACGAGAAGAATGAGTGCGGTGAGGGCGATACCGTCCGCATCATGGAGACCCGTCCCCTGAGCAAGACCAAGAATTGGAGAGTAGTAGAAATTGTAGAAAAAGCAAAATAGCACAACATGATACAGCAGGAAACACGTTTACAGGTTGCCGACAACAGCGGTGCTAAGGAAGTTCTTTGCATCCGTGTGCTTGGCGGTACCAACCATCGCTACGCAACCGTAGGCGACACCATCGTGGTTGCAATCAAGAGCGCCATCCCCGGAGCTGACGCCAAGAAAGGTACGGTATCGAAGGCTGTAGTGGTGCGTACCAAGAAGGAAGTCCGCCGTGCCGACGGTTCATATATCCGCTTCGACGACAATGCATGCGTTCTTCTGAACAATGCAGGCGAGCTCCGCGGTACCCGTATCTTCGGTCCCGTGGCCAGAGAGCTCCGCGCCAACTTCATGAAGATTGTTTCACTGGCACCCGAGGTCCTTTAATCAGTTCGCATTATGAAGAAGTTACATATCAAGAAAGGCGACACCGTGTATGTGATTGCAGGCAATTACAAGGGCCGCACCGGTAAGGTACTCTCAGTTGACCCGTCCAAGGACAGGGCCATTGTAGAGGGTATCAACATTGTCAGCAAGCACACGAAGCCCAATTCAAAGCAGCCTCAGGGCGGAATCATCAAGCAGGAGGCTCCTATTCACGTTTCAAATCTCAACCTTATCGACCCCAAATCGGACAAGCCCACACGTGTAGGCTACAGAATGGAAGGCGACACCAAGGTTCGTTACGCTAAAAAATCAGGGGAGGTAATCAAATAATTATGGCAAAGAAGAATGCAACCCCGGCAGTGGCAAGCGCCCTGCCCCAAGGATATACTCCTGACCTCAAGAAGGCTTATAAGGAGAGAATAGTACCCGCTCTGGTGAAGCAGTTCTCCTACACTACCGTCATGCAGGCTCCCCGTCTGGTGAAGATTACCATCAACGAGGGCGTAGGCGACGGCTCCCAGGACAAGAAGATTGTTGAGGAGGCAGCAGCAGAGCTTTCAATCATCACCGGTCAGAAAGCTGTCATCACTACCTCACGCAAGGACATCTCCAACTTCAAACTCCGTAAGGGCATGCCCATCGGTACGAAGGTGACTCTGCGCAACGTGAAGATGTACGAGTTCCTCGAGAAGCTCATCAGGGTGGCTCTGCCCCGTATCCGCGACTTCAACGGTATCGCCGAGAAGATGGACGGACGCGGCAACTATACGCTCGGTCTCAAGGAGCAGCTCATTTTCCCGGAAGTTGACATCGACAAGAACCCCCGTATTCACGGACTCGAAATCACTTTCGTAACCACGGCCCGCACCGATGAGGAGTGCCACGCGCTGCTCGCTGAGTTCGGTCTGCCTTTTAAGAAACACGACAAATAGGATATTATGGCAAAAGAATCAATGAAAGCCCGCGAGGTAAAGCGCGCTAAACTTGTTGCTAAGTATGCAGAGAAAAGGAAGGCCCTCAAGGAGGCCGGAGACTGGGCTGCTCTCGACAAGCTCCCCAAGAACTCTTCTCCCGTGCGTCTTCACAACCGTTGCTCTCTGACCGGCCGTCCCAAGGGCTATATGAGAGATTTCGGCATCAGCCGCATACAGTTCCGTGAGATGGCCAGCAATGGACTTATCCCCGGAGTCAAGAAAGCAAGTTGGTAAAATATAATAAAGTAAACAACAATATGACTGATCCTATCGCAGATTACCTCACCAGAGTCCGCAATGCGTACAGCGCAGGAAAGAAGGTAGTGGAGATCCCCTCATCCAAGATGAAGGTTGCCATTACCCAGATCCTCTGTGAGAAAGGATATATCCTCAGCTACAAGGTAGTGGAGGGCACCCCGTACAATACCATCAAGATAGCTCTGAAGTACCACCCTCAGACCAAGACGGCCGCAATCAAGAAAATCGGTCGCGTGTCCACCCCCGGTCTGCGCAAGTACACCGATGTAGAGCACATGCCCTGCGTCCTGAACGGACTCGGAATCGCCATTCTGTCCACCTCCAAGGGTATCATCACCGACAAGGAGGCAAAGGCACTCGGAGTAGGTGGCGAAGTATTATGCTACGTATATTAATTTAACGAATCAAGAATAAATGTCACGAATTGGTAAATTGCCTGTAAGCCTTCCGACCGGTGTGAGCGCTGAGCTTCTCCCCGGCAACGTGCTGAAGGTTAAAGGACCTCATGGTGAGCTGTCGCAGAAGGTAGATCCCGACATCACCGTCACCATTGAGGACAATCAGATCAAGTTCACACGTCCTACCGACCAGCCCCGCCATCGTTCGATGCACGGGCTCTACCGCGCTCTTGCGCACAACATGGTGGTTGGCGTGAGCGAGCAGTTCAGTATCAAGCAGGAGTTGGTGGGTGTAGGTTACCGTGTCTCACTCAACGGACAGATTCTGACCTTCTCCCTCGGATATTCACATGAGATCCAGTTGATGCTTCCTTCCGAAGTCAAGGCTGAGGTTCCCGATGTACGCAAGGGCGAGAACCCCGTACTTGTGATCAAAGGTTGCGACAAGCAGCTTGTAGGCCAGGTTGCAGCCAAGATCCGTTCATTCCGCAAGCCCGAACCTTACAAGGGTAAAGGTATCAGATTCGTCGGAGAGACCCTTCGTCGCAAGGCAGGTAAGACAGCGGGAGCAAAATAATAGGAGGATTCAATTATGGCACTCAATAGAACAGAAAGAAGAAAGAGGATTCACTACCGTATCCGCAAGCATGTCAACGGCACTGCCGAGCGTCCTCGCATGGTGGTTTTCCGCAGCAACAAGCAGATTTATGTCCAGGTTGTCGATGACGAGCAGGGCAGGACTCTGTGCGCCGCTGCCTCCAACGACAAGGATCTCGCAGTACAGTGCAAGGGCAAGACGGGTATCGAGGCTGCAGCTGTCGTAGGTAAAGCTATCGCAGAGCGCGCCCTGGCAAAAGGAATTACCACCATTTGCTTCGACCGTGGCGGATACCTTTTCCACGGAAGAGTTAAGAGTTTGGCAGATGCTGCCCGTGAAGGCGGCCTCGTATTCTAACGGAAAAAAGGATTATGGCAAATACAAACGTAAAAAGAGTTAAAACTTCTGACCTTGAGCTCAAGGACAGATTGGTAGCCATCCAGAGGGTCACCAAGGTGACCAAGGGAGGCCGTCACTTCCGCTTCGCTGCCATTGTGGTGGTCGGAGACGAGAACGGTGTCGTTGGCTATGGCCTCGGCAAGGCAAATGAGGTGACTGCCGCTATCCAGAAGGGCGTTGAGGACGCAAAGAAGAATCTGGTGAAGATTCCCGTCATCAATACCACCATCCCCCACGAGCAGGAAGCCAAGTTCGGCGGTTCGCGTGTGTTCATGAAGCCGGCTGCTCCCGGTACCGGTGTTAAGGCAGGTGGTGCGATGCGTGCCGTATTCGAGTCGGCAGGTATCCAGAACGTGCTCGCAAAGTCAAGGGGCTCTTCCAATCCCCACAACCTTGTGAAGGCCACTGTTGCTGCCCTGACCGAGATGCGCGACGCATACACCGTAGCCGGACTGCGTGGAGTACCCATGTCTAAAGTTTTCAACGGTTAATGGAGGATACGGCAATGGCAAAGTATAAGATTACCCAGATTATTAGCAGCAACGGCGAGACCAAGCGTCAGAAGGACAACCTCCGCTGCCTCGGACTCCGCCGCATGCATCAGACCGTAGAGGTAGAGAAGACCCCTGTAACTACAGGCCAGGTTGCCAAAATCGCACACCTCTGCAAAGTTGAAGTGATTGATTAAGGAGGACCCTCAAGATGAAATTAGAGAATTTAAAACCTGCAGCCGGTTCTACCCGTACAAGCAAAAGATTAGGTCGCGGACAGGGCTCCGGAAAAGGCGGTACCGCCACCCGTGGTACCAAAGGTGCCCAGTCACGCTCAGGATACTCACACAAGATTGGATTCGAAGGCGGTCAGATGCCTCTCCAGAGACGTCTCCCCAAGTTCGGTTTCAACAACCCTACGAGAGTTGAGTATCAGGCAGTAAACCTCTCACAGCTGGAGGTTCTTGCCAAGGCAGGAATAACCGAGATCGGTCTTGACCAGATCAAGGCTGCCGGACTCGCCGGCAACCGCGAACTCGTGAAAGTCCTCGGCAACGGAGAGATCACTTCCGCAGTGACTGTTACCGCCAACGCATTCTCAAAGAGCGCAATCGCCAAAATCGAAGCTGCCGGCGGCAAGGCAGTAGTAAACGAATAGTCACATGAAGTTCATAGAGACTATCAAGAATATCTTCAAAATCGAGGAACTCCGCCAGAGGCTCGCTTACACCTTCGTCCTGATACTCGTGTACAGGCTCGGGTGCCAGATAGTCCTCCCGGGAATCGATGCTTCACTGCTCGCAACCTTCCAGAGTAATACTCAGGAAGGTCTTGTGGGCTTGTTGAACATGTTCTCCGGCGGAGCTTTCGGTAACGCCTCGATTTTTGCTCTCGGTGTGATGCCGTACATCTCGGCATCCATCGTGATCCAGCTGCTTGGAGTGTTCGTTCCCTACTTCCGCAAACTTCAGATGGAAGGCGAGAGCGGCCGCAAGAAGATGAACCAGATGACGAGGTGGCTGACCATCATCATCATCTGCATCCAGGGACCCGCATACATGGCGACCCTCCACGGCCAGATCCCCGCATCGGCTTTCGTGGCAGTGAACCAGCTCGGTTGGAGCAACTTCGTGTTCAACCTCGTGTCCACTGTAATCCTCATGGGCGGCTCGATGTTCGTTATGTGGCTCGGTGAGCGCATTACTGACCGCGGTATCGGCAACGGAATCTCTATCATCATTATGATTGGTATTGTGGCCCGTCTGCCTTACGCTCTCTCTGCCGAAATCGGCGAGAAGCTTTCCATCAACAACGGCGGACTCCTGCTGATTATCGTCGAGCTGGTTATCTGGTTCTTCGTTGTCGCAGCAGCAATCGCAATCGTACAGGCTGTCCGCAAGGTGCCCGTACAGTATGCAAAGAGAGTTGTCGGAAACCGTCAGTACGGCGGAGTGCAGCAGTACCTTCCCTTGAAGATCAACGCTGCCGGTGTGATGCCTATCATCTTCGCCCAGGCCCTGATGCTCTTCCCGCTCATTTTCTCCCGTTGGGATGCGACCCGCGGACTTGCCGCTACCCTCAGCAACTATACCGGATTCTGGTATAACTTCATATTCTTCATCCTGATTTTCGTCTTCACGTATTTCTACACCGCCGTTACGGTAAATCCTACTATGATGGCAGAAAACATGAAGCGCAACGGAGGATTCATTCCCGGTGTCAAGCCCGGAAAGAAGACTGCCGAGTATCTGGACACCATCATGACCAGGGTGACGTTCCCGGGATCAATTTTCCTCGGCATCATCGCCATCCTGCCCGCAATCGCAATGAAACTTGGCATCAACAACCAGTTCGCCAGCTTCTTCGGAGGTACCTCATTGCTGATTCTCGTTGGTGTGATACTCGATACGCTCCAGAGGATAGAAAGTTATTTGCTCATGCGTCACTACGACGGACTCATGAAGACGGGCCGTCTGAGCGGACGTTCGGGACTATAGTTCTTTGATTTTAAAATTTTAAGGTTGTGATCAGACCCAAAACCGAAGAAGAGATCGGGCTTTTGCGCGAGAATGCGATTCTCGTTTCCAAGACGCTGGCCGAAGTCGGTAAGGCGGTCGCCCCCGGTGTGACGACAAATGAATTGAACAGGGTGGCCGAGACTTTTATCCGCGATCACGGAGCTGTCCCCAGTTTCCTCGGCTTTGAGGGTTTCCCTGCAGCAATCTGTGCCTCTGTCAATGACGTGGTCGTACATGGCTTTCCTTCTGACTATGTACTTAAGGAAGGCGACATCGTGTCGGCCGACATTGGAACGCTCTACAAGGGCTACAACGGAGATTCCGCCTACACTTTCCCCGTCGGGGAGGTGGACGAGAAAACCCGCAGGCTTTTGGATGTGACGAAAGAGTCATTGTACAAGGGCATAGAGGCAGCTGTAGCAGGTGCCCGCGTTGGCGATATCGGATACGCGGTACAATCATATGCGGAGTCCTTCGGCTTTTCCGTAGTCCGTGAACTTGAAGGTCATGGAATCGGAAAGGAGATGCACGAGAATCCCGGTGTCCCGAACTACGGGCGCAGGGGTCGCGGAACTCACCTCGTCGAAGGAATGGTGCTTTGCATAGAACCTATGATCAATGCCGGCGGAAAGGCTGTTTACCTCGACAGAAACGGTTGGGCCGTACATACCGCCGATCATAGCAATGCAGCGCATTACGAGCTTACGATTGTTGTCCGTAAAGGCAAGGCGGAACTGCTCTCGACCTTTGATTTTATCGAGAAAGATGGCAAGATTAAATTTTAAGTGTAATTTTTTATGTCAAAACAAGTAGCAATAGAACAAGATGGAAAGGTTATCGAGACCCTTCCCAACGCGATGTTCAAGGTCGAACTTGAGAACGGTCACGTCCTGCTCTGCAACATATCGGGCAAGATGAGGATGAACTTTATCCATATTCTTCTGGGCGACAGAGTTAGAGTAGAAATTTCACCGTACGATTTAACCAAAGGCAGAATATCTTTCAGATACAAATAAAAACTCACAGATATGAAAGTCAAAACATCCATCAAAAAGCGTAGCGAGGACTGCAAGATAGTAAGGCGCAAAGGCCGTCTGTATGTCATCTGCAAGAAGAATCCGAAGTTCAAGATGCGCCAGGGTTAGTTTATCAGTAAAAAATTAAGTAAAGTATAATTATGGCAAGAATAGCCGGTGTTGATTTACCGAACAACAAACAGGGAGAGATAGGTCTTACCTATATCTACGGTATCGGCCGCCCTTCAGCCAAGAAGATTCTTGAGAAGTGCGGTATCGATCCTTCAATCAAAGTCGGTGACTGGAACGACGATCAGGTTGCCAAGATCCGTGCTGAAATCAACGAGGGGTACAAGATCGAGGGAGAGCTTCGTTCTTCTGTCCAGATGGACATCAAGCGTCTGATGGATATCGGTTGCTACCGTGGTATCCGTCACCGTATCGGACTTCCCGTGCGCGGACAGAGCACCAAGAACAACGCACGTACCCGCAAGGGCCGCAAGAAGACCGTTGCCAACAAGAAGAAGGCTACCAAGTAAAATTGATGAATTATGGCAAAGAAAACTACAACATCTAAGAGAGTTGTCAAGGTTGAAGCTTATGGCGAGGCCCATATTTCATCGACCTTCAACAACGTTATCGTTTCCCTCACCAATGCCCAGGGTCAGGTCATCAGCTGGAGCTCAGCCGGCAAGTGCGGCTTCAGGGGCTCAAAGAAGAACACTCCTTATGCTGCCCAGATGGCTGCCGAGGATGCTGCAAAGACAGCTTTCGATGCAGGACTCCGCAGGGTCAAGTGCTATGTAAAGGGTCCGGGAGCAGGACGTGAGTCTGCAATCCGTACCATCAACAATGCAGGAATCGTAGTGACCGAGATTATCGACGTTACCCCGATGCCCCACAACGGATGCCGACCTAAAGGCCGTCGTAAAGTTTAATCAAATTAAAACAAGACTACACTATGGCAAGATATACAGGTCCCAGCACCAAAATAGCCCGTAAGTTCGGCGAGCCCATTTTCGGCTCAGACAAATATTTCGAGAAGAGAAATTTCCCTCCGGGACAGCACGGTCTCGCTGCCAAGCGCAAGAAGCAGAAGGACTACGCAATGCAGTTGAAGGAGAAGCAGAAAGTTAAGTATATGTACGGAGTTCTGGAGCGTCAGTTCCACAACACCTACAACAAGGCTTCCCGTATGCAGGGACAGAAGGGTGAGAACCTCATCGTTCTCCTCGAGTCCCGTCTGGACAACATCGTGTACCGTCTGGGAATCGCTCCTACCCGCGCTGCAGCGCGTCAGCTCGTGTCACACCGCCACATCACCCTGAACGGAGAGGTTTGCTCCATTCCTTCAGTACAGGTGAAGCCCGGCGACACCGTAGCTGTAAGGGAGAGGTCAAAGAGCCTGGAAGTAATCCAGAACAGCGTTGCATCAGTAACCAAGTACCCTTGGCTCGAGTTTGATGTCAAGAACCTCAGCGGAAAGTATCTCAACCTTCCTGCAAGGGCCGACATCCCCGAGAACATCAACGAGCAGCTCATCGTCGACCTCTACTCCAAGTAATCTTTAACACCACAGCAGTATGGCAATCTTAGCATTCCAAAAACCTGACAAGGTTATCATGCTCGAAAGCACCGATACCGTCGGCCGTTTTGAATTCCGCCCTTTGGAATCCGGATACGGTCAGACCATCGGTAATGCTCTTCGTCGCATCTTGCTGGCCTCTCTTGAGGGTTATGCAATCAGCCAGATCAGAATCTCCGGCGTGGACCAAGAGTTCGCCACCATCCCCGGCGTAATTGAGGGTATGCAGGACATTATCCTGAACCTCAAGCAGGTACGTTTCCGTCGCATGGTAGAGACTGTGGACACTGAGACTGCAAATATCGTAATCAGTGGCAAGCAGGAATTCACTGCCGAAGATATCTCAACGGGATTGTCTTCTTTTATGGTGTTGAATCCGGATCTTCACATTTGCTCTCTTGAGCCTTCCGTAAAGCTCGAAATCGCAATCACCATCACCAAGGGCCGTGGTTTCGTGTCAGCGGAGGAAAGCAGGGATGACAGCGCGCCCATCGGAACCATTGCCGTGGATGCCATCTATACCCCTATCCGCAAGGTCAACTGGAGCGTGGAGAACTACCGTGTGGAGCAGAAAACCGATTACGAGAAACTCAATCTCGAGATTGTGACTGACGGCTCAATCTCGCCCAACGCAGCACTGCACGAGGCCGCAAGCATCCTTATTTACCACTTCAAACTCTTCACTGACGACAAGAAGATGGCAATGGAGACTACGGTCGAGCCTGAAAACAAGGAGCTGGACGAGGAGTCACTTCGCATGAGGCATTTGCTTCTGACCAAACTCTCCGACGTAGGCCTGTCTGTCCGCGCTTTCAACTGCTTGAAAGCTGCCGACATCGACACCTTCGCAGACCTTGTGTCATATTCACGCAATGAGCTGATGAAGTTCCGCAACTTCGGACGCAAGTCGCTCAATGAAATTGACCTGCTGGTTGAGAAGATGAACCTCTCATTCGGAATGGATGTCAGAAAGTACAATATCGAACCCAAGAAAAAGAACGTTGAAAGATGAGACACAATAAATCAGTAAATCATCTCGGCCGCAAGAGCGGACACCGCAAGGCACTCATGTCCAATCTGGCCGTTTCGCTGCTTCTCAACAAGAGAATCACCACTACTGTTGCCAAGGCCAAGGCGCTCAGGGGTTATGTTGAGCCGCTTATCACCAAGGCAAAGGAGGACACCACGCACAACCGTCGCGTCGTGTTCAGCTACCTCAAGAACAAGGAGGCTGTATCCGAGTTGTTCCGTGTGGTAGCACCCAAGGTCGGAGATCGTCCGGGCGGATACACCAGAGTGCTTCATGTAGGCTTCCGTAAGGGAGATGCAGCTGAAATGGCTTTGATCGAGCTTGTAGACTTCAATGAGGCAGCACTTGCTTCTACTGTAAAGACAGCCAAGAAGACTACCCGCCGCAGCCGCAGCAAGAAGTCGGAAACGGCTCCTGTTGCCGCTCCTGCTCCCGCAGCTGAGCCTGTTGAAGCAGCTCCTGCAGCAGAGGAAGCTCAGGCTGAGGCTGCCGCCGAAGAGCCCAAGGCCGAGTAAGATACTCTTGTATAAAGATAGAAGGCTGTGCCAGATTTTGGTACAGCTTTTTTTTGTTTGTCTGCATAGACGGCCTGGCAGTTTGTCCCGCAGAGAACGCGAGTTATTGCATTTTTGTAATTTACGTCGCATCTTTACAAACTAATGTATATAAAGTCCTTGGGTCAAAACCCTTTGTACTTTTATTATATGTAATGGAATTAAACTAACATAAAGGACAGACACAATGAAAGCAATTAATTTTACAATAGCAACCCTCATGCTACTGCTCGGCCTTGCTGCCTGCAATGATGTCCTACTACCCGAAGAAACGGACTACAGCTACGACGAATCGACAGGCACCTACACGGTTTATAATGCCGACGGCCTATTAGCATGGAACGAAGCCGTGCAGAGCGATCTCTCGCTGGGTTGTACCCTTGGCGCCGACATTGACCTGACGGACATTGAGTACGAATGGTTATTGGTAGGCAACGAAACAAACCCATACACCGGTATTTTTGAGGGAAGCGGCTATACCATTACTGGGCTGACCATCAACCAAAGTAGTTCAGGCTATGTAGGTCTGATTGGCTACCTCAGCTCCGACGGTAAAGTGCAAAACTTGACGCTGGAGAATGTGAGTATAACCGGCAATTATAGTGTCGGCGGTGTGGTAGGACGAAACAACGGCACCGTGACCGACTGTGGCGTCTCGGGCACCGTTTACGGCAGCAGCTCCGGTATCGGCGGCGTGGTGGGGCGCAACTACGGCACCGTGACCGCCTGTAGCGTCTCGGGCAGCGTCACCGGCCGCATCTACAATATCGGCGGCGTGGTGGGAAGCAACTACGGCATTGTGACCGACTGCAGCGTCTCGGGCAGTGTCACCGGCTACTCCGAATCTGTTGGCGGCGTGGTGGGATACAACTCCGGCACCGTGACCGTATGCACCGCATCGTGTAGCGTCTCAGGCGTCACCGGTAGCAGTTCCTATGTCGGCGGCGTGGTGGGATGGAACGACGGCGGCATCATGACCGCATGCACCGCATCGGGTAACGTCTCAAGCGTAGACGAGTATGTCGGCGGTGTGGTGGGATACAACTCCGGCACCGTGACCAACTGTAGCGTCTCGGGCAGCGTCTACGGCTCTAGCAAATATGTCGGTGGCGTGGTGGGATGGAACGACGGCGGCACCGTGACTGCATGCATCGCATCGGGTAGCGTCTCCAGCAGCTACAGCTCCGATGTCGGTGGTGTGGTGGGTCGCAACAATGAGTTCGGCATCGTGACCGCATGCTACTCCACGGGTAGTGTCTCGGGCAGCGTCAACGGCTCCCACTATGCCGGCGGTGTGGTGGGGCGCAACGACGGCACAGTGACCGCCTGCTACCATGCCTCAGGCAGCATTTCCGGCAACAATATAGGCGGGGTAGTGGGACGCAACTACGGCACTGTGACAGCATGCTACTGGAGCGACTATGATGGCAATGGTGTCGGTCCCAATAACTCCGGCACTACCGAAACCACGAAGGTAGACGGCACGGACGTTACTTGGGCTGGTGCCGTTGAGGGTATGAACGTTGCCATCGACACGTGGAACAACGAGAATTCCGACAACCAGTGCGAGTGGCAGTACGTACTCACCGGCAGCCTGCCCACACTGACAAAGAATGAATAAAGGTTTAAGTTTTTCGAATAAAAAAGGGTCGTATCGAACTCAGTCTGAGTAATGATACGATCCTTTTAGGTGTTTATAATTTGTATTGCCCCGTTTCGTCAGAACAGGTAGGCTATGCCTAAACGCCAAGTGTTGTGGTGAAGCCTTTTCTTTTTCCCTCAGTCTGCTTGTAGTCGCCCCTTCCTAGGGAGCCCGACGGCGAGCCCGGCAAGCAGGGAAATACCCCACAGTCTGCTGTCGCAGCCAGCTCCCCGGGGAGCACTACGGCTACGCTTGCGCTGTCGCACAGGCCTGACACGGATGTTTTCTTTCGAGCAACCTTCGTCCCCAGCCACGGGCGTTTCCTAGTAAGCAGTTTTCGTCCCCGGCCCCTGCGCTTCGCTGCGCCGCCCGCCTGATGGCGAGCCCTGCAAGCAGGGAATTACCCCTTAGTCTGCTGCCCTGATTAATCGTTTATGAAAAAAACCACTTACCTACGAAAACGGAAATTTTCTTAAAAAACGTATAAATGTGACGAGCATCCGATGCCAGTCGCAATATTTCACCTATATTGTCCGCCGGTTCGTCCGGTTCTTCGTGCCATAACAACCGCACCGGGACCCGCGTTCCAACGACATTTTTAGTTTAACTCATAAACCTTTTACTTAAATGAAAACTTTAAGCAAAAATTCTTTGCCGGACCGCTATGTCAACCTGCTCTCTGATGTCGGCTTCAAGGTAATCTTCGGCGACGGTCGCAACGCAGACATCCTTACCGATCTCCTCAACACCATCCTCTCACCGCGTGGAGTGCATATCCACTCCATTTCCTACGCACCGACGGAATATTTCGGCGAGGACATCGACCGCCGCTCCATCCACCTCGACCTGCACTGCATCAACTACGACGGCTCGGACATACTCGTGGAAGTCCAGCTCCACCACCAGGCCAACTTCTTCCTGCGCTCCTTCCGTTACGCCTCACGGCTCTTCTTCAGCAGGACTATCCACGGGCGGGACCCCTTCGCTGCCATCAAGCCGGTCTACTATATCGGCATCCTCGCCAACGACTTCCGCTGGGATAACCAGATGGACACCTGGGTTGACCAATACATCTCACGGTTCTCCTTCCGGGAAGATTCCAAACTTTTCTGCCCACTTCCGGAATTTTCCCTTAATTTTGTGGAACTGAACCGCTTCGACAAGCAAATCCACGAATGTACGGCATACATGGACAAGTGGTGCTTCGCGCTCAAGAACCTCGGGAGAGTCGAGAAACTGCCGTCCGAACTCCAGTCCGAGATCTTCGAGAAACTTTTCGCCGCGTGCGAAATCGAGAGGTTCACACCGCAACAGAAACAGGAATACGAGGAGCTTATGAGAACAGTCGACGATTACGAGAGCATCATCTACACTGCACACTTAGACGGTGTTGCTGAGGGTCGTGCTGAGGGAGAAGCGAAAGGGCGCACTGAAGGGCGTAACGAAGCCATGGCCGATGCCGCCAAGGCACTTAAGGCTGCCGGAGTTGATCCGGCAATCATAGCACAAAGCACCAAACTCACGCTTGAAGAAATCCAGGCATTGTGAGTACTTTACCCCTCAGTCTGCTGACGCAGCCAGCTCCCCGGGGAGCATGACGGCGTGTCGGGGCCACGCCTACGGCTTCGCTTGCGCTATCGCACAGGCCAGCCGTGGGCATTTTCCGATAAGGAGCCTTCGTCCCCGGCCCCTGCGCTTCGCTCCGCCGCCCGCCTGATGGCGAGCCCTGCTTCGCAGGGAAATACCCCTCAGTCTGCTGCGCCGCCCGACGGTGAGCCCTACAAGTAGTGCAAATCGCCTGTATAGAGACAACGGCCTTCGCTTGACAATGGTCAGGAGAGGGCCTGTTTTGGGATACACTTCGCTTATTGTTCCACCAGTATAGGATGCCCTCCGTGTGCGTCAACAGCGAAGCAATAGGTGCAGAGGCCGCTGTTCGAGGAGCTCCAATTCTGGATAGCCGTGTTGAGGGCATCTACGGTATCTTGGCTCTTTAGCTCCGTCTCTTGACTTCGTCAATGCGTACTTAAAAATAGTTTGCGCCACCCAAAATCAGGTGACGCAAACTTGTAATTTTTGGAATGATGAAGTCGGGGCATGCCCTGCGGGCGGGTGCTGAAACCAACCCTTAGTCTTTTTTCAACACCTTGGCAGGGTCGGTGTTCATCAACTGCACTGCTCTGTAGCTTATTGACAGTACTGCCACTATAGCCACGAACAGAGTCGCCAGCAGATAAATCCACCAATGGTTATCCATCCTGTACCCGAATCCGCCTAACCATTTGCCGATGTAGGAATACACAAGCGGCACAACGATCACGGCACCCAATACGACCATCACCAAGAAATTGCGTACCGACGTGAAGTAGATTTCAGTGCGTCCGCATCCCATAATCTTGCGTATTGCGCAGTTTTTGGCATTCTGCCGGCTGTAGTGTGTGCTCATGGCTACCATTGCCATGATTGTGAGCACCATGGTGAGCAAGGCGAATATGCTGACAAGCTTGAGATCGTTGCTTTCGGAAACGAAGGTGTCACGGTAAAAGTTGTCATAGCTGTCAACCCTCACTTTGAGATCCGGCTTGTTCTTTTCGTAGAATTCCTTTATGGCCCTGACTCCCTCCTGCGTGTCGCCATTGACCTTTACCACAAGGGATCTGACATTCCCTAAGGAGCCTTGGGGATCAGTCGGGAATACGCTCCATAAAAGAAGTGCATTGTCATTGGAATTGACGTTGCCGAGCCATAGGTCGTCAATTACCCCGCATATACTGAGCGCACCGTAATCATATTCAAAAAGTGTTATGTCCATGGGTTGGGCAAGGGCGTTGGCCAGCCTGCGGGTAAAATAGTAGTCGTCAGGGGTTGCGTCGCTGTTTTGGCTCAATACGTTTACTCCAAGAAGCCGCAGGGCAGTGGTGT
>CAZOQW010000026.1:0-22932 GCA_964582235.1 uncultured Muribaculaceae bacterium | reverse complement strand
GGCGACAACGAGCATCCACCAGGTCATAAGCCGTATTTCTTTAGCTTGTTGTACAGGGTAGGACGGCTGATGTGCAACATCTTGGCGACTAAGGAAAGATTTCCTCCACACTTCTTCAAAGCGTCGCGTATGGCCTGTTCCTCCACCTGTTCAAGCGTGGCCGAGGGATTGTCTTCAGCTGCCTGCACTTCCCTGGGGAGACCGAGGTCCTCTATTCCCACAACCGGTCCTTCAGAAACGATGACCGCCTTTTCCACGATATTGCGCAATTCGCGTATGTTGCCGTTCCATCGGCGCGCAAGCAGTCCTTTCTTCGCCTCGTCGCTGAAATCGGTAGCCTCGCGCACATAGCGTTCGCTGAATTCGGAAAGAAAACGCTCAGCAAGGGGCAATATCTCGTCACGGCGTTCACGTAGCGGAGGCAGATGTATTTCGGCAGTGTTGATGCGGTAGTACAAGTCCTCCCTGAATCGTCCGTCCTCTATCATCGCGGGCAAGTCCATATTCGTGGCGCATATCAGCCGGATATCCACGGGTATGCTTTCGCTGCCGCCCACCCGGGTTATGCAACGGTTTTGAAGGACGCGCAGCAACTTGGCCTGCAGATGCAGGGGGATATTGCCTATTTCGTCAAGGAAGATAGTTCCGCCGTTGGCCTGCTCGAACTTGCCGGGATGGTCTGTCTTGGCATCGGTGAATGCGCCTTTGACGTGCCCGAACAATTCGCTTTCAAACAGAGTTTCAGTGACCGCGCCGAGATCCACACAGACCATGGGTGCGGACTTTCGCGATGAGTGATTGCGGATTTCCCAGGCCAGCAGGTCTTTTCCCGTGCCGTTTTCTCCGGTTATCAGCACACTGGCATCGGTGGGGCCAATGCGTTCCACGAGCTTGCGGACGGCTTTCATCGCAGGACCTTCGCCCCAACGCATCCCGGGACTTTCGTCAGTCTCCGTCTGTCTGCCGGCTTGCCTTTTCCTGCCTACTGCGGTTTTCAGGGTTGCCACGAGCTTGTCGTTGTCGAATGGCTTGACTATGAAATCGCTCGCTCCCCTCTTCATGCCCTCGACTGCGAGGGCAATGTCGGCGTATGCCGTAAACAGCACCACAGCGGTCTCGGGGTAGGACGACTTGATTTCGCCGAGCCAGTACAGCCCCTCATTGCCGTTGTTGAACGCATTGTTGAAGTTCATGTCCAACAGCACCGCATCCGGCTTGAATTCGTAGAGGCGTGAGGGCAATTCTTTCGGTGATGACAGCAACTCCACCTCCGTAAAGTGCATCGGAAGCAGCAGTTTCAAGGCCTTGCGTATACCTTCGTTGTCATCTACCACCAATATTTTGGCTTTGGTTTTCAGCATGGACTTTCGGCGTTATTTCGTAACGAACCGGCAAATTTATAAAATCCGCCCGGCTCCGCAAAAAGTTGGGAAACGCTTGAATACAATACGTCCTGCCGTTTTCTTGCAGGCAGGACGCTTAATGACTATTCAGCGTAAAGTGCTGACATTTCCGGATACAGTGCGAGGTTCTCGTTGGCGGAGCCGTCGGGATCGAACAGGTTGCCCCACTCGGGCGATGCTGCCTCCCAGATGAAAGTACCGAGCCCCCTTCCGTCCGGCAGCGCAGCCACTATCTCGTTCACCTCACGCTTGAAATCCTGATATTCGACCACGATTATGTCCTTGTCGTAACGCTTTACAAGGTCGTTCAGATTGTTCTCCAAATCCTCCAGCGTGCCATGCCAGCGCGGATAGTACGACTCCCCTATCACATCGAAGTCCACGCCGTGCGCCAGTACCTCGTCGAGGAATTTCACGGACTCCTCGTTCTGTCCTCCGAGCGCTATATGCACCATGATGGTCATAGCGGGGTCAGCCTCACGGACCGCCTCGGATGCGCTTTTCAGCAGGACACAGAAAGTGTCGAAGTCGGTGGAATCGTCATCCAACTGCCCTATGGGCCACACGAAGCCGTGGTTGATTTCATTGCCTATCTGCACCATGTCGGGACTGACACCCTCGCTTGCAAAACGGCGCAGGGTTTCCAGCGTATAGTCGTACATCTTCTGAACCAGCCCTTCGGCATCCAATTCCGCCCAGGACGAGGGAACTATCTGGTGCTGGGGGTCTGCCCAGTCATCGCTGTAATGAAAATCGAGAAGCAGTTTCATGCCGGCTTCCTTGACGCGCCTTGCAAAGTCCAAGGTACTTTCGAGCCCGCAATAACCCTCGGGTGAATATCCGCCTTCAGCAGCGGGGTCAACAAAAAGCCTGAGCCTTATCCAGTTGAAGCCGTTGTCACCGAGAATTTCGAGTATGTCCTTCTGTACTCCGTTCTCACTGAACTGCCGGCCTTTAGCCTCGTCAAAGGGAACCCATGAGATGTCGGCACCTATTATCGGGCGCATACCGGCCTCTTCTTCCTGCTTGGGCGCACAGGCGACTGCAGAAAGCAGCATGGCCGCCGCAAAGACTGTCTTTAAAGTCTTCATTCCCATTCTATTGTTGCGGGCGGTTTGGACGAAATGTCGTACACTACCCTGTTCACTCCCTTCACCTTTCGTATGATTTCATTGGACACCTCGCCGAGGAAGTCATAAGGCAGGTGTACCCAGTCCGCAGTCATACCGTCAACCGAACTTACGGCACGCAGGGCTACGGTATTCTCGTATGTGCGTTCGTCGCCCATCACGCCCACGCTCCTGACCGGCAGCAGCATGGTTCCGGCCTGCCATACGCTATCGTAAAGTTTCCATTCTTGCAGCTTGTCCATGAATATGGCATCGGCATCCTGCAGTATGCGCACGCGCTCCGGGGTAACTTCTCCCAGCACCCTGATGCCGAGACCGGGACCGGGGAAAGGATGGCGGCCGAGTATCGAGGGTTCCAGCCCGAGAGCCTTGCCGACCCTGCGGACCTCATCCTTGAACAGCAGTCGCAACGGCTCCACTACGTTCAGTTTCATTTCCTCGGGCAAACCTCCGACATTGTGGTGGCTCTTGATTGTGGCCGAGGGACCCTTGACCGAACTTGACTCTATCACGTCAGGATATATGGTACCCTGTGCGAGCCAGCGGGCATCCTCAATGGTATGGGCCTCCTCATTGAACACTTCCACGAAATCCCTCCCGATTACCTTGCGCTTGGCCTCGGGATCGGTCACGCCCTTGAGATCGTTGAGAAACTTGTCGCCGGCCCTTACACCGCGCACATTCAGTCCCATGCCCTCATAGGAGCGCAGCACGCTCTCAAACTCGTTCTTGCGCAACAGGCCCGAATCCACGAAGATGCAATGCAGGTTGCGGCCTATGGCCCTATGCAGCAGCAGGGCCGCCACACTTGAATCCACTCCGCCGGACAGCCCAAGTATAACCTTGTCGTTGCCGAGTTTGGCTTTCAGTTCCTCCACCGTGGACTCGATGAAGTTTTCCGGAGTCCAGTCGCCCTTGCAGCCGCAGATTCCGAGAACGAAATTGCTCAGAATCTTCATTCCGGACTCGCTGTGATGCACTTCCGGATGGAACTGTATGCCCCAGACAGGCTCGTTTTCGAAACGGAAGGCCGCATTGGTCACCGATTCAGTGGAGCCGAGGATACGCGCACCTTCCGGCAAACGGGTGATGCTGTCTCCGTGCGACATCCATACGGTTGAAATTTCAGGTACTCCTGCAAAGAGCGGATCCGACTCATCCGTAACTTTCAGCATCGCACGGCCGTATTCCCTCGTTCCGGCGGGTTCGACCGAGCCTCCGCCGTTCTGTGCCAGCCACTGCGCTCCGTAACAGATTCCGAGCAGGGGCAACTCTCCCCTGATGCCGTCAAGCACGGGCTGCGGCGCATCCGGGTCGGTAACTGAGGCCGGGCTGCCCGAAAGGATTACCCCTTTTAGGGAAGCGTCAAGCCGGGGAAACTTGTTGAAGGGATGTATCTCACAATAGACTCCGGCCTCCCTCACCTTCCTCGCTATAAGTTGGGTGTACTGGGAACCGAAATCGAGTATAAGTATCTTTTCCATCGGCTATTCTCCCCTTGTGTAGTTAGGAGTTTCCTTGGTAATGGTAACGTCGTGGGGGTGGCTCTCTGCCATTCCGCTTGCCGTCACCCTCGAGAATTTCGCTGATTTCAGGGCATCCAGGTTAGCGGCACCGCAATAGCCCATGCCGGAACGTATGCCACCGATGAGCTGGTAGACGGTCTCGGAGAGCGTGCCCTTGTAGGGAACCCGTCCGACTATGCCCTCGGGAACGAGCTTGTTCAGCTCGGTCTTGTCATCCTGGAAATATCGGTCCTTGGAACCGGCGGCCATCGCGTCGATGGAACCCATGCCACGGTAGGACTTGAATTTACGTCCGTTGTAGATGATGGTCTCTCCGGGGGATTCCTCCGTGCCGGCGAACATCGAGCCGCACATAACGCAGTCTCCGCCGGCGGCAAGAGCCTTGACTATGTCACCTGAATAACGCAGTCCGCCATCGGCTATCAGGGTCGCTCCCGTGCCCTTTATTGCTTTCCAGGCATTGAAAATAGCCGTCAGCTGGGGCACTCCGACTCCGGCCACGATGCGGGTCGTACAGATTGAACCGGGTCCTATTCCCACCTTCACTCCGTCTGCACCGGCCAAAACCAGGTCCCTTGCGCCCTCCTCGGTGGCCACATTGCCCACAACCACGTCAAGCGAAGGGAAGCGCGACTTTATCTTCTTAAGCAGTTCTATCACTCCACGGCTGTGTCCGTGTGCGGAGTCGAGCACTACCGCATCCACGCCCTCGGCATCCAGTGCTGCGACCCTTTCGAGGGCATCGGGTGTGATTCCCACTCCGGCAGCCACTCTCAGACGTCCGCGTGCGTCTTTGCAGGCATGGGGATGCAGCCTTTCCTTCAGCAGGTCCTTGTAGGTGATGAGTCCGACTATGTAGCCGTCCTTGTCCACCACCGGAAGTTTCTCCACCTTGTGCTTCTGCAGTATCTGGCGCACGTATTCTCTGTCGGTCTGCGTGTTCACTATGGTCACGAGATTCTCCGAGGTCATCACGTCGCGTATCAGCATCGACATTTTCTCCACGAAACGCACATCGCGGTTGGTGACTATACCCACGAGCTTGCCGCTTCCGTCCGTCACAGGTATGCCGCCTATGTGGTTCTCGCTCATCAGTTTCAAGGCATCGCCCACGGTCTGGTCCTGCTCAATGGTCACGGGGTCGTTTATCATCCCGTTCTCCGAGCGTTTCACCTTGCGCACCTGCGCAGCCTGGGCCGCAATGCTCATGTTCTTGTGAATAACGCCGATTCCGCCTTCCCTCGCAAGGGCAATGGCCATCGGCGCCTCAGTTACCGTGTCCATGGCAGCGGACACGATCGGAATGTTCAGGGTGATGTTCCGTGTAAAGTGACAGCTCAAATCCACTTCCCGGGGAAGAACTTCGGAATACGAAGGAATCAGCAAAACGTCATCGAAGGTCAAGCCTTCCAAGGCAATTCTTTCATCGATAAAAGACATACGGAGAGAGTATTTTTATGAATTTGCAAAGTTACTAATTATTCTCGTCAGAAGAGGAATTTTCAAGCGATTTACGCCGTCGGTAAAGCTGGTAACTGTTGTAGCAGTTGTGCCAGATACTGTAGAAACCGCCGGCTATGGAAACCGCCGGGGAGAAGAAGCTGTAGCCCATCCAGATGCCGAATACCGTATTCTTCTGACCGAGGGCCTGTCCTGCCGAAATCGGACAGGCGTAGACCGACCCTATACGCCGGCCGACGACAAACTGCAGGGCACAGCATAAGAGCGAGGCCGCTCCGGCTTCCACAAGCACGAACGCTCCGGAAGCATTGTGGTAGATAGCCCTCGTACTTATGAGTACGGCGAAACAGAGCGAAATCGCCCAGATGTAGAACGACACTCCGCTGTATTTCAGCAGCCAGGTATGGAGTCCGGGCAGAAGATAGCGCACCAACCAGGCCAGCAGGCAGGGCAGAATCAGCATGGGAAAGACCTTGCCCATGATTCTCAGGGCCTGCTCGGTGAAGTCCACACCGTCGAGCGGGTTTATCAGCGGCAGCACGAGCGGCACGAGCACTGCGGCCGCCAAGTTTATCAGCACCGTGTATGTAATCACTCCCGCCATGTTGCCGCCGAGCTTGCCGGTGACAACGGCACAGGCCGTGGCTGTGGGGCAAATCAGGCAAAGCATGGCCGATTCCACGGCGTCCGTGCATTTCATGGACGGAAAGAGTACGATCAGGACCGCAAGCAGCACAAAACTCAGGCACTGGAACAGCAGCAGCCAGAGCATCCATTTGTGGGGACGCAGCTGGCTCGGCTCTATCTTCGTGAAACTCAAGAACATCATCACGAACAGCAAGAGCGGCTGCAGCACTTCGAGTACATCCTGAAATGTCGGTCCGAGCGGATGCAGGGACGGCAAGGCGCGATATAGGAAATAGGCGGCGACTCCGACCAGCATGGCCACAATCAACGCCCAATCCCTGAGTAATTTGTATATGGTGTATCTATACCCGCTCATGGTCCTCCCTCGCAAGGAAGCATTCCACGGTGTTTTCCATGAGCATGGCTATGGTCATCGGGCCGACACCGCCGGGCACAGGAGTAATCCAGCCTGCCACTTCCGAAGCAGGAACGAAGTCCACGTCGCCGCAGAGCTTGCCCTCCGCATTGCGGTTCATGCCCACGTCTATCACCACCGCACCGGGCTTGATCATGTCGGCGGTCACGATTTTCTCCTTGCCCACGGCTACCACCAATATGTCTGCGCTACGGGTGATGCTGCCCAAGTCCTTGCTGCGGGAATGGGCGAGGGTGACGGTGGCATTTTCGTCAAGCAGGAGCTTGGCCACTGGCTTTCCGACTATATTGCTGCGGCCCACGACCACAGCGTGCTTGCCGGTAATATCCACGCCCGTGCTCTTTATCAGTTCCACTATACCCTTGGGGGTGCAGGGCTTGATGCATGGAGTGCCGACCCAAAGTCCTCCGACATTCAATATGTGGAAGCCGTCCACGTCCTTTTCGCGGGCAATGGAATAGATGACCTTCTCCTCGTTGATATGTTTCGGCAGAGGCAGCTGCACGAGTATTCCGTCAGTTTCGGGATCATCGTTCAGCTCGGCTATCATCCGCAGCAACTCGTCCTCGCTCACGGTCGCGTCCATACTTATCAACTGGGAATTCATCCCGACATAACCGGCGGCCTTGACCTTGTTGCGCACGTAGACCTGACTGGCCGGATTGTCACCCACGATGATGACAGCGAGTGAGGGCTTGCGACCGTAGCGGTTCTGCAGTTTTCCCATCTTCTCCTTGAGTGCATCCTTGACTGAGGCGGCTATTGCCTTGCCGTCGATAATATGTGCCTTGTGGTTTTCCATTGCGTAATGTGCTATGTCTTTACGGTAAAACAGATTCTCACATTCTACTGCCTGTACGGCCTTGTATGCGGCTTCACGTGCCTTGCTGAGGTCTGAACCTTCAGCAACCGCCATCAGAACCCTTCCGCCGGCGGTCAGCAGTTGTCCGTCCTTTCCGGAAGCGGTTCCCATGTGGTACAACTTTGCCGCACCGATGTCGCCTACCCTGATGGTCACGTTCTTTTCGTAAGAACCGGGATAACCCTTCGAAGCGAGCACCACCCCGCAGGTTACGGCATCGCGCCAGCTCAGTCCGATATCCTCCTTTCGGCCACAGGCCACGGAGTCGAAAATCTCATATATGTCGCTTTCCAACAGTGGCAGCACCACTTCCGTCTCCGGGTCGCCGAAACGCGCGTTGAACTCTATGACCTTTATGCCGTCGGGGGTCTTCATCAGTCCTCCGTAGAGCACTCCGGAAAGCGGACAACCTTCGGCCACCATAGCCTCCGCCGTGCGCTTCATTATGTTTTCAAGCGCCCATTCGCGTTCTTCCCTGCTGATAAACGGCAGTCCGGTATATGCACCCATTCCGCCGGTGTTCGGACCCTCGTCGCCGTCAAAAGCGCGCTTGTGATCCTGTGCAAGCGGCATCGGGTATACTTTTTCGCCGTCCACGAAGCACATGAACGAAAATTCGGGACCGCACAGCCAATCCTCGACCACTACCCTGCCCTTACCGAAGCGCGAATCGAGCAGCATGTCTTTCAATGCAGCCTCTGCCTCATCCATGCTTTCGGCTATCACCACGCCTTTGCCGGCAGCCAATCCGTCATATTTCAGCACGGCTGGCAAGGGACGCGACTTCACATATTCGAGGGCAGGAGCGTATTCCTCGAAACTGCGGTATGCAGCCGTGGGCACACCGTATTTGAGCATGATGCGCTTAGCGAACTCCTTGCTGCTCTCTATGCAGGCCGCACTGCGGGTATGTCCGAAGATTTTCAGCCCTGCAGCGCGGAAAACATCGGTGATTCCGGCTGCCAACGAGGCTTCCGGGCCTACAACGGTAAGGTCTACTGCGTGAGTGAGGGCAAAGTCCTTCAAGGCTTCCACGTCCGTGTCCGAAATCGGCACACATTCGCAAACGGGAGTACCGTTCCGGGTCATCGAGGCCATTCCTGCATTTCCCGGGGCGCAATATATCCTGGCTACCTGGGGCGAGCGGGCCAGAGCATCCGCAATGGCGTGGCACCTGCCTCCTCCGCCGACTATGAGAACGACTTTATCCATCTTCTAATGCTTGAAATGTCTTGTTCCGGTGCACAGCATGCACATTCCGAGTTCATCGGCCTTGGCAATCGCATCGGCATCCCTTATGCTTCCACCGGGCTGCACTATGAGGTCCACCCCGTATTTTCCTGCCAAAGCCACGGTGTCGTCAAAGGGCAGGAAACCGTCGGAAGCGAGCACCAGGCCCTCGGTATATCCGGCCTCGGCCGCCTGTTTCAGGGCAATTTCTGCAGAGCCTACCCTGTTGGTCTGTCCGGCACCCACTCCTACCGTATGTCCGTCCTTCACCACGGCTATAGCATTGGATTTCACATGCTTGACTATTCTCCAGCCGAAATCGGCATCTTTCAGTTCCGCCTCGGTGGGCTTGCGCTTGGTTACGCACATTCCGGCATCTACCTTTTCCACTACGGTGTCCAGTTCCTGAACCAGCATTCCGCCGTTCACTCCGGTATACTGCATGCGCTTTTCCGTGTCGGGGGTCATGTCGACCTCCAATACCCGCAGGTTCTTTTTCGTGGAAAGTATCTGCAGGGCCTCGGGACTGAACGAGGGCGCAATCACTATTTCGAGGAATATGGGCTTCATTCCGAGGGCTACTTCCTCGGTCAGCTCACGGTTTACGGCCACTATACCGCCGTAGATGCTCACCTTGTCAGCCTCGTATGCAGCCTGCCATGCCTGTTCTATGGTCTCGCCCCATGCCGCCCCGCAGGGATTCATGTGCTTGAGCGCCACGCAGAAAGGCCCGTCCCCGAAATCGCGCAAAACGGAAAGTGCGGCATTTGCGTCCTGTATATTGTTGTAGCTGAGTTCCTTGCCCTGAATCTGCCTTGCGAACGGCAGAGCGAAGGGGCAGGCTTCCTGTCCGGCGTAGAATTTCGCTCCCTGATGAGGGTTCTCGCCGTAGCGCAGGGACTGCACAAGCTCATATTCGAGGAACAGTTTTTCGGGCAATCCGGCCTGCGCACGCATGTAGCCTGCTATGCATATGTCGTATTCTGCGGTGTGGGTGTAGGCCTTGGCCGAAAGTTTCAGGCGCAGGCTGTCGGAAACCTTGCCGGAAGCGGACAACTCGTCCAGAATTGCCGTATAATCGTCAGGGTCGCATACCACGGTAACGTCCTTCCAGTTCTTGGCCGCGCTGCGCAGCATTGAAGGCCCGCCTATGTCTATGTTCTCCACAGCCTCGTCCATGCTCACTCCCTCCTTGGAAACCGTCTGTTTGAACGGATAGAGATTGACGCACACCAGGTCAATGGGGCCGATTCCGTTCTCTTTCATCGTCCTTACGTGCTCCGGAACGTCCCTGCGGCCGAGCAATCCTCCGTGAATCTTGGGATGCAAGGTCTTTACCCTGCCGTCCAGTATTTCCGGGAAACCCGTCACATCCGACACGGACACTGTGACTATTCCGTTATCTTCCAACAATTTACGTGTACCTCCGGTGGCAATCAGTTCCCAACCGAGGTCTTTGAGTCCCTTGGCGAACTCCAACAATCCCCTCTTGTCGCTGACGCTCAACAATGCTCTACTCATGTTCCGATAAAAGTTTGTTTATTGTGTCAATATAAAGGCTGTGTTCTATTTTCTGCCCTATCCTGTGAACTTCCGCAGGGTCCGAGCCCTCGTATTCAAAGGCTTTCTGGGCTATGATTTTTCCTCCGTCAAGTTCGGCGTTCACATAATGTATTGTGATGCCGTAGACTTTGACTCCGTATTCCACCGCCTGCTCTACCGCATTCTTGCCCCGGAAAGCCGGCAGCAGCGAGGGATGTATGTTTATGATTCTTCCGCCGTAGGCTTCGAGCAGCACATCGCCTACTATGCGCATATATCCGGCAAGGCAGACCAGTTCAACTCCGGCAGCGTCCATCAGGGCGACTATCTCGCGCTCGAAATCCTCCTTGCAGGCATAATCCCGCGCAGAGAACACGAAACTTTTCACCCCGAAACCGGCAGCCTTGTCGACCACCGGAGCACCGGGTTTGTCGCAGACCATCAGGGCCACTTCCGTATCGGGAATCCGTCCGTCGGCACAGGCCCGCGCTATGGCTTCGAAATTACTGCCCGTACCGCTTGCAAATACCGCCAGCTTTCTCATGCTTCCTGCAGTATTTTCACGCCCTCGCCGGCAACCACGCGGCCTATGACCGAAGGATTCTCGCCGGCTTCACGCAGACATTCAAGCGCACAGGGCACATCTTCCTCTGCAAGCAGTATCATCATGCCCACGCCCATGTTGAATACATTGTACATCTCATCGTGAGGCACCTTTCCCTTGGCTTCAAGGAAGGGGAACACTGCGGGAACTTCCCAACTGCCCTCCTGGATTTCCACTCCGGAGCCTTCGGGCAGTACACGGGGAACGTTCTCGTAAAAGCCGCCTCCCGTAATATGGCAGATTGCGTGTACAGGCACCTGCTTCAACAGCGCCAGCACGGGCTTCACGTAGATGCGGGTCGGGGTAAGCAGCACTTCGCCCAGCTCCCTGCCGCCGAATTCCTCCATAGGCTGATGATAGTCAAGTCCGTTGTCTTCAACTATCTTGCGCACAAGGCTGAAACCGTTGGAATGGACTCCGGACGAGGGCAGCGCCACCACAACATCACCGTTGCGCACCGCAGAACCGTCAATGAGTCCGGACTTCTCGACAACTCCCGTGGTAAAACCGGCTATGTCGTACTCGCCGTTTCCGTACATTCCCGGCATCTCGGCAGTCTCTCCGCCTATCAGCGCACAACCGGCCTGACGGCAACCTTCTGCCACACCGGCCACGATAGCTTCGACCACCGCGGGAATATTGTTGCCAATGGCCACATAGTCAAGGAAAAACAGCGGTTCGGCTCCCTGCGCAAGCACATCGTTCACGCACATTGCAACTGCATCAATGCCGACAGTATCGTGCTTGTCCATCGCAAAGGCAAGTTTCAGTTTCGTGCCTACGCCGTCAGTACCGCTGACCAAAACCGGTTCCTTATAGCCGAGCGAGGCGAGGTCGAACATGCCCCCGAAAGAGCCTATGCCGCCCATGCAGCCGCTGCGTTCAGTTGATGCAACGTGCTTCTTGATGCGTCGGACCACCTCGTAGCCCGCTTCGAGCTTTACTCCTGCATTTTCGTATGATTTTGACATATCCCTTTATTTGTGTTTCATTCCAATACGGACGATATCCTGTCCAGCACCTGTTCGTAGGAGCCGAGGATGTTGCCGAGGTCATAGCGGAACCTGTCCTTGTCGAGCCTCGTGTTGCTTCCCTCGTCCCAGAAACGGGCCGTGTCCGGGCTGATTTCGTCGCAGAGCATTATCTTTCCATTCTCGTCGCGTCCGAACTCCAACCTGAAATCTATCAGTTTCAGTCTGGCTTGATGACACAAGTCGGTCAGAAGCCCGTTCACCGTCCTGGCGATGTCGTACATGATTTTCAGGTCTTCGAAGCTCGCGATGCCGAGGGCCACTGCCTGACTGTCGTTGATGAGCGGATCGCCAAGGTCGTCCCGGTTCAGGTGGATGTCATATATCACCGTCGCCGGTTCCATTCCTTCAAGTATGCCGAGCCGGGATGCCAGGGATCCGGCTATGTAGTTGCGCACTATCAGTTCTATCGGTATGTTCCGGCTCTTGCGGCACAGTTGCTCGTTCTCTCCGGCCACGTCGATGAAGTGCGTATGAACTCCCCTCTCTTCCAGATAGCGGAAAAACAGGGTGGAAATCTTGTTGTTCACCCTGCCCTTGCCGGGGAACACGGCCGTCTTGACATTGTTGAAGGCCGTAGCCACATCCTTGAAGCGAATAATCACTTTTTCGGGGTCGGAGGTCGAGAAAATCTGTTTCTCGTTACCGTCGAAAAGGAGTTCTTCCTTGATGAACTGTTCTGCCATATTAAGCTTTGCTGAAATAGCGTACCGCGTTCTCGAAAATACCCTGATCCATATCCTCGGGGATATTCTTGAACAGATTGCGTTCATAACGCTCGCTGTGTCCCATCTTTCCGAGTATCAGGCCGTCAGGGCTGAGCAAGCCTTCGATTGCGCCCACGGAACCGTTGGGATTGTACGGAGCCTGTTGCGTGGGTTCGTAGTCCACAGGGTCCACATAGCGGAATGCCACCTGTCCCTTGCGCAACAGCTCTGCTGCCGTCGCCTCATCCGCCACGAACTTGCCTTCGCCGTGGCTGACGGGAACCGCATGGATGGTACCGGGCACAATGCCGGCAAGCCAGGGCGACGGAACTGTCCTCTCCACCCGGGTCAGTACCATCTGGGAGACGTGGCGGTTGATGTCGTTGCGGAACAGGGTCGGGGCATCGGGGCCCGGACTGCCGGGCTTGCCGTATGGCAGCAAACCGCTCTTGATAAGGGCCTGGAATCCGTTGCAGATTCCGAGTATCAGTCCCCTGCGTGCCAACAAGGCCTCGATTTTACGGGCTACCTCGCTGTTGGTCAGTACATTTGCTATGAATTTTCCGCTGCCATCAGGCTCGTCCCCGACGGAGAAGCCGCCGGCAAGGGCAAGTATGTCACATTCAGCGATATTGCGACTCATCATCTCGATGGATTCCTGCACGGCCTTGGCGTTCAGGTTGCGGAAAACTCCGAAATTCACCTCGGCGCCTGCCTTGCGGAAGGCCTTTGCCGTATCGTAGTCGCAGTTCGTTCCGGGGAACACCGGGATGAACACCTTGGGCTTGTAACCCTTTTCCTGTCCGGATTTCTGCAATTTCGGGAATTCTTCGTCGCAGCATACCGCAGGCATCGCGTCGGCCGAAGATTTTGCAGGCAACGTCGGGAACACCTTGCTGTACCTGCTGCCGTGGGCCTCTGCGAGACGCGCAAGCGGGAGCCTTTCGCCGTTTATGTGCAGGCAGGCATCGTCTCCGCCCGTAACCTCGCCTATATACTCCGCTCCCGGCCAGTTGAGTTCAACTGAAGACTCGACCACTATCGAGCCGGGAACTGCACGGAAAAGCCTTTCCTCGTCCAGTTTCACGCTGACACCGAACTCGTTGCCGAAAGCCATCATGGTCAGGGCCTCCGCCACTCCGCCGAAGCCAGTCGCGTATGCGGAAACTATGTCACCGGAAAGTATATGTTCGTGTATGTAGTTCCAGTTTGCGGTAAGGCAATCCTCGTCGGGCATGTAGTTGTCGAGCGTCTTGTGCTCGAAGAGATACAGTTTGTTGCCCTCCCATTTCAGCTCGGGGGAAATCACGTCGGAAGCGTCGGTCACCGCCACACCGAAGGCTATCAGGGTCGGGGGCACGCTTATGTGTTCAAATGTGCCGCTCATCGAGTCCTTGCCGCCTATGGACGGGAGACCCAAATTCAACTGCATTTTGAGTGCGCCGAGCAGGGCGGCGAGGGGCTTGCCCCAGGTCTGGGGTTCGCGGGTCATGCGCTCGAAATATTCCTGATAGGAGAAGCGCATTCCTTTCCAGTCTCCTCCGGCGGCCACCACTTTAGCGCAGGCCTCTACCACTGCATATGCTGCTCCGTGATAAGGACTCCACTCGGACAGATAAGGATTGTAGCCGAAAGCCATCATCGAGGCCGTGTCGGTATAGGTATCCACGGGCAGTTTCTGGACAGACACCTGCACGGGCGTGTTCTGTGTCATACCGCCGTAGGGCATGAGCACAGTCGAGCGGCCTATACTGCTGTCGAACATCTCCACCAAGCCTTTCTGCGAGGCCACATTGGGCTGCGAAAGCAGATTGCAGAACTTCTGCTGCAGGTTTTCACCCTCGGTCTCTATGACAAATGGATCCTTTTCCTCTACTGCCGACAGTCTGGCCGAGGCATGGCGTTTCGCGCCGGCGCTGTCTATGAACGTGCGGCTGAGATCGGCCACGGTCTTTTCTCCGAAGAACATGCGCATCCGTCCGCTGCCGGTAACGTCGGCCACATGAGTAACTTCGACGTTTTCGCTGTCACAGTAGGCCTCGAATGCCTCCTTGTCCTGAGCCGCTATTACCACGGCCATACGTTCCTGCGATTCGCTGATTGCAAGTTCCGTAGCATTGAGTCCGCTGTACTTGACCGGCACCCTCTCAAGATGTATGTCCAGTCCGGGGGCCAGTTCTCCTATGGCCACGCTGACTCCGCCGGCTCCGAAGTCGTTGGATTTCTTTATCAGATTTGCCACTTCCGGACGGCGGAAAAGCCTTTGCAGTTTGCGCTCCTCGGGGGCATTACCCTTCTGCACTTCACTTCCGCAGGTCTCCAGGGAACTTTCACTGTGTTCCTTTGATGAACCGGTGGCTCCGCCTATGCCGTCACGCCCTGTCCTGCCGCCCAACAGCAATATGACATCTCCCGGCACAGGGCTTTCCCTGCGCACGCAGTCCGCCTTCACTGCGCCGACCACGGCTCCCGTCTCCAAACGCTTGGCAGTGTAGCCGGGATGGTATATTTCCCTCACGCAGGTGGTGGCAAGACCTATCTGGTTGCCGTAAGAAGAATATCCGGCGGCAGCCTTGCGCGTTATCACGCTCTGGGGCAGTTTGCCCGGCAAAGTCGAACTTACAGGTGCCGCAATGTCACCGGCTCCGGTCACCCTCATGGCCTGATATACGTAAGCCCTGCCGGAAAGCGGGTCACGTATCGCGCCGCCTATACAGGTAGACGCGCCTCCGAAAGGCTCTATTTCCGTGGGATGGTTATGGGTCTCGTTCTTGAACATCAGCAGCCAGTCCTCGGGCTTGCCGTCAACTTCCGCAGTAATATGTATGCTGCAGGCGTTGTTTTCCTCGCTCTGCTCAAGGTCATCGAGCTTGCCGACTTTGTGCAGGTACCTTGCGCCTATGGTTGCCAGTTCCATGAGGCTGAGGCTCTTTTCGTCCCTGCCGAGTTCATGGCGTATGCGGCGGAATTCCTCCAGGCTGCATTCCATGTCGGGAGCGATGAAAGAAGGTTCTATCTCTATGTCCTCCAATTCCGTAGTGAAGGTAGTATGGCGGCAATGGTCGCTCCAGTAAGTGTCTATGATGCGCAGTTCCGTACCCGTAGGCTCTCTGTTCTCGCTGCGGAAATAAGCGACCGCCTCGCCGAGGTCTTCCGCGCTCATCGCGAGTCCCATGCGGCTGCAGAAGCCGGCATAGTCTGCAGGGTCCATAGAGGTGAATCCGGGCAATTCCTCCACCGGACGCACGTCCACAAAATCATCGGGGCGCAAGCGTCCGAGGTCCTTGACCCTCGACTCGACCGTATTCACGAAATAATGTCGTATGCTTGCGAGAACGTCCTCACCGAGACCGTCGTCAAAGATGAGCAGGCGGGAACTACGTATGTCCACCTCCGCATCGGGAGCTATCAGGTGAACGCAGTCTATGGCAGAAGATGCCCGCTGGTCGAACTGGCCGGGCAGATACTCGACCGCGAGATAGGATTTGCCCTCAAGGGGACAGTCGTCGTAGACAGTGTCAGTGACCGCTTCGGCGAATACCGTATAACGGCAGCGTCCGAGCAATTCGTCGGAAAAGCCGAAAAGGTCATAAACATTCAACAGACGCAGGGTTTTCAGGGACAGGGAGAGGTTTTCGTTGAATTCCCTCAGGAGGCTCTCGGCCTCTACCCTGTATTCAGCTTTTTTCTCGACGAATATTCGGCGTGCTTCCATATTGCGGCAGATTTCAGATTTCCATTTTCAATACAGCTTCGGCCTGGGCTTCGCGGAAACTTTCGAGTTTCGATGCAAGTGCCGTGTCGGAGAGTGCGAGCATACTTATGGCGTATAAGGCCGCATTCTTCGCTCCGTTCACCGCCATCGTGGCAACCGGCACTCCGGGGGGCATCTGCACTATTGACAGCAGGGAGTCGAGACCGGCGAAGGACTGTCCGCGGACAGGAACCCCGATTACCGGGAGCGTCGTCAGAGCCGCTGCCATTCCGGGCAAGTGTGCCGCTCCTCCCGCTCCGGCTATAACCACACCTACTCCCCTGTCGCGGGCCGTGGCCATGTATTCACTGAAAAATGCTGGCGTGCGATGCGCACTGATGACTTTTTTCTCATAGGGGACGCCGAAGTCGTCCAAAGTGCTGCAGGCGGCGGACATCACCTCCCAATCGGACTTGGAGCCCATAATGATGCTGACTTTCATTTGACTCATAGATTTTGAACAACGGTTAGCCGTCCTGGCCCGGGCTTTTCCGGCACGACCGGGACTGCTCGCCGCATGAAGTCGCAAAAATACTATTTTCCTTCGCGCTTTGCAAATCAATTTATCGACAATATGATGGGACAATATGATGTTAACAAGTCGTAAAACATAATTTCGTCCATAAAGCAAGGAAATTTGCACCATTATGCGTAAATTTGCCGAGTATGCCTCGGGATATTCTGTTGATCGGCACCGATTCCGACATCCTGATAAGGGGCGGAGTCATCATCGGACGGGGGCGGGACTTGCCGCATCGTCCGGATGCTGAAATTTTCGACACTCGCGGACTTCTTCTCACCCGGGGATTCACTGACCTTCATGTGCATTTCCGCGAACCGGGACAAGCTTACAAGGAAACCATTGCAAGCGGCAGTGCCGCAGCAGCCCGCGGGGGCTTTACCACCGTGTGTACCATGCCCAATCTTGACCCTGCTCCGGACAGCCCGGAACATCTCGCGGTCCAGCAGGCACTGATACGCAGGGATGCACGCATAAACGTACTGCCCTACGGATGCATCACCAAAGGACGCGCCGGCAAGGAAGCGGTGGACTTCGCCGCAATGAAGGCCGCCGGCTGTGTGGCCTTTTCAGACGATGGCAGCGGGGTTCAGGACGATGACACCATGCGCAGGTGTATGGAAGCCGCAGCCGCTGCAGGCTGCACCATAGCCGCCCATTGCGAGGTAAATTCGTTGCTGCACGGAGGTTACATCCACGACGGACGCTACGCCCGTACCCACGGACACCGGGGCATATCCTCGGAAAGCGAGTGGAGGGAGGTCGAGAGGGATCTCAAGTTGGCAGAGGAGACAGGATGCCGCTTCCATGTCTGCCACGTATCCACAAAGGAAAGCGTGGAGCTGATACGGGCTGCGAAGGCCCGTGGAGTGAAGGTCAGTTGCGAGACCGCACCGCACTATTTGGTATTCTGCGAGGATGAACTTCAGGAGGACGGCCGCTGGAAAATGAATCCGCCTCTGCGCTCGGCCGAGGACAGAGACGCCTTGCGCGCAGCCTTGGCGGACGGCACCATAGACGCAGTGGCAACCGACCACGCCCCTCACAGCAAGGAGGAAAAATCCCGGGGGCTGGAAGGCAGTGCAATGGGCATAGTAGGGCTGGAAACCGCTTTCCCCACCCTTTACACCGTGCTCGTGCGAGGGGGAATCATGAGTCTCGAACGCCTGCTTGAAGCCATGCACTTCAATCCTTTCTTCGCGCCCGACCCGCAAAAGGCGGATTTCACCGCGATTGACCTTGACGAAAGCTTCATCGTGGACCCGGCAAGTTTCCTTTCAAAGGGACGTTCCACGCCTTTCGAGGGCATGGAACTCCGGGGCAAGGTAAAATTTACAATCTGCAACGGACAGACAGTATACAGAGATGATATTTAAGATAAAGGAAAATAGCCCGGTCGCCGACAGGACATTCAGGTTGCTGCTCTCTTGCGAGGGCGGCGTACCCGTCCATGAGCCGGGACAATTTGTGGACATAGCCATTCCGGGTTTCTACCTGAGACGGCCGATTTCGGTCTGCGACAGTACGGAAAACGGACTTGTATTGTATTATAAGACGGTGGGCGAAGGCACGGCCGTCCTCTCCGGGCTTGCACCCGGAACGGAACTCGACCTGCTGACAGGACTCGGCAAAGCTTTCGACACCGGACTTTGCAACAACGCGGCCCTGCTGCTCGGCGGCGGACTCGGTGCGGCTCCCATGTTCTCCCTATGCAAAAAACTGCTCTCGGAAGGCAAGAAACCCACGGTGGTCCTCGGTTTCAACACCGCGGCCGACATAGTCCTGGAGGAAGAATTCCGCTCCTTGGGCGTAGTGCTGCACATTGCCACGCTTGACGGCACTGCCGGAACTAAAGGCACGGTGCTGGATGCAATCGAAGGCTCAGGAGAAGCAGAAGTGTTCTACACCTGCGGCCCCCTGCCGATGATGCGCGCGATATGCGGAAAGTTCGACATCCCCGGGCAACTCAGTCTGGAAGAAAGAATGGGCTGTGGCGCAGGTTTCTGCTATGGTTGCTCAAGGCTTATGACGGATGGAGCCAAAAGGATATGTAAAGACGGACCCGTATTCAATAAGGAGGAGGTAATATGGCAGATTTAAGAGTGGAACTCTGCGGCGTGGAATTGAAGAATCCCGTCATCCCGGCCAGCGGCACCTGCGGATTCGGCACCGAACTCGCGGATTTCTTCGACCTTAATCGTCTCGGTGCCCTGTGTCTGAAAGGCACCACGCGCAAGGAGCGCTACGGGAATCCTACCCCGCGCATAGCCGAGTGCGAGGGAGGAATGATAAACTCGGTCGGACTCCAGAATCCCGGCATAGACGCCGTTGTGAACGAGAAAGTGCCCGAACTGCGGAAGACTTACAAGGGTCCGGTCATAGCGAACATCAGCGGTTTCTCGGTGGACGAGTATGTCCACTGCTGCAAATTGGCCGACAAATGCGAAGGCATAGACATAATTGAGGTAAATATCTCCTGCCCCAATGTGCATGACGGAGGCATGAGTTTCGGCACCAAGCCGAGGGCGGCTGCGGAAGTGACCAAGGCAGTCAAGTTGGCCTGCAGCAAGCCGATATTCGTGAAACTCAGTCCAAACGTCACTGAAATCACGGACATAGCCAAGGCTTGCGAAAAAGCGGGAGCCGACGGTCTGACGCTCGTGAACACCTTCCTCGGAATGCGCATAGACATCTACAACCGCAGACCGGTAATCGCTGCAGGAATGGGCGGATTCTCGGGCAAGGCGATATTCCCCATAGCCCTAAGGATGGTATGGCAGGTAGCCCATGCGTGCCGGATTCCGGTGATGGGCTGCGGAGGAGTCTCACGTGCCGAGGACGTGGTGGAGATGATGATGGCAGGAGCCAGAGCCGTACAGGTAGGCGCGGAAAACATACGCAACCCCAAGGCCTGCCCGGATATAATTGACAACCTTCCCGGCCTGCTTGACAGGCTTGGAGTCGAGAGAATCAGCGACATAATCGGAAAAGTATGATAAGGAAAGACGTGATAATTGCCTGCGATTTTCCCGGCAGGGCCGAGACTTTGGACTTTCTCGGATGTTTCAGGGACGAAAAGCCTTTCGTCAAGATAGGCATGGAACTTTTCTACAGCGAAGGGCTGGACATCGTGCGCGAAATCAAGCGCCGTGGACACAGGATTTTCCTCGACCTCAAACTGCATGACATCCCCAACACCGTCAAAAAAGCCATGCGCTCGCTTTCCTGCCTGGACGTGGACATGTGCAATGTACACGCAGCCGGCACATCGGCAATGATGAGCGCTGCCCTTGAAGGCTTGGTAAGGCCCGACGGCAGCCGTCCCCTGCTCATAGCCGTGACCCAGCTGACTTCCACGAGCGAGGAACGTATGCACAATGAACTGCTGATTCCCGGCAGCATGGAGGATACCATACGCTCGTATGCACTCAACGCTCGGAATTCCGGCCTGGACGGGGTGGTTTGCTCCCCTCTCGAGGCCGCTGCAGTCAAGCAGACCTGCGGTGCGGATTTCCTTACGGTGACTCCCGGCATCCGCTTCGCCGGTGCGCAGGCGGACGACCAGGTCAGGATAACCACTCCCGCCATGGCAAGGGAACTCGGCAGCGACTTCATAGTGGTCGGCCGGCCGATAACGGCAGCTTCCGACCCCGTGGAAAGCTATCGACAGTGCGTGAAAGAATTTTTGTCTGAATAACTGATATGGAAAAAATCGAAATCACACGGCTCCAACGGGAGATTGCAGAATCACTGCTCTCCATAGGAGCTGTTTTTTTGCGTCCCGAGGAGCCCTTCACCTGGGCCAGCGGCATCAAGAGCCCCATCTACTGCGACAATCGTCTCACTCTCTCCGCCCCGCAGGTGCGCACCAAGGTCGAAAATGGCCTTGCGGCCCTTGTACGCGAGTATTATCCCGAATGCGAGATGCTGATGGGTACTTCCACGGCCGGCATCGCCCATGCCGCAATTACCGCCACCATCCTTGACCTGCCCATGGGCTATGTGCGCGCCGAAGCCAAATCCCACGGCCGCAACAACCGCATAGAGGGACGCATGAGCCCCGGATGCAAGACTGTGGTGGTCGAGGATCTGATTTCCACGGGCGGCAGCGCAATCGACGTGGTGAACGCCCTGCGCGAAGAAGGTTCGGAGGTACTGGGCATCGTAAGCATCTTCACCTATGGTATGCGCAAGGGTCTCGAAAGGCTCGCTGCCGCAGACATAAGCAACCATTCGCTCTGCAACCTGGACTGCCTTGTGGAGGTTGCGGCAGAACTTTCTTACATAGAACCACACTGGAAGCAGAAAATTCTTGAATTCAGAGACTCGTTATGAAACACCTCATCGACCCCACCGACCTCAGCAAGGAGGAAACTTCCCAAATCGTGGAACTTGCGGAAGACATCATCGCAAACCGCAGCAACTACAACAAGCGTATGGAGCACCGCAAGCTCGCGACGCTTTTCTATGAACCCAGCACCCGCACAAGACTGAGTTTCACCGCTGCAATGCTCGAACTCGGCGGAACCGTGCTCGGCTTTTCCGATGCAAAGAATTCCTCCGTCAGCAAGGGCGAGACGGTGCAGGACACCGTTAGGGTAGTAAGTTGTTTCGCCGACATCATTGCCATGAGACATCCGCTCGAAGGCGCACCGCTCGTAGCCGCTGAAGTGTCGCCAGTGCCGGTAATCAACGCCGGCGACGGCAGCCACAGCCATCCCACCCAGACCCTCACGGATCTGCTCACCATCAAGCGTGAGTTGGGACATATCGACGGCATCACCATAGGCTTCTGCGGCGACCTGCGCTTCGGACGCACCGTACATTCGCTTATCAAGGCCCTGTCGCGCTACGAGGGCATCCGCGTACTCCTCATTGCCCCGGACGAACTGCGGTTGCCCGACTACATCAAACAGGACGTGTGCGACAAGATGGGCATAGAATACCGCGAAACGGACGATCTGGACGCTGCTCTGCCGGAACTCGACGTGCTGTACATGACCCGCGTGCAGAAGGAACGTTTCCTCGACGAAGACGAATTTGACCGTGTGAAGGACAGTTTCGTGCTGGATGCAAGGCGCATGTCCCTCGCCAAGGAGAAAATGGCCGTGCTGCATCCCCTGCCCCGCGTGAATGAAATCCTGACAGAGGTGGACGCTGATCCCCGCGCTGCCTATTTCCGACAGGTGGAGAACGGAAAATTCGTGCGCATGGCATTGATTTGCAAGTTGTTTGACTGGAAGGACGACGACACCAAAGCCCTGCCGTCAGCAGAAGACTACATTGTGGACGAGAAACTGCACTGCAGCAATGTCAAGTGCATCAGCAACCACGAACCCGTGCAGCCACGATTCAGGCTCTCGGCCAACGGCATTTGCCGCTGCCTGTACTGCGACAGCAAGGTGAAGTAAATACGCCGCACGGTGCCATTTTCTTGCATAAGGACCGTTGTATTGCATGAAAATTTTTAAAAGTGGTGGAAATTTTCAGAAAAAATTTCTTAACTTTCACGCTGGCAATAACAACAACTATGGAAGAATTGACACTATACATCTGGAGTCTCAGCGAGACAAGAGGTGTGGATTTAGGACACAAAAGTCGTTACCCAGCACGTTCGGCGCCCCTCAAATCCCTCAGACAGGGCATGGACCTGAGCGAACTCTTCGAGAGTGCCAGTATGCGCAGGCAGCACCGGATCATACTTGAAGAACTCGGTGCCGACTACGTCAAAATATCGTGCATGGGCGACCACATTACTCTCCACAAAGGCGAGCGCTACACCAGTCGGATGCTGCGCACTGACAATATCTACATTGCCGAGTACATCGGACTTGAAATTGAATTGGACAGTTAGAGTACAAAATATCCCGGAGCAGTTTAGGGCTGTCTCCGGGATGTTTTTCTATCATTGCTGTCCGATAAAACTCGACAGACACAAAAAATCATAGCTCGGCCACTATAAAATCAGTGGTCGAGTATTATTTTGCCATTCCAAGCCCCCTGTCAAAAGAGAGACAGTTGATAATATTCTTTTGGCTCCACCGCCAAGAGTGCTTCCCAATCCTTTTCCGGATGGTTGAACAGGCTGTAGAAGTCCAC
>CAZOQW010000025.1:0-25343 GCA_964582235.1 uncultured Muribaculaceae bacterium | reverse complement strand
TTTTTCCTTAAAAGGTACTTTGCTTGTACTTATCTTTCAGTCTTGTCAATGATCTTTGGCGCTAAAAAAACCAGCTCTCTGATTAAGAAGCTGATGCGCGTCCCCGTTTCGTTTGGGATTGCAAAGGTAAGAAGTTTTTTTAAATCCGCAAAAAATTTTAACTTTTTTTTCGAATTCGTTATTCAAAAGATCTTATCGTTGCCCCGTTTCGTTTGGGGACGCAAAGGTAAGAAGTTTTTCTGAACCTGCAAATTATTTTGTGAATTTTTTTGAAAAAAGTTTGCGCGCACCTTCTCGGCGCACGCAATCCGCTCCACTTCGCCTTATCCTATATATAGGTATCCGCACCGCTGGCGACTGCAGCCGCATTCGGAATGAATGTTCCTATTTCAGCTCGTAGCTGTCGAGGGTCAGGGTGAGAATCAGTCGCCGTCTCCATTTTCGGGAGCGGCAGTTTTCTTAGTGGGGGTTTCCGGGGAGGTGGCTTGTGTATCAGCCGGGGCAGCTCCGTCCTCTCCCGAAAGATATTCCTTCCTGAACATATCAACGAACAGCAGGAACAGGGACACGAGCAGCGGACCGATGATGATACCTATGAAGCCGAACAGGGAAAGTCCTACGACCACGCCGAAGATGGTAATCAGAGGGTGGGTGTCGGCTATCTTTTTCTGAAGTATGAAGCGCAGCACATTGTCGCTCTGCGAAATGAATATCGCCCCGAAAGCCAGTATTCCAAGGGCCTGACCCCACTGTCCGAGCACCATGAAGTAGATTCCCAACGGCACCCATACCACCGTTGTGCCCACTATCGGGATTATGGAGCAGAATCCCGTGGCGATGGCCATGAGACCGGCGTTGGGGGCATCGAATATAAGGTAACCTATCAGCGAGATGATTCCCTGGAGAATCGCCACAAGCGGTATACCTATGGCGTTGGATTTGACCATAGCGTTGATTTTCTCCATCGTTTCCTTCTTGTTGATATTCTTCATCGGGATTACCGATGCGAGGTACTGTTCCCACTTCTTCCCGCCGTTGAGCAGGAAAAAGAGCAGAAGCAGAGCCACAAGCAGATTGATGAAGAAACTCCCTATTCCGCCTATTATGGATTGTCCGAGTGCTGTCAGCTTGCTTGCCACGAAACTGATAGACTGCTGCGACACGATGTCTATGCCATATTTCTGCTTGATTATGTCGGACATCTGCGTTGCGGGCGCGATGATGTCATTGACGTTCCATTCTGCCTGATAAATCTTATTGACCACAAACCATATTATGAGCGACAGAGGCACCACGATGAAGAGCAGTACAGCGACCACCATGAGCACGGTGGCTAAAGTCGGGTGATGCAGTCTCTGTGCCAGCCTGAATGTAGGTTTGCGGAGCAGGATGTAGAGAGTGAGTGCGCACAGCACCCCGCTGATGTAGGGCTGGGCCTGACGGAAGAGTATCAGCCCCAATCCGACAATAAGCACAATGAGGCTGATTTTGAATATCGTTTCTTTGCTTTGGTTTGCCATTTTCTGTTTGTGTTGTGCACAAATATAGAAAAAAGATTGCGCGCACCTTACCGGCACGCGCAACCCACTGCATTTTGTATTATCCTATTACATCATACCTGCACCGTTGGCGACTGCAGCCGCATTCGCAGCAGGCTCGGGTATGTCTACAATTCCGCATTCGGTTGTCAGGAACATGCCTGCGACTGAAGATGCGTTCTCGAGAGCCACGCGGGAAACCTTGGTAGGATCAATCACTCCGGCCTCGTACATGTGTACGTACTCTCCCGTGCGTGCATTGTAACCGAAATCGCCTTCGCCTTCCTTAATCTTCTGGATGATTACGGAACCGTCAACTCCGGCGTTCTGGGCAATCTGACGCAGAGGCTCCTCGATGGCCTTGGCAACTATGTGTATACCGGTGGTCTCATCCTCGTTGTCACCCTTGAGTCCCACGAGAGCCTGGGCAGCACGGATGTATGCGACTCCGCCTCCGGGAAGATAGCCTTCCTCAACTGCGGCGCGGGTAGCATTGAGCGCATCCTCCACGCGATCCTTCTTCTCCTTCATCTCGACCTCGGTGGTTGCACCCACATACAATACGGCTACTCCGCCTGCGAGCTTGCCGAGACGCTCCTTGAGTTTCTCCTTATCGTAATCGGAAGTGCTGGCCTCTATCTGCTTGCGGATTGAAGCCACCCTTTCCTCGATAGCCTCCTTTGAGCCTGCACCGCCTACGATGGTGGTGTTCTCTTTGGTTACGCTGACCTTCTCTGCGCGGCCCAGCATATCGGGAGTAGCGTTCTCGAGCGTGAAGCCCCTCTCCTCTGACACTACAATAGCACCGGTAAGAGTTGCGATGTCCTGAAGCATCTCCTTGCGACGGTCACCGAAGCCGGGAGCCTTTACGGCTGCAACCTTCAGCGTACCGCGGAGTTTGTTCACAACCAGAGTGGTGAGAGCCTCGCCGTCTACGTCCTCAGCAATGATGAGCAGTTCCTTGCCGTCCCTTGCGATAGGCTCGAGTACGGGCAGGAGATCCTTCATTGAAGAAATCTTCTTGTCGGTAATGAGGATGAGAGGATTGGAAAGCTCTGCTTCCATCTTGTCGCTGTTAGTCATGAAGTAGGGAGAAATGTATCCGCGGTCGAACTGCATTCCCTCAACTACCTTGACCTCGGTCTCGGTACCCTTGGCTTCCTCCACGGTAATCACTCCGTCAGGGCCTACCTTTGACATGGCATCGGCGATGAGCTTACCTATATATGTATCGTTGTTTGCGGAAATGGTTCCAACCTGCTCGATCTTGGAGTAGTCGGTTCCCACTTCCTGGCTCTGATTCTTGAGATCCTCGACAACTGCAGCAACTGCCTTGTCGATACCGCGCTTGAGGTCCATGGGGTTGGCCCCTGCGGTAACGTTCTTGATGCCCACGTTGATGATAGCCTGAGCGAGAACGGATGCGGTGGTAGTTCCGTCACCGGCCTGCTCATTGGTCTTGGAAGCGACTTCCTTTACCATCTGGGCGCCCATGTTCTCGAAATGATCCTCGAGCTCGATTTCCTTTGCGACGGTAACGCCGTCCTTGGTCACCTGGGGAGCACCGAATTTCTTTTCAATCACAACGTTGCGGCCCTTGGGTCCGAGGGTCACCTTTACTGCGTTAGCCAATGCATCGGCTCCGTTCTTCATTTTTGAACGGACATCGACATCAAATTTTATTTCCTTTGCCATAATTCTAAATTCATTGATTTAAGGTCCGACCGCTTACAGTATTGCTAAAATGTCAGACTGTTTAACTATCAGATATTTCTTGTCGTCCACGGTGACCTCAGTGCCTGCATATTTGCCGTAAATCACCACGTCGCCCGCCTTAACCTCCATCGGCTCGTCTTTCTTTCCGGGGCCGGCTGCTACGACCGTTCCCTGCTGGGGTTTCTCTTTTGCTGTATCGGGAATGTAAATTCCACCTGCTGTCTTGGTCTCAGCCTCTTTGGGCTCAATCAGGACTCTATCTGCTAAGGGTTTGATCATGATTTTATTGTTTTTAATTATTGATTTCACTCTGCCGGCCTTCGCCGGACCGGGCACAGTAAAATCAATGTCCGTGCCAATGACATTTTGTCAAGCGCCACTGCCACAGCACCACACCGACGGACACAGAAACGTTCAGGGAGTGCTTTGTACCGAACTGAGGTATCTCCAGGACATAATCCGACAAATCAACAACTTCCTGCTGCACGCCGTCCACTTCGTTTCCGAAGATGAAGGCATAACGGCCGTCCTCCTCTGCCCGGAAACCCTGCAACTGTCGGGCGTGTTCGGTCTGCTCGACGCTTACGATGGTATAGCCCTCGCTCCGCAGGCGTTCCACCAGTTCCGCCGTGTTGTCGCAATGCTCCCAGGGAACGCAGGTTTCCGCCCCGAGCGCGGATTTGTGGATTTCGGCGGACGGCGGGCAGGCGCATATTCCGCACAGATAGACCTTGTCCGCCTTGAATGCGTCGGCGGTACGGAACGCGCTTCCTACATTGTGCGCACTCCTTATATTGTCCAGCACAAGCACGGCGCCGGAAAGGGGCTGCGAAGCATATTCCGACGGTCTTATTCTTCCCAATTCGATATTCAAAAGTTTCCTGTCATTCATGGCGCCAAAGGTAGGGAAAAAGTAGTATATTTGCCCACTTAATAATTTCTTATGAAACAGGACATTCAAATCATTGACCTGATCAAGCGCGAGTGCGAAAGACAGGAGTCAGGACTAGAGCTCATCGCGTCCGAAAACTATGTTACAGAAGGAGTTATGCGAGCTATGGGTTCCATTTGCACCAACAAGTACGCCGAGGGTTATCCGGGCAAGAGGTACTACGGAGGCTGCAAGGTGGTGGACCAGATAGAGCAGCTGGCAATAGACAGGCTGAAGGCTCTGTACGATGCAGAGTGGGCCAATGTCCAGCCGCACTCCGGGGCCCAGGCAAACATGGCCGTAATGATGTCCCTGTTGAAGCCCGGCGACTGTTTCATGGGGCTCGACCTCAGCCAGGGCGGACATCTTACCCACGGTTCTCCCGTAAACGTGTCAGGAATGCTCTACAAGGCAGTGGCTTACGGACTTGACCCCCAGACAGGACGGGTGGACTACGACAAGATGGAGGAACTTGCACTTGAGCACAAGCCCAAGCTCATAATCGGCGGCGCGTCAGCATATTCCCGCGAGTGGGACTATGCCCGTATGCGGGAAATAGCCGACAAGGTCGGAGCCATACTTTGGGTAGACATGGCCCATACTGCCGGTATCATCGCGGCAGGTCTGCTTGAAAATCCTGCAAAATACGCACACATCGTCACTTCTACGACTCACAAGACCCTTCGCGGTCCTCGCGGAGGCGTTATCATTATAGGTAAGGACTTCGATGATCCTCTCGGACGCACCACGCCCAAGGGAGTGGTCAAGAAGATGAGCCAGGTGCTCGATTCGTCCGTGTTCCCCGGAATCCAGGGCGGTCCGCTCGAGCACGTGATTGCAGCCAAGGCAGTGGCATTTTTCGAGGCCGGGCTGCCTGAATTCAAGGAATACCAGCAGCAGGTTCTCGCCAATGCGAAGGCCATGTGCAACGAATTCATCAGGCGCGGTTACAAGATAGTCAGCGACGGCACGGACAACCACCTCATGTTGGTGGATTTACGGGGCAAGTTCGAGGATCTGAGCGGACGTGTTGCCGAGAACGAACTGGAGAAGGCGGGAATCACCGTAAACAAGAACATGGTTCCTTTCGACACGAGAAGCGCGTTCCAGACTTCCGGCATAAGGGTAGGCACTCCGGCCATCACTTCCCGAGGTTTCGTTGAAAAGGACATGACGGACATCGTGGGTCTCATTGACGAAGTGCTCACTTCATGCAACGCCCATGTGGCGGCGCTGACTCTCAAGAAGGGAGAAGAGCCCACGGCAGAGCAGGCCAATGAACTGAAGGAACACGCTGCAGTGCTCGAAAACGTGCGCCGCAAGGTACTTCAGATGACCGCCGGCGTGCCCCTCAACAGATATTAGAGACATGCCGAACATCCTGATCAAACGTTACCAATCTCCCTGCGGAGAACTGCTGCTTGCAGCATACAAAGGAAGGTTGTGCATGTGCGATTGGGTGGTCGGAGGACACGCGGACAGACATTTACAGCAACTGAAAAGGATACTCGCCGGGGAAATCGAGGAGGATCACGCAGTTGCGACCATCGCTGCAACTGAACAGCTCAGAAAATATTTCGCAGGGGAACTGACAGAGTTCAGGGCACCCATGAGTCCCGTGGGCACGGAATTCCAGCAAAGGGTCTGGGACTGTCTGAAGAGCATACCCTACGGCAGCACAGTGAGTTATGCAGAAGTAGCCGCCCTCGTGGGCGAACCAAAGGCAATTCGCGCCGTGGCAAATGCCATCGGCGCGAATCCCATTTCTATCCTGATTCCCTGCCATCGTGTCATCGGTTCAGATGGCAGCCTCACGGGCTACGCCGGAGGACTTGAAGCCAAGAAATTCCTTATAGAACTAGAGGAGAAAAACCTGCATCGCTGACCTCAAAGCTCTGGCTTCGCTTGACGTTGATTCTCGAATACAGTGCAGTGTCGTCTACATCGTGTGAGAAATACACGGTGTAGTTGCCTTGTGCCGTCTCCCAGCAATTAGTTTCGGGATTGAACGAGGCGAGTCCATAGGCATCGACCTTAAATTCGAGGGTCTGGCTCTCTCCGGCTTGCAGCAGACGCGTCTTGGCAAAAGCCTTGAGCTCGCGGACCGGTTTCTCCAGACCGCCGGAAGGGGCAGAAACATACAGCTGCACCGTTTCCCTGCCTGCCGTCTTGCCGGTGTTGGTGACCGTAACGGAGGCCGTCACGTTGCCCTCGGCATCAACTTTTGCCACAGGACGTGAATATTCAAATTCCGTATAGCTCAGTCCGAAACCGAAAGGATATGAGACCTCCTTGCCGGCAGTGGTAAAATAGCGATAGCCCACATTCAAGCCCTCCTCGTAAGCAGTATAGTCGTAGTTGCGCACCGGCTCCCTGTTCCTGAAGTAGCGGTTTCCGGCGGAGGTAGCATCAGAGGGGAAGTTGCGGGACGAAGGATGGTCGGTGTATGCCAACGGGAAGGTCATGGGTAACTTTCCTGAGGGATTCACCTTACCCGTCAAGACATCGGCTATGGCATTTCCGCCTTCCTGCCCCGGCTGCCAGGCAAGCAGTATGGCATCCGGCAGATGCTTCCAGGACACGGTCTCGATTACTCCGCCTATGTTCAACACCACCACGGTCTTCTTGCCGGCCAGGCTGAAAGCCATGACAACATCGTCCAAAAGCTGGCGTTCCGTATCGCTCAGGTTGAAATCATCATTCACGGTGCGGTCTCTTCCCTCCCCTGCGTTGCGACCTATCACCACTATCGCAAGGTCATTCCGGGATGCGAGTCTGTCAACGAAGCTTCGCGGCACGGAAACCTCGGGTATCTTTCTCGTTCCAAGAATCATGAAGTCACCGCCGCCCACTTCCATACTGATGCGGGCCCAATCGACATAGCGTGTGTTGAAATCCACCAACTCGCTGTCAAGCTCAAAGCCTGCATTTTCCAGACCCTGAACCAGATCAACCACATACTTCTTGTTCACATTGCCGGATCCGGTTCCTCCGGCCACAAAATCCACTGACGAAATTCCGAACAGCGCGACCTTGTTCACGTCATGGAGGGGCAAAAGTCCGTCCTCATTCTTAAGCAGAACCATGGATTCCGCAGCGGCCCTGCGTGCAACTTCCGCATGGGCATCAAGGTCGGGAGCATCGCTGTAAGCATAATTCCTGAAATGAGGGGTCTTGACTATATACTCCAGAACCCGTTTTACGTTCCTGTCAAGCTCGGCTACAGGCAATTCGCCGCTGCGCACCGCGTCAATGATGCGGTGCTGTTCCTCGTCACTGCCTGGCATCATCATGTCGTTGCCGGCGATGACCGCCTTAACCGTTCCGTCCTTGTTTCCCCAGTCCGTGACCACCATGCCGTTGTAGCCCCACTCGTCCCTCAACACCTTGGTCAGCAGGTCATGGCTCTGCTGGGTATATTCGCCGTCCAATTTATTGTACGAGGACATTACCGTCCACGGTTCGGCTTCCTTGACGGCTATCTCGAAACCTTTCAGGTATAATTCCCGAAGCGTGCGCTCATCCACGCGGGAATCGTTCTCGAGCCGGTTTGTCTCCTGATTATTGGCCGCAAAATGTTTCATGGAAGTGCCCACTCCGGCAGACTGGACACCACGGATGTAAGCCGCTCCCATCTTGCCGGTAAGGAAAGGGTCTTCGGAGAAATATTCGAAGTTCCTGCCGCACAAGGGGTTGCGGTGGATGTTCATGGCCGGGGCAAGAAGAACGTCGGCTCCATATTCCAGAACTTCGTTACCCATTGCGGCTGTCACTTCTTCCACCAGGGCGGTGTCCCAGGATGAGGCGAGCATGGTGGCAATGGGGAAGCCCGTACCGTAATATGTCCGGCTGTCCCCTTCCCTCGTCGGGTTGATTCTGATGCCGGCCGGGCCGTCAGCCATTGCAGTGGCCGGAATGCCGAGCCTCGGTATGGCATGGGTGGTACCCGCCGCTCCGGGTACGAGTGAAGTACTGCTGCCGGTGATTCCACCGAGCTGTTGTCCCCAGCCGACGCCCACGCAGACGGCTGCCTTTTCCTCGAGGGTCATGGCGGCAATCACCTCGTCAATGTTGTTTTCCGTCAGTTTCGGCTGAGCCTGCACTCCACAAAAGCCGGCAAGCAAAAGCGGAAGAGTCAAGAATTGTTTTTTGGTCATGGTACATTAGTTTTAGTTCCAACTGAGATATTTTCTCGAAGCATTGTCCGCCACGTAGATGATCTTCGGGTCCTCCGTCAGGAAAGCCTTCTCGTTGCAGCCCGACATCATGCAGCAGACTACGCTTATGGCCAAGCAATATAGTACATTTTTCCTGTCATTTGAGATGTCAGAACCTGCGGCATGTCAATTTTTTAATCCCCGGGGTTACAAGTTGAGACTTATTTAAGTACCTTTGCGCCCGCTTTTCCGGAAGGAGTCGGTATTGATCGCGTAAAAGAAAGGCTTCTCAGGATCAAATACATGTTGATATGAAAAGAGTTACAGGGCTCATAATGCTGTGCTGTGCAGCGTTATGCGGTCAGAATTTATGTGCACAGCAAATGGTGGTAGGCATCGATGAGTTGTTTGAAATAGCCGAACAGAACAGCACGAGCATCAAGACCTACAAGACGGGAACAGAGGCCGCAGAGGAAGAACTGAAAGCTGCCAAGGCCCAGCGACTCCCGGACATCAACGCTTCCGTTTCGGTAAGTTACCTCGGAAACGGACGAATCTGGGACAGGGATTTCACCAACGGCATGAAGGTAGACATCCCGCATTTCGGAAACAATTTCTATGTGGAGGCACGACAGGTAATCTATGCCGGAGGTGCTGTCAACAGCGGCGTGGAGCTCGCCGAAATAGGCAAGGCCATGGCTGAACTGGACTACCGCAAGAATGTGCAGGAAATACGCTTCCTCATTACGGGACACTGTCTGGACATCTACAAGATAGACAACCAGATACAGGTCATAGAGAAGCATTTGGCACTGACCGACTCCGTACTCGTGATGATGCGCGCCAAACGCGAGCAGGGAACGGTCCTCAAGAACGACATCACCCGTTATGAGTTGCAGCGCGAGACGTTGGCACTGAATCTGGCCAAGCTGAAAGACAGCCGCACCATACTCAACCATTATCTCGTGACCGCATTGCATCTGCCGGAAGGAACTGAAATAGTGCCCGACAGCCGTCTGCTCACCCGTGAGGTGCGTACCATGTCGGAAGAGGACTGGCAGGAAGAAGCACGCCAGGGCAATATCGGCCTGCAACAGAGCGAGTTGGGCATCAAGATTAACGAACAGAACCTAAAATTGGAACGCGCGGAGAAATTGCCGCAGATAGCACTGGTTGCCGCCGACAATCTTGACGGTCCCGTGACCATTGAGGTTCCGGCCCTCAACAACAATTTCAACTACTGGTACGTGGGAGTGGGAATAAGCTACAACTTTTCCTCATTGTTCAAGAATAACCACAAGGTAAAACAGGCCCGCATACAGGTTCAGCAGGCACATGAACAGCACGAACTGATGCAGGAACAGGTCAAAAATGCCGTCAATGCCGGATATGTCAATTTCCTCACGGCATATACCGACCTGCACACCCAGGAAAAGAAGGTCGAGCTGGCCGATGTGAACTATGACATCGTGCTCAACCGCTACGAGAACGGTCTTGCCATACTGACGGATCTCCTGGATGCAAGCAGCACGAAAATAGAGGCGGATCTCGGTCTGGTAAACGCCAACATAGATGTCATCTACAGTTATTACAAGATGAAATACCTCACTCACAGTCTATAATAAAATCCGGAAACCATGAAAAGAACAACAAAAAAAATAGTTTACAACGTAATCATCATCTGTCTTCTGCTCTGCGGTTTGGGCTACGTATGCTCCCGCTTCCTGCATCCGGGCGTCGTTTACACGGACAATGCGCAGGTCAAGCAGCACATCACCCCGGTGAACACAAGGGTATCGGGCTTCATCCGCGAAATCCGTTTCGAGGAATACAAGCCTGTCCGCAAGGGTGACACCCTCGTAGTGATAGAAGATGCCGAATTCCGTCTGAGGCTCGCACAGGCAGAGGCCGACCTCGCGAATGCAAGGGCAGCCGGCATGGCCACGACAGTCAGCATAGCCACCACCCAGAACAATCTCGGCGTGAACGATGCGGGAATCGAGGAGGTGCGCGTGCAGATGGAGAATGCAAAGCTCGAACTGGAACGCTATACCCGTCTGCTTGAGAAGGATGCCGTGACCAAACAGGAATACGACAACGTGGAAACCGCATACAACTCCCTGAAAGCAAGATATGACCAGCTGTTGAGGGCCCGCGAGTCCACCTCCCTGCTGAAAACCGAGCAGTCTCACCGTCTCGAACAGAACGAAGCCGCCATACGTCTGGCTGAGGCAGCCGTGGAACTGGCAAAACTCAACCTGTCATACACCGTAATCATCGCCACCTGCGACGGTGTCACCGGAAAACTTGACATCCATGAAGGCGAACTCGTCCAGCCGGGACAGACCCTGGTAGAAATAGTGGACGGAAACGACCTTTGGGTGATAGCAAATTACAGGGAAACCCAGTTGGCGCACATTTCCGTAGGGGCCGAAGTGACTTTCACCGCCGATGCAGTGCCGGGAGTGGTGTACAAGGGAGTGGTAGAGTCCATTTCCGATGCCACCGGAGCAGCCTTTTCGATGGTTCCCCAGGACAATGCCACCGGCAATTTCGTGAAGGTAGAGCAGAGAGTCCCCGTGCGCATCAGCCTGCAGGGCAACAGCGCGGAGGAACTTTCCCGCCTGCGTGCCGGATTCAATGTGGAATGCAAGGTAAAATATTAACGGACAGCTTATGAGTGCACCTGGTCTCAACGGTCCTTTCACGATGCCGATGTTCCGGGAATTCGTTCCCCGGAAGGTGCAACCGTGGCTGTACGTGTTCATGGCCATAACTTTCCAGCTCTCCGGCGGTCTGTATCTCGGCTCGCTCAGCCACATGATGGGCGAAACGGCCCTGATGCGCGAGGATTTGCTGATGTGCCTGTACGCCAACCTTGGCGGAATGGCAATCTACTTCCCCTTGCTGTTCAGGATGAAGTTCCGTTTCAGCAACCGCTTTCTGCTGACCATGGCCGCAGCCGGAGTGCTCCTCTGCAACCTGATTGCCCCTCACGTGCGTTTCCTGCCGCTGTTGTGGCTGCTGTGCTTCATCGAGGGTATATGCAAGCTTCAGGGCACTTTCGAGTGCATGTCCAATATCCAGCTCTGGATAACGCCCAAGCGCGATTTCTCGGTCTTTTTCCCCGTGCTGCACATAATCATACTCGGTTGCATGCAGCTTTCCGGCATCATCACAACCAACTTGATGTACTATTACCACTGGTCCTATATGCACCTGTTCATCGCAGGTCTGATGCTGGTGGACCTGGTGATAATATGGAGCATGACCCGGGCGTTCAGGGTCGCCAAACGCCTGCCCCTGTACGGAATAGACTGGTTAGGAGCAATATTGTGGGTGGTTCTGTTGCTCGAAATCGCATACCTTTTCGACTACGGCAACTTCTATGACTGGTGGAACAGTCCCACAATCCAGTGGCTCACAGTAGCAATAGTGATTACCGCGATCATCTGCATCTGGAGGATGCTGGCCATACGGCACCCGTACTTCGAACCGCAGTTGTGGAAGTACAAGAAAATCGTCCCCATAATGATACTCATCACCTTGGTGGAGATCATTCTTGCATCGGAACGTGTGCTGGAGGAAGTGTTCTACGAGGATGTCATGCACTATACCGAGATGGTCAGCGTGCGTCTGGACTGGCCGACCCTTGTCGGTTGTCTTACGGGCTGCGTATTCTCGCTGTGGTGGATGCACGTCAAGCGCTTCAACTACCTGCGGCTGCTGATAATCGGTATAGCGGGACTGATACTCTATCTCATGGGATTCTATTTCCTGATGTCCCCTGAAATACACATCTCTCAGCTTTACCTGCCGATATTCTTCCGCGGTTTCGCCTACGCCGTGCTGAGCGCGACCTTCATGGTGTGCCTGGAGGAAATCACCACTTTCCAGCATTTCTTCCAGTCCCTGAGCGTGTTCAACATGCTGCACATGGTGATGGGCGGTGTGATAGGCGGTGCCCTGTATTCGGAAGGATTGTCATACTACGTGGCTGACAACTTCGCCAGATACGGTGCGGCAATCGACAAAGTCAGCGCCGGAGGCATGGCAATCGGTCCGCACATGGAGGAATTCGTGTCCATGGTCATGCAGGTCAGCGTCAAGCAACTGTACGGATGGATACTCTACGGCACCATTCTGCTTTTCCTTCTGTTCCTGCTGTATGACACTCCGGTGCGCAGGGAACTCAAAATGATACCGGCCTGGAAGTCATTCCGCAACGAGGTGGCAAAGCCGCTGAAACACTTGTGGAGGCGCGAGAGGCGCAAGGCTGCCGCTCCCGGGAATTGACAAGGTATATCTTGGCAGGCCGTGGAGGGACTATGCGAAAGTCGTGTGGATTGAATGCGAGATGGGCAGCCACATAGTTCCCGAGGGATGGCACAACTGGAGCCGGCCGCACAGGGAGAAGACCGCATATTACGCCGAATACGGATGCACGGGACCCGGCTCCGCCACCGGCGGGCGCGTGGAATGGTCACACGTGCTCACCGATGAAGAAGCCGCGGATTACTGTTTCGAGAAGGTCATGAGCGCGGAACACTACGGCTCCCTTTGGGATCCTTTTGAGAATCAATAATTCTTTTGGCCATATTCTGAAATTCCTCGAGAACTGATTCCAAAAAGAATTGGGGTACCCAAAAGTAACTTCTGGATACCCCTTGTTTTTTCTTCATGACTGTTCTTTCAACCTACTTTTTGCAAATTTTAGAACATATGCAGTTAATACTACCGCAGCTGTAGTTGAAAAGAGGTATGAAAGTATTTCTCCGTATTCTGAAAGAAAAGCATATAAGAATACTGCACTAAGAAGTATTAAAGAGCCGACATGAATACTCTTTGAATCGGAAATTTTCTTAAGTGCCAACTGAAAACTAACCCTTCTATTCCTTATCAGCATTATGACAGATGCAAATAAAACTACAATACAAGTCAGACCATAGGCTATTTGGATTGATAAGTTTTCTTGATTGTACAAATATGCTGCTGTCATGCAGTCAAATATTAATATCAGAGTACTATAGGTTTTCATAAACGTAAATTGGTTAGTTAATAAATCGCCGGGAATATAAGTTTTTTCTAACAGAGATGCAAGCCAACTCCCCCAGCACCGGGCCCTTGATGGGGGCGCAGGGGCTGAGACATAGGAGCCTGTACAGCCATGCATGGCTACGCGTAACTGTGCATACCCCCAAGGAAGAAATTCACCCCAAAATACGTTACAATCACGCAGAGAAACGCCACTACGCAGAACCAATGGAAGAAGCGCGGCCGTGAAAAAGCCCTCAGACTCCCGGAATGCAAGGCGAGCGAATAGACCAGAAGGGTAATCAGTGCCCAGACCTCTTTCGGATCCCATGACCAGTAACTGCCCCACGACACATTGGCCCATATTGCCCCGATAAAAGTCCCGGTTGCGAGAAAGAACACTGCGGGATAGAGGAACACGCAGGATACATCAGCCGCGGCGGAAAGTTCCTCGGGCGAGTTGCCATACTTTACAAGGGCGGCCGCACTGTTCAGCATGACCAAACCCAGTAGAGTATAGGAAATCATCATGGTCATCACGTGCAGCGAGAGTAACGGCGACGAGAGCACAGGCACCAAATAGGCTATCGCCGGGTCCGACTCCCCTATCGAAGCCACGAGCAGGGCGAATCCGCAGAGCAGGAATGAAAGCGGCTGTATCAGGCTGAACCTGCGTTGGAAAAGCATCCCCAGCAGCATTGCCATCCACGCAAGCACCATCATGACTTCGAAGCCGTTGGACAGCGGCGCGTGCCCCGAAACATACCACCTCAGAGCGAGAATGAAACTGAGATAGAGAAAAACCACGGCAGAAAGTACTACCCCCGCAGTCATGACTCTGCGGTCCATGCGGCGTGAGAGACAGAAAATCGCGAATAACACGATTCCCACGCACAGGCAGCCCATCGCTGCAGCCTTGGGGCGTTCTACCGAATTGTAAAGTCTCTCCGCGGCTATACGCGTCTCTGAGGGCAGGTCTTCTCCGGCTGTCTTCTTCTGGTACTCAAGTATTTTCCCGAAAATGCCGGCCGCTTCTTCATATTCTCCGCGGACTATATTCTCCCCGGCCAGACTCATCACTTTCCTTACGAAAATCCACTGGTTCGGATCCATTTCCGCAGGCAGGCGGTCTACCGACGAATACCACACGACCTTGCCTTCCGCATCGGCGTATGGAAAGATTTTCAGCAGGGTACCCGAGGTCAAAAGCCTCGCAATTTCCCTGTTTTGACCGGCTTTCCTGACGGCCTTCTTTGAGGCCCCGCCATTCTGGTCCAAGGTCTTGTTCCAGTCGCTGTAATAGAAAATCCAGCCCGTCAGCACCTGCTCCGGAGTCAGACCCATGTAGGACTGCCTGCCATAGAGCTTCATGGTGAAATCCCGGGCCAGGGTCTGTACCGGACATATCCTTCCGTTATAATAGATATACATCTCCCCGTATGCCCTTGCGGTCTCCTCCGGAAGATGCCCGAGCACTTCCCCGCGCGTCCCCGCCAGGGCTTCAGTCGGATTCATCATCCCGGCCGCAAGCAGGAGGGCCAGCCCCGCAGCCATACCGGAAACCCGTTTCAATACAGCGCGGAAACGGCTGTTCTTCTGGAAGAAAAACGCAATGAACGACAGAAACAGCAGTCCGTAGCCCGAGTATGTCAACGGCACTCCTGCAGGGTCGTGACTTACAGCCAGGGTGGAACCCCTGCCGTCATCATCGTAGCTCGACTGGTAGAAACGGTAGCCCCGCCACTTGGCTATCCTGTTCATCGAAACACTCAGTTCGGTCACGGAAGCCCCCTCGCCTACTTCTATAGTACTCACGTAATCCGTCGGAGTAAAGGTTCCGGGATAATATATTACCTTGAAATCCTTGAGCGACACCGAAAAGGGCAGGGCCGCGTCCTTTAGGTCGTCTCGCGTGAATTGTGAAACCGGCCTGTCTCCGAGACGCAGATGCATGGCCCCCTGGACTCCCGAAAGGTGGGTAACCAAGGCTCCGGACAGAATCAGAAGGAAAGAGAGGTGTATGCCGGTGACGGCGGTATTCAGACGTCCCGCTGATTTCACATAATAGCAGACCCCGGCAAGTGCCGCAATTGCCCAGAGCGCGATGAAAAGCGGAGAATGATAACCCCATTTCATGGCAACGGCGGTCCCGGAGTATTTCTCCAGAACCGTCATCGCCGCCATATAGATTATCAACAGTGCGACAGAAGCGAATGCCGCATATTTACAGACTTTTCTGAACATGGCCCGTAGCCCGTCAGATAGCGTTTATGAATTCAACTATCGCATCCCTGTCCTCCTTGCTGAGTTCGCGGAATGCTTCCACGGTGCTGCGTGCATGACTCTCGGCGGAACCGTGCCACATGATGGCCTCGATTACGTTCCGGGCCCTGCAGTCGTGCAGCCTGTCCTCGTGGCCAGAGCATACGAGCGAGAGTCCGCGTCCCCAAAGCGGGGTGGTACGGCACCAGGCTCCTCTTATGTCATTGACCATGTACAGTTTGTGCTGCATCATGTCGGTGTAGGGCCAGATGGTCTGGTTGGGATAGCGCGGCAGTTCATCTCCGCTGGTGAAGAAGAGACTCGGGTCGTTATACTCATCATCACCGGTAGTCCATGAAGGACGGTGGCAGGACGAGCAGCCTATCTCGCGGAACAGGGTGCGTCCCCTCTGAACCGTCTCGTCCTTAAGATCGCGGGCTGCGGGAACGGCCAGTCCCCTGTGCCATATCATCAGGTTGGTGTATTCCTCATCCGTCATCTCCACGGGAAGATCATCCGCCATCAGGAAATCGTAAATATCCTGCTCCACATTTCCCGTGTTCCACTCTTCCGCGTAGTCGGGGAAATAGGTTTCGAGGAAATGGTAGAATCCTTCCTGAACATCGGGGTCCCGGGAGGCTGTGGTCGCGTATGCCGTGGTCATGTAATGGTACCTGCGGTCGGAACGCGTGACGTTGGTGATATTCCAGATTGCATTGGCTCCCGGGCCGTCCTGAAGCGCTCCCCTGGTCAAGGCGTAGGTAAAGCGATAAGGATGCTGCTCCCCATTGCCCTGAAGGGTGTTGGAATACTGCTTTACCCACTCTCCGTCCTTGAAAAAGGCGGGGTTCACGTATTCGGTGGCATCGAGGCCGAGGTCCTTGTAGTACTGCTCCGTAGTCGCGTACTGCACCCGGAGTGCCTCATCGGGGATGGCATCGAGCAGACCGCTTCCGTATATTCCTATGGTAGACTCAAGTCGTATTCCCACCTCTGCGACCGTAAGATCCACGGTCACACCGTCACGGGTGGCCTGAATAGGTACGTAGTAGGCTTCTGCGGGAATCGTTACTTCCGGATATATGAGTTCGTATGTCTCCCCATCGGGAAAGGTATTACCCCACTCGTCCTGGTACACCAGCCAATCTATCTGAATCTGATCCTCGTCCAAAGGGGCCTTGAAAGGAGATATTGCATTGGTCTGGGGCATACCCGTGAGCGATGACAGGTAAGAGTCCGTCTGCAGGTCGTAGAGCACAAGCAGATAGCCGTTGCCCATCTCGCTGGAACGGTATGAGGTCGTACGCTTGCCGTGGCCATAGCCCGGGTGGCATATCAGGCATGAAGTCCTCAGGTAGAGAGGGCCGAGCCCGTCGAAGGGCTCGGTGCTCGTATTGTAGTTGCTTTCGAATATCATCTCCCCATGCTTGAACTGCTGCACAAGACCGGCGTTCTCCACGGCAGGAGTAGGGTCTTCGAAAGCCGAAGCCGATACGTTGAACGTGGTGCCGAGTTCCCCGCCCGCATAGGTTTCTATCTCCACCCATTCAAGATCGGGATCATCATCCAGTACCGTTTCAATAGAACTTACATCGCAGCCCTGCAGAGCGAGGGCAGATGCCGCAAAAGTCAGAATGAGCCGATTTTTTCTCATATATGCTCCGCTGTATTATTGGGCAATTTCGTTGATAGCGAGAGTCAGGGCGGTGTCGAGCTCCTGAATGGCCTCTATAGCCGCAGCGCAGTTCTCGTCCTGATAATTCTCGATGAAAGGCTCGGGAATGGCCCTTATGAGGGTCTTCGAATTTTCAATGGCCGCGTTAATCCTGGCAGCGAGATCGGGATTGGTTTCGGTGAAGTAAGCATTGAGGGAAACCGTACTGTCGTAGTCGCCTTCGATTCCTCCGTTCCACACATTCTCGATACTGATCATGTTGTCCTCGAAGTCCACGATTGACATGTAACTGTAGGGGGATTCCACATAGTTGGGGTCGGCTCCGGAATAAACCATGCCTATCTTCTGGGAGGCAACCTCGTCGGCAATGGTGTTGCAACCGTCAATCAGCCACTGCATGGCCACGCTGGCGCTGCGGCAGGAACTTCCGGCCTGTCCGGCATTGAGCAGGTTCTCGCCATAGTAGGAGCCTCCGGTCATCGTAACGGGGAGTTCAAGTTCGTCAACGACTTTGGCGTAGCGCTCGGGGTTGTGGTCTTCACCGGCCCAGGCTATCTCCATCTGCCAGCACTTGTTGCGCAGGTCACCGGCAACCGCAACGGCATAAATCAGGTAATCGGAGCAGTTTACTCCGTTGTCCTCATTCCCCTCGTCGAAGAAGCTCACGCTACGGTTCTGTCCATCATAGAAGAGCACGTACTCTATTCCGTGGAAGCCGAGAAGGGTAGGTCCAAGTTTCTCTCCGGCATAGACATCTCCGTCCTCACCGGCGAGTCCGGCTATCTGTGCGGAATTTGTGAGGGCTTCTTTCAAGCCCACAAGGTCAAGGGGCCAGGTGTCGATATGAGGGTCGATACCGAAGTCGGTAGCGGGACCCCAGAGGAAAGCCTCGGACTTCTCCCAATAGGCACGGGCCACAAGGAAGGTCTCACAGGCCTGGTCCAGATTATCCTGGGTAGGGTCATCCCTGAGAGCCTCAAGATCGTAAACCAATTGTTCGGTGTAGTCTGAAAGGCTGGTGTAAGTAGGGATAACCGTATTGTAGACAAAGCGCTCGGCAATTGCCATGAAGCGCTCATCAAGGGCATCATCATCAGTGGGATCGATGGTTCCACTCTTTGAGCAGGCAGCCAGGCAGGCAATGACCATAACTGCCGCAGCGAAATAAACAGACTTTTTCATTTTACTATTGTTTTGTGATTAATTTCCAATAAAGACACCGTCAGCGCTTGAAATTTGCCGCCCAGACAATTCCGATTGAAACGGAAGGTTCGGGATTGTAGGGACTCTTGAGGAAACGGTGAGAATATTCAGCCTTGATAGCAATCTCGGGAATGGGATAGTAGTTGATTCCGGCGGCGATGCGATGTTTGTTAGTCCAGTCGTTGGCGGTGGTGCCTTCTGCCGGAATGTAGGAATCATAATATTCGTATCTCCCGAAGATGTAGAACTTCTGCTCCTTGGCGACAAGTTTCGGGAAAAGCGAGAAGAAGTCGTATCCCGCCTCGATTCCTGCAGCCATCGCAGCCTCTCCGACGAGGGAATGGGCGTAGGGTGACGAGGTCGAGGTGTTCTGTGTGGAATTTCTCCTGTTTATATCCTCTATGTCGGAGAGGTGGCCGTAGTCGGCATTACCCCTGACTATGAGGTTGTGGTCGTTGTAAACGAAGTCAAACGCTCCTATAACCACCGTACCCTTAGCAGAACTGTAGCGGGTGGCCGTATTGGTGGTGATATCATTGTGGAAACTGTTGCCTATATAGCCGCTCAGTCCCATGCGCAGTCCCTTGATTGAGTAGTTGTCCACACGGAAGGCCCCCGCTATCTGATTTGCGGGGTCGAATTCGTAGGGCGATGCCGAACCGTCGTGAACCCAGCCGCTGGTGGTGAAAAGCGTGGAATTCAGGGCGGCGACCATCAGCACTTCGTATCTCCAGGCACCGGCCCTTCCCCAGACACTGATTCCTACCTCACGCCAGGTACAGGGCAGTATGGTGTTCTCACCCTCGGGCCTGTAGACCGTAAAATACTCGGTGGGAAGGTGGTAACTGTTGGTAAGGCCCACGGGAACTATGATTTGTCCGGCCCTGATGTTCAGCTGGGGCATGAAAGACTTCTGAATCCAGAACTGTTCGAGTGCAATCTCTCCGCCCCGCTCTATCTCTTTCTCGAATTCTCCGGCCTCCTCGTTCTCGCGCTCGACCGCAGCCTCGACACCGCCGTGCTCGAACTCTATTTCCATTCCGAGGCTCCAGCCCTTGCCGAAATCATATCCCAACGAAATCACGGCATGGGGAATGTCGAAACGTCCGTGCCCCTTGCTGTCGGCATAGGTCTCCGGCGACGAATAAATACCGAAATTGTCGCTGTACATGTTGTAGGTCATGACAGCTTCGCCATAGCCTCCTATGGTAAGCCTGTTCACAAATCCCTTGCGTTCTTCAGTGCTGTTCTTCTGTTCCGAAGTCGTGGCCCCGGTTACGGCATCCGGGCTGTCCTGGGCCAAAGCCGACTGGCTGAAAGTCATAAAAACAAAGGCAATTGCCGCTAAACAAAAGTTTTTTCTGTCCATCGTATGTTCATATTCAATTCAGGCTGAATGCTGCTCCAGCCTGTTAGTTTAAAGCAGTTTCAATTCGAGCCCAAAGGTACTGCTGATTGACTCGGCGGACAATCACAATTAATTGGTATTTTGGAGCGTTCCTTGCCCGGATGCCCTATCATAAAAAGGCTGCTCATAAGGAACTGCTGAATCTGCTTCCGCATAGATGGAAGTTGCAGCACCCGGAAAGTGTGTTGACAAAACAGAATGTGGGATCCAGTACAACAAAGTGAATAGCGGCAGTCGTTATTTGGTGGTCAATATGTATTTGTTCGAAGGCGTACTTTTCTCAGAAAAAGTAGTTTTATTCTCAGAAATTGCATAGTTTTGTATTTATAATCTTCACAATATTGAAGATTGATAACAAATAATAGATATAACTTTCATTATGTTGATGAATATGTATAATACGGTGGATTTTTATGAATACTCTACGCCTGAGCTTGTAAGGCTGTTAGGCAGCAGGTTCAAAGAATATAGAATTCGTTGCAATCTTACTCAGAAAGATGTTTCAGAGCAGTCAGGCATTGGGCTTACAACCATCCACAAATTCGAGAATGGTACTGCCGGCAATATTTCGCTGTCAACTTTTATCGTGTTGTTGAAAGTTGTCGGGCAAGTTAATACGATAGACAGCCTTCTTCCGGAGTTGCCCGAGTCACCTTACCTGATGCGTAAGGGTGGTAAAAAGGCACAACGTATCAGGCATTCCAAATAGCATAAACTTATGGTACAGTCGTTAAAAGTGCTCCTTTGGGGTGAGGAAATCGGCAGATTGGCTTGGGATACCAGGCGAAAGTTGTCCTATTTCATGTATAATCCGGCCTTCTTGAAGAAAGGGCTGAATATTTCTCCATTAGTGGCACCTGTGGATGGAGCAAGGGGACTTACACCTGTATGGGGAGAAGAAGCCAGGATTTATCAGAAATTGCCGGCATTTTTAGCCGATTCGTTGCCCGATGCATGGGGCAATCAACTATTTGATTTATGGCGACAGCAAAATCACCTGTCAAACGCAGATATTACCCCACTCGATAAACTCTCATTTATAGGGAAACGAGGAATGGGAGCTTTGGAATTTTTGCCCGAGATTTCAAGAGAGCGCAAGGCTGAAAAAATAGATATCAAATCCTTGGCTGATTTGGCGGAGCGCATATTCACGGAAAGAGAAACTGCCAGAATCCTGTCTGAAGAATCGATTACAATGCAGTCATTGCTTACGGTCGGCACTTCTGCCGGTGGTCGCCAACCCAAGGCTATTATTGCCATTAATCGAAAGAATGGCGAACTTCGCAGCGGACAGATTGCAGGCTTGGAGGACTTTGATTACTATCTGATCAAATTCGGTAATTCTCAATACAGTTCGGCAGAATTGGAGATGACTTACCATGAACTTGCCACAATGGCAGGGATAAATATGATGCCTTCAAAACTCTATCAGGTGGACGGAAATAATCATTTCATGACAAAACGTTTTGACCGTATTAATGGAAAAAAGCTTCATACCCAGACTTTGGCCGCTATCAGTCCCGATGCCGACAGTTATGAGCAACTGCTGACAGTATGCCGGAAACTCCATTTGCCGGAAACAGACTGTTATGAAGTATTCCGCAGGATGGTCTTTAATGTGTTGGCAAACAACACGGATGATCATAACAAGAATTTTTCATTTGTTATGAGTGAGGATGGTACCTGGCGTCTGTCTCCTGCATACGATGTGACTTATATATTTGACAATGGGGGATTCTTGCCTAATGAAGATCATTGTATGTATATCAGGGCAAAACTCAGGGACATTACACGGGATGATGTTGTTAAGTTTGCGAAGGATAATGGAATACGCAGACCTGATGCAGTTATACGTGATGTAGTTAATGCCCTAAAACAATTTCGCGCAGTTGCCGCTAAATATGGTGTTGCAGAACAGTGGACAGGACGTGTTGAAAGCACTATAGTTGAGCATTTAAGGTCATGGGGAGAGTTAGAAGAGGTTGATTCCAAAATATGCGAATTTGCCATAAACGGACATGTTGTAAAGAATATCCGGATTGAACAGGCATACAAGGGGAATTTTCACTTGCTTGCAGAAATAGACGGGCAAGAACGTAAGTTTGTTATAGGCAAGAATAAAGAGGAGTTCTCAGTTATAGAATCGATAGGAATAGCAAATCTGTCAGCGGATCAGCTCATGGATATGGTTGATAAGTATTTTGGACTTTAAATTGATGAAGTTCGTAATTTCATATTATGCTGCAGTAACACGTAGTGGCGGTCGTTATTTGGTGGTCAATATATATTTGCATATTATGCCATATGAACATTATGTTTGTACAGCATATATAATTTTGCATAATAAAGTAGGTCCTCAAACCTCTTGGTTGGTTTTGCAAGGATGTCAATTTAAGGGCACTATAGATTCTCTCTTCGAAGAAAAGAAAGTCCCTCATTACACAACCCGGCAACTTTCATTTTGCAGTTCGTAAGGATGGACTATTTTAGTTTAGCGACAGAAATCTAACGCAAAAGGGCTGACCTCACAAATGAAGTCAGTCCTAATTTTATAGCCTTGAAAAATTTTTATCGAACAGCAATGATTCGTTATATACAGGTTTCTCATAATTACATTGTAAGCATATCCCTGCAATGATACGCAAAAGCCGAAAGGATGCAATCGGGTATCTCTGATTTGATTGCATCGTCGAATTGCACCGACATTGCTCCGGTAGCCTGCTCAATAGCTAACCGTGGCGGTCTCCCACTTCGATTGACGGATGGTCACCCCGTTCTTCGCGGCTTCCTGACGGATTTTGCGCATTTCCTGCTGCGCTTCCCTCAGTGCCTTTTTTTGCAAGGTGTAGTTACCGGTATTCATGCCGGACATGGTGCTGCCGCTGTGGCTTCCGTCATCGCGCTTGGAATCGTAGCCGGTAGCGGTAAGGGAGTTGTAGTTGCTCTTTGCCCTGTTGGCCCATCTGTCGTATTGTGACTGATAGTATGATGCACTTTTGCTTTCGCCCGAAGAATTTCCGTATGAGCCTCCGGCTGAATATCCTCCGGACACTCCGTAATCACTTCCCTGCAGGGTATTGGAAACCTGTACCAGCATGTTGCTGAAACTTGCAAGTGCCTGCCAGAATTTACCTGAACTGCTGCTCTGCTGTGACGTTTGTGCCTTGTTGGTCTTTGCCTTGTTGAGGTTGTCCTGGGCCAATTCGTAGCTCGGGTCTATCTTCAGGGCTGTTTCGTAGGCGGCAATTGCTGCATCATAATGTCCGAGTCTGGCCAAGCATACTCCGTAATTGTTTATTGCTACGGTGTTCTGCGGATTGTCCATCATGATGCGGTAGTAATATTCCTTCGCCACGTTGTAGTTCTTCTTTTCGAATGCTTCGTCGGCAAGTTTGTTCCATTGTTTTATCGTGGCGTCACTGAATACTTCCTGATTATAGACATAATCGGTGCCGAGGGGATTGTAGATGTAGCAAGATTTGTGTCCGTCGAGGGAGGCGCAGATGACGCCTTCGGAGAAATATTCGCCTTTTATTTTGAAGTTCTCGGTGTCTTTTAGCAATATTTTGCCTTTTTTGTCTATCACTGCTGCTTTGTTGTCAAATAATCGTACTACTGCCACTCCTTCGGAAAAGTCGAAAGCATATTCGAATTTGGTTTTGATAGGAGAACCTGTTTCGGCATTTATGTAATAGCAGTAATCATCCAGCTTAATTCGTATCATTCCTTCTTTTTCAAAGAAGCCGAAACCTTCATATATTTTCCGTCTCTTGGCATCAAGAACTTTATTCTTGCCTTCGCTGTCCGTGAGCGAATACCAGCCGTCTCCTAACTTATAGAAAAATTCTTCGCATTTCAGGACACATTCTCCTGACGTGGAATACAGATAATACGAGCCAAGTGTCCAAGCTCCAATGAAGCCGTCAGAGTTGTCATTGAAACTAAAATCTCCCGATATTATCGTATTTCCGGCTGCATCGACAACTGCATTATTGAAATACAGCCTGTCGTTTACCCAAATTGCTCCGAAATGGGAAACAAATTGGGCTGGAGCTATGATTTTTCCTGTCTTGGCATCTTTCAGCCCGTACAGGCTCGTATTCGAAGAATCGGCAAAGACTTTCACGCCTTTGCTGCTTACGGAATAGGTTTCCGGGTCGATTACATTGCAGTTTTCATCGAAATATATTAATCTTTCGTCTTTTTTGGCGACATAGAAATTGCCTTTTTTAAGGCAACGGTCGAAAGTGTCTCCGGTCAACAGATTGTAGTGATAATAGTCCTGATTGTGTTTTTCTATTCCTATGAAAGGATAAGTGTAATCATAGCAGTACTTGTTGCTTACCGGAATTACTAAGCTGCTGTTGTAAAATATCCCAACGTTGTCCAAAGAATCCCTTACTATGTAAAGGTTTGGACCTTTGTCACTTTTTCTTATGTACTTATACTGCGGCTCCAGCACGAAGTAGCCCTGGCGGTTTATGATTCCTTTCCCTGTTTCGGTGCGGACGATTGCCATTCCGCCTGAAAATTCCTCGATACTCTCGAACTTCGGCTCTATGACAACCCGTCCGCTTGCGTCTATTGCTCCACGTTTATATTTATTTTGTTGGCGTGAGAGAAATGTGGCAAGCCCCTCATGGAACGGGGCAGACGACTCTACATCGTAAAGTGCTATTTTGTATTGGTCTCGTGCTTCCACTATCGCACATAAGCAAATTGCAGCAAAGATGCTTGCTACCGCAGTCCTTGAAATCATGGTTATTTAATTTTATGGTCCAATGGTTAAAGATGGTAGATAATTAAAAAATCAGACATTTTGAGGCATAGTTTGAAGAGGATGAGCCCCTCCTATAGGGCATATTCCACGCCTGCGCCTAAAAATAGATGGTCGTTGAATCGGTATCCGTTAATCATTGTAAGTCCAAGGAATATTTGCTGCTGGTAAGACCTCCTCCAGCATTGAATTCAATAGACTTTTCATAGCCTTTGTTTTGAGCAAAAGCTGTACTGCAAGCAAATAAAAGACTTGCTACAAATAAAAACTTTTTCATAATAATGTAACTTATGGTTAATACAAAAAATAAAGCCGTAACAGGCACTGACGATAACCACGCATTACAAAGCACCAAAAAAAGCGCAGACTATCGCCGTACGCTGTCTCGGCTCACCACAAGCCGCAATTCTATACGGGAACAGCTGCGCCGTATGCGGCACAGTCCCAATAGAATTGAAATTGCTCGAGATTGCTCCGAGGTGGTGATTCAGACAGCATTGAGCCAATTTCTACTTTTTGTAGTATTTCATCTGCAAAAGTACAAAAATATTTTATATATGTAAGGTCGCATATAATTGCCTTAAAAATCCCGGAAGTTTGACACTTTGTTGCCAGATAAAAAAGTGTAAATAATTGAAAGAG
>CAZOQW010000024.1:0-25471 GCA_964582235.1 uncultured Muribaculaceae bacterium | reverse complement strand
AGGTTCATAGTGGCAGTCGCTAGTTGGTCAATATGTACTTGTTCGAAGGCTTACCCCGCAGTAGCCAAGCCGGCCCGGCAAATCACCGGCAAATTTCCTTCGCAAGGAATTCCGCCATGGCGGATATGGCCTTGCCACGGTGCGAAATCGCGTTCTTTTCCTCCTCTCTGAGCTCCGCGAGTGTCATTCCGTAACTAAAGGTCCTGTCGCTGAAGATCCTGCGCAGCGTATCCAATTCGGAATCTGCCGGAATGAACACCGGGTCATAGCCGAAACCTCCGCTTCCGGAACATCCCCCGGCTATACTGCCCTCTAACCGTCCCTCGAAAAAGTACTGCCTTCCCTTCCAAATCAGGGTCACGACCGTGCTGAAATGCGCTTTCCTCTCCTCGGGAGTCCTGGCCCCGACACGCTCCAATTCCCTGAGCAGTTTGGCAATATTGGCGGCGTTGTCGTGTCCCGGACCGGCATACCTTGCCGAATATACGCCGGGAGCACCGCCGAGAGCATCCACTTCAAGCCCGGTATCATCGGCAAAACAATCTGTCCCGCTCAGGCCGTGCAGGTGCTCCGCCTTGATTATGGAATTTTCTTTCAGAGTGCTGCCGGTTTCCTCAACCTCTGCATCAAGTCCCTCGGAATGAGGGGATAGCACCTCGAAATCCGGCCCGAGTATTTCGGACACCTCTTTCAGTTTGTGCTCGTTGGCTGTCGCAAAAAATATCTTCATGGTTATCTGTCCTTCCAAATATATACTTTATCACCGCGATGCAGCCGGCCCGAAGGACAGGCTTCAAGCGGAACCGCAACGGAGCAGCGCGTTCCCTTTTGTACCTCGGGCACAGTCTCGAAATCCACACGCAAATCCGCCGCATCGAACTCTACTACGCCGGAAGTCGCGCCTATAACGAGCAGTCTGTCGCCCTGCGAAATCGTATGGGCCTCCACGCTGATTTCGGCCACCCCTATCCGGTCGAACCAGTTGCTTATCTTGCCGCAATAAATCTTGGTTTTCGTGGACTGGGAGCCGTACACCTCGCTCCACTCGCCGAGATATGCCCCCTGATAATAGCCGTCCCAGAATCCGCGGTTGAACACCTCTCCAAGCTCGCGTTTCAGTTCGGCAGCCAGCTCCGGGGTGTACTTGCCCTCACACACGGCATCCGCCGCCCTGCGATAGCACGACACCGTACGCAGCACATATTCCGCCGGACGCGCACGACCCTCTATCTTGAATACCTTCACGCCGCTTGCAATCATGCGCTCCATAAACTCTATGGTACACAGATCCTTGGGCGACATGATGTACTTATTGTCCACATTCAGTTTGTTGCCTGTTTCCAAATCCGTCACTTCATAGCCGCGGCGGCATATCTGGTAGCACTCTCCCCTGTTGGCCGACGATCCGTATGCGTGCAGCGAGAGGTAGCATTTTCCGCTTATGGCCATGCAGAGCGCACCGTGGGCGAACATCTCTATGCGTACCGGATTGCCCGACGGCCCGCAGATATTCTCGCGCCGGATTGCCTCGGAAATCTCGCGGACCTGGTCCAGATTCAGTTCACGGGCCAGCACCACCACATCTGCCCACTGCGAATAGAAACGCAGTGCCTGAGAATTGGAAATCGACAGTTGCGTAGAGATATGCACCTCCATGCCCACCTTGCGGCAGTAGTCTATCGCGGCCATGTCAGAGGCTATCACGGCATCCACTCCGGCAGCCTTTGCCGCATCCACGGCAGCGCGCATCGCCTCCAGCTCATCCTCGTACAACACTATGTTGAGCGTCAGGTAACTCTTTACCTTCGCCTCCCGGCAGATACGGGCGACCTCCTCCAAATCCCCGGCGGCAAAATTGGCGGCCGAATGGCTGCGCATGTTCAACTTGCCAATCCCGAAGTACACGGAATCGGCTCCTCCCTGAATCGCGGCACGCAGGCACTCGAAATTGCCCGCAGGGGCCATTATCTCCAATTCTTTCTTGTCCATAATCAGGCGTATATTTCCCTAAGCACAGAAAGTGAACGCACGTCTATGCGTGCTCCGGTATGATATTCCAGATATTTCAGTATGCGCTCGGCTATGTCGCAGCGTTTTTTCCCGTTCAGCGGCAACACCATGCAGGACGCGAAATCGCTCTGCAACAGGGCCTGTATTTCCCGCGCATATCCGTCCGCAAACGGCAGCAGGTCCTCGTTCCGGGGAGAAAAACCCAAAGCGGCGGCAAATTCAAGCAGAAAACGCAGATGGAAATTGCTGAAATCGCCACGAATCGCATTGAGCGTAATTATTTCCCGTTCGCACCACTCGTACAGACCTTCCTCCATCACTCCGTCATGTACGGTGCGGTAAAGGACTTCACTCATAAACATGGTGATGCAGTTCTTGTGCATGTCCGTGCGTATGCCGTCTAAAGGAAACGCCGCAGTGATGCCCCTCAGCCTCCATAGTTCCGAATGTGGATTCTCCACAGCCTCCGCATCAATTATGCTCAACGGCTGGAAAAGTGCCGCCAAAGCGGGGCGGGAAGTCCCGACCACAAAACCTCTCCTGCCGAAATCCCGGCTGAGGCAGTGCAGGACTATGGTATTGTCCTTTATCTTCGTGGTGTTCAGGACTATGAGTCTGGTAGCCCTTATCATGCTCAATATTTGGCGATTCTCGGCGATGCAAGGGCCTCGCGGAGTTCGTCATCGTAGCGCAGGCGAACCTTGATTCCGCCTTCCTGGAAGTAGTAGCGCACCGCAAGTTCCTCCTCGACCAAAGGCTGAATCTCGTTCTTCTTCAGGCGCAGGAATTCTTCCTTCTCCATCTCGATTGCATTTTCGAGGGCATCCAGCTGTTCGCTCATGGCTTCCACAAGTCCGTCCTTCTCCAGTTCCCTCTTCATGATATCGAAGTAGGTCTTTGCACTGGAGCGGTGGTCGAAGTTCTTGGTGAGGGCGAATTTCACAAAGTCCTCGTAATCTTCGTCGGTGAAGTGGAAATCGTCCACGCTTGCGGGAATGTCCTCATGCTCGCGGACGTATTCGAGGACGTAATTCTCTATGACACCGTATGCTACGAGAGCGTAGGTGAGTCTGCTGTATTCCTTGCGGTCCAGTACCACGTCAGGCGTGATTCCGCCGCCGTCACGCACGATGCGTCCGTGAGCAGTGCGGAATTCCCTCGTAAGGGAGTCGGGTATCTGGCCTACGCTGCCGTCCTCATTGCGGTTCGAGTAGTCGATGGCCTGAACGCAGCGTCCCGACGGGGTATAATACTTGGCCGTGGTGACTTTCAGCTCGCCGCCGTACGGCAAATCCCTGATGCTCTGGACGAGTCCCTTTCCGAAGGTGCGCTGACCCATGATAGTGGCCCTGTCCATGTCCTGAAGGGCTCCGGCCACGATTTCGGAAGCCGAGGCCGAGGATGAGTCCACGAGCACTATCAATTCCAGCCCTGTATCTACGGGAGACTCCGTCGTCATCAAGGTGTAGTTGTTGCCGGCGTTCCTGCCTTTCGCGCTGACCACGAGGGAGCCTTTCGGAACGAATATGGACACTATCTCCGCAGCCTCGTTCATCAGGCCGCCGCCGTTACCCCTCAAATCGAGGACAAGTGTCTTCATGCCCTGCTTTTTCAGGCTCTCCACAACCTTGCGCATCTCCTTGCCCACTCCTTCCGTAAAGCCGCTCTGGAGTATATAGCCGGTGGTCTCGTCCAACATTCCGGCATATTCGATGTCGGGCAAGTGTATGCGCTCGCGGGTAACCGCCACTTTCACTGTGTCGTTGGTGTGAAGCTTCTTTACCTCGAAAAGCACCTTGGTGCCGGGAGTGCCGCGCATCTTCTCGCTGCATTCCGAAGAAGTCAGCCCGTGGACCGTCTCGCCGTCGATGGTCAGTATTTCGTCACCGCAGCGCAGCCCGTTCTTGGCCGCAGGAGAACCGGCGTAAGGTTCGTTGATTATGACATTGCCCTGCACATCAGGCTTGTATATAATCGCGCCTATGCCTCCGTAGGTCTTGGAAATCATCATCTGGAGGTCCTCGTTTTCTTCGGCAGGTATATATACCGTATACGGGTCAAGGGCGCTGAGCATGGCATCGACACCCTTGCGCTCCATCTGGTCTATGGGCAGGGAATCGACATAGGATCTCGACAACTCGCGCAGCAGCGAGGCGTGGATTTCCGTCCATTTTCCGAGCTGGAAATTCCTGGACTGGGCGCCGAGCGGCAGGGAAACGGCTCCAAGCAGCAAAGCGACTAAGGGGTATGCAAATCTTCTTTTCATATTTCCATTCGTTTATGACCCGATAAGCAGGAGTATCAGGCCGAATAGCATCAGCAGCAAGTCGAAGAACTTGTCCCTGACGTGATGTTCCTTAAACAGCAGCGCACCGCCTATGAAGGTGATGAGCACCGAGCAGCGGCGGGTGAGCGATATTACCGAGAGCAGGGCATCTTCCTGCTTTACGGCGAAAAAATACAGCGCATCGGCTCCGGTTATGAGTACGGCTATGAGCAGCAGGCTCCAGTCCCAGCGGAAACCCCGGAAAGCGTCTTTCTCAAGCAGTTTCTGCCCCATGAGCGTCAATGCGAGTATCATGGTTATGTAGAGGTTCGTCCAGCTCTGCACGAACATGGGTTCGAGAAAGCCGAGTATGTGCTTGTCGTACAGCGCACTGGCGACTCCCGTGACCACTGACAGCACCATCCACGCTATGCCCTTGTTGCCGGTGAAGGAGATACCCTCCTTCTTGCTGGTGCGTCCCAAAAGGAACAGGGCGGCCAGGACGAGCAGCACTCCGGCCCACTGCGTCAGGTTCAGTCTCTCCGCGAAGATTATCATCGAGAAGATGACCACGAACATCGGTCGCGAGGCCTTGATGGTACTGACGGTCGTGAGAGGGAGCCGCTTTATGGCAATCAGGCCGGACACCCACGACAATGACACCAGCATGGCCTTCACCACAAGGCAGAGGTGGTCATTGAGCGAACCGCTTTTCAGGAAAGGTACCAGAAACAGGGCTGAAAAAGCCGTAGCGACCAGCAGTACCCACAGGACGCTGTTGCGCTTGACTGCCTGTTTCTTGACTATATCGTACGACCCTAACAGTATTGCAGAGCCTAAAGTTAACCATATCCACATAGCAATCTCCAAAGGTATCTATTTTTTTCGAAATACATGCGCATGGCACCTTTGCTTATGTCCGTGCAATTTTATATTTTCGTCCTCTTGCTCAGGCGGCCGGAGCAGAAATGGCATTATGACCGCTCCTGCCTGTTGCAATGAATGACAATGAAAGACAAGACGATAGAAATACGGGGAGCCCGCGCCAACAACCTGAAGAATGTCGATGTGGACATTCCGAGGGGCAAGCTCGTGGTAATTACCGGCATAAGCGGGAGCGGCAAGTCCTCGCTGGCTTTCGACACCATCTATGCCGAGGGACAGCGACGCTACATGAACACCCTCTCGCCCTACGCCAAACACTTCATGGGCATACTCGAAAAGCCCGAAGTCGAGAGCATCAACGGACTCAGCCCGGTAATCGCGATAGAACAGAAGACTACAGGCAACAACCCGCGCTCGACCGTAGGCACCATCACCGAAATATACGACTTCCTGCGACTGCTGTTTGCCCGCGCATCAGTGGCATACTCCCCCACTAACGGCAGAGAACTCGTCCGCTACACGGATGCCCAGATTGTGGATCTGATAATGCAGGAATACCACGGACGCAAATGCCTGCTGCTCGCACCGCTGGTTCAGGGACGCAAGGGCCATTACCGCGAACTGTTCGACCAGTCGCGCCGCAGAGGCTATCTCACCGTGCGCATAGACGGCGAATTGCGCGAACTGTCGGAAGTCGAGTCGGTAGACCGCTACAAGAACCATTTCATCGAACTCGTGGTGGACAAGCTCAAGCCGGGCGACGGAGACGAAAAGCGTGTACGCAGCTCGGTGAGCACTGCGCTGAACCTCGGCAAAGGCTCGCTGGCTGTAATGGACATGGAAAGCGGGGCATTGAGGTATTTTTCCAAGCACCTCGTGGACCCCGAAAGCGGAATGTCGCTCAGGGAACCCGCGCCTCACTCGTTTTCCTTCAATTCCCCGGAGGGCTACTGCCCGCACTGCAAGGGTCTCGGCACCGTAGCGGACGTAAATCCCGACACGATAATCCCCGACAAAAACAAAAGCATAGCCGAAGGCGGCATAGCACCCTTAGGCAGGCTGCGCGAGGGACGCAAGTTCGAGATACTCAGGGCGATAGCCCGCAAGCACGGATTTTCGCTGCACGACCCCATAGCCGCGCTGCCTGAGGAGGAGGTGATGCTCGTAATCTACGGCTCGGAAGAATTTTTCCGCATCGGTGAAGGTTCAATGCAGGAAATGGTGAACTGGCCCGGAGTGGTCGGCGACATAGAGGACAAGATAGTATGCCCCGTGTGCAAGGGGACCCGCCTCAACGGAAACGCGCTCATGTTCCGCATTGCCGGCAAGAATATAAGCGAGGTCAGCGCAATGGAGATTTCCGAACTCGCCGAATGGCTGCACGGACTGCCGGAAAAGCTGAACAGCCGGAACAAGACCGTTGCGAGGGATATTATACGCGAATTGGAGGACAGGGTGCGTTTCCTGCTGGACGTGGGACTGGATTACCTAAGCCTCGACCGTCCGTCCGCCAGCCTTTCCGGCGGCGAGGGACAGCGCATACGCCTCGCCACCCAGATAGGTTCCAAGTTGGTGAATGTCATATATATACTCGATGAGCCGAGCATAGGTCTGCACCAGAAGGACAACCGCAAGCTGATAGGTTCGCTGAAAAAGCTGCGCGACGAGAAGAACACGGTAATCGTGGTGGAGCACGATGAGGAGACCATTCGCTCTGCCGACTGGATAGTGGATGTCGGACCGGGTGCCGGAGAGGCCGGCGGGCAAATCTGCTACAGCGGTCCGCCAAGGGAAATCGTGAACCCCAACACTACCCCCACGGAACGCGCCGCCGGCAACGGGAAGTTCCTGACCCTGCACGGAGCGAGCGGCAACAACCTCAAACACATAGATGTCAGCATCCCTCTCGGCATGTTTGTGGGAATCAGCGGAGTGAGCGGCTCCGGCAAATCCACACTCGTGAACGAAACCCTGATGCCCATACTGAAAAGGGCATTCACGAATTTCAAGGGCAAGCCCCTGCCCTACGACTCGATAGAAGGCATTGAGAACGTGGACAAGGTCATAGAAATCGACCAAAGCCCGATAGGACGCACCCCGCGCTCGAATCCAGCGACCTTCACCGGAGTCTTCAGCGACATACGCGAGCTGTTCGAGGAGACTCCTGATGCCAAGGTACGCGGATTCAAGGCCGGACGCTTCTCGTTCAACGTGAGCGGAGGACGCTGCGAGGACTGCAAGGGAGCCGGCATCAAGGTAATGGAGATGAATTTCCTGCCCTCGGTCAATGTGGTCTGCGAAAGCTGCCGCGGACGGCGTTACAACGAGGCCACGCTCGCTGTGCATTACAAGGGAAAAAACATATCCGAGGTACTTGAAATGCCTATAAGCGAGGCTTACGAGTTCTTCAAGTCGCATCCGAAGATAGCCCCCAAATTGAAAGCCCTCGTGGATGTGGGATTGGGCTACGTGCGACTCGGACAGTCGTCAGTTACCCTGTCCGGCGGAGAAAGCCAGCGCATGAAACTCGCGGCGGAACTCTTCAGGAAGGCCACTGGAAACACGCTGTACATGCTTGACGAACCGACAACAGGCCTGCATTTCGAGGATATAAAGGTACTGCTCGGAGTGCTGCGCAAATTAGTGGACCAGGGCAACACAGTGGTAATCATAGAACATAACCTCGACGTACTCAAATCCGTGGACTATCTCATCGATATGGGCCCCGGAGGAGGTGCGGCAGGCGGCAGGATAATTGCAAACGGGACCCCGGAGCAAATCGCTTCCAATCCCAATTCGGTAACAGGACAATACTTACAGGAAATATTATGACCAAAATCGAGGCCGCACGGCAGGAATACGCCGATTGGTGCCAGGCCATAGGCATTGACACGATAGAAAAACTCAACGAGATAGTCAGCAACGGAGGGGCGGTGGACCTCATCAACCTTTGCGAGGCAAGGCAGGAGCGCAAGTACGCCCAGGCTGCCGACCAGATTTTCTGGAACCGGAAACGTTGCCGCATAGTGATGATGTCCGGGCCTTCTTCCAGCGGCAAGACGAGTTCTTCACTTCGCATAGCCCAGCAGGCCCGGGCCATTGGCCTGAATCCCAAGGTTATAGAACTTGACAACTACTTCGTGGACCGCGACAGCACTCCCTTCGATGAAAACGGCGAGCGCGATTTCGAGGCCCTGGAAGCCATGGACATCAAGTTTCTCGGAGAACAGCTGAACGACCTGCTGGCCGGGAAGGAAATCGAGATGCCCAAATTCGACTTCGTGGCCGGATGCAGGAAGTTCACGGGCACCAAAATGCGTCTGGAGGAAAACGACATACTGTTCATGGAGGGCATACACGCTCTGAATCCCGCACTCACGCCCAACATTCCCCGGCAGGCAATCTTCCGCATATACATTTCCGCCCTGTCCGCTCTGCCCGGAGGCCATAAGGAACACAATTCTACCACCGACAAGCGTCTGCTCCGGCGCATAGTGCGGGACAACCGTACGCGCGGTATTTCGCCTGAAGCAAACATTTTGCGCTGGCCGTCAGTCCGCAGGGGCGAAATCAAGCACATCTTCCCCTTCGAGGAAAACGCCAACGTGGTGTTCAATTCGTCCACCCTCTACGACCTGCCGGTGCTGAAATATTACGCAGAACCACTGCTCAGCGGCATCAGCGAATCCTCTCCGGCCTACTCCAAGGCCCAGGAACTCCTGGACTTCCTCAAAGACATAATCCCGCTGAAACCGGCGGAAATAGCCGCCATACCTCCGACCTCAATCATGAGGGAGTTCATCGGAGGACAGACACTATAAATTGCAAACGGAATGAAACTGCTGTCAAAAGTTTACAATCCCTATCAGGAAAACAGTTACGTGCTCGGCAATGCCGACGGGCTGTGCGTTGTAGTGGACCCCGGAATGGGAAGTGCAGCCGAATTTGAGGACTTCTGCGGACTGCTGGAACGTGAAGGCCTGAAACCCGTGGCCATTCTGCTCACCCACGCACACCCCGACCATATATGCGGAGTTTCCGCCATGTTGGAGAAGTACGGCAATCCCACGGTATATATGCATCCGGACGACAAGGTGGTCATGGAAGCGACCGGAGCAGTGTTCGACTTCATTCCGGTATGCGAGGGACAGACCATAGATGCCGCCGGACTGCAGTTTGAGGTCATATCCACTCCCGGACACAGCCCGGGCAGCGTATGCTATCTGCTGCGCGAGCAACGCCTGCTGCTGAGCGGAGACACCCTTTTTGCCGGCACCATCGGCCGCACGGATCTCCCCGGCGGCGACTACGATGCCGAAATGTCGTCTATCCTCGGCAAACTCATGATTCTGGACGGTGACATACGCCTGCTTCCGGGTCATGGCCCGGACTCAACGATTGCAGACGAGAGCACCGGCAATCCCTTTTTAGAACCGTTCAACGAGGAAATTTCCGATGACTTTCCCGAAGATATAGAACCTATTGTTTTGCACAGATAGGGGGCACCCCGGCTGCTGCGCATTGCTACGCCGCCCGCCCGACGGCGAGCCCTGCAAGCAGGGAAAATTCAAGCCTTTGCCGGTTCAACTGCTTCTTCAACCAGTTCGTAGTCCAGCAACCGCTGTTCGAGGTTTGCGTCCGTTACGCGGATGCGCACGGGGTCACCGAGACGGAATATCTTGTGCGTGCGGCGGCCGAACAGGCAATAGTGGGACTCGTCATACTCGTAGAAATCCGACTTGATTGTGCGCAAAGGCACCATACCCTCGATTTTCGTAGGCTCTATCTCCACGTACATGCCCCATTCCGTAACACCGGAAACCTTGCCCTCGAATTCCTGCCCCACCTTGTCCAGCATGAATTCCACGAGCTTGTATTTGGTAGAAGTGCGCTCTGCATCGGCAGCCACGAGTTCCCTTTCGGAAGCGTAGCGGCATTCCTCGCTGTAAACCTCTTTCTTCGGGCTCTCCCCTCCCGCAAGATAGTTCGCCAGCAGGCGATGCACCATAAGGTCGGGATAGCGGCGTATGGGTGAGGTGAAGTGCGTATAGAACTTGAACGCCAGACCATAGTGGCCGATATTATCGGTACTGTACACCGCCTTGGCCATGGCCCTCAGCGCGAGATTCTCGATTGCGAAAAATTCCGGTTTGCCCTTGGCCTGCTCAAGCAGCCTGTTGAGTTCCTTGGCTATGCTCCTGCCGTCGCTTGCGTTCTCGATGCGGTAGCCGAAGCCCTTGGCAAAAGTCCTCAGACCTTCGAGTTTGAATTCGTCCGGCATTCCGTGAATACGATAGACAAAAGTCTTCTGAGACTTTTCGGGCACCCCGTTCATACGGCCTCCGGTAGCGACATATTCGGCCACGGTGCGGTTTGCGAGCAGCATGAATTCCTCAATCAGCCAGTTGGCCTCCTTGGAGATTTTCTGGTAAACCTCCACCGGACGGCCTTCCTCATCCACCCGGACTTTCATCTCCGGACGGTCGAAGTCTATCGCGCCGGCCTTGCGCTCGGCTTCCTGCATCAGCGTGGCCATGCGGTTCAGTTCGCGTATCGCGAATGCCAGTTCACTGCCCTCCGGAGCGGATTCAGCCTCGATGATGGCCTGGGCCTGATCATAGTCCAACCTGTATTTCGAGCGTATCACGGCGCGGCCTATGCGGCGCGAGCGGATTTCGCATTTCGGGGTCATCTCAAACACCGTCGAGAACACGAGTTTGTCCTCATCGGGACGGAGTGAGCAAAGTTCGTTGCAGAGTTTTTCCGGCAACATGGGCACGGTACGGTCTACGAGATATACCGAAGTGCCACGGTTGCGGGCTTCCTTGTCGATGATGCTTCCCGGACGGACGTAGTACGAAACGTCGGCAATATGAACTCCCACCTCGTAGTTGCCGTTCTGCAGTCGGCGGAAAGAAATCGCGTCGTCGAAGTCCTTCGCATCGGACGGGTCTATGGTGAAAGTCAATCTGTCCCGGAAGTCCTCACGGCCCTTCAACTGCTCGGGACCAATCTCCGTGGATATGGCGTTTGCAGCCTCCTCCACTTTAGGGTCGAACCTGTACGGCAGATTGAATTCTGCGAGTATCGCGTGCATCTCGGTATCGTTCTTTCCCGGCATTCCGAGTACATCCACGACGTGCCCTGTCGGGAGCATTTCGGAACGCGACCACTCGTCCACCAAGGCAGACACTTTCATGCCCTGGCAGTCGGCGAGTTCGGGAACCTGCGCAGGATCCACCTGAATGTCATACGGCATTGACTTGCTCTGCATCAGCACCCAGGCCTGGTCGCCGGTCATGTGCAATATGCCGACGAAGGGCTTGCGGGAGCGTTCCAATATCTCCACCACCTCGCCTTCGCGATGTTGCTTGGGGTCCTTGGGCGATTTTTCCTTGGTAACGGCAACTTTCACTATATCGCCGTCAAGGGCGTGGCGCGTTTTGGAGGCTTTTACATACACATCATTATCTTCGCCCTCCACGATTACGAAGATGAATCCTTCACGGGTCATCTGGACCCTTCCTGTCAACTGAAGGTGAATTTTCCTGCCGGAGTTCGTCTTGCGGCTCCTCTTCGAATTGAGCGGCTTCCGGCCTTTTGTAGACTTCTTTCTCATATCGTTCGCAAAGTTACTGATTTATTCCTGTCTACCTGCCGAAAATCCCGGTTCAACACGCAAAATTCTCCATTTGATATAGAGTTTTTGAAAATAAGGGAACAACTGCTAAATTTGCTCCCGATTATGAAAACAAGAATTGGACTTTTCGCGGCCGCTTTGGCATTGGCAGCAACCGCAACGGGCGCAGCAGCGCAGACAAACATCCAGGTATTCTATGACTTCGGTTCCGACCGCAATTACGTGACCACCACCATAGAGGGCTTCTACAACGACAACTGGGGCAACACCTACTTCTTCGTGGACCACGATTTCAGTTCCTCTTCGGGCAGCACCTACGGCTTGGGCGGAACATACATGGAAATCACCCGCTGCCTGAATTTCTGGCAGAACACTGCCCTGTCACCGCTGAGCCTGCACATCGAATACAACGGCGGAGTCTACAACACTTACGAAATCAGCAATGCATTTCTCGCCGGAGTGGACCTGTTCCTGCACAGCAAGGACATGCGTTACCGCCTGAACCTCAAGGTTCTGTACAAGTGGATTGATTACACGGAAGATGACTTCAGGAGCATGGTCCCCATGCAGTTCACCGCAGTCTGGGGCATAGACAATCTTTTCGGTCTGAAAGGTCTGAACTTCTCCGGATTTGCCGATTTCTGGTGGGAAGACCACTACCTCTACAGCGGCCATTACGGTGAGATTCTTCCCGAGGTCTCGCACTGTATATTCAGTACCGAGCCCCAGCTCTGGTACAATGTCGGAAGGCATTTCGGCTGCGAGAACTTCAACATAGGCACTGAAATCGAGTTGAGTTACGACTTCGGCTCTGCTCGAGGCTTCTGGTGCCGCCCCTGCCTCGGAATCAAGTGGGAGTTTTAAAAGATTCATAATGAATAAAGCCGGCCCCGGAAGGTCGGCTTCTTTCATGTCACAAACTCAGGACTAAATGAGCGGCTCGGCGGTCATCGCCTCGGGCTGAGGAATGCCCATGAGTTTCAGGATGGTAGGAGCCACATTGCAGAGGGCACCGTCCTTCACGGTCTTGACCTCATCCCCTGCTCCTATCACTATGAACTGCACGGGGTTGAGCGAGTGGGCCGTATTCGGGCTGCCGTCCTCGTTCACCGCGTGGTCGGCATTGCCGTGGTCAGCGGTCAGCAACACCACATAGCCATGTGCCAGCGCGGTCGTAACAACGGCTTCCACACAACCGTCAATGCAGCCTACAGCGTTGCAGATTGCACTGTACACGCCGGTATGTCCCACCATGTCGCCGTTGGCAAAATTCAGGATAATCATATCCTCCTTCTCTGAACGTATTGCCTCGCAAAGTTTGTCGGTCACCTCGATTGCGCTCATCTCAGGCTGCAGGTCATAAGTGGCGACCTTCGGAGAATTCACGAGTATGCGGTCTTCGTTCTCGAAAGGCGTTTCGCGTCCGCCGTTGAAGAAGAAAGTAACATGGGCATATTTCTCCGTCTCTGCAATGCGCAGCTGGCGTTTTCCGGCCTTGGCCACAGTCTCTCCGAGCGTGTCCGTAACTTCCTCCTTGTCGAAAAGTATGTGCAGACCCTCGAATGAAGCATCGTAGGGAGTGAGACAGCAGTAGTACAGGGGCAGAGTGTGCATACCCTCCTCGGGCATATCCGTCTGCGTCAGCACTGCAGTCAGCTCACGTGCGCGATCGTTGCGGAAGTTGAAGAAAATCACGGCATCGCCCTTCTCCACCTTGGCTACAGGCTCGCCGTTCTCCTCAATTACCACAGGCTTGATGAACTCGTCGGTAACATCGGCATCGTATGAAGCCTGGATAGCCTCTACGGCCGAAGTGAAACGGGCACCCTTTCCTTCAACGAGCATGTCGTAAGCCTCCTTGACGCGGGCCCAACGCTTGTCGCGGTCCATGGCATAGAAACGTCCGCAGACAGTGGCAACCTTGCCGGTGCTTTCGGCCATCTTCTCTTCCAGTTCCTGAACGAAGCCCTTTCCGCTGTGAGGGTCAGTGTCGCGTCCGTCCATAAAGCAGTGTACATACACCTTGTCCATTCCCTCGGCCTTGGCATCAGCAAGGAACTCGTAGAGATGGTCAAGTGAAGAATGCACTCCGCCATGAGAGCACAGTCCCATGAAATGCAGTTTGCAGCCGGTGGACTTGACGTAATCATAGACTGCACGTATCTCCTTGTTTGCGAGAAGCTTGTGCTCACGGCAAGCCATGTTTATCTTCACAAGGTCCTGATAAACCACCCTACCGGCACCGAGATTCATGTGGCCGACCTCGGAATTGCCCATCTGTCCGTCGGGCAGTCCCACATACTCGCCGCAAGCCTGCAGATGAGACATGGGATATTTGGCCCTGAGGCTGTCGATGAAGGGCGCACCCTGGGTATAAATAGCGTTGGAATGGTCGTGGTGGCCTTCACCCCAACCGTCCAGAATCATAAGCAATACTTTTTTGTTCATATTTTACCGAATTATATTCTTTCACAAAAAACTCCGCGAATTTCCCCCAAAAAAAGCAAATTTCAAACACTTGCACCGATTTTTATAATCCCCTGCTTGCAAGCCGGCCGTGTTTATTTATCCCCTTTTCTCTTGATTGTATGTTTCAGTTTCAGTACGGCGAAATTCAGTTCTATCTCGGTTTCCGTCTCGCTCGTCTGAATGTCTTTCCCGAACAGGTCGGCCATTATCTCCCCACTCTTCTCCATGAGTGACTTCTGGGCGTATTTGTCCGGGTTGGCGGACAGTTCCCCGATAGTCCGCGACAGCTCTCTCAATTTTGCAAATGCTTCTATGATGCTGATTGTGGTTTCCGTAGCCTTGGGGCTTTTCAGTATCGTTGCCAGCATATACAGCCCCTTTTCCGTGAATGCTTTGGGGAGTTTCGGCGAAAATTTTATGATTCCGGGGTTATCAAAATTTTTGATAACCTCCTCCTTTTCCTGTTTATCAATTTCAAACACATACCCTTCCGGGAATTTCCCGGGGTTATTCTTTACCGCTTGGTTTATCTCCCTTGTCTCTACTCCGTAGAGTTCCGCCACATCACTGTCGAGAATGACATCCTGCTCGCGCAAGCGGATAATTTTCTTCTTTACTTCTTGGTAGCTTATTAGTTCCATAGCTCTTTGTATTTGTTGATTTCTCAGTTAGCTTATTCGTACCGTGCCGTATTTCATGTCCGGCAACCAGGCAGTCTCACGGCGAAGTACCCGTGAGCAACCCGAAGATGAGCGGGAGAACTGGTCCGGTGCTGTTGGTATGGGTTAGAAGAACCGGACGAACCGGCAGACAATATAGGCGAAATATTGCGTCAGGCAGCGGACGCTCGTCACATTTATACGTTTTTTAAGAAAATTTCCGTTTCCGCAGGTAGGTTGATTTCTTCATAAACGATTACGCACGACAGCAGAAAAAGCCGCCGAAGATTCCCCAAAGGGATTCTCCGGCAGCCTATTTCGTCAGGATTCGTTTTCCCTGGCGTTTTAGTCAATCAGTCCGCGTCCGCGAAGCATGGCCTGCGAATCCGGCTCGCGTCCCATGAACTCCTTGTAGAGCACCATGGGCTCCTCTGAACCTCCCCTCTCAAGGAAAGTCTTGCGGAACTTGCGGGCAAGCTCGATATCCCAGGTACCGTTGGGCGATGAGGTGAATGCGCTGAACGCATCCTTGTCGAGCACCTCAGCCCAGAGATAACCGTAATATCCGGCGGCATAACCGCTTGAGAAAATATGGTTGAAATAGGTCGTGCGATAGCGGAAAGTGATTTCCGGAATCAGTCCGATTTCCTCTGCAACCTTGGCCTCGAACTCTGCTATGTCGATGCCCTCTACGCTCTCCAGCTCATGCCACCTCATGTCGAGCATGGCGGCAGCGCAAAGCTCTGTGGTCATGAATCCCTGATTGAACTTAAGTGAATTGTTTATCTTCTCTACAAGCGACACGGGTATCACCTCACCTGCGGAATTCTTGGCATATACGCCCAACAGCTCCGGCTGGAATGCCCAGTTCTCGTTGAACTGCGAGAACATCTCCACGAAATCGCGGGTAACGTTGGTACCGGATACCGAAGGATAGGTACACTGCGTGAGAAGTCCGTGCAGGGCGTGGCCGAACTCATGGAACACCGTCTGTACCTCGTCAATGCTGAGGTCCTGAGCGAGATTGCCGACATTCACGATAATCGGGCGCACATCGTTGCCCTCAGCGTCCACATACTGCTCGCGTACATTGTTCATCCATGCGCCTCCCCTCTTGCTGGGACGGGGGAAGTAGTCGGTAGTGAATATGCCCACGAGACTGCCGTCGTAATCGGTAATCTTGTAGGTAGTAACGGCGGACGAATTGTACGAAGGCACGCCTTCAATCACCTCGGCATTGATGCCGTAGAGGGTATGGGCAGCCTGGAATATTCCGTTCACCACGTTGTCAATGTTGAAGTAGCTGCGGACAAGCTCGTCATCGAGGTCATACTTGGCCTTGCGCACGCGCTCGGCATAATACCACCAATCCCAAGGCTCTATCTTGGAACCTTCCTCGAGCAGTCCGTCGGCAATGTCCTTGTCCATGATGAGCTGCATCTCGACAATTTCCTCCTTGGCCTTGACCACGGCGGCATCCATGATTCCCGAAAGGAAAGTATCCACGGTCTCGGGCGTTGCTGCCATCTTGTTTGAAAGGATGTAGGCGGCAGGGGTATCGTAGCCGAGCAACTTGGCCTGCTCGATGCGCAGGGCCATCACTTCCTTTACGAGCTGCTTGTTGTCATACTCGTTGTCGCGGTTGCCACGGGAAGTATAGGCCTCATAATACTGGCGGCGCAGTTCGCGGTCGGTTGTCGAGGTCATCTTGTCGGGATAAGCCGAAACGCTGAATCCGAACCTTTCGCTGAAATCATTTGATTCTGCCAGAATGTTGTTGCCTATCTTCTGGGTCTTGGTGGCAAGTTCGGTATTGATATCGCGCAGACGGTCCTGGGTCTCCTCGGGGAGGTCGATACCATTGCGCCTGAAATTGTCGTAATATTTCTTCAACACTACCTGCTGCTCGCGGGTAAGACCGCTCTGGTCGCCCTCGTATATGGCCGCAATGCGATTGAAGAGGACCTTATTGAAATTGATGTTCGCATTGTGGGCGGTCATCAGGGGAATTGCCTCCTCCTGCACCGCATCAAGTTCGTCGCTGCGGTCCGTTTCACTCACATTGTACAGGACACCGGCAACCTTCGAGAGTATGCTGCCGGAAAGTTCGAGGGGAACTATAGTGTTCTCGAAAGTGGGAGTGTCGGGATTCGAGCAGATAGCTTCGATTTCGGCGTTCTGCTGCTCGATTCCTTTCCGTATTGCAGGAAGGTAATCGGCGGCCTCAATTTCGTCATACGGGGGAATCCCGTATGGGGTGTCCCATTCCGTGAGGAAGGGATTCTTCTCGCCACAGGCTGTCATGGCAAATGTAATTGCAAAAATGGAAATGATTTTCTTCATATAACTCGTTAATCAGTAAATTCGATGTCCGAGATGTTGTTCACCGTAATCTGGATTTTACCCTGATACAGGGCCAGGATTCCGGTTACACGAACATGCTTCGTGCCGTCCAGAACTTCTTCGGGAATCTCCGTGTCAGCGAAACGGGAATATCCGCTCGTGCGTATCTGCACGCAGGTTCCGTTGGGGGTGCTGAAATACTGGCTGACTGAGTAGGCACTGCGCTCGATTCCGTAGTACGGTGCCCCGGTGAGGGGATTGAGAATGTCACGGTAATCGCCTACGGTGCCATAGTTGTAGTCACCGGAATTTCCGATGCTTACGTCATCCCAGATTCCGGAGCACAGATATTCGTCCATCTTTTCCTCGGACATTGCCCAGGTAGTGATGCCGGTGTCCTCACCGGAGATGAAAATACGGTTGGACGAAAGTGTCTTTTCCTTGTTGCTGTCGATGTACAGCAGGGCAAAAGCCTCATTGTAACTACTATAGCGGGTGTCGTACCAGCCGTAACTGAGGTCCTCGATGGTAACCAATTTGCCGACATATTCGTTGGAAGCCTGGGTATCCTGAGAACCGGGGAGATCCTCCTCAGCAACGAGTACCGGCTCAACCTCACCCTCGACCTCACCCTTGTAGATGTGGGTGTCGATAAGCAGGGACACCTCTATGTAAGATGTCTCGTAGTCTCCTGAAGGATCGTTGAAACCGAGCTGGACCATGCCCATTCCGTAACTTGAACTATAGCCATACATTCCGAGTTCGAGGTCACGGCAGTCGATATATATTCTCTGTCCCGGCAGATAGTCGTTGTAAAGGCCGTTCTTTCCGACCTTGATTTCCATTCCGGCGCTATCGTCCTGAATGTAGAAACTCTTGTAGAAGTTTCCGTAACGGTCAGTCGAGCTGACGATACCGGAAATCACGATGTTCTGGTCGATAGTCCAGGGTTTTCCGACAGTGTACATGTCGGCCAGTTCCGCTATGGTGTGCGTAGGTGTCATGCTCACAGTCTCGTAAGCATCGGGGTCATCGTAGTTTACGGTAAACACGGGCCCGAACTCCTCCTTCAGGGCTTCGCAGGAGAAGCAAAACACGAGAGCGCTTATCAATAACACTATCTTTTTCATACTCTTAGAATCTGAAGTAGAGGTTCAACATATAGTTGGCTCCGGCCATGTAGAAATACTTGGAGTCGAAACGGTAGTAACGATCCTTGCCGTAGCTCGTGATAAGACGGGTCTGCTCGTAACCGCCGGTCTTGATATTGCGGTTGTTGAGCACGTTGTTGGCCTGCAGGGAGAAACCTAACTGATATTTCCTGCCTATGTACCAGCTCTTGCCGACGCTGAAGTTCACTAAGAATGCAGGGTCGAACTCCTCCTGGGCTGCCATATACTCGACTTCCTCGGGCGTTACCACACCGTCTCCGCCTGCGCAGGCAACAGTGGTGCGGTAGAGAGGGTTCATATCAAGATAAGCCTTTGCAAAATACTGGGCGTTGAGTTCGAAGAACCAGTAGCTTGAAGTGCTGTAGTTCAGGCCGAGCTGTGCAGCGAGCTGGGGAGTCGAGGGTACGTAGTGCTTCTGCTCTCCTACTACGATATAATTTCCGTCCGCATCCTCATCGTACACTGCGACACCGTCCACATAACCTGCAATCTTGTAGATAGGATGGCTCTTCCAGTAAATCACGTCCTCGTCACGCACGATTTCCGCGCTGTTGTCCACGGTCTGTACCATGTGGGGAGTGCTCGTGTAGATGTATTCGCCGTAGCTGAAAGCGCCCTTCAGGCTGAGTCCGCTGATTACCAGGGGAACCTCGAAACCGAGTTCAACTCCCATGTGGCGCTCGTCAATGCCGGTCATCGCGAAGTTCGTGTAGGAGTTCTGAGAATCATCGTAGAAGCTCATCACGTCTGTCTGGTCGGTGATGGTGGTGTAGAAACCGGTGACCCTCAGGTTATAGCCCTGATTGCTGTACTGGTAGTTCACATCGGCTGAGAAAGTCTTGGAGTTGGTCAGTCCGTCCACGAGGGTGTTGCGGGTCCTGACAGAGATGAAACTCTGGTTGAAGGTTGGAGCATCGCTGAAGTAGCCCACGTTGGCGAAGAAGCGGTGTCCTCCGTTGAGTTCATACACGAGTCCCAATTTTGCCGAGTAAGTCACGAAGTCAGCAACCTCAGACTTGCCCTTCGAAGTAATGACATTGCCGTTGGAATCGTAGGAAGTGAGCACGCGGCCGTCGTAAACGATTTCGTTGCCGTCATCATCGAGACCTGCGAACAGTCCCTTACGTACCAGACCTTCACGCCAGAAGGCTTCATAGCCTACGGCGGCAGCAAGGTTGGCGGTAAAGTTACCTGCCTTGTAGGTTCCGTTGGCCCAAACGTTTGCACGACGTATCTGTGAGAGATAGTCATAGCCGTACTTGCCTCCGGTAGTTATCTGCTCTGCCTCTCCGTTTGCCAGGAAGTAGTCGAGGTCATTCTGGATGAGGGCTTCGTTGGAAGCATAGTCCCGCTCGGCAAAAGAGTCGATGTTCAGGTAATACTGTCCGCCGAGCAGGTCGTTCATCTTCTTGTAGTTCTCTGTGCGGTTGTATTTGAGCTGCACGCCGGCCTTGAGGTTGAAATGCCTGTCGATATTCCAGTTGGTGCTGCCGACGAGGTTCAGGTCGTTCTGGTCTACGCGGCGCTCTTCAAGAGCATATTTGCTGCGTCCGTTCTCGCTGTTGTAGTTCACGTTGTAGAGACGGTCCCAGTTCAAGTGCTGGTAGTTTGCGTACGCCGATGTGTGGTGTGTCCAGGCGTACTCCGCCCATGCGGCCTTTTCTTCGTTCACACGGTTGTAGTCCTCGTCCTCCATATAGAAATATGAGGGCAGGTTGCGGTAGTAGTCCGGACGGGGGTCCATTGCATCGTACCAGTCGAGGGCGGTGTAGCCGTTGTAGCCGGTACGGTAAAGCAGAGTTGCGCTCGCGCTGAAGTCATCCGAGGGAGTATAGTCATACTTGACTACCATCACGGGCTCGAACGTCCTGCGCACGCGGGAGTTACGCACCTTGCCGTTCTGGTAACCCCAGTTGGAGTTGTACATGTTGTCTCCCATCAGGTCATAGACTTCCTGAGTCGAGGCGTTCTGCGCACCACGGCTGCCGGGAGTCGCAAAAGCCATGAAAGAAAGTTTGTGCTCGTCGTTGAAACGCTTGCTTGCACCTGCATAGAAGGCGAAGGAGCGGTAGTATACACCCTCAACCCAATCGTTGCCGCCGAGACGGGCGGAGCCGCTGAATGCGTATGCCCAGCCATTGTCAAGCTCGCCGGAAGCGTAGGTGACCATTGCACGGAGTCTGTAGAGTGCGGAGTTGGTCAGGAGGGAAACACGCCAGCCGGGACGTACTGATGAGGCTTCTGCACTGATGTTGGTGAGTCCGTTGTATCCGCCAATGCCATAGTCGCCGGCTTCAAGTCCCACGGTGGCATCCTTGGAACGCATCACCTCATTGAGTCCCGTCCACAGGGAGTAGGGCGTATATCCGGTAATCGCGTCGTTCATGGGGACTCCGGCCAGGTATACATCCTGAGTCTCGGAATTGTAGCCTCGGTTCTTGAAGCGGATTGCGCTCCAGCCGTAACCCACGATGTCTGCATATACGTCGTTCGTACCGTAGAGAATTGTGGGCGAGTCGGAATATCCGCTGTCCTCAAGGTCGAATTCAGCGAAGCTCGATGCGTCCAGTTCGCTGGACCTTCCGTTCATGGAAGGGCTGAGGGACACGAACATGAGGTCGCGCACATTACCCTTCTCCACGATTACGTTCACGCGGGTGGAAGTATAACCATCAGCCTCAACCTCAAGGGTATAGCGTCCGTCAGACAGTCCGCTGAAGTTGAAGCTTCCGTCGTTTTTCGTGGATATGCTGTAGACGCGGTCCTCGCCGCTGTACAGTTCTATCTTGGCTCCGCTGATGGGTACTCGTCCGGAACGGCTCACTACAGTGGCCTTAATCCCGCCGGTGGCGTCCTGCGCTATGGCTGCTGCGGACAAGGTCAGCGCCGCGAGAGCTAACAATATTGCTTTTTTCATTTGCTGATTACGATGTAAGTAGGATAATGGTCAGAGAAGCCTCCGATGAACGATCCGTTGGAAAAAGTGCGGAAGGGCGTGCCCTTGTACTGCCCGCTCTGCTGCGTCATGAAGGGCTTTTTGAATACCCTGCCGTAGTAGCCTTTCTTATGGATCCGGCGGATTTTGAGACCGCCTTCCGGAGCCTTCGCAAGTTCATAGTTCACAAGGATGTTGTCATAGATGTTCCATGTTCCACGGTATGCGAGCGAACCGTAGCCGTCGGCGAGCATCTTGACGAAAGGAGAAAAGAAGTCGCCTTCCTCAACTTCGTCAATCTCGGCCTTGCCGCGCAGCCATACGGCCATACTGTCATCCGTGGGATTGTCGTTCATGTCACCCATGACCACGATTTTGATTCCGGGAAACTCTTCCTGAAGTTCTACGGAACGCTTGTACATGATTTCCGCTCCGAGAGAGCGCAGGTCATTGCCCTTGCCGCCCAGGCGCGAGGGAAGGTGGGCCACAAACACAGCCACATCCTCTCCGTCTATCCGACCTCGTACCATGAGAATATCACGGGTACGGAAAGCGTTCTGTGCCTCTTCGTCGAGAGAAATTTCCACCTCTGTGTTCTCGAAACTGAAAGGTATGGATTCGCTGTCCAAATATTCGAACTGGTCGGGACGGTAGATGAGGGCGACATCGATGCCTCGCGAATCGGGGCTGTCATAGTGGACTATCTGGTAGTTGGCCTCCGCGAGTTCGGGAAGGCTGACGAGATCATCAACCACAAGACGGTTCTCCACCTCACTGAGTCCGAGGATGGTGTGGTACACTCCGGTCTCGTCCTTCATGGCGTTGATTACCTTGGCGATGTTGGCGAGCTTTTTCTCGTACTTGGGCTGCGTCCACTTGTATGAGCCGTCCGGCAGAAAATCATCGTCGTTCTTGACAGGGTCGTCATAGATGTCGAACAGATTCTCCACGTTGTAGAACCCGATTACGTAATTTTGTTCTTTCTGGCCGAAGGCTGACAGTCCGACGAACAGCAGAAAAATACTGAGAAATACCTTTTTCATAAATCAAAAATCTCAATTAGACTCCCACCACGAATGTATCTGCGACTCCACAGTTGCGGCTATATCATCTCCCACCTTAGAAGGCAGATTGACAAAAAAGTCCATATCCAACTTCGCCTCCAACTCATCTATGCTCATCGACTGTTCCATCACGGGTTCCGACTTGGAACTGTAATCCGTTCTGTGCTCGTAGTAGAAAGCTATACCTATATACCCTCCGGTGCTGTTGCTGACGCTGCTGCCCTGCTTATAACCAAGTAGAGCCTTGAAAAAGCCCACGGGGACGGTAATTTCATTATCATCCTTGTCGTAAGCCACAAGCGTACTGCCGTTCAAATCCACTCCCGTCACCACGTACAGTGTATCCAAAAGCTTGGACCAGTCTCGAACCTTGGTCTCAAGCGTCGCCCAGGCGTTTTGATTGAGTTGGGCCTCCTGGGGTGCCAGGTTGGTATAATAGAAAGTGGCTTCGTTCGCTCCGGAAGCAAGTCTGTCGGCAGAAGGCAGCTGATGCCCCCTGTCGTAGCTCCCGCTATAACTGCTCGACAAGTTCGGTTGATAGCTTGAAGGCACTTTCGGATCATAGCCCCAGGAATTTGTGCGGGAACCTGATCCTATAAGCGATTTGTTGAGCGGATATGCCACCCATCGGGCGCATTTCGCATTGATGTCATACCAAAACGAATAATTCCTGACGGTCTCATTCGACAGGGTCATATCGTGTGTAAGGAAATAGACACCTTCAGTTTCCTCAATAGCCGGAAGCTCCAACCATCCTGGAACAGCCTCGGATACCAGTTCGGTAATTGTACTGCCGCCGGAAGAAGTGCTTCTTGAAGTTTGGGTAAAGGACACCGAAGCCGTATCCCCGTCGGTGTCTGTAAGATTGAGGGTACAACTTCTCGAGCTTTCCCCCTCGTTTTCTGTCCAACTCATCACAACGGCCGAATTCGAACCGCTGCCTGAACTCGGGCTTACGCTCACCCATTCGTCGTCATCCTCACCGAACACAAGGTCAATAGTCCAGGCAAGGTCGGAAACGACATAAATAAACTGCTGCCCTGCCTTGTAAGTTGTCGAGGTCTTGGGCAATGTGAGCGCGAGTTCACCCTTTGACGCAGACTCCTGCTTAACGCAGGAGCCTACGAAAATAAGGATGAGTGCCGCTGCCGTGAGAAGCAGGGACTGTATAAATTTATTCCGCAGCAACGTAAACTACTTTTGAAACTCGAACGAAGCCGTTAGCCGTACCCTCAGCGCAGTCGAAAGTCAATTCGTAATACAGATTTGCGCCCTGCGAGGCAACAGGAATTTCAAATGTCTTGGTACCGGCGCTGATATCTTCAAGCTCGATATCAGAACCTACCTGTACGGAGCAATCAGCATCAGAATATACGGAAAGATAGATGCTGTTTACGTTTGCGGCGGTTGCCTGGTCAAAAGTAACCTCAACTGAACTTACCGTTGCAGGGATGGGAGTAGTGGTCGTTATCGTAGCAACTGACGCATTGCCATTCCTGCCACACCTGATATGTGTCCAGTTACTGTTCCAGTTATTATTGTTGAAAGCATAGATATTCCATGTGTATTCACCAATGATAGCTGTCCAATTTGAAGTATAATTGCCATTGCCATTACTGTCACTGTTGTCATCCGGGAAAGTCAAAGTTACGGTGCCATCAGGATATTCAGTCCCAGCCCCCGGGGTGTGGCTTATATAAATCGCAGGAGGAGTTCCACCCGCCTGAGCCGAACCGTTATACTCGGTACGCAAGGTCCAGATAGTCACCTCGTCCCCTACTGAAAGTCCTATATTTGAGAAAGACCTGTCGTTACTTTCTACATACTCTTCAACGAGGCCGTAAACATATACACTTCCCGTATTATCCTCCATGTAGAAATTACCATAGGATGTATTGTCAATAGAAGTAATCGTTCCTGTCAGCTCGTACCAATCGGTAGTACTTACTTCTGCCGCAAGGAATTCTGCGATTGTTACAGGAGTTGCAGAAGTGGGTGCACCAGTTTCGGTATCATCGTCTCCGCCGTCATCGTCACCGGTTTCTCCGTTGAGAGAATAGAGGTAATTTCCGTTGGTAAACTCGTAAAGTCCGTTGTAATTGATGAGCTGTCCATAAACTACCACCTCATCTCCCACTTTTATCTGATCTTCCGAAGTAAAGCTTTCATTATTAAGGTATTTACCTCCGTACACATACAGGCTGTTATCATAATCCGCATCCTTGATGTAATAGGAAATGCTGCCATAAGTATCAATCTGCACATTAGCGATTGAGGAAATCTCACCTGCAACATAGACCCAACCTGAGGGGTTTGAAGAAGTCCAGCCATTGTCGGCAATAGCCTGCCTGGCTCCTGCCACGTTGTAAGGACTATCAACTGTACCGTCTCCGGAAGGTACACCTACTTCTTCCTCCGGTTCCAGTTCGGTCACACCGTTGTGGGAATAGATATAGTTGTATTGCCCAATCTCGTAAGTACTGCTGTTGTACAGCATGAGCTGTCCGCAAACTATCACCTCGTCTCCCACTGCTATCTGATCTGTCGAAGTAAACCTCGTACTTTCGAGATAATAACCCCTGTAGACATAAATGCTGTACTCGCTATCCTCCGAATCGGAAATATAATAAGTAGCATTTCCATAATCACCGGTGTCTACTTCTTCTATTTCCGTTATAATTCCCTTCACATAGACATTCTCTGAAGGACTGCTGTAGGTATAACCCTCATCGTCGATGAGCTGCATCGCGGTGTACACCGAATAAGGTTTTTCAGCCGATCCATCTTCATCCAATTCTATCGCCCCTTCCTGAACCACAGTAAGCGAAGCACGAGCGAGAATGTTTCCATAGAAAACAAGGTCAGCCTCACGCTCATAGCTGTCATTTTCAAGTGCCGTTATCGTGATTGTCTGAGGATCCGCAGATGCAGAACCGCTGCTGGGAGAAATCGACAGCCATTCTTGAACATCAGAGTCATATCCCTGCATAGTCCAGTCTACGGTTGCGGTAAGTTGTACTGTCACGCT
>CAZOQW010000023.1:0-26553 GCA_964582235.1 uncultured Muribaculaceae bacterium | reverse complement strand
CCAATTTGCCTGTCAAATCGGATATTTCGCTTTCCAGATTACGTGCGAAAAGCGCCCCGCCGCACAAGCCGAGCACCTCATAGCCCAGGGCCATAAAACGCCCGTAATTGTCCCTCAGGCTGCAAGCCTCTGCGGTACATCCAGGAGTACTGTCCTTGGGATAGAAATACAGTACAAGTTTCTTTCCGGCGAAATCGCTGAGACTGATGCGATTGCCGTTCTCGTCAAGTCCCGAAAAATCGGGTGCTTTTGTTCCTTTTGCCAACATATCTATAAATTCTTTTCCTTGCCGCGCCTGGGATGGTGCTCCAGAATTTCCTTCTGCCAGGTGCTGCTGTCAATGTGCGTATATATTTCCGTAGTCATTATGGATTCATGGCCGAGCATTTCCTGCACCACCCTCAAATCCGCCCCGTTCTCCACGAGGTGGGTCGCGAACGAATGCCTGAAAGTGTGCGGCGATATTTCCTTGCGTATTCCTGCCAGCATGGCCTGCTTCTTGACCATATTGAAAACCGACACCCGGCTCAACTGCTTGCCGAACCTGTTCAGGAACACGATGTCGTCAAACGCCGGCGAAGCGCTCTGCGGACGGACTTCCATATATTCGCCGTATGCCAAAGCCGCAGCCCCTCCGAGCGGAACCAGACGCTCTTTCGAACCCTTGCCAATCACCCGCACGACACCCTCCTTGACATATACGTGCGAAATCCGCAGCGAGCACAGTTCCGACACGCGCAGTCCGCAGCCGTACAGAAACTCCAGTATCGCCTTGTCGCGCAAGCCTGTCCATGTCCGCGTATCCACCGAATCCAGTATGGACTCGACTTCGTCGATCGACAGAACCGCCGGCAGGTAGCGCCCGAGTTTCGGGGCATCCACCGCATCGCAGGGATTGTCCTGCCTGTCGCCCTCAAGTATCATCCAGTCGAAAAAGCATTTCAACGCGCTGAGTTCGCGTGCCTGCGAGCGTTCCGAATGGCCGTCCGCCCGGGATGCGAAATATTCCGCCACATCCTCCGCTTCCGCCAATTTCAAATCCCCGCCGAAATGCTCGCTGAAAGCCGAGACATCCCGCACATACGCGGCTACCGTATTCGGCGACATCTGCCTCTCCATTTTCAGGTGGTAGGCAAAATCGTCCATTACATTCATACCATACAAAGTTATAAAGATAATCCGTATCTTTGCGACCGGCTATGAAGAAGTGGACCATACTCACCGTCATCTTGCTCGCGGGCATCCTTTCCTGCACGCGGGAAGGAGAATTGAAGAATCCCGGAACGGACAAGTACAGCAATGTATTCATATACTGCGGGCTCGGATACAACAACCTCAGTTCATACCTCATCGAGGATCTGGATGAGCTGAGCAGCGGTGTGCTGCCCGATCTGTACAGGGATGCTGCCATCGTGGCCTTCATACACAGCACTGCATCTTCCTACGACTACAACACTCCCAATCCGCCCGTGCTCCTGCGTATCTACCGGGACAAGGGCAAGGCTGTCACCGACACGCTGAAAGTGTATCCGGAAGATTTTGTGAGTGCATCCGCGGACGGCATACGGGAGATGCTCGAAGATGTCAGTGAAATGTTCCCGTCCGACAGCTATGGAATGCTGTTCTCCTCACACGCAACAGGCTGGATTCCCGGCGATTACAGCGCATACGGAGAATCCCTGTCAGCCACTGCCCTGCAAGAACTCGAAGAAAGGGACGAAAGCATATATCCGCTCACAAAAAGCCTCGGACAGCAGAATTTCGGCAGCAGCAGTTACGTCACCATAGACCTCCCGGACTTCGCGGCCGCCATTCCCATACATCTGGACTACATCATCTTCGATGCCTGCCTGATGGGAACCGTAGAGGTAGCATGGGAACTGCGGGAGGTGTGCGACCGCATAGTTTTCTCACCGGCGGAAGTGCTTGCTGACGGAATAATTTACGAAACTCTCTCGTGGAACCTGCTGAGTGCGAAAGGAACTGACCTGGAAGCCGTATGCACCGAATTCTTCGAGCATTACAGTTCGCTGAGCGGGGCTTACCGTTCCGCTACCATAACCCTCATGGACTGTACTGAAATAGAGGCACTTGCCGATGCATTCAAGGCCATAGTGGATGCACATGGCGATGCCCTCGACGGACTCGACAAGAGCACGGTACAAAAATATTTCTACAACGAAAACCGGCTGTTCTTCTTTTTCGACCTGCGGGACCTGGCGGCGGCACTCGGTGCAGACGATTCCGAACTCGCAGCACTCGATGCAGCCCTGGATGCCTGCATCCCCTACCATGCCGAGACCGAGACTTTCATGAACACCCTGTCCCTCGAACGTTGCTGCGGACTGAGCAGCTACATTCCCGACGACGATCTCCCCACGCTCAACGCCTACTACAGCACTCTGAGCTGGAACCAAAAGGTCGGTCTTGTGAAATAAGGATAAATTTTCTACCTTTGCGCGCATTTTAAAACCGGACGGTTTTGGTGCAATGGGATTCGGTCAAGTACCGAATTGAGTAACACATTTTCAAATTAAGTACAAATGCAACATCTCGAACTTAAAGGCCAGACCCGCAAGGTCGGCAACAAGGCCACTGTCAAGGCCTTCCGCAAACAGGGACTCATTCCCTGCAACCTCTATGGCTGCGGCATGGAGAACGTCCTCTTCACCATCAGCGTAAAGGATCTCAAGGCACTCACCAACACTCCTAACTCATACATCGTAGACCTCGTACTGGACGGAGGCGAGCCCCAGACCGCTGTGCTTCACGAGATTCAGTGGCACCCCGTTACCGACGAGTGCCTGCACGTGGACTTCCTCGCAACCAACGAGAAGAAACCTGTCAGCATCGAGGTTCCCGTAGAAATCGTGGGCCACGCAGTCGGTGTTCAGCAGGGTGGTAAGTTCTACCAGAGACTCCGCAAACTGCGTATCAGCGCCCTTATGAGCAATCTGCCCGACAAGGTGACCATCGACATCTCTTCACTTGGACTTGACAAGAGAATCAAGGCCAGCGATGTGAAGGTAGACAATGCTACCGTCGTTACCGACAAGGATACCATCATCTGCGGCGTAAAGGCAACACGTAACTCATCAAGGTAATTTAAGTGTCCGAGAAGAGTTTTCTCGTCGTCGGCCTGGGCAACATAGGGGCCGAATACGCCATGACGAGACACAATATAGGATTCATGATATTGGATGCCTGGGCAAAGGCATCCAATGTCGTTTTCAGCACCGAACGCTACGGCGACACTGCCCTCGTGCGCGAAAAGGGCAGGGAGTACCATCTCCTGAAACCTTCGACGTACATGAACCTCAGCGGGAACGCAGTCCGTTACTGGCTGAACAAGCTCGACCTGGAGCCGGAAAACCTGATGATAATCTGCGATGACCTCAACCTGCCGTTCGGAACCCTGCGCATGCGCAAGGCCGGAAGCGACGGAGGTCACAACGGACTGAAGAACATAACGGAATTGCTCGGGAGCACCGAATTTCCGAGGTTGCGCATCGGTGTCGGACACGACTTCGCCCCGGGCTCGCAAGTGGACTATGTACTCGGCAAATTTTCCGAGGAACAACTGAAAGAAGTAGAGGAAATGAGCGAGAGAATAGTGTCCGGACTCAAGACCTGGGCCTTTCTCGGGATAGAACGCGCGATGAGCCAAATTAACGCAAAACCCAAAGCGATAGGACAACAATAATTGAAAAATTTTGGTATTAAACCGAAAATTTCTATTTTAGTGCCGCACAAGTGGTTATTACTATCAAATATTAACATAAAAATTCATAGCAAAATGAAAGAACTTGTAAAGAAGATTGAAGAGAGCTATGCTGTCTTCAAGGAGAACGCAGAGGCTCAGGTAGAAAAAGGCAACAAGGCGGCAGGTGCACGTGCACGTAAGGCAGCTCTTGAGCTCATGAAGGATTTCAAGGAATTCCGCAAAGTTTCTGTAGAGGAGTCCAAGAAATAATTTCACTATTTGTTAATTTTTCCTGCAACGTTACTGAACTTTCCTGCATCTAAGAAGCAGGTTTAGGTTTTAGTACACGTCTAAGAGTCGGCAACCGCGAGGCTGCCGGCTTTTTGATTTTAGGCAAATTATTGCTAACTATGTGGCATTATTTCTTTAGTCATGGTACTAAATGCTTTAAGCCTTGCCCTGCTGTCCGCATTCCGGATGGTGGTTATCCCGGTCGAATTCAGCGACCGGGCCTTTGAACTTGCCCATGAGGATCTGGCAGGTACCGTGAGTCTGGCCCAAGAATATTTCAACCGACAATTCCAGGGCACTGTCGAATTCACTTTCGATCTGGCACAGACCGTCACCCTTTCAAAACAATATTCCTACTACGGTGCCAATTACTCCAGCCGCAAGGACGTATTCCTGTATGAAGCCGTCAAGGAGGCCTGCAATCTTGCAGACTCCAAAGTGGATTTCAGCCTCTACGACAACGACGGCGACGGGCAGGTTGACAACGTAGCCTTGATTTTTGCCGGATTGAGCGAAGCGGACGGAGCGGATTCCAGATGGATATGGCCGCAGCGGGCGTTGCTGAAGGATTTGAGCAGCACGATAACACTCGACGGCTGCACCATAAACGGATTTACGGCAAGTTGCGAACTGAAATCCGATGCCGGCTCGAACCCGAGAGCCGCCGGAATAGGCCTGTTCTGCCATGAACTCGCCCACTCTTTCGGTCTTTACGACCTCTACGACACCGACGGCAGTTCCAGCGGAGGCGAGAGTCCCGGACTCTGGCTGACCTCATTGATGGATGAAGGCTGCAACAACGACGACACCCAAACCCCTCCCAATTTCAGCGCTCTCGATTTCAATGAACTCGGCATAGGCACCTGCGACACGCTCGCAATAGGCGACTACACGCTCTATCCGATAAATCTGAGCGGCCGCTACCTGATAGCTCCGGGAGAGGATGAATCCGAATATTTCCTCTTCGAGTGCCGCAACCCGGACGGCTGGGACGCCCCGATAGGCGCCGGCGGACTGCTGATATATCATATAGACAAGTCTTCCGGCTCGGCCGGATATTCCGACTACTACCAGCGTGACCTGACGGCGGCGGAACGCTGGGAATACGGTCAGATAAACTGTCGACCGGACCACATGTGCGCAGAAATAATATGCGCAAATCCGGATGCGGAAAGCGTCGAAGAAATTTTCTTCCCGCAGAGCGGTCATGACAGTTTCGGTTCGGACACCACGCCTGCTTTCCGATGGTGGGACGGCAGCACTTCAAGTCTAGCACTGATAAACATAACGCGCAACAGCGACGGCAGCATATCGTTCAAGGTCGTGGAACCAATAAGCATAGAGAGTATAACCACGTTCCAGGATGCCGCCATAGTCAGCTGGAAAGCCGATTCTTCGGTAGAAGGAGTCAGTTGCTACGAGATAATATGGACGGACGGCTCGGAAGAGAACAGCGCGGAAGTGTCGGCGGACACATCGTGCTACACGATAGAGGGCCTGAGTGCGCAAAGCAGCTACAGCGTGACGGTAAGGATGAAAGTGTCCGAGTACAGCAGCTTTTCTTCCACTGCCAGGTTCACCACCAAGGTGTATCTGAGCAGTACATATCCGTACATATATCTGAGCGGAAGTCTGCGCAATATCGACGGCAGTTTTCTTGAAGGCAGCAAGATTCCGCTGCGGATATATAACGCCACCGATGTCGGCGAGGTGCTCTGGTACCTGAACGACAAGCCGATAAGCACCGGAAGTGACGGCTTTTACACGATAGAACAGGCAGGCACCCTCAAGGCCGAAATCATCTACCTTGACGGCACGCGGGAATACATAACAAAGGAGATAACGCTATGAACTGCCGATTTGCAAATATCCTTGTACTGATAACGCTCGCCGCATTGGCACTTTGCTCCTGCAACGAGGAGAGCCACCGCATTGCTTTCGTGGAAAGCGACGAGATACGCTTCCAGGTGGGCGGAACCGTGCATTTCAGATACGATCCGCTGACCTGCCAACTGTCCTTCAGCCGCGACCTGAAGCAATTCCGGGCGCAGACCGACAATACTTCCGACTATTATGTGGTGGAACTCTCCGAGATACCGTCCCAGGTCGGGCAGAGTGTAAGCGCAAACGTTGTCTGGACTACCAGCACGAGCATACTCGACCGCAGCAACCTCTCGCTCGAAGTAATGAAAATCGAGGGGAACATAGTCTGGCTTTGGAGTTCTTCAGGCCAGATCGGCGCGACCGTAGTCCTGCTGGAATAAATTCTCCGGACAGCGGAATTTTCCGGATAGAGGGATTATTTCCGTCATACACCCGCAAAAACCCCACAGCAGTCTGTGGGGTAAATTTTCCCTGCTTGCAGGCTCGCCATCGGGCGGGCGGCGCAGCGAAGCGCAGGGGCTGGAGGTGGCTGCGACAGCAGACTGTGGGGTAAACTGAAAAGACCGATCTGGCAAGTCGCCGGACCGGTCTTTATTTCTCTCGGGAACTTCGCGTTAGAATGAAAGTGCAATCTGGATGAAGTCCTCGGCATTGAGGGCAGCGCCACCGATGAGTCCGCCGTCGATGTCAGGCTGTGCGAAGAGTTCCTTGGCGTTTGAAGGCTTGCATGAGCCACCGTAGAGGATAGTGGTGTCGTCAGCTACCTCTGCGCCGAACTTGTCTGCCAGCACCTTGCGGATGTGTGCATGGATTTCCTCGGCCTGCTCTGCAGTTGCGGTCTTGCCGGTACCGATAGCCCAGACAGGCTCGTAGGCAATCACTACATTCTTCATGTCCTCGGCGGTAAACTTGTAGAGCACGTTCTCTACCTGTGCGGTGCAGACATCGAAGTGCTTGCCGGCCTCGCGCTCGTCGAGGTTCTCACCCACGCAAAGGATAACTCCGAGTCCTGCCTCAAGTGCGAGCTTAACCTTCTCCACGAGCTTCTCGTCGGTCTCGCCGTAATACTGGCGACGCTCAGAGTGTCCGAGTATGGTCCATGAACAGCCAACGGCCTTCAGCATGTCTACGGAAACTTCTCCGGTATATGCGCCCTTAGCATGGTCTGCGCAGTTCTGGGCAGAAAGTTCCACCTTGGAGCCTTCGAGATTCTTGCCTACAGCGCAAAGGTGAGTGAAAGGAGGAGCCACAATGAGGCCTACTCCCTCAGGTACACGTACTGATGCTTCTGCTACTTCTTTTGCGAGCTGTACTCCGTCAGGCTTGGTGGTGTTCATCTTCCAGTTGCCTGCAACAATTTTCTTTCTCATTGTCTATTACGTTTTTGTTGGATTCTCAAAATCGGGCGAATTTCGCGATTTTTCTTCAGACTTGCAATACCGGAGAGCGCAGCGAGGATTTCCGCCGCAAAAAACCTTCTTTTACGTGATAAAACGCTATCTTTGTGAGATTTTGGAAATATAGAACATACAGGATATGAAGAATTTTGTCGAAGAGCTTAAGTGGCGCGGAATGATACACGACATCATGCCGGGCACCGAAGAAGAACTTATGAAAGGCCCGGCAGCGGCGTATGTAGGCATCGATCCTACCGGAGATTCACTACACATAGGACACTTGGTCAGCATAATGATACTCAAGCACTTCCAGGCCTGCGGACACAAGCCTTACGCGCTCGTGGGCGGAGCCACCGGCATGATAGGCGATCCTTCAATGAAAAGCCAGGAGCGCAATCTGCTGGACGAGAAGACCCTGAACCACAACGTCGAATGCATCAAGAAGCAACTGGGCCAGTTCCTCGACTTCGAGTCCGATGCCCCCAACCGTGCCGAACTGGTGAACAACTACGATTGGATGAAGGACTACACTTTCATCGACTTCACCCGCGACATCGGCAAACTCATCACCGTAAACTACATGATGAGCAAGGATTCCGTAAAGAAGCGCCTCAGCCGCGATTCCTCGGAGGGCATGTCTTTCACCGAATTCACCTACCAGCTCCTGCAGGGCTACGATTTCCTGTACCTGTACCAGAATAAAGGAGTGAAGCTCCAGCTCGGAGGCGCAGACCAGTGGGGCAATATAACCACCGGCACTGAATTGATACGCCGCACCTGCGGAGGAGAGGCATTCGCCCTGACATGTCCGCTGATAACGAAGGCCGACGGAGGCAAATTCGGCAAAACCGAGAAAGGCAACATCTGGCTTGACCCTGAGCGCACCAGCCCCTACCAATTCTACCAGTTCTGGCTGAACGTGAGCGATGACGATGCCGCACGCTACATCAAGATATTCACCATGCTCGACCGCGAGACAATAGAGAACGCTATAGCCGGGCACGTGCAGTGCCCCGAAAGGCGCGAATTGCAGAAACTGCTGGCAAAGGAAGTTACCATCATGGTACATGGCGAGCAGGGCTATGACACCGCCTTGAAAGCCACCGCCATGCTCTTCGGCAAGGCAACCCGCGAGGAACTGCGCACTCTCGACGAAAAAACTTTCCTCGAGGTGTTCGACGGAGTGCCTTCGTTCGACCTTGACCGCTCGCTGCTTCCCGTCGGCATACTCGATGCGCTCGCAGTCCACACGAGCATTTTCCCGTCAAAAGGCGAGGCCCGCAAGATGATACAGCAGAACGGACTCAGCCTCAACAAGGAAAAGATGAACGACATTTCGTACAGCCTCAGCGAAGCCGACGTCATCGACGGCAAATACATACTCGTACAAAAAGGAAAGAAGGATTATTACATAATCAAAATCAATGGATAAACCCGCAAGCACACGCCAGCTCAAGGTCGCCCGCGAGATACAGCGCGACCTGGCGGAAATCATACGCAGCAAGGGCATGGCCATGTTCGCATCGAGCATGGTGACGGTGAGCGAAGTGCGCATCAGCCCCGATTTCAGCGTAGCGAGGGTCTATGTCAGCATCTTCCCCTCCGAGCGTGCCGAAACGGTGATGGAGATACTCGAGGAGAACAAGAGCGCGATACGCGGGGAGCTGGGAAGGCAACTCCGCATAAGGATAGTGCCCGAACTGAACTTCACTCTCGACACCAGTCTCGACTACGCCGAACATATCGACGAACTGCTGAAAAAGTAGCCAATGGATACCGGCCTGTTCATCGCCCTGCGCTACCTGTTTGCCAAGAAATCGCACAATGTCATCAATGTGATTTCGGCAATCAGCGCAGCCGGAATGGCGATAGGTACGGCCGCATTGATACTCATACTCTCGATATACAACGGCTTCGACCGCGTCATCGAGGCCAACATGTCCGACCTGGACCCGGACATCCTGATAAGTTCCGCCGTGGGCAAGCGCTTCGTTCCGGAGGGCGGGGCTTTCGATGCCATATTCGAAAATCCGGCATTCTGTTCCGTATCGGAAGTCATTGAGGAACAGGTATTCATCATGTACGGTTCAAGTCAGGGGCTGGCAGTGGCAAAAGGAGTGGACAGCCGTTTTGCGGAAGCTTCTCCCCTTGCAGCCCACGTGGTTTCCGGCGAATTCTCCCTCTACAAGGGAGACCGCCCGCAGGCCTGTGTGGGCGCGTCGCTGGCCCGGGAGATGGGAATAAACCCGAGGTTCCTCGAACGGCTTGACATCTACTGCCCGCGTGCAAATTCCGGCTCTCCGCTCATGGGCCTGTACGGTTCATTCGGCAGTGTCGGTGCCGGCGTATCCTCCCTGTTCAGCATAAACACCGAAGTGGATTCGCGTTACATCATAGTCCCGATAGGACTCATGCGCGAACTTTTAGGTGACGAGACCGGGGTGACGGGAATCGAGATACGCACGGACAGCCCCGTAGACAAGAAAACCCTGCGTTCGCTGCAGGAAAGCCTCGGCCCGGACTTCGTCGTCGCCGACAGATATGCCCAAAGACCGGCCATATACAAGATGATGCGCTACGAGAAACTGGCCATCTACCTGATACTGCTGTTCGTGGTAATCATTGTGGCTTTCAACATTTTCGGCTCACTGTCAATGCTCCGCATCGAGAAGACGGAAGACGTGGCGACCCTGCACGCAATGGGGGCTACGGAGGCTTTCACGCGACGCATTTTCGTGCTGGAGGGCTGGCTTGTATCCCTGCTCGGATTAGTTTGCGGATTAGTGGCGGGCGTAGTCGCGGCCCTATTGCAACAGCATTTCGGCCTCGTGAAGATGCCGGGAAATTTCCTGATACAGTCGTACCCCTGCGTTCTGGAGTGGGGCGATGTGCTTCTGACAGTAGCCGGAGTGGCCTTGACCGGGTTCCTCATTTCTCTGCTGGCATCACGCGCAAAAGACTGATTATTTGCGTATCTTTGCAAACATTGTGATGGAAGACAACAGAACACTGTATCCCCTCGGATTCGGAAAGATTCAGTTCGACCGTCCCTGGGGAAAAGACGTATTCAAGCTGGCCGACCTCGGCTTTCGCGATTCGCTGATTCGCGAAGGCTGGCTTGCGGGCAATACGATGGGCGAAATAATGGAAACCTATCTCGACCGTGTAGTGGGCGAGCGTTGCTACGATTTCTACGGCCGGCAGTTCCCTATATGCATACGCGAGATGGAGGTCGATTCCAGGACTCCGCTTCAGGTGCATCCTGACGATGAGACCGCAAGCCAGCGTTTCGATTTCCTCGGAAAGAGCAAGTTGTGGTATGTCCTCGATGCAAAGGACGGAGCAGGACTCGGCATAGGCTTCAAGTCCGGTTGCAATGCCGGCACTTTCTTCGACCTGTGCTGCAATGGCGGTGACGTAGACGGACTGTTGAACTTCTTCCCTGCCGTCAAGGGCGCATGCTACCTGATACCTGCGGGTGTTCCCCATTTTGCGGGCGGCAAGCTCAGACTGCTGGAGATTTCGGAAAGTTCGCCGATGGATTTCTGCATGTACAACTGGGGGATGACCGTGGACGAGGAGGAATTCGACAGCGGGCTCTCCCCTGTCGAGGCTCTGGACTTCATCGACTACTCGAAGTTTGAGCCGCACAAGGCGGAGAAGGAGATGCTGGTGAAGATACCGCAATTTACTGTCAGGAAGATTCAGTTGCGGGACACGCTGAAGTTGAGCGGAGACGGTGAAAGCGACGGTTTCGTGCTGTATTACTGCCTCTCCGGTGCAGCTGCCGTCCAGTTCGGGTCGGAAGAGGAGGGAGGCCATGTCCAGCTCAAGAGCGGTGACGTGCTGCTCGTGCCGGCAGAATGTACGGATTATGTGCTGCTTCCGGCTGAAAGGGATACGGAACTGCTGGAAATCACCAATGAAATGCAGGAAAGCGACAGTTACATAAACCTGGACGTGCCCGAAAGGCTTCCGGATGATGAATAAAAACGAAAATATAAAGATATGAAAGGAGTTAAGATATTCATGGCCAACGGCTTCGAGGATGTCGAGGCTTTGGGGACAAATGACGCTCTCAGAAGGGCTGGAATAGATACCGAACTCGTATCCATTTCTGATGAGCCTTTCGTTCAGTCCGCACACGGAATCACTGTCGGCGTGGACACAATGCTGCATGACCTTGATTGCAGCCACGAAGGCACCACCGCAGATGACGTGATGATATTCCCGGGAGGCATGCCCGGTTCAGTGAACCTCGCCTCCAACAAGGAATTGATGGAGCTGATGAAGGAACATTATGCAGCCGGCGGAACCGTAGCTGCCATCTGCGCCGCTCCCGGTCTGGTAATCAGCCAGCTTGACGACGTAAAGGGCGTGGAGTTCACCTGCTTCGAAGGCTTCGAGTCCAAGATGACGGAAAAGGGCGCAATACACAAGCCCGAACCTGCAGTCCGCTGCGGACGCATCATCACCGGACGCTCTGCCGGACACGCGTTAAGCTTCGCATTGACCATAATCGAGGCTCTGCGCGGAGAAGAAGTTGCCCGTGACGTTCGTCACGCGCTGTACCTGGATTAGGACATGGACAGCGTCCGTCTGGACAAATATCTTTGGGCCATCCGTGTATTCAAGACGCGCGCGGAGTCCGCTGATGCGTGCAACGGCAACAAGGTCAGGCTCAACGGCACAACTGCCAAGGCATCCAAGGCCGTCAAGGTAGGCGACACCCTCGAAATCCGCAAAGGTGCCGCGCTGTTGAGTTACAAAGTGCTCAAACTCAATGAAAGCCGCATGGGAGCCGCGTTGGTTCCCGAATTTGCGGAAAATCTTACACCTGAGGAAGAACTCCAGAAACTGCATCCCCCGCGGGAAACCATCTTGTTCCAGCGGGACCGAGGTGCAGGCCGCCCAACGAAAAAGGAGCGGCGGCAACTTGAGGATTTGATGGACAGTATCGATTACGAAGATTAAAAAACATGTGTGGAATAGTAGGCTATGTAGGAAGCCGTGAGGCTTATCCCATTCTGATAAAAGGACTTACAAGGCTCGAATACCGAGGCTATGACAGCGCTGGAATAGCGTTGATCAACGACAAGTCGGAACTGAATATTTACAAGACCAAGGGCAAGGTCAAGGATTTGGAAGCCCTGGTGTCCGGGCAGGACATCAGCGGCAGTGTAGGTCTTGCACACACCCGCTGGGCCACCCACGGCGAGCCAAGCGACGTCAATTCCCATCCACATTACTCCGAGAACCATAACCTTGCGCTCATACACAACGGAATCATCGAGAATTACGCTGCGCTGAAAACCGAACTTACAAGGCGGGGCTATCATTTTTACAGCAAGACCGACACGGAGGTGGTGGTCCAGTTGATACAGTACATCATGGATTCCCACAACATCAGTCTCGACGAGGCCGTGCCCCTTGCCCTGCGCAACGTAGTGGGAGCCTATGCGCTGGCAGTGGTGGACAAGAACGAACCCGACCGCATCATTGCGGCACGCAAGGGCAGTCCGCTGGTCGTGGGAATCGGTAACGATGAATATTTCCTCGGTTCGGACGCAACCCCCATCATCGAATACACCAACAAGGTAGTCTATCTGGAGGAGGAACAGATTGCCTATCTCCAGCGCGGACATAAAATGAAAGTCATCAACCTCCAGAATGTCGAGCAGGTCCCGACAATCAAGCAGTTGGAGATGAGCCTGAGCGAAATCGAGAAAGGCGGATACCCGCATTTCATGTTGAAGGAGATAATGGAGCAGCCCCGCTCATTGAAGGCATCGATGAAAGGTCGTCTGAACATCGAACTTGGAACTGTCAAGTTGTCAGGAATCATCGACCACAGCAAAGAAATGCTCGGCGCAAAACGTTTCATAATCTGCGCTTGCGGCACTTCATGGCACGCCGGACTGATAGGAAAATACATAATAGAGGACTTGACAAGAATCCCGGTCGAGGTGGAATATTCGTCCGAGTTCAGGTACAGGCATCCGGTTATCAATCCCGGTGACGTTGTAATTGCCATTTCACAGTCCGGAGAGACCGCTGACACGCTTGCTGCGGTGAACATGGCCCACAAGGCCGGAGCCTTCCTGTTCGGAATATGCAACGTGGTCGCTTCTTCTATTGCAAGAGCCACGGACACAGGCTGTTATACCCACATCGGGCCTGAAATCGGAGTCGCCTCCACCAAGGCTTTCACCGCGCAGGTAACCACGCTGTTTCTGATAGCTCTAAGCATCGCGGAGCAGTTGGGGACAATCAGCGATGAGAAGCGCATGGCCCTCGTCAAGGAACTGCAGACGGTTCCGGACAAAATCGCCAAGATACTCGAGCGCGACAAAGAAATAGCCGAACTCGCCAAGACTTTCACCTATGCCAGGAACTTCCTGTACCTCGGACGCGGCTACAACTTCCCCGTGGCCCTCGAAGGTGCCTTGAAGCTGAAAGAAATTTCATATATACATGCCGAAGGCTACCCTGCAGCCGAGATGAAGCACGGGCCCATCGCCCTCATAGACGAGGAGATGCCCGCAGTGGTAATCGCACCCCGCAGGGGCAACTACGACAAGATTATCAGCAATATTCAGGAAATCAAGGCCCGCAAGGGAAAGATAATCAGCATAGTCACGGAGGGGGACACCGAAGTGCGCGCCCTTTCGGACTACTGCATGGAGATTCCCGATACCGCCGAGTGCTTCGTTCCCCTGCTGTCAGTCATTCCCCTACAGCTGCTGGCTTACCATATTGCCATAGCCAAAGGCCGCGACGTGGACCAGCCGAGGAACCTTGCAAAATCGGTTACGGTGGAGTAATCGGACCTGCTACTTTCTGTTACTTGCCATGCTGATGTAGTACAGCAGGGTGGCAAGCGAACCGATAGCTGCGATTACGTAGGTGTAAGCCGCCCATTTCAGGGCATCCACAGCCATGGGCTTGGTCTCGAAATCCACCACTCCGGCTCCGTCCAGCCACCGGACCGCCCTCTGGCTTGCGTTGATTTCCACCGGCAAGGTCACAAGGCTGAACAGAGTGGTAAGGGCGAAGAGCCCTATGCCGAACCAAAGCACTGCCGGCATTACTTCAATCAAAATTACTCCGAGTAAAAGCACCCACTGCACGGTGTTGCTGGCGAAAGTGACCACAGGTACAAGTGCCGAACGGAGCTTCACCGGGGCATAGCCCTGAGCGTGCTGGAGCGCGTGACCGGTCTCGTGAGCCGCTACCGCGCACGCTGCTATGGATGCACTGTTGTAAACGCCGTCACTAAGGTTTATGGTCTTGTCCGAGGGATTATAATGGTCGGTAAGACGTCCCGACACAGATTGTACCTTGACATCCGTTATTCCGTTCTGCTGGAGCATGAGTCTCGCGACATCGGCTCCGGTGAGCCCGTGCGGAGAGGGAACTCTGGAGTATTTTTCGAACCTGCTATTGAGCGTAGACTGGATGATGTAGGAAAACACCATCACCAAGATAACTATCAACCAAATATTCATATATCTTCATTTTAAAATACGGCCGCTAATATACAAAATATCAGCCACACCGTCGGAACTGACAATGTGGCTGATATCAAGGTAAGATGTGTCGGATTATTCTCCGAAATATCTCTTGAGCAGACCCTGGAAGCCGCAGCCGTGACGGGCCTCGTCCTTTGCCATCTCGTGAACAGTGTCATGGATGGCATCGTAACCGAGCTGTTTTGCGCGTGAAGCGATTGCAAGTTTGCCTTCGCATGCTCCGCACTCGGCCTCTGCACGCTTCTGGAGGTTGGTCTTGGTGTCCCAAACGACTTCGCCAAGAAGTTCGGCGAACTTGGCTGCATGCTCAGCCTCCTCGAAGGCGTAACGCTTGAAGGCCTCTGCAACCTCAGGATAGCCCTCGCGCTCGGCCTGACGGCTCATTGCGAGGTACATGCCCACCTCGGTACACTCACCGTTGAAGTGGTCGTGAAGACCCTGCATAATCTCTGCATCCTCTACTTTTCCGTCTCCGAGGCGATGCTCGCAAGCCCATGAAAGGCCTGCCTCAGGCTTTACTTCCACGAACTTATCTGACTTGGCATGGCACTGGGGGCACTCTGCGGGAGGATTCTCACCCTCATATACATAACCGCAAACAAGGCATCTGAATTTCTTTTTCATCTCTATTTGTGTTTGAAAGCGTTTGTTAATTTTTAATAATTCAAAATTACGCTACAAAAGTATAAATAATTTTCCGTCATTCAAACAAGAGTGGGTGAAAAAATTCATTTGTTTTGCCTTGCCGACACGCCGTCATGCTCCCTGGGGAGCTGGCTGCGACAGCAGACTGTGGGGTAAAAAGAAAAGGCTCTCATTCGAGGGCCTTTCCATTTTTATCACAGATTTCATATTGCAGGATGCCGTGGTCGCTGAGTTCTTCCACAGTCAGCTTGCACTTGTATTTGCGTTTCCATTTTCGCACATAGGAGTTGAACCCCCTTGTGAGATAAGCTCCGAGTATGGGACTGAGCCTGAGGATGAAGGCCTTCTGTCCCTGACTCGCGTAGTCTGCAATCTTGCGCTCCACATCTTCATCGATTACTATGGTAGCAGCGACCTTTCCCGTTCCGTGGCACGCGGGACACTTTTCCGTGGTGTTGATTTCGGTCACCGGACGGATGCGCTGCCGGGTAATCTGCATAAGACCGAACTTGGTAAGCGGCAGCACATTGTGCTTTGCCCTGTCCTTTTCCATGAGTTCCCGCATGTACTTGTACAGTTCATTGCGGTGCTCGGCCTTGTCCATGTCAATGAAGTCGACGATGATGATTCCGCCTATGTCCCTGAGGCGCAACTGGCGGGCGATTTCCTCCGCCGCTATCTTGTTGACCTCGAAGGTATTGTCTTCCTGATTCGTAGTTTTGGCACGGATGCCGCTGTTGACGTCAATCACGTTCAGGGCTTCCGTCGATTCGATTACTATGTAGGTCCCGTGCTTCATCGGCACTATCTTGCCGAACGAGCTTTTTATCTGTCTGGTGACCTCGAAATAATCGAAAATCGGCGCCTTGCCCTCATAAAGTTTTACGATTTTCTCCTGATCCGGAGAAATCTGTAAAATATACTTCCTGATGTCCTCATAGTACTTCCTGCTGTTCACGTGAACATTCGTGAAAGTATCATTGAGGAGATCGCGGATCATAGCCGTCGTCTTGTCGGACTCTGTGAAAAGCATCTTCACTCCCTTGCCTGAAGTCAATTTCGTCCACGAACCTTCCCACTTTGCGATGAGGGATTTCAACTCGGTGACGAGTACCGCCGCTTTCTTGCCTTCCGCGGCAGTGCGGATAATCGCTCCATAATTCTTCGGGAGTATGCTCCTGACCAGAGTCTCGAGCCTTTTTCTTTCCTCTCTGGAGGAAATCTTCTGGGAAACGCTGACCTTTTCTGCAAAAGGCAGCAATACAATATTGCGTCCTGCCAATGAAATCTCCGCAGTCAACCTCGATCCTTTTGTCGATATCGGTTCCTTGACTATCTGCACCATTACCATCTGACCCAATTTCAGATACTCCTCGATTCTTCCGTCCTTGGGAAGTATGGGCCCCAGCTTGATATTGGAAAAGAGTTTCCCTATGTCCTTGCTGGAATAACTTTCCTTCAGGAAGGTGTCGAAGGCATTGAAATACATCCCCAGGTCGAGGTACTGTATAAATGCTTCCTTGCTGTCACCGATATCCACGAAAGCGGCGTTGAGAGACGGGAGGAGCTTCTTGACTTTGCCAAGATGCACATCCCCGACTGAGAAGCCGTGACTCTTGGTTGACTCTCTGTCAAGTTCGATGAGCCGGTGGTTTTCCAGCAGCGCAATGCGAACTTCCGACGCCGAGACGTCGACCACAAGGTCTTTTTCAATTTTCGCGGTTTCCATTGAACATTTGATTATAAAAGCTGTCCCGCTGCGGGGCAACTTACAAGAAAAAGCCCGCCGGATCCCCCGTCGGGCTTTTCTCGACTATTTCTTCTTATGCCTATTCAGGCGCAATCTTTTCTTGCGCTTATGAGTAGCCATTTTGTGTCTTTTATGCTTCTTTCCGTTGGGCATAACTTATTATTTTTTATTGTTGTTTGTTCTTAACTGCAGAAACGAAGGACTTTGAAGGCTTGAAGGCAGGAATATCGTGTGCGGGAATTGTCATGGTAGTCTTCATTGTGATATTGCGGGCTGCCTTCTGCGCACGATGCTTGATTATGAAACTTCCGAATCCGCGAAGATATACCGGGTTGCCTTTGATAAGTGAGTCCTTGATATTTTCCATTGTTGACTCGACCACGGTCTGTACCGTTACTTTTTCTATGCCTGTGGCCTTGGCAACTTCGTTTACGATTTCTGCTTTAGTCATTGTCTACTACTATTTAATTTAACTGATTATTCGCTTTTTACGAGCGGACGGGCTGCAAAATTAGAGTATTTTTCGCTATTATCAAAATGATTTGTCAGTTTTTGCAGTGGCACAGAGATTGACAATATTAGCGGCCCCGAGAATTAAGGGCAAATCATGACATTTTGGCAGTAATTATGAAAATAGATAACGAATTCAAATTGTCCCCGGGTACGGAAGTCAGCATAATTCCCGTACTTCAAGGTGAAAATCTTACCAAAATCGACGAGTCGGAATTGCCCGACGTGCTTCCCATACTCGCACTGAGAAATGCAGTCCTGTTTCCCGGTGCCATCTATCCTATCACGATAGGCAGGGAAAAGTCCATCAAATTGATACACAGTGCCGAAAGCAGGAATTTCTTCATCGGCGCAGTGCCTCAGATGGATGTCATGGTGGAGGAACCTCAGGCCGAGGACCTGTACCGATACGGCACGGTATGCAAAATCGTGAAGACATTGGAGATGCCGGACGGCACATTGACAGCGATACTTCAGGCATTCAAGCGTCTGGAGGTCGATGCCGTGCTGGCATACGAACCTTATATAAGCGCGCGCGTACATTATCTCCCCGAAGTGCTGAGGGAAGACAGCCGCAGCACCGACATCAAGGCCATCAGCGAGAACCTGAAGGAGAAGGCCATCCATCTGCTGAGGGCATCCAACATAGGCACGCGCGAAACCATAGGCGCAGTCAAGGGCATAGACGACTTCCGGTTCCTCGTAAACTTCATCGCCACCACCATCGAGGTCGAGAATTTCGAGGCGAGGATGCACCTGCTGGACTATGACGATGTGAAAATGCGCGCACTCAAGCTGCTCTCCGCCCTCGATTCGCAAATCGAGCTGATGAAGATCAAGCATGAAATCAACCAGAAGGTAAAGAGCGAAATCGACCAGCAGCAGAGGGAATACTACCTAAACAACCAGCTCCGTACCATCCAGGAGGAGCTAGGAATGGACGATTCCGAGGAATTCGACAAGTTCCGCGAGCGTGCCGCAAGCAAAAAATGGCCCGAGGCAGTTGCCGAACAGTTCGAGAAGGAACTCAACAAGCTGGAGAAATACAATCCCTCGTCACCGGACTACAGCGTGCAGTACAACTATATTGACTTCATGCTGCAACTCCCCTGGGATGAGGTCAGCGAGGACAACCTCGACCTCAATCACGCGCAGAAGACCCTCGATCAGGACCATTACGGACTCGAAACCATCAAGGAGCGCATCATCGAATACCTTGCAGTGCTCAAACTCAAGGGCAACATGAAATCTCCCATACTCTGTCTCTACGGCCCTCCGGGAGTCGGCAAGACTTCACTTGGCAAGTCCATAGCCAAGTCACTGGGGCGCAAGTACGTGCGCATCGCCCTCGGCGGTATGCATGACGAGGCGGAAATCCGCGGACACCGCAAGACCTACGTCGGAGCTTTGCCCGGACGCATACTCAACGGCATAGCCCGCGCCGGCACCTCCAACCCTGTCATAGTTCTGGACGAAATTGACAAACTGAGTTCAGATTTCAAGGGCGACCCTTCGTCTGCCCTGCTCGAAGCCCTGGACCCCGAGCAGAACAAGACCTTCCACGACAACTATCTGGACATAGACTACGACCTGAGCAACGTGCTTTTCATCACGACGGCCAACAGCATTTCGCCCATACAGCCGGCCCTGCTCGACCGTATGGAGGTGATAAACGTCACAGGATACCTTGCAGAGGAGAAAATGGAGATAGCCAGGAAATTCCTCGTACCCAAGCAGCTCGACGAGCACGGCATCGACAAGAAGGCACTGCGCATAGACAAGTCAGCCCTCAAGAAAATCATCGACGAGTACACCCATGAATCTGGAGTACGTGGTCTGGAGAAGCAGATTGCGAAGATAGCCCGCGTGACGGCGAAGAAGATCGCGATGGAGCAGGAATGGCCCAAGGTCATCAAGCCCGAACACCTGAAAGAATATCTCGGACTGCCCACAGCCTTCCATGACAAGCAGGCAGGAAACGAGGCTCCCGGTGTGGTAACGGGTCTTGCCTGGACCCAGATGGGCGGAGAAATCCTGTTCGTGGAGAGTTCCGTATCCAACGGCAAGGGAGTAATGACCATGACCGGAAACCTCGGCGACGTGATGAAGGAATCGGCCACCATAGCCTACCAGTACATCAAGGCCCATCCCGAAATGGTCAAGATGACTTCCAAACAGTTCGCTGCCAAGGACATACATATCCATGTTCCGGAAGGAGCCACGCCGAAGGACGGCCCTTCAGCCGGTATCACGATGGTGAGTTCGATGGTGTCCGCACTGCGAGGACAGAGGGTGAAGAAAGGCATAGCCATGACCGGAGAGATGACCCTCAGGGGCCGCGTGCTGCCGGTGGGCGGAATCAAGGAAAAGATTCTGGCTGCAAAACGCGCAGGGGTGCATACCATCATCATCTCCGAGGACAACCGCAAGGACATCGAGGACATCAAGGAGATTTACATAAAGGGTTTGGACTTCATTTATGTGAAGACCATCAGCGATGTAATCGACAATATATTCTGATGAAAAATTTCCGGGGCCGGGCTGAAAGGTCCGGTCTGCCGGAATGCTTCAGAAAAGAGTGGGGTGATTTTCCTCCAGGTCAGCCAATACACGTGTCATGACCGCCTCCCTGATAAGGGCGGAAAGCGAGGAAACTTTGTTTGTCCTGCAATATTCATCTATCGCCGCAAGTTCCTGCTGGTTAAACAGCACGGTCTTGCGGTGATTCCTTTTCAGGGACTCCGCATGCCGCCGGATATAGTCCGGATCCACTCCGCTGAGCCGCTTTCTACTCTTCTTTGATGCCATTGCTTATGTTGATTAGCTGTATTAACTGCTGCAGGTTGCTCACCTCAAGCCGGCGGCCGAAAATCTCCCCGTTCTCGAGGATGAAATACATGCGCGGTGTTCCTAATACGCCGTACAGTATCTGGTAGTCGGAATCCATTTCCGGATCCCAGAAATGCTGCAACTCGACAAGCTTGTTCCCAATCTTGAAATTCTTGCGGAAAGCATCCCAGGATTTCTTGTCATCCCCGCAATACACGGCATAGAAGTTCATGGGAAATTCCACCTCGCCCAACACCGACGGCAGGAGCTGTGTTTCAAGCCGGCATTTCGAGCAGGACGTGTCGTAGAAGAACATCACGCTTACCTGACCCAATTCCGGCACCGTCTTTTTGCCGCCGCCTGGCTTTATCAGTTCAACAGAAGGGGCCGTCATGCCGAGCAGGGTGCGGCGGTTGAAATCGGCGAACATCTGGGCTTCCAGCAACTCAAACTCTCCGCGCAACTTGACCTTGCCGGTAGCTATCCACTCGTCGTATATGTGTACGGCCACGGCCTCCTCACCCATAACGCGGGCATGTCTGTAGTGGTCGAATATCTGTATTGTCACGTGCTGGCGCGCAAGCGAGTCGCTGCACATTGCTATCAAGGCATCCATTTCTGCGTTCTTGACTTCAAGCGGCTCATGCACCAAGGCTCCATAGAACTGCGTGAGCAGGCTGTCAAGGCCGCGATAGCGGTCAAGCGAATCTGTCCGGGCAGAGGCCGTCAGGCAAAGTCCCATTGACAAAAAAACTATGGCAAGTTTGCGGAAAAATCTCATAATGCATCCCCTTTCGGAATTTCCGGCAATCTCACGCCCTCCGGGAGGAAAAGCGAACTGTCGCCGTTATGACGGATTATGTCACGCACTGCGGAGGAGGAGATGTGCGCATATTCCTGCGCTGTCGGAATTACTATTGTTTCTATTTCCGGTGCGAGCCGGCGGTTTGCATCGGCTATGGCCCTCTCGTTCTCAAAGTCGAGCATATTGCGCACTCCGCGTACCATGTGCCTGATGCCGAACTGGCGGCAGATGTCCACCGTAAGTCCGTCGTACTCTATCACGCGAACATTTTCCAGACCTCTGACGGCCTGGAATATAATGCCTTTCTTCTGTTCGTTGGAGAAAAATCCCGCCTTATCCTGATTGATTCCTATGGCAATCACAACTTCGTCGAACATGGTCAGCGCCCGCGTGAGAATGTTCAAGTGGCCTGCGGTGAAGGGATCGAAGGAGCCGGGGAAAAGCGCTATCCTTTTCATACCCTACAAATTTAGATATATATCGGGAATATTTTATAGTTTTGAGCCATGAAAGTCAAAATTGAAGAATCTTGGGGCAGACTGCTGCACGATGAATTCGAAAAACCGTATTTTCAGCAACTTTCGCAGACCCTGCATTCCGAAAAAGCCGCCGGAATTACCATATATCCTCCGGGCCCGCAGATTTTCAGGGCCTTCGACCTGTGTCCGGCCGACAAGATGAAAGTGGTGATTCTGGGGCAGGACCCTTATCACGGATACGGTCAGGCCATGGGTCTGTCATTCTCCGTTCCACAGGGTGTGCCCGCCCCTCCCTCGCTGAAAAACATCTTCAAGGAAATAGAGGATGAATTGGGCGTCAGGATGTCCGGAAGCACTGACCTGAGCCCTTGGGCCATGCAGGGAGTGCTGCTGCTGAATGCGGTGCTGACAGTCCGCGCAGGACAGCCCACCTCTCACGGCGGCATAGGCTGGCAAACCTTCACCGACGCGGTCATCAGCCGAATCAACGAGAGTTTCGAAGGCATAGTTTTCCTGCTGTGGGGGAACTACGCCCGTGGGAAGGCCACACTCATAGACCGTACACGACATCATGTGCTCGAAGCCGCACATCCCTCCCCTCTCGCACGCGGGGCTTTCTTCGGCTGCGGGCATTTCAGGAGAACCAACGAAATTCTGGTTTCCGAAGGCAAGACTCCCATAGAGTGGAGGCTGTAACGGGTCGATAATGTGCGAAAAATATGTAACTTTGTCTGATTTGACCCGACAAAAGGAAAACGATGAATATTAAGAGTTTTTTCAGCAACTGGATAGTCAGGAATATCCTGCTCGCAATAGTTTTCGTGCTGGTGATTGTAGTGGCGGCAAATGTCATACTGGCGGCCATGACCAGGCACGGCAAGGAGATAACCGTTCCCGATTTCACCAACATGACGAGGGCGGAAGCCGCCAGGGTTGCCGCAGCGTCCGGTGTCGAGGTCACAATCACCGACTCGGCTTACCACAAGCAGCTGCGTCCCGGAGTGGTGTACATGCAGAACCCCAAGGCCGGTTCGCACGTAAAGGAAGGCCGCAGGATACGCCTCAGTGTCAATACGCTCAAGCCACAGGAAGTGACCATGCCCAACCTCGTGGGAGTGTCTCTGCGTCAGGCAAGGGCCGAACTCCTGCGCAACGGACTGACTCTCGGACGGCTCATATATGTCAGCGACATAGCCACAAATAACGTGATAGCCCAGCAGCGTTTCGGACGCAACATCGAGCCGGGAGCCAAGATAGCGAGCGGTTCCTATGTCAATCTCGTGCTCGGACTTGCGCCTGAGGACCTGATGACCTTCGTGCCGAATGTCATAGGACAGAAGTACCAGAATGCGGTGGGTACAGTCCAGAACAATTCATTCAACCTCGGCATGGTGCGTTTCGACTCGTCCGTGCGCAATTACGATGACAGCCTTAACGCGGTGGTTTACAGGCAGGTACCCGAAGTCGACTCCATCGCTGTAGCCCGAGGGTCGGATATTTCCCTGTATCTCACCCTGGATGCGAACAAGTTACCGTCAGAAAAGTAAGAGCGAATGGCAGAGGAACTTTTTGAACATTTCCGGCTGAACGTGGACCCCGGTCAGGCCCCAATCCGCATAGACAAGTGGATGGCGGCTCACCTTGAAGACACTTCGCGCAGCCATATCCAGCAGGCCCTGAAAGAAGGTTATGTGCAAATAGACGGCGTTCCCGTCAAGGCCAACTACATGGTACGTCCGGGGGACGTTATCTGCTTCGTGATGCCGTACCGCAGGCGCGGACTCGAAATCCTGCCTCAGGACATAAAACTGGACATAGTGCATGAGGATGAGGATGTTCTCGTGGTGAACAAGCCGGCCGGAATGGTGGTACACCCGGGACACGGACACTTCGAGGGTACGCTGATAAACGCCCTTTCCTTCCACCTCGGAATCAGCCAGGGCCCGGAAGCCGAGGACGAGCGCATGGGCATACTCGTACACAGAATAGACAAGGACACCAGCGGCCTGCTGGCAGTCGCCAAGAACGAGACGGCCCAACTCAAGCTCGCAAAACAGTTCCACGACCACAGCATAGACCGACGCTATGTGGCCATAGTATGGGGCAATGTCAAGGACGATGAGGGAACGATAGATGCCAACATAGGGCGGGACCCCAACGACAGGCTGCGGTACAAGGTATATTCCGATCCCGAAAAGGGAAAACATGCCGTCACCCACTACCGCGTTCTTGAACGTTTCGGCTTCGTGACGCTGATAGAATGCCGGCTGGAAACGGGACGCACGCACCAGATCCGCGTACACATGGCGAGCCTCGGACATCCGATATTCAACGATGAGCGTTACGGTGGCAGCGAAATACGCAAAGGCACCATATACACCAAATACAAACAGTTCATTTCCAACTGCTTCCAGCTTTGCCCGCGCCAGGCATTGCACGCCAAGACCCTCGGCTTCGAGCACCCTCGCACCAGAGAATGGATGCAGTTCGACTCGAAATTGCCTGCCGACATGATGGCTCTGACCGACAAGTGGCGCAAATACACGGCCGGGATAATCGGTCCTGACCAGGATTACGACGAATAAACATGAAACAACCCATACTTCTACTGCTTGCACTGAGCATATTTTCAGCCGCATTGCTCAGCATTCCCTGGCTCGTGCCCCATACCGGGGCCTTCGTACTCGTAGGTTTCGTGCCCCTGCTTTGCGCAGATGCAATAGCGAGGCAATACAAGTTCAGGCAGTTCTGGTTGTTCGCATTCCTTAGTTTCATACTCTGGAACACGGCCACGACTTTCTGGGTCTGCAACGCCACCGTGGGAGGCGGCATATTCGCCATAGTGGCAAACTCGCTGCAGATGCTGGCGGTCTGGATGCTTTACCGGCTTGCGTACAAGGTTTTCCATGGAGGTGTCATTCCTTACATCTTCCTCGCCGCCACCTGGATAGCCTGGGAAAAAGTCTATTTCAACGTGGATATTTCCTGGCCCTGGTTAGTCTTGGGCAATGCCTTCGCGAGAAGCACACAGAGCATCCAGTGGTACGAATACACCGGAGTTCTCGGCGGCTCGCTCTGGGCCTGGGCGGTGAACCTGGGCATATTCGGACTCATAGCGACTTTCTCCGACGGTCTGTGGCGCAAATGGACCCGCTTCGCAAGAATCTGTGCAGTCGTGGCAGTACCCCTGCTCATTACGGTTCCGCTGATAATTTCCAAAAGCATATACAATCGTTATGAAGAAAAGTCGGAAGGCAGCGTAAAGGTGCTGATTGCCCAGCCGAACTTTGACCCTTACGAGAAGTTCGAGTCACTGACTCAGAGCCAGCAGACCGACATAGTGATAGGGATGTGCAGGGAAAGAATGGCTTCCGACAGGAGCCTCGCGGACGGCCCGCTGCTCATTATCGCACCGGAAACCTTTACTTCGGACATTTGGCTGAACAGGATTTCCGACTCGCCCACAGTGCAGAAAGTGGCCGATTTCCTGAAAGAACGTCCGGGTACGGAGATGCTTTACGGTGCAAGCACTCACGAACTTTTCAGCGAACAGCCTTCAGTTCTCGCCAGGAGCGTCAGGAATGGAATGTGGGTAAGTTCCCACAATAGCGCCGTGCTTGAAGACTCGCTCGCACAATGCCAGATTTTCCACAAGAGCAAGTTGGTGGTGGGTACGGAACTGACACCCTACCCCAAAATATTCGTTCCCTTGGACAACTGGCTGTCCGGCATTTTTAAAGTGGGCGGACTGATGGGACGCTGCGAGGGCCAGGATGAGATTTCACTGCTGTACTTCGGCCAGGAGCGGATTCCCATAGGCTGCGCAATATGCTATGAGTCCGTATATGGGGAATATTGCACCGATTATGTCCGCAAGGGCGCAAAGGCGATGGCGGTAATCACCAACGATGCCTGGTGGGGCGACACTCCCGGCTACAGGCAGCACCTGAGCTATTCGTGCCTGCGTGCCATCGAATTGAGGCGGGACATTGCCCGCTGCGGCAACACCGGAATATCCTGCTTCATCAACCAGAAGGGCGACATTTTGGAACAAAGCGAGTGGTGGACGCGCACAATCCTCTCCGACAGCATCAATCTCAACTCGGAGGAAACTTTCTTCGTACGCTACGGCGATATTACCGGCCGCATCTGCTGCCTGATTTTCGGCCTGCTGCTCCTGCTGCTTATAGTGCGGGGCGTGGTAAGAGGCAAATAGTGTAATCAGTCCTCCTCTGACCTCCCTGCTTGCAGGGCTCGCCGTCGGGCGGGCGGCGGAGCGAAGCGCAGGAGTCGGGGAGAAAGACTGATTGCCGGATACCGCCGGGGCCAGGGGCGAAGACTCCTTACCGGAAAACACCCACGGCTGGCTTGTGCGATAGCGCAAGCGGAGCCGTAGGCGTGGCTTTGACGCGCCGTCATGCTCCCTGGGGAGCTGGCTGCGATAGCAGTCTGTGGGGTAAGAAAGAAGGGCTGTGGTCTTAATTTCGGCGTTTTGTCCTGTCGGATAATTTACAAAGCCGCTATTTCCTCTAAGGACAGTCCAGTGGCAGTTGCGATATCCACTGCCGGCATGTTCATGGCTAACAGGTTCCTGGCAACCTCGGCCTTGGCCTCGCTACGACCTTCAGTACGCCCTTTCGCTTCTCCTTCAGCACGTCCTTTGGCTTCTCCTCTGGCTTCCCCCTCAGCGACACCGTCCAAGTGCGCGGTGTAGATGATGCTCTCGTA
>CAZOQW010000022.1:0-28942 GCA_964582235.1 uncultured Muribaculaceae bacterium | reverse complement strand
ACGGCCTACATGTTTATTCCCTCCCTGATAGATCGTTTCCCCATAAAAAGGAGCAGATACAGCCAATCGCTACGCAGAAGGCGCCGGGTCATCAAGTGGAACAGATTATATACCAAATACATATCATTCGCCCAGAATTACCGTTGGGCCTTTATTCTGCTTTTGATAATCGGTTTTGGAATTCCGCTGTGCGCACTCCCTGCCAAATTGGCCGGGAACAAGCCGAAAGAGGAGCAGACTTTCTGGGAGCGCAGCTACAATACGATAATGGGCTGGCGGCCCTATGTCAACAATAAGCATACGATAGACAAGATAGTGGGGAGTTCTTTTGCCATGTTCTACAGAGCGATGTCCCACTCGGATTTCTACAGAGAGCCGAGCAGGGAGTATTTGTACGTCAGGGCGGCCATGCCGGAGGGCTGTACGGTAGCCCAGCTCAATGAGGTGGTGACTTATATGGAAAACTATTTGAGCCAATTTCAGCAGATTGAAAATTTCATTACCAATATCTATTCTTACGACAATGCTGTCATATCGATAAGTTTCAAGCCGGAGTATGAAGGCACTATCTTCCCTGCAGAACTAAAGTCTCAAGTCGTTGCCATGGCCAGAAACTATGGAGGGGCCACCTGGCAGGTATGGGGTATAAATGATACTTACTTCAGTAACAATATCGTCACTGAGCATAAAAGTGATCGTATCACACTTAGCGGCTACAATTATGATGAACTCATAAGCTATGCGGAAATCCTGGTAGACAAATTGGCTGAAAATCGCAGGGTTTCAGAACCTGAGATTGTCAACAGAGGCTGGGACGACCTGGCAAGCAATGAGTACAATATAGAATATGATTTTGAAAGAATGGCGGTCCTGGGGGTGAGTCCCTACAGGTATTATTCCGTACTTCAGTCCATGCTTTTTGATCAGCAACTGTCTGATATAACGATAAACGGAGAGACAGTATCTGCCGTTTTGCGTTCCTCCGAATCGGAGAGCTTCGATCTCTGGAATGTGCTGAATACCCAGATAGAAGTGGATAGTCTGAGGCTTAAATTGTCGGAATTGGGCTCCATAGAAAAGAAGCGTACCGGACTTTCTGTTTACAGGCATAACCAGTCCTATGAAGTGGTGGTAGGATATAATTTCATCGGCACATACGAACGGGCCCGCCCCTTTATGGAGGAGATGGTGAAGGAAATGAATGAACAGGTGCTTCCTGTGGGCTATAAAGCCAGCTCCCAGACTTACGGCTGGGGAAGTGAGCAGCAAATAAAATATGCCCGACTGCTGCTATTGGTAATTGTCATTATTTACGTCATGTGTGCCATGACCTTCGAGTCTCTGCGTCTGCCTTTTGCGGTAATACTGATGATACCTTTGTCCTTCATAGGGGTTTTCCTTGTGTTCGGGGCCTTTGGCTTCCCCTTTGACCAGGGAGGATTCGCCGCTTTCGTGATGCTGAGCGGCATAGTGGTGAATGCGGGTATATACATTATAAACCAATTTCAGACTTTGCCGGGAGCTTCCTCTAATATGATTGGCAGATATGTCAAGGCCTATAATTACAAGATAAATCCCACCATGCTTACCATAGTTTCTACTATGCTGGGACTCATACCCTTCCTCTTTGATGGCCCGAAAGAAGTATTCTGGTTTGCTTTTGCCGTCGGAACCATAGGGGGCATGATCTTTTCCATCATAGCGCTTATCTTTTATCTGCCCGTCTTTTGTTTTAAAGTCAAAAAATAGTATTTGTAGAGTTTTAAGGAAATCATTATTTTTAGCCCAAAATGTTAATTTTCAAGAATATGAAAAATCCAAAATTATTATTGGTTCTGACTTGCCTGCTGTCATTCGCGTATTCTTGTAATCGTTCCAAGGAAGAGAGTGGTTTGTTGGCGGTTCCTGTGGAAAATCATGCTCCTCAGATTAAGTATGCGGACTTATTGTTCGAGGAAGTCGTATTGGATTCCATACATTGTTCTTATAACGGAATCTCAGGGGTAAGTCCTGATGGAAAGCTCTATTATTTTGATCAACACTTCGGTTATTGTCATTTTTTTGATTCCGATGGTAAGCTGGTAGATAGGAGATTGGGAGTTGGAAGGAGTGATAGTGAGACAGAGATTAGAGGACTTTCAGGAATTTCTTTTTCTGATGAAGGTCGTTTTGTTCGCCTGGGCACGACGAATGATTTTGAAATCTTTGATTCGGATTTTAGTACCAAGAAGAGTTTCAGGCTTCCTTTTAAAGAAAGTGATCTTCCCGAAGATCCTGGTACGTATAGCTATTATTATGAAGATCTTGTATGTAGAATGCACGGGGATATGGTATACATTGGATGCTATAGCGAAGATCCCTCATTCAATAGTACAACTTCTGGTAAAGAGTTTTTGCTACATAGCCGTCATATAGCTCGGATAGATACCGAAACCCAATCAGAATCAATGATTTTAGAGGGCTCGCCAAGAACTTACCATAAACTCAAAGAGCGTTCAGCCTCTTTTATACTTGTTTATTTCGATATAAGTCATGACGGAGTCCTTTATGTGGGTTTTGAGGCTGATTCGCTGCTTTATCAATGCGATCTCAACGGAGTACCTCAGAAAGCTTTCGGCAATGCCGGCAGTGAAATGGACACAGATTATCTGCCGTTTAGGTCTTTCGAAAATCCTGAGCCTTTCTTAGTGAACAGGGAAGAGAAAGGTTATTACAATTGGGTAGAGTATGTAGACGAGACCGGACTTCTTTTCAGATCCTACAAGAAAGGTGCAGGGAAGCCGGATGGTTTGCTGATATATAAGGACGGAGTGCTTGTAGGTGATGTGGAAGTGCCTCAAGGAATGCGAGTAAAAGGCTATATAGAGCCGTATTACTTTTCACAGATTTTTGAGGACGATGAAAATGAAAGTCTGAAGGTATTCAGGTTTACCTTATGAGTGCCAATGTTGTAAGGCTGTGGTGATGCTTTCCCGCTCCAAATTCATAAATTAACGCTTGAATGAGAAGAGTTCTTGTAACATTCATTATACTTTTCACATTGACCGGGTCAGCGAAGGCCCAGTTTATGAGTCTCGATGAAGTCATCTCTGTGGCCCGCAGCCAGTCCGTAGAGGCACTTGAAGCAAAGTCGGAATTCGTTTCAGATTATTGGGCCTGGCGCTCGTATCAGGCAGGCCGACTTCCCACTGTCATACTTTACGGCACAGTAGGAAGTTTCGACCGCTCTTTGCGCCTGCTACAGAATTACGAAACGGGGCAACTGCTCTATACCTCGAACTATAATATGCAGAACAGCCTCGGATTAATGCTGAGCCAAAATATAGGCTTCACGGGAGGAACAGTATCCGTTTATACCGATCTGACCAGAATAGATGAGTTTTCCAATTCCGGAGTAACCTGGTATTCCCAACCAGTAACTGTTTCCTATTCCCAGCCCTTGTTCTCCTTTAATCAATTCAAATGGGACAAACTCATCTCTCCCAAAGAGTATGAGAGGGCCAAAAGGGTATATTTGGAAGCCATTGAGGATGTGACTTTATCAGCGGTGGAGTTGTATTTCGAATTGCTGAAGGCACAAATGAACTACGAAAGTTCAAAAACTAACTATGAAAACACATCGGCCATGCTCTCTATAGCCGAAACAAGAATGGGTTTGGGCACGGTCACAAGGGATGAATACCTGCAACTCGAATTGAGTTCGCTCAATGACAGTCTCTCTATCACAGATAATTACGATGCCTTGAAGCAGGCCCAAATGGCTATTAATTCCCTGCTCGGCTTCGATGAATCCTACGATATTCACCTGCTCCTGGACGATGCCATTCCGAATATCAGCATGGATTACGACTTTGTGCTGGAAAAGACGATGCAGAACTCTTCGTTTGACCTGGAGAACCAGATAAACATACTCACGGCAGAGTCTGCCATAGCGGAAGCGAAAGCCAGCAGAGGTATAACCATGTCATTATCCGCGACCTTCGGACTTTCCAAGAGTTCTTCGGACTTTGCCTCTGTCTACTCCGATCTTCCCGATCAGGAAGTTGTAGGTCTCTCTTTCTCGGTACCGATTTTCGACTGGGGCGAGGGTAAAGGCAAGGTACGTAAAGCGGAGGCGGCCGCCCAGGTAGTGAAGGCTCAGGTGCGTCAGGCGGAAAACGACAAGCGCCTGGCTCTGTTTACCGCAGTGGGACAGTTTAACGGGCAAAGAGGACGTTGTTTGGTCTCACGAAGAGCCCGGGAAATAGCCGCAGAGAGATACGCCATAGTAATGGAGAATTTCCGCTCAGGCAGTACCGGCGTAACTGAACTCAACACAGCCCGTAGCGAGAATGACTCAGCCATGCAACAATATATCGAAGATATAGGGAATTTCTGGACTTACTACTACACTCTACGCAAACTGAGCCTCTACGATTATATCGAGAATCAGGATTTGAGTGTGAATTACGAAGAAATAGTGAAATAAGAAGAGGTGCGCAGCGGAGCGCAGGCCGGGAACAAAGGCTGCTTGCCGAAAAACCGGTCTTCCTGCGCAAAGACATACTCCGGATGAATTTTTATCATTAACTTAGCGGACGATAACCAAAACATGATTCAATGAACAACACAGCAAGCAAACTCATCCTCTGCGCGGCGGCCGTGTGCATGGTCTCAATCGCCGGAAAAGCGCAGGAAACCACGAAAATCGACATCGACGTTTCCCGTCCGGGAAGCGAGATACAGCCAACGATGTACGGGATTTTCTTTGAGGACATCAACTTCGCGGCCGACGGCGGGCTCTATGCCGAACTGGTCAAGAACCGCTCTTTCGAATTTCCCAACGCCCTGCAGGGCTGGAAGATTTTCGGAAACGTGGAACTCAGGGACGACGGCCCCTTCGAGCGTAATCCGCACTACGTGCGCCTGAGCAACGCCGGGCACATCCACAAGCATACCGGCATCGAGAACGAGGGCTTCTTCGGCATAGGTCTGCATGAGGGTGCAACCTACCGTTTCAGCGTATGGGCAAGGACTCCGTTCGGAGGAAACGGCAGTCTGAGAGTGGAGTTGGTGAATACCGCTGCAGATGGAGAATACCAGCAACTGTGTACCGGATACATAGCCGTGGATTCCGATGAATGGAAGAAATACGAAGTCGTGCTCGAATGCGGAACAACAATAGACAAGGCCGCATTGCGGGTAATTCTTGACAAGCCCGAGACAAGCGTGGACGTAGAGCATGTGTCTCTCTTCCCTACCGACACCTGGATGGGACACGAGAACGGAATGCGCAAGGACCTGGCCCAGGCACTTGCCGACCTGCATCCCGGAGTATTCCGCTTCCCCGGAGGCTGCATAGTTGAGGGAACGGACATTGACACGCGCTACAACTGGAAGAACAGCGTAGGTCCGGTTGAAAACCGTCCTTTGAATGAAAACCGCTGGGAATATACTTTCGCATACCGTCTATATCCCGACTATTACCAGAGCTACGGCCTTGGATTCTACGAATATTTCCTGCTCAGCGAGGAAATCGGAGCAGAGCCCCTGCCCATTCTGAGCGTCGGACTCGCCTGCCAGTACCAGAACGACGACCCTGACGCGCACATTCCTGTTTCGGAACTCGACAGCTACATCCAGGATGCCCTTGACCTCATTGAGTTCGCAAACGGCGACACCGACAGCGAATGGGGCAGCCTGCGCGCACAGATGGGTCATCCCGAACCCTTCGGATTGAAATATTTGGGCATAGGCAACGAGCAGTGGGGCCCCGAATATCCTGAAAGGTTAGAAGTGTTCGTGAAAGTACTGAGGGAGAAGCACCCCGAAATCATGATAGTCGGCTCGTCAGGACCGGATTCCGAGGGAGAACAATTCGACTATCTCTGGCCCGAGATGACGCGCCTGGACGTAGACCTCGTGGACGAGCATTTCTACCGCCCCTATAACTGGTTCCTCAGCCAGGGAGCACGCTACGACAGTTACGACCGCAAGGGACCCAAGGTATTCGCCGGAGAATACGCCTGCCACGCAACCGGCCGCAAGTACAACCACTTCTACGCTTCGCTGCTCGAAGCTGCGTTCATGACCGGACTCGAAAGGAATGCCGATGTGGTACACATGGCTACCTACGCTCCCCTGTTCGCACATGTGGAGGGCTGGCAGTGGAGACCTGACCTGATCTGGTTCGACAACCTCAACAGTTACCGCACCGCCAGCTGGCATGTCCAGCAACTTTACTCCGAATACCGTGGAGAGAAAGTCCTGAAAACTCTCTCGGCCGGTGTGCCCCTGTGCGGTTCAGAGGGACAGGACGGACTGTTCGCCAGTGCAGTGATGGACGGCGGAAAGGTATATGTAAAGGTGGTGAACACCGGTGATGAGGCCCGCAACGTCGCCTTCGATTTCAAGACGAAGAAAAAGCAGGTTCTTAAAGCCGAGAAGCGCGTCGTATTCCACTCCGATGATCTTTACAGCGACAATACGCTCGATGCACCCGAGGCTTTCGTACCTTACGAGGAAGAATTGTCACCCGATGCGGTGGAATTCACGATTGAGCCTTATTGCTTCGCCATTTACGTATTCGAACTGTAACTTATTTGCACACATATATTTCCGGGCCGTGGATTGTCTGCGGTCCGGAAATTTTGTAATATGCCCATCAAAAAAACGGAAAAAGTCCATTAACATTTTCCGCAGTCCTGCGTCTTGATAGTGAAACCGCCCAAAACGCGGGCTGGACGATGACAAACACAAAAAAACGAGATATGAAAAAAACAGTTTTGCTTTTGCTGCTTCTGACCATGCCGGTACTTGCAATGGCAGGAGACAGGATGACCCAACGTCGAATCAACAACGTGATAAACTCCTTCAGGGGCGACGAGAATTTCGAGGTCGTAAAAGTCGGCAGGATGGGAATTTCCTTCATAAAGATGGCCGGCAACATCTTTGACATGGTCAATGACGATGCAGACAGCCAGGAAGCCCATGAAGTCCGTGAAGCCATGAAACTTCTCAACGGCATCAGAAAAGTCTACGTAGTGGATTACGAGTGCATCAATCAGAAGCGCAAGACGCAATTCGACAGGAAGCTGGACATCATCCTCGCCGGCCAGGCCAAGCTTATCGAGATCTCAGACGAAGACGAGCGGATGGTCATTTACGGGAAGGTGTCCGAGGTCGGAACCGACATAGAGAATCTCATAGTCCACGTGGAAGGAGAAACATTGATCTGCATCTTCGGTACCTTCTCCATGGAACAGGTTATGAAACTTGCGAAAATGAACGGATAAAACCATGACAGCCGCTGAATTCAAGGAAAAATTCCTTTCGCAGGGCGAAGCGGTGTACAGAGTGGCCCGATACATATTGGAATCGGAAGAAGATGCAGCCGATGCCGTCCAGGACCTGTTCGCGGGACTTTGGATTTCTAAAGACAGCCTGGACACGGTACACAATCCAAGGGCATACTGCCTGACCCTCATCAGGAACAGATGTATAGACCGCCTGCGCCGCAGGACAAGAATCGGGGAAAAAGAGGTTCCCGAAGCCATAGACGGAGGCGAAAGACCGGACACAGGACTGGAAATGAAGGAAAGACTGAAAGCCACTATGCGCAGGATTTCCAAACTGCCCCCCAAAGAACGCCTCGTGCTGGAAATGAGAGTGTTTGACGAATTGAGTTACGATGAAATGGCCGAGCGTACCGGAATGAGCAAGCTCACGCTCAGGGTAATGCTCAGCAACGCAAGAAGAAAATTGAGTAAAGCGAGATGAAAAATTGGAAAGATATTGAACGGATGAGTTTCGAGGAGCTCGAAAGGATAGCCGGTGACAGCAGCGTGCAGATGCCGGAACGCCTCATGGAGAGCATCGAAGCCGGAATAGCCGGAGCCGAGCTGGCAGGAAAGCGGGAAAGCAAGGTATCCTTGAAATGGTTGCCTGCAATGGGCACACTCGCAGCGCTTGCGGCAATAGCAGTCGCCGTGGTCTTCACAAACCTGCATCGCCCTACGCTTACGGACACTTACGACGATCCTCTGCTGGCCTACGCCGAGATAGAGAAGAGATTCAACAAAATCTCTGAAAAGATAAACAAAACGGCCGATTTCGCAGAGGAATCGTACCGCCACACTGAAGAAATGACAAACAGAATAATCAATCAAATCACTGAAAAATGAAGAAGTTTTTTATCGTTGCAGCCGCGATGCTGCTGACTTTCACAGCTTTTGCCCAGGACGGAAAGAGCATTTATGACAAGTACGCAAACAAGAGGGGCGTGGAGTCCGTCTACATCTCCCCCGCCATGTTCCAGATGATAGGACGTTTGCCGAAAGTGGATCTCGAAGTGGATGACGTGGACCTCACGCCCGTAGTCAAGTCACTGAACGGAATGTACATACTCGATGTAGAGAACAGCTCTCTCGTCGAACCTCTCGTGAACGACGTGAACCAGTTCATGAACCAGAAGGCATACGAGTTGATACTGGAGGTCCGGGACGATGATGAACTTGTCAGGATGTACACGCTCAGTGACCGCAAGGCCACGGACATCATCAACGGACTGATAATCCTCACGGTGGAATACGACGAGTGTACCTTCATATATATAGACGGTGCCATCTCCGAGGAAAACTTCGACCTTATCTTGAGGAGGGCACGTTAAACGAAAATACAAACCGGGCGGCATTTTGGAATTACGGAACTTTAGCTTACCTTTGCCGCCCGGAATTGTTTGGTTTGGATGGAACTTAGGCAATTACATTATTTTGTGAAAGTGGCCGAGACTCTGAATTTCTCAGAAGCGTCCCGCTGCCTGTATATTACGCAAAGCACCCTGTCACAACAAATCAAACAGCTGGAAGAAGAATTCGGAATTGCCCTTTTCGAGCGCGATTCCCATTCTGTTTCCCTGACCGAGAACGGTGAAAAACTGCTTCCTTTAGCCCAAAGGCTTCTCAATGACGCACACGAATGCATAAGCCAGATACAGGACCTGCAAAGCATGGTCACGGGTATGCTCGTGGTTGGCGTCACCTATTCATTCTGTCCCATACTCACCGAGACCGCGCGCAAGTTCGTGGAAACCTACCCCGGGGTCAAACTGAAGATTTTCAGCATGAACACCGAGGATCTCATGACCAAGCTCCACAAGGGCGAACTGGATCTCGCCCTGGCGTTCAAGGGCAATGAAGTGTACGACGAATTCAACTCGCAGACCCTTTTCGAAGACAAGTTGTCGGTGATACTCCGGCGCGACCATCCCCTTGCATCCCGCGAGTCGTTGCGCTTCAAGGATCTTGAACAACAGAACATAGCCCTGCCGGGCAAGGGTCTCCATGCAAGGAGTCTGTTGGACAAGATGATGGACATAAACCGCGAAAATCTTCATATCAGCATAGAGCTCAACGATATAAGCCTTCTTTTGGATATGGTGCAGGGAGGGCGGATGCTCACTATCCTGAGCGAGACCGCAATCCACCATCGGGGAAGTCTCAAGGCCATACCGCTCGACATCCCCAACAACAGGATAGAGGGCTGCATCCATACGCCCAAGCGGACCTACATGAAACGCTCTGCCGAGGCTTTCGTGAAGATGTTGATGGAATCGAACGAAATAAACGAAAGAATAAACAGATGGCTTTAATGTTTTGAAAGCATTATGAACTTCTTAAACGAACTATTCTACGGCACTATGGGTGCCTGGAGCGGCGGCATCGGCCACTCAATCATTGTACTTGCCCTGGTCATCGCACTCGGCAAGATGATGGGCAAGATTAAAATCGCCGGCATCAGTTTCGGCGTGACTTGGGTTCTGTTCATCGGAATCGCATTCAGCCATTTCGGAATGAGCCTCGATGCCGACCTGCTGCGTTTTCTTAAGGAATTCGGACTGATACTGTTCGTGTACAGTATAGGTCTGCAGGTAGGTCCCGGTTTCTTTGCAAGCCTGAAGAGCGGCGGAATAGAGCTCAATCTGCTGGCTATGCTTGTAGTTGTGTTGGGCGTGGGTGTCACCATAGCCCTGTATTTCATGGTCGGTGAGGACATCACCACCATGACCGGTATCATGTCCGGTGCAGTCACCAACACCCCCGGTCTCGGTGCGGCTCAGACTGCATATTCCGACATGACCCACAGCACAGCACCCGAGATTGCGCTCGGTTACGCAGTGGCTTATCCCCTCGGTGTGATAGGTTGCATCCTGAGCTTCGTGTTGCTCAAGGTCTTCTACAAGAACCCTGTTCCCGAGTCCAAGAAAATCAAGAAAATCAAGGAGAACACCAAGAAAATCGAAGTGCGCCCCATGGAACCCGAACCTCATCTGAGCCATGAGAAGTTCATTTCCCGCCGCATCATCATCTCCAAGCCCAAGCTCAACGGCATGGTGCTCGGCAAGCTGGACTTCGAAAAGGTGCTCGGCGCATCAGTCACCCGTATCCGCAGGGCCGGTATCGAGCTGAAAGCCACTCCTGAGGTACGTCTGCAGTACGGTGACCAGGTAACCGTAGTCGGAAGCGAGCAGAGCGTACGTGCCGTGGAGAAAGTGCTCGGAAACTCCCGCAAGCGTCTCGATGACCCCAACCTCGTGCCCATTTTCATAGGCATCGCCCTCGGTTGCATACTCGGAAGCATCCCCATCAAGTTCCCCGGCATTCCCCAGGCAGTCAAGTTGGGTCTTGCCGGCGGTCCCCTCATCATAAGCCTGCTCATGAGCCACTTCGGTCCCCGTTTCAAGGTGGTGACCTACACCACTGCGAGTGCGAACCTCATGCTGCGCGAAATGGGAATCAGCATCTTCCTCGCCTGCGTAGGACTTGAAGCCGGAGCACAGTTCGTGGACACCATAATCCACCAGGGCGGTTACGTATGGATTGCTTACGGTGCCGTCATCACCGTAGTTCCCTTGCTGATTGCAGGTCTCGTGGGCCGCTTCGCCATGAAACTGAAATACAATCTTCTCATCGGCGTACTCGCCGGTTCCTGCACTAATCCTCCTGCACTGGCATACGCCAACGAACAGGACCACAACGGCAACGCCGCCTCAGTCGGATACGCAACCGTCTATCCCCTGACCATGTTCTTACGTGTGCTGATGGCGCAGATGATGATATTATTCCTTTTGTGATAGCTGCTATCGAAATAAAAAATAGCCAAAAATTATTTTTTTTAAAAAAGCAGTATACCTTTGCGACCGTAAACACAAACACAGATTATGCACGCACTTATTATCACAGGAATTGTTGTAGTACTGGTTTCAATTTACAACTCCTATCATCTCTACCAGCATCGTCGTGAAGTGGCTCTCAACGCCGCAGGCATCAAGAAAAGAAGCCGTATAGACAGGGCCATGGACAAGTATGTGGATTTGGACGATTAGTGTTTCATACATCATAAACTGCATTTTTTATATAGATTTTTGAACCGTGAGGGCGTGCCGGATACCAATCCGGCCGCCCTTGCTTTATAATGGAAGCAAGATGAAAGCAAGTTTGATACTGGCCGGAGCCATGATGCTCGCTGCCTGCACACAAAACGTCACCGAGACTTCGCTGCGCAACGGCGACCTGATTTTCGTCGGCATCCCTGCCGACTACCACCTCGATTCCGACTCAATGTCCGGCGCAATTTCGGAGGCCACCGGCAACGGAGAGCTGAACATCATCCATGTGGCCATAGCAGAGGTAGACAGGGACAGCACCTTCATAATTGACGCCACAATAGCGCACGGCGTGGACAGGCATCCGGTGGATACCTTCCTGACGGATTTCACGCTCAGGGACGGCTCGTACCCCGTGTTCATCGTGAAAAGGCTGAAGGATGCTTCAATAGCTGACAAGGCCGTGGAGAACGCCAAGCAATATCTTGGTCTGCCTTACGATCACGCCTTCATGCCGGATAACGGGGCCATGTACTGCTCCGAACTGGTAAGGGAAAGCTACATCGGAGAGGACGGCGAGGCCATATTCGCGGAAGTTCCCATGAATTTCCTTGACTCTGAGGGCAACATGCCTGTCTATTGGACCCAGCTGTTCGAAAGGCTCGGCACGGAAGTCCCCCAGGGAGTGAGGGGCACAAATCCGCAGGCCATGTCCGCAGAACCCGTATTGGAGAGTGTCAGCGACGATTTCACATTTTGAAATATCGCCCGTATTGTATACATTTGCCCGATTTAACACTTTGAATTAATATGGCTCTCGAAATTTCCCGGACTGCCCGTACAATGCCGGCTTCCGCAATAAGGAAACTTGTTCCGCTCGCTGATGCCGCAAAGGCCCAGGGAGTAAAAGTCTATCATCTGAATGTCGGTGCTCCCGATATCAAATCTCCGGACTGTGCCATACAGGGGCTCGTGGACAGGTGCAAGAACCTGCACCATCTCTCTTACACCAATTCTGCAGGACTGATGGAGCTGCGCCGGGGCCTCATCGAGAAGTATTACAGCAAGATAGGCATAGACCTGGATGTGAGCGAACTGATAGTTGAAGTGGCAGGAAGCGAGGCTTTCTCCTGTGCAATGCAGATTGCGGCAGGCAGGGGCGACGAGATAATAGTCGTGGAGCCTTACTACACCAACTACCAGACCTTCGCTTTCCTGAACGGAATCACGCTGAAAGCCGTTCCGACAGACATACGCAATGGCTTTGCCATACCTGACATCTCGGAATTCGAGAAACTGCTTACCGACCGCACCAGGGCCGTGCTGCTGAGCAATCCCTGCAACCCTTCGGGCAAGCTGTTCACGAAAGATGAAATGCTCAAAATCGGGGAGTTCTGCCGCAAGCATGACCTTTTCCTGATTTCCGATGAAGTATATCGTGAATTCTGTTACACCGACGAGCCTCACTTCTCCGCTCTCAGCATACCCGGCTGCGAGCAGAACGTGATAATGGTGGACTCTGTGTCAAAACGATATAATCTCTGCGGAGCACGCATCGGTTGCATAGTCTCGCACAACAAGGATGTGATGGCCGCAGCAATGAAATACGCACAATCCCGTCTCTGCCCTCCCGTATTCGGACAATATGCTGCAATCGGCGCACTCGACACGCCCCAAAGCTATTTCGACGAGGTGAAAGAGGAGTACATCCGACGCAGGGATTGCGCCATAAAAATGCTCAACGAAATTCCGGGAGTCTACGCACCCAAGCCCATGGGAGCCTTCTACACAGTAGCGGAACTGCCCGTAGAGGATGCGGAGGATTTCGCCAGGTGGATGCTTGAAGAATTCAGGCTCGATGCACAGACTACAATGGTTACGCCTGCCGCATCGTTCTACAAGAGCGAGGGCGTGGGACGCAACCATGTGCGCATAGCCTATGTGCTTGAAGTTCCCGAACTGGAAAAGGCCCTGAACGTGCTTAAGGCAGGACTCGAAGAATATCAGAAATTCAAAAATTCATGAAGCCTTCATTCGACACCCTGTCGGAACTCTACAACAGTTCCACCCGACTTTTCGGAAAACGTATCGCTGCCCAGTTCGTAGACGGAGGACAGTGTTACACGTATGCCCAGTTCAAGGAGAAATGCGACTTCGTGTCCAGAACCCTCTCCAACTTCGGCATAGGCTCCAACGACAAGGTGGCCATACTTTCCGAGAATATGCCCAACTGGTCAATCGCTTTCTTCGCGATCACCGCTTTCGGCCGCATAGCCGTTCCCATGCTCTCTGAAGTATCGCACGACGAGGTGGAGAACATCCTTGCGCATTCCGAATCGAAAGCCATCTTCGTCAGCCGCAAGCAACTCGGCAAGATCAGCCAGAGTACCATCGAGCGGATGAGCCTCGTCATTGACATAGACGATTTCAGTTTCATCCGTGCGGTCAGCGAATGCTACACTTGCGACGGCAAGACGAGCATCCCCACCGCGCTGGACATAGCTGCCATACTCTACACTTCCGGCACCAGCGGCAACGCCAAGGGCGTGATGCTCAGCCACAGAAACCTCTGTGCAAACGTGCTGAACTCGTATTACGCCTACAAGGTGCGCTCACGTTACACTTTCCTGTCCATCCTGCCTATGGCCCACTCCTACGAGATGAGCATAGGTCTGCTGTATCCCTTCTCGATGGGAGCAAGGGTCTGCTACCTGCAGAAAACCCCTACCCCGTCCATACTCATAGGCACGCTGAAGGAACTCAGACCTGAGGTAATGCTCACCGTGCCCCTTATCATAGAGAAGGTATACAAGAGCAGCGTGGTGCCCACCATCAAGGCAAGCAAGTTCCTCACGACACTGCATAAGAATTTCCCCGCCTTGTTGTACAAATTGGTGGGAATCAAACTGAAGAAGACTTTCGGAGGACGACTCAAGTTCTTCGGAATCGGCGGTGCCAAGCTGGACCCCACGGTGGAGGAATTCCTTCACAAGTCAGGGTTCCCCTACTCCATAGGCTACGGACTTACCGAAACCGCACCTCTCGTATGTGCGGCTCCTCCCGGCAAGACCAAGGTGGGTTCCACCGGAAAACCCGTACACGGAATAGAACTCAAACTCTCCGACATCAATCCGGAGACAGGCGAAGGCGAAATCACCGTCAAGGGCCCCATCGTGATGCCAGGTTACTACAAGGACTATGAGCGCACGCGCTCGGTAATCAGCAGCGACGGCTGGTTCCGCACCGGCGACCTCGCCTGCATGGATGCCAAGGGCCGGATCTTCGTGAAAGGCCGTCTGGGCAACCTGATACTCGGTGCCAGCGGTGAGAACATCTACCCTGAAGAAATAGAGAACGTAATCAACAACATCGACGGAGTTGCGGAATCGCTCGTGGTACAGCGCAGGGGTCATCTTGTGGCTCTCGTACAGTTGTCAGACGGTGTTCTGGACTGGAAAATGGAGGGCTCCGACAAGTTCGTGGAGGAGATGGAAAGGCTGAAAAAGAACGTCATAGAGTTCGTGAACACCCGCGTCAGCAAGTTCTCCAAGATACATTCGGTGGAAATCCAGAAGGAACCTTTCACCAAGACGGCAACCAAGAAAATCAAGCGTTTCCTGTACACGGAAAAGGCCGAGAAAACGGAAACGAAACAGATTTAGGCGTTTTACCGCCTCCTCTTCTGCGCAAATTCCGGTGGAGCATTCGGATGTTCTGCCGGAATTTTGCTTGTTTTGCTCTCGGTTTCTGTATATTTAGCCTGCGGCTACATATACGGTGGCGCCTCGGCAGAACAAATCAAACGGGCTTGCTTGTTTTGCTCTCGGTTTCTGCGTATATTTGCAGGCTACAACGCCCCCTTAGTTTAATGGATAAAATTTAGGATTCCGGTTCCTACGATAGGCGTTCGATTCGCCTAGGGGGTACAAGAATGGATGAACTGAAGAAAACCAGAATTCTCATCAACGAAATAGATGCGAAAATTGCCGCGCTGTTCGAACAGCGGATGAATGAAAGCGGCAAAGTAATGGCCTACAAGAAAGAACGCGGGCTTTCTGTCTACGACCCCGAACGTGAAGCTGAGGTACTGAAGCGCAATGCCGCCCTGATACAGGATGATGTGGTCAGGGAGTACTACGTGAATTTCCAGAAACAGCTGATGTCCTTGTCGCGTGACTATCAGGAACGCCTGATGCACGGCCTGAAAGTGGCGTATTCCGGCGTACCCGGAGCTTTTGCGAGCATAGCCGCCACGCACATGTTTCCTTCGGCCCAGCTGCTCCCCTGCCATGACTTCGAGCAGGCATATTCCGCCTGTGTGTCCGGTGATGCCGACGTGGCAGTGCTTCCCCTCGAAAACAGTTTTGCCGGCGAAGTCGGCGCTGTGACGGACCTGATGTTCTCCGGTGAGTTGTTCGTGAACCAGGTATTCGAGATGGAAGCCGTGCAGAACCTGCTGGGCTGTCCCGGGGCCACTCCCGCAACCGTGAAGGAAGTCGTCAGCCATCCGCAGGCGCTCTCGCAGTGCGCAGACTATATCCACAACCGCAAATATGTCGTACATGAATATCCGAACACCGCAGCGGCAGCAAAGATGGTGGCGGAGAGGAACGACATTTCGGTAGCCGCAATAGGCAGCGACGAAGCCGCAAAGCTTTACGGGCTGAAGGTCATCGAAAGACACGTAAACACGAGCGGGACGAACACCACGCGCTTCGCGGCATTTTCGAGGGTGCAGAACATCACCCGTGCTAAAGGCAGCATGGACAGGCACTTCATCCTGATGTTCACCGTGAAGAACGAGGCCGGATCGCTGGCCAAGATGCTGAACATCATAGGTTCGCACGGCTTCAACATGTGCAGCCTGCGCAGCCGGCCGATGAAGGATCTGATGTGGAACTACTATTTCTACATCGAACTGGACGGCAACGTACACACCGAGGAGGGCCGCAACATGATTAACGAATTAGGCTCCCTCTGCGAGCGTTTCAAGTTGGTGGGTTCATTCTGAGAAGTTTCCGCGCTCATGAAGAACAGCATAGGAAACAGTGTCATTTTCACCGTATTCGGCGAGAGCCACGGGCCGGGAATAGGCTGCGTGATTGACGGACTTGCCCCGGGGATTCCCGTCGATGAGGCTGTCATTGCGGATTATCTGAGCCGGCGCAGGCCTGACGGGCCGACGGATACGGCAAGAAAGGAGACCGATGAATTCAAGATAGTGAGCGGCATACACAACGGACGCACCACCGGGACTCCCCTATGCATCATGATACCGAACACGAATGTGCGCAGGGGCGATTACGAGCGTACGGGGAACATAGCGAGACCGGGTCACGCGGATTTCAGCGCACAGATGAAATATCACGGATACCAGGACTGGAGCGGAGGCGGGCACTTTTCCGGCCGGGTGACGGCCGCCGTAGTGGCCGCCGGAGCGATATGCAGCGAGGCCCTGGCAACGAAAGGCATCAAGATAGGCACCCACATTTTGAGCTGCGCAGGCATCGAGGACCGTTCTTTCGACGGAATTATGCCCCTGCAACAGATTGAATCCCTGAAAACCAAGACTTTCCCCGTACTTGACGATGAATCCGGCAAGGCCATGAAGGCAGCCATACTGCAGGCCAAGGCCGAAAGCGACTCCGTCGGGGGAAAAATCCAGACTGCGGTTTACGGCTTGCCGGCCGGAGTCGGAGAACCCTGGTTCGATTCACTTGAAGGCAGCATTTCCAGAGCCATCTTCGCAATAGGCGGCATAAAAGGCATAGAATTCGGCAGCGGTTTCGAGCTTGCGGAGATGCGCGGGTCCGAGGCCAATGACCCTTTCCGGGTCGGAGACAATGGAAAAATCCACACTCTCACCAACAACAGCGGAGGCATCAACGGCGGTATCAGCAACGGCATGCCCATAATCTTCAACATGGCCGTACGGCCTACCCCGTCAATAGCCCGCAAACAACAGAGCGTGGACTACATCAATGGCTGCAATGCCGAACTGGAACTGCAGGGCCGCCACGACCCCGCCATACTGAGGCGCATCTGCCCGGTGGTCAGCTGCATGACGGCCATAGTCCTGTGCGACGTGCTTTCAGGACGCTTCGGAACGGATTTTCTGTCACAGGATTCAATATGAAACAGGCTCGCGGCAGGAAGATACTCATAGTCGGCCTCGGACTCATCGGAGGTTCCTACGCCAGAGGTCTGAGGGCGGCAGGACATGAGCTCGGTGCGATAGACCCGCGTCCCGGCTGCATTGAATACGCCGTAAGAGAAGGCATAATAGACCACGGACGGAACGAGGCAGAAAGTGAATACATAGGCCGCTTCGACACCGTAATTCTCGCTCTCTACCCCCATATACTGTTGGACTGGCTTCGCGTACACGGGGACAAGCTGGCCCACGGGGCCTTGGTCAGCGATGTGACCGGCGTGAAATCCGAAACCGTTCCCGCAGTGTCGGCCATTCTGCGTCAGGATCTGGACTGGGTTCCTGCGCATCCTATGGCCGGCCGCGAGGTGTACGGTGTGGAAAACAGCGACGCGGAGATATTCAAGGGCGCAAATTTCATAATTACCCCTTGCGGTAGAAGCAGTGCCGAGGGCATAGAAAGCGTCAGGGAATTGGCTGAGGAACTCGGTTTCGGCAGGATTTCCACGCTCAGCCCCGAAGAGCATGACGAGATGATAGGCTTCCTCTCCCAGCTGACCCACTGCATAGCCGTAAGCCTGATGACCTGTAAGGACAATGCGCATCTGGTGGACTACACCGGTGACTCGTTCAGGGACCTCACCCGCATAGCCCGCATCAACGAGGACATGTGGACCGAGCTTTTCCTTGACAACCGCAAGGTACTCCTGGAACAGATGGACATTTTTATGGAGGAATTCAAACGGCTGCGTGACGCGCTGGAGCGGAGCGATGCCGGCACAATGAAAGATATGATGAGGCAGTCCACCGTCAGGAGGGCCGCATTCGATAAAATACCCGATAAGTTTTCAGCATGAACATGATTTTCCGCAGGCAACTCGTTATCCCTCAGGAGCTCAAGCAGATGTATCCGCTTTCTGAGGAGTGCGAGGACGTAAAACGCCTGAATGACGAAAGCATTAACGCAATATTCAGCGGGCAGAGCGACAAGCTGCTGCTCATCATAGGACCGTGCTCCGCCGACCGTGAGGATGCCGTAATCGATTACATCACCCGGCTGCGCGGATTGCAGGAAAAAGTGGCCGACAAGATAGTGATTGTCCCCCGCCTGTACACCAACAAGCCGAGGACTACCGGTGCAGGCTACAAGGGTATGCTGCACCAGCCGGACCCCAACGCCGGTTCCGACATGCTGAAAGGGCTCATAGCCATACGCCGCCTGCACCTGCGTGCCCTGACGGAAACCGGCTTCTCCTGCGCCGATGAAATGCTGTACCCGGAGAACCACAAATATCTTTCGGACCTGCTGTCGTATGTGGCAGTCGGCGCACGCTCGGTGGAAAACCAGCAGCACCGCCTGACCGCGAGCGGACTGGACATCCCGGTAGGCATGAAAAACCCCACGGGAGGCACGCTCAGCGTGATGATGAATGCCATCAAGGCCGCGCAGTCGCCTCACACTTTCATCTACCGCAACTGGGAAGTGGCAAGCAAGGGCAATCCCCACGCACACGCCATACTGCGCGGATATGTAGACTCGAACAACATCACTCATCCCAACTATCACTACGAGGATTTGATGCTGCTCAACGAACTGTATGCGCAAAACGGACTGCAGAATCCTGCGGTGATAGTGGACACGAACCACTCGAATTCAGGCAAACGTTATCTGGAACAGATACGCATAGCCAAGGAGGTGCTTCACAGCACGCGCCATAGCGGAGACATACACAGTCTCGTGAAAGGATTGATGATAGAGTCATACATCGAGGACGGCTGCCAGAAAGCCGGGGAAGGCGTTTACGGACGCTCGATTACCGACCCCTGCCTCGGTTGGGAAAAGACCGAAAGGCTCGTACTCGAACTCGCTGACTTGAGATAGAATTGATTATCTGCTCCCGATGAACAAGGCAAAACTGAAATTCTTAGGCACCGGCACTTCGCAGGGCGTTCCCATGATAGGATGCGACTGCCCGGTATGCACTTCTTCCGACCCTCGAGACAAACATCTGCGTGCCTCCGCACTCGTGAACTACTGCGGGCTGACCATACTCGTGGATGCAGGTCCCGATTTCCGTTACCAGATGCTGCGCAGCAATGTGCGGCATATCGATGCCATACTCCTGACCCACAACCACAAGGACCACACGGGAGGACTGGACGACATCCGGGCGTACAACCTGATCGAAAGGCATCCCGTAAACATATACTGCGAAGCTTACGTCGAAGACACGCTGCGCGGCGAATACCCCTATGCTTTCGTCGAGGAGAAATATCCCGGTTCTCCGGAATGGAGAGTACACAGGATTGACGCGAGCAAGCCCTTCCTCGTGCATTCCAATGCCAACGAAGAGATACTCGTGTGGGAAAAGGGCTTCGGATACAAGCACTTCGCCCCGGAATCGCATCCCGATGCCGTGGCCGAGATAGTGCCGATTCAGGGCTGGCACCTCAGCACACGCGAGATTTCAGTGCTCGGCTACCGTTTCGGAAACATAGCCTACATGACTGACATCAAGTTAATCGACGACAGCGAATTTGCCAAACTCGAAGGTGTGGAATACGTCACCTTAGGTTGCGTAAAGCCCGAAGAACACCGTTCCCACCCTTCACTGAAACAGTGTCTCGATTTCTTTGAAAGGGTGGGAGCGAAAGAGTCCTATATCACGCACGTTTCGCACATGCTGCCGCGCTACCGCGACTTCTGTGCCCAGCTGCCGGAACATGTGCATCCGGCCTACGACGGCCTCGTGATAGGCTGATAGGGGCTACCCTTGGATATAAGCGGATTTTACGTATCTTTGGACGATATCCATTAAATCATATCTTTTTATGTCAACAAAAAATTTATTAGTAGTGTTGGTGGCATCGGTATTTGCCACAGGTGTTTTCACTTCATGCAATAATAATGAAACAGAGGTCACATTGACTGTGAGCACTGAAAACCTTAATTTCACCTCGGAGGGAGGAAGTTCGGACGTAACTGTTACCAGCACTGGAAGCTGGTCGGTTGTTTCGAGTGAGACCTGGGCAACGGTATCGCCTTCAACAGGATCAGGTACCGGCGCAGTAACCGTTACTGTAGAGTCATGGAGTGATGCCGAAGGAGAAGAAAGCCGTGAGGCTACCATTACCATTAGTGGTGACGGCGTTTCTGCTGAGGTGTCAGTGACCCAGACTAATGACGAAAATTTCATTTAAAACTTTTTTCCTGCTGCTTTTTGCCGCAAGCATGACAGCCGGATGCTCAGACTCTGAATTGACAGTAGCAGAACCCGGCGGTGTCAGTGTGTATTGGGCTATTGCCCCCGGCGGAATCGGGGACATGGGATACAATGACATGGTATATGCAGGCATCTGCATGGCAAGCGAGCAGCATGGATTCAACTTGTATTTTTATCGGCCGGACAGTGTAGAAGAAATATCCGGCAGGATAGAAGACTGGCTGCTTGAACCACTCAGCGATGGTTCCCGCAGCCTTTTCGTTTTGGCTGGCTCCGAATACGAGACTACGGTACGATACTGTATGGAACAGGATTATTTCCCTCTGCCGGAAGGAAAAGACATCCTGTTTTTCGAATACTTCGGCACAGATCTTCCGGTCTACACCTTCGGAATAATTACCGCAGGGGTGGCTTATCAGGCAGGATGCCTGTCCGACTACCTGGGATGCCGGCCGCTTGTTGTGGCGGCGACTTTTTCCGACCCGCAGACAGCGGTGGCCGCCGAAGCATTCAGCCTGGGAGCAAATCCTGACCAACCGGACGAGGTATCGGTTATCGTTCTGTCCGATGACTACACGGGCTTCGCCATGGCCGATGAGCTGTATGGAATGTGCCAAAGTCTGACTGATGAATATGATTTCTTCTTCCCCTACGCCGGCGGCTCTGCCCTGGGCATGTACCGTTACATGCGCGACTATTCGGGAGACTGGTTTGTGGTGGGCATGGACATGGACCAGTCATATCTGGCTCCCAATATCCACTGTTCGATGATAAAAGACATCCATATCGCCATTGCGGAGTGGATGGACGGCTACATGTTGGAAGAAGAAATACCGCAGCACAGCGTATACGGCATAGAGAGCGGCCTGGTGCGGCTTGCGCCTTCCGAGGGATATGAACAACTGATAGCGGCAGTTACCGAAGCACAAGCCGATCGCGCCCTTGAAATAGAGAACCAATTCCTTGAAATACTCGACAGCAATGATTAAGCGGGTTCGACAGATGGCTTTTTGTCTGCTGTGCAGCAGTATAGTTGTTTCCTGCCTTGGCGGGAACGATATGCGTAACATGAATTACGGAGAAAGCTTAAGCGTACGCATTGCTGTGATACTTCCCTTGTCTGACGTGCAGAAAGAACAATACGAGGAAGCGCTCGAATGGGCATCCGAAAATATATCGTCGGCCACATCTGCTTCTGCCAGACAGGTAGCGGTGGAATACGAATGGTATGACGAGGATTCCGAGGACATGGCAGCACTGGCAGCCTCTTTGAGCGGCAGAAGTGACTTGAATGCCGTAATAGGCCCTTATTCATCGGCCAAAACACAGGTCTTTGCCAGCAGCATCCGCAGCAGCCTGTTGCCCGTATTCACCATGAGTACCTCGGAAAGCGTTATCCGCGAAAATATTCCGTCTTCGGATGACGAAATATTCCTGTGGGCCCTGCAGGAGGCGGACATCTCGCAATGCGAACTGCTTCTGACGCTGGCATTGCGCTACGGTGCCCAACGGGTGTCCCTTTTGGTGAAAGACTCGGACCCTTACGGGCAAACCTTCCTCGACTGGTTCGGCTTTCAGTCTTCAGAGTTGGGCCTGGAGAATGATTTGATTGAAATTTACACAGTCGACAATCTTGAAGACTGCCTCCGTACCTGCCTGCAATCCGAGAATACCGACGCACTGATAGCCGTACCATCCAGCTTTGACGAAGCGCGTCTTATCGTTGAGACCGAAATAAGTTGCCGGGAAGAAAATCCGGACTGTCCGCTCATCTATTACTCGGATATCACAATGAACCCTGCCGTTTTCAATAGCGGAGCGGTCTCCGGCTCTACAGCCCAGGGTGTTTCGGTAATCGCCTCTCCTGAAAGCGGATTCGAAGTCGCCTTCAAGATACATTCCGGATTGGACTTGCTTAACATTGAGTCGCAAATCTACGATGCTGCAATGATTACCGCCATGGCTGCGTTCGATATGGAACTGCGGTCAGAAGAGGGAAGCGACTATTACGATGCCAACAACCTCATTTCAAGGAACCGCGCCATGAACAGGGCCATTTTGCGGGTAGTAGACGGACGGGATGATATGGGAGGCGCCATGACCTGGCAAAAAGATGACATGTCGCAGACTTTTAAGGCAATAGAAAATGCCAGTTATCCGGATATCAGCGGGGCGAGCGGAGAACTTGACTTTGACGAGCAGATACACACCAACGTATTGCATTCGGCTTATTGCCACTGGCAGTACTATAACGGCAACTTTCTGCGTATCAACTATATGACTTCCGATGGCAGCCGCCGTACAGAATCCACCCTGGGTTGCTGGAACTGGGCAACCACAGGCGGGCAATCATTTGACAGTGAGGGGAAATCTACCTATCCGAGCTATTCGACGCTTGAAAGCCACAAGGCGGTGCTGATAGGGGCATCATACGCATGGAGCAGCTACCGGCATCAGGCGGACGCATTGCACATGTACCGGATACTGAAAGATTTCGGTTTCACGGATGATGATATTATTCTTGTCATGGAAGACAACCTGGCGTACCATGAGCAGAATCCCCTTCCCGGAGATATCCACACATCGGTAGGCGGGGAGAATCTGTATGGTGACGACATAGAAACGGATTATAAACTCACTTCCCTCGACACAGAGACGCTGGCTGAAATCCTGACTGAAGAGCTGGACTCGGATACCTGCACGAATGTGTTCCTGTACTGGTGCGGACATGGAAAGCAGGACTATCTGTACCTGGGCGATAACCTGTTGGGAGCCGATGAGTTCTGTAACATTCTGCAAACCATGTACTCTAACGGCAAGTACAGGAAATTGTTGTGCATGATAGAGGCCTGCTATGCCGGAAGCATGGCGCAAGTGTGCGAGGGCATCCCCGGACTGCTGCTGTTCACAGCCACAACTCCTTACGAAACTTCCAAAGCCGACAACTACGACAGCTCTTTGTCCGTATATCTGACAGACCGTTTCTCGCGCTCCTTACGGGAGGCGATTACGGAAAGCCCTTCCCAGAATCTGGTCAGCTTGTATTATACATTGTATAACCACACGCCCGCATCGCACGTAACCGTGTACAATGCCGACTACTTCGGGAGCCTGTACTCGACCGACATATCAGAGTTTATATTGCCGTAGGCGTGACCTCGGCACGCCGTCATGCTCCCCGGGGAGCCGGCTGCGACAGCAGCAAGTACTTATTTCAGCACCTTGCCATCGGAAAAGGCGTTGCCAACCTTGGGCCCTACGGCCAGATAAGTGTTGTTGAAAGGGTCAAAGCTGATGGGCGCCACCTTGGCAGGGTCTACTTTGCCGTCGGCATCGAGCACACGCTCGTCTACGCTCACATTGACTATCTCGCCGCGAAGTATGCAGGTCTCCGGATTGTAGTCCTTTACCTTACATTCAACGGCCACCGCAAGTTCCTCTATCAGAGGAGCATCCACAAATTCCGACTTCACGGCATGGAAACCGGCACGCGCGAACTTGTCCGGAACATTGTTGCCGGAGACCAGACCCACATAGTCGCAGGCCACGAGGTGCCCGACATCGGCCATGCTCACCGTGAAGGCACCGCGCTTCATCAGGTTCTTCACCGTCTTGTGCCCCGCGCTGAGGCAGAGAGTAAGTTCATTGCTTTCACTGATTCCTCCCCACGCGGCATTCATGGCATCGGGAGTGCCGTCTTCGCCGTAAGTAGCAATAATGAAAACGGGCTGGGGATAGGTGTAGGGCTTTGCGCCGAAATTCTTTCTCATGGTATTGGTTTGTTTTATGCAGTTATGCAAAAGTAGCGATTTTAGGACTAAATTTGTGGGAGATCCAAAAATTCAGGCAATATGAAAGTACTCTTGATAAACGGAAGTCCCCGCAAGGAGGGGAACACGAACATAGCCCTGACGGAGTGTGCGCGCACGCTGGAGAGTCTGGGACACGAGTGTGAAATCGCATGGATAGGCACCAAGGCCGTTCACGGCTGCATTGCGTGCCAGACCTGCTTCAATACAGGGGAATGTGCTTTCAAGGATGACGTGATGCCGGAACTGCTTGCGAAAGCCAAGGAAGCGGACGGCATCATCATAGGTTCGCCGGTCTATTATGCCGGTCCGAACGGGACATTGTGCGCTGTGCTCGACAGGATGTTCTATTCAGGTGGCCGCTTCCTGAAGTACAAGCCCGCCGCTGCCGTGGTCGTATGCCGACGCGGAGGGGCAAGCGCGGCTTTCGACAGGCTGAACAAGTATTTCACGATAAACAATATGCCGATTGTGCCTTCGCAGTATTGGAACAGCGTCCACGGACGCAAGGCCGGCGAGGCCGCAGAAGATGCGGAAGGACTGCAGACCATGCGCACGCTTGCCCGCAACATGGATTGGATGCTGCGCAACCTGCCCGACGGCAAGACAGCCGCCGCCAACCCCGAAGCGAGGGTCAGCACGGATTTCATCCGGTAGCCCCGGGGCAAGTCAGGTACAAGTCGCCTATAGCACAGCCGAACACATAATTAAACTCCAAATAACAATGAAACCGAATTTTATGCTTACCATCACACTTGTTTTTACACTTGTTATAGTTGCGTTCGCTCTCTTTGCCGTTCTTGGGACACTGCCTCGCAAAATAAGACTTGATGAATCCAATAATCTGGAGTTAATAACAGTTCTCGGAATAAAGACTAAAATACCTGTAGACGAAATTACAATTAAGGAAATGCCGCAAGGTGCTCTGAATAACCTTATCAGAGTGTTTGGTACTCAGATAGGGCACAAGTGTTATGGAAAGTTCAGGAATACAGAACTTAAGCGTACTTTTTTCCTGTTTATCATCAAGCCTGATGATTTAGTGTATTTTGAATACGAGGGTAAGGAATACATAGTCAGCAACTGGGAGTAATCTCTTGCCGGTCATTTAAACTATCTCACCTTCGTCAAGCATGCGTCTGTACAGCGAGATTGCCTCACGCGACATGCCGTTTGCCGGGTCATCGCACCAGGCCTTCAAGTCATCAAGGGAGAAGCCGGGATGCATCTGAGCAAAGGCCAGCAATTTCTTTTTCAGCTGCCTGCGTTCCAGACACAGGTCGCAATGACCGCAGTCTCCGCTTTCGCTCTGTCCGAAATAGGCCAGCAGATAACGCGAGCGGCACAATTCTGTCTGCGAGGCATATTCCCTCACCGCTTCCGAGCGTTCCCGGGCATTACGTTTCAGGAACTCGTACAAATCCTTTTTCAAGTCAAGATTGCCCGGCATGAGCCTGTTGTGGTGCAGGTTTATGACCGGTCCGCTTGAACTCGGTATGTACTTAATCACGTGTTCCACGGAAAGACCGTACAGAAGTTGCCTCAAACGTGGTATGCCCACGCCAAGCCCGGCTGCAAGCGACCTTTCGTCCACCCCGACAGCAAAAGAGAATATTCCAGGATAGCCCCGCATCAAGGCTTCCAACAGGTCTTTCGATGGCTCGTCCGGCAATTCGATCTCATACAACTGGTTCCTTGGCGCCAATATTTTGACTCTCGTATCCGACACGGCATCCTCGTCGTAGCTCAAATGGTCGGAAAGTTCCAGATAGCGCAGCGCATAGCGCAACTGGGCGGGATTCAGGGCATAATGTCTGGCGAAAGCCACCGGATCAAAATTGAACTGGAAGCCCTCCCCTGCCTCATATATTATATTATTGAAAATGTGTATTTTCTGATATATGTCCTCTATGTAGTCCAGTTCCGGGAAAGACAGCGTCAGAATCTGCTCGGCCCTCTGCACATCCCTGTCATTCCAGACCAGCACCGCATACGAGCGCAACCCATCCCTTCCGGCACGTCCGGCCTCCTGAAAATACGCCTCCGGACTGTCGCAGAAACCCAGGTGAACCACGAAGCGCACGTCCGGCTTGTCGATACCCATGCCGAAAGCGTTGGTGCAGACCATCACCCGGATTTTCCCGCTCTTCCAATCCTGCTGCCTCGTCTCCCTCGTGAGGGGATCCAGCCCGGCATGGTAATACGATGCGCTGATTCCTCCTGACTCCAACAGGGCGGCCGTTTCCTCACACTTCTTGCGGTTCCTCATATACACTATTCCGGAACCCGCCACGCCCCTGCAGATATTCAGCAGCATGCCGCTCTTGTCCTCCGACTTGCGCACTATATAAGAAAGGTTGGGTCTTTCGAATCCGCTTTTCAGCAGTACGAAAGCCTCCCTGTTCCTCTCCATTTCCGACGGTGTGCCGGGTCTGGTCAGGCGGTCCATGATATCCCCTGCCACCTTAGGAGTCGCCGTTGCCGTCAGGGCCATGAGGGGCGCGGGGCAAATTTTGCGTATTTCACTGATTTTCAGGTAATCGGGACGAAAGTCGTAGCCCCACTGCGAGATACAATGCGCCTCGTCCACTATTATCCTGTTTATTTTCAGGACTTCGAGATAGGACAGGAACAGCCTTGTTCCCAACCTTTCAGGGGACACGTAGAGAAACTTCACTCCGCCATATGCCGCATTGTTCAGGGCTAAATCCACCTCTTTCCGGTTCATCCCTGAATGTACGGCTATGGCCTTGATGCCCCGGTCGTTCAGATTCTGGACCTGGTCTTTCATCAAGGCTATCAGCGGAGTCACCACAAGACCCAGCCCCTCCTGCATCATCACCGGCACCTGGAAGCACACGGACTTGCCGCCGCCGGTCGGCAATATGGCCAGCACGTCCTTGCCCTGAAGGGCCGTATCAATTATCTCTCCCTGCATGGGGCGGAACGCATCGTAGCCCCAATATTTCTTTAAAGTCTCAACAGCTGTCATCACCGCAAATTTAGGCATTGTAAATTCAACATGGAAGTGCAACTATTTCCATATAGGCAGTTTGTCAAGACGATAACAACCGATAACGGGCCTGAGTTCGCGGCGCATATTCCTCCTGGCTGAAAGGGGCTATAGAGAACGCAGACAAGTTGATACGGCAATACATTCCTAAAAAGACTGACTTTAACAAACTTACAGACAAATTCGTTAAAGAAGTTCAATACGGAATCGACAGAAGACCAGGAGAAAAACTTCACTTCTCCACCACTAAAAATGAATTCTTCAATCTAATTTCGTAAATTGCACTTGTCGGTTGTCTCTACAACCTTGGAAAAGTGATTTAGTTTGCCTAAATTTGCCCGATTTGAAAGAAAGCAGTTAAACTCTTTATCAACATAATTAAATTATGACAAAGATTGATTTAAGTAAGTACGGGATCAAGGGAACTACCGAAGTTCTCTACAATCCCACCTACGAGGTCCTCTACAATGAGGAGACCAAGCCCGAACTCGAAGGTTATGACAAAGGACAGGTAACCGAACTCGGCGCCATCAACGTTATGACCGGCGTTTACACCGGACGTTCTCCCAAGGACAAATATATCGTGATGGACAAGAACTCCAAGGACACCGTATGGTGGAGCACCCCGGAGTATCCCAACGACAACCACGAGCTTTCAGAGAAGGCTTGGAATGAGTTGAAAAGCATCGCCACCAAGCAGCTCTCAGGCAAGAGGCTCTTCGTTGTCGACGGTTTCTGCGGCACCCACAAGGACACCCGCATGAAGATCCGTTTCATCATGGAAGTTGCATGGCAGGCTCACTTCGTAACCAACATGTTCATCCGTCCGAAGAACCAGGAAGAGTTCGACCAGGCACCTGACTTCATCGTGTACTGCGCATCAAGGGCCCGCGTCGAGAACTACGAGGAACTCGGCCTGCGTTCCGATACCGCCATCGCATTCAACGTAACCTCAAAGGAGCAGGTTATCCTCAACACCTGGTACGGCGGTGAGATGAAGAAGGGTATGTTCTCAATGATGAACTACTACCTCCCTCTCAAGGGCATCGCTTCAATGCACTGCTCAGCCAACACCGACCTCAACGGAGAGAACACCGCTATCTTCTTCGGTCTCTCAGGAACCGGCAAGACCACCCTTTCAACCGACCCCAAGCGTCTGCTCATCGGTGATGACGAGCACGGCTGGGATGACGAGGGTATCTTCAACTTCGAGGGCGGATGCTACGCCAAGGTTATCAACCTCGACAAGGAGTCAGAACCCGATATCTACAACGCAATCCGTCGCGATGCACTGCTCGAGAACGTGACCGTTGACGAGAACGGCAAGATCGACTTCAACGACAAGAGCGTTACCGAGAACACCCGCGTATCTTACCCTATCTA
>CAZOQW010000021.1:0-29642 GCA_964582235.1 uncultured Muribaculaceae bacterium | reverse complement strand
GCCCGAGGCGCTACAGTCGTTCACGCTGCCGGTGTTCTCTCCCACAACGCCGCCAACATAGTCGCCATTGCCGGTGACATCGCCCGAGGCGCTACAGTCGGTCACGGTGCCAAGCAGGTTCCCTCCCACCACGCCACCGACATAGTTACCGCTACCGGAGACGCTGCCCGTGGCATGGTAGCAGCCCGTCACGGTGCCACCGGAATTGTATCCCACCACGCCGCCGACATAGTCGTTATTGCCGGTGACATCGCCCGAGGCATGGTAGCAGCCGGTCACGGTGCCGTAGTTGTATCCCACAACGCCGCCGACATTTCTGTCTCCAGACACGCTGCCCGAGGAACTGCAGCCGGTCACGGTGCCGGTGTTGTATCCCACAACGCTGCCAACATAGTAACCACCGCCGGTGACATCGCCCGAGGCGCTACAGTCGTTCACGGTGCCGGTGTTCTCTCCCACCACGCCGCCAACATAGTTGTAGCCGATTATACTCATATTCTCCAGCGTCAAGTTCTGCACCTTGCCGTCCGAGCCGAGACAGCCAATCAGGCCTACATAGTCTGTTTCTTTTTGGTTGACAGTCAGCCCCCGTATGGTATGATTGCCGCCCTCGAAAGTGCCGGTATACTGGTTGCTAGTGTTGCCTACCAGCAACCACTCGTAGTCGATGCCCGTCAGGTCGATGTCAGCAGCAAGGGTGCAGTTCATCGAGAGGTCGTCCTGCACAGCTTTGTTCCATTCTAACAGGCCGTCGGCAGTGTAAACCGTGTAGGCGTTTGTCTCTGCGTCGTAGGTGTATGCGACCTCGACATCAAGCTCAACCTCGATACTCTCGCCTTCATTCCAGACCATGCCGGTGCTTACGGACACATCAACGCCGTAAAAGAAGATAGAAACGTTGTAAGTGTACACATAACCGGCTTTCCATTCGATTTCACTCGGCAAGGTGTAGTAGAACGGGCCGTATTCAGTGCCGTCCTTCGTGACCTTGAAAGTCAGCAGCCGTGTACCGCTCGTGATGATTTGCGGGATGACAAGGGCTGAGTAAGTAGCGAGACAGCCGTCCGCTGCAGTTTCGGACAAGTGGGGCGTGACGGAGCCTTTCTCGGTGCCGGGGTCCCACGTGCCGCGCCAACGCCCGCCAACGTCCGCCGCTGTCGGGAACGAGAAACCAGCCTCTAACACAAGGTCATCCTCTTCACCGATGATCACGTTGATGTCCTCTGCCGCAGCACTGATGGCATCGGACAGATCTGCATTTTTCACGTTCACCACCACCTTGGCAGTTTGGTGATAGAACTCAAGGTCGGCTGTCCCGCCATAACTCACGGTCTGTATGTTGCTTGCAAGTAGGTCACCCGACTGATAAGACACATCGCTGCTTTGGTCCGCCTCCACGCTCCAATTCGTATTTTCCACTACTGTGGCAGGGTAAATGCCCTGCACGGTGATGGAGTTGTTGTTTTTCCAATAGTAGTTGCCGGTCAGGTTGCCGGAGGCATCTGCCGTGTAGTCGTACCAGTCCCCGCCGTTCACTTGCAGAGCTATCACTTCACCGCCGTCCCATGTGTTATCCACCGTGGCGCGGGTAGCAGTGCTGCCCTCTATGGATGCGGTCAGTGTCAGGGGCAGTGTGCCGTCGGACAGCATTTCGGATTCGTACTGCATGCAGGCGGTCAGAAGGCTTGCCGCCATGAATGCATACGCAATGTGTCTGATTCTATACATTCTTGTTGCTTTTAGTATTTCTGATTAGTGCCACCAGCATTTGCATCGCTGCCCGATGCACCCTGTCATATCTCTGCGCTGACGCATTGGCGCACTGGAAAGCGGATGTTTTTAAGGGAGCTTACTTCATGACGGCTTCACCGTTGTCATCACCATAGTAGTCATTGTCTGCAATCCAGTCGATGACGGGGGCGGTGAAGTTCACCTCATCGGGGGTCTCTAAGCTGCCCGTCAGGGTGAGGGGTACTGTCTTGTCAGCGTTGAAGTCCGCGAGAACTGCTGTCATGTCGCTCTTTAGCATGGTATCCTGCGGATTGCCGCCTGCGTACGTAATGGTGGCCGTCAAGGTCTGTGAACTGCCTGCGATGCCGAGCAGACGCACCGTGACGTGCCACTTACCTGCGTCGTTACCCTCCGTTATCTTGGTGAACGACAGGGCAACATCCGAGGGCGTGCCATGCATGTCCGTGTCGAACTCCAGCGTGCCAGCCACCCCCGAAAGGTAACCTTCGATGCTCTCAATGAGGTCTGCCGCATCTCCCGTCGGCTCTATCACCAATGTCAACTCGCGCACCTGCTGCCGCATGGCGGCGGTCAGAGCATAGTCGGTGCCGGCCGCTATCTCCACCTCCTGCACCGAGGTAAAAAGCCAGCTGGGGGTACCGCTGATGCAGCCCGAGTTGGCTTCATCGTCCGCCACCGTTGCCGTCGTGCCGCTTACCGCAATGCCTTCAGGGATGTTGTAGGCCACAAGGGTATAACTGCCGGGAGTAAACAGATAGTCGGGCGTGTGGGTTTTCCCGGTCTCCGTCCCGGTGTAGTCGCCCATGCAGACCGTCCACGAGGCGGGGATGTCTACTCCTGTCCCGAGTCCGCTCCAGTCGGCTGTCACCGTAATCTTCCCGTAGTCGGGGTCCGGCATATCGTAGTTCGTGTCCTTCTTGCAAGAAGAGAGCAACACAGCGGCTGCCATTCCTATGTAGTAATATATTGCTTTCATACGCGATTCTTCATTTTTCGTTCTTCATATTTCATTTTCCAAGTTTCCACCAGGACTTTGTTTCGTTGCCGCTGTGTACAGGCATATTGTAGATTTTTAATTTTTCACGCCTACTCACTTATTGGCTTCCTAATTTTTCTTCTTTAGCCATTTAATATTTTCCCCTACGTTCCCCCTTACTGTTGAAGATATTCGATGACAGGTATTCACTTCTTATGTTCAAAAAGCCACATTTTTTCTTTTCCTTCTTTTTCAGTTTCAACAGTTTTTTCAGTTTTCTCCGTATACAACAGGGCTGGACCGCCAACCAGAAGATTACTCCTAGTAAAGCAATCGCTACAATTAGGCTGCAAATACAGCAAGCATTTTTATTTTCACGAAATATCCACAATACCACATGAACTATCGCTGTGATACACCATATAATCAAACTAACCTGCCCTATAACTATATTGATTTTTGAGGGAGAATAAGCTCCGGCTTTAGTTGAGAATAGGCATGAGTTCATCTTGTCTTTGTCGGGGACGACATAATTCTTCACCTTATTTTTTGAATCTAAATCTAAATCTAAATCTAAATCTAAATCTAATTCCAATTCGACTTTATGTTTATCTTCAAAATTCTCTATAGCATTTTCGTAAGCTTCATACCATGCTTTCGACGCTTTCGCCATAGCAATCCAGAGTATGGATAATATAATACCGACCTGACTTATCAGTATAGCAATGACGTTCAAATAGTATATTTTCCGATAGTCTATTTTACTAGGATCCCAGTCTAAGTCAAACATCTTCCAGATAAGAAATCCATAGCCTGTAAAGCATAATACAAGGAATGCGGTAAGGAAAATTGATCGCTGCCAGAGATTATTGATTTCCAAGTCCCGGCTTTCATACAGCCGCTTGTAGTTATCTCTGACCGCACTGCTTGGTGCATTGTTTGGCGTATTGCTTGACTTTAACATATATAGAAATTTAAATACTTGCCCGATTATTATTAGTAATGCAACGGCTGTGGCTTTCAAAGACTTGTTGTCGGTCGACGTTGCTGTTGAGGTTCATCAATTATAGTCTGTAGTACGGAGTAGTTATTGACGGTTTCTTCGGATACACTTTGGGGGCACACTAAGCGTTGCTTTTTGCCCGATGCCGCAGGAGGTCAGAATCAGACTTGAAGTGGCAAATAAAAATTTCGGTATTCTTTTCAACTTCGTAACATTATACCCGCCCCAACTCCGAAAATGGGTATTTGATAAAACAAAGAAAGTGTGGAGTTGATTGCCTATCTGAATGGAGGTTCTGGAATACCTTGGTACAAATAAACAATACTCCACACCTGCTGCTGTATATCAAGAACGATATAAGACAAGACACGTGCTGAATGTTGTTCGCTGTATCCTTGTACCAATGAATTTTCCAGATTCCCATTCAAGGAAAGCAAAACACTTTCGTTAATATGTTGCATCATCTTCCGATGACCCTACAAAAATAGAAAATGTTTCCAACATTCGTGGAGTATTGTGATACAAATTTGCCACTAAATCCGCTCAAAATCAATATTGACATACATTTTCATTGCTGTCCGATAAAACTCGTCAGACACAAAAAAGCATAGCTCGGCCATTGTAAATTCAGTGGCCGAGCATTATCCTGACTTCGTCAATGCGTACCCCAAAAATCATCTTCAAATAATGGCGCGATACGTTGATGCCGTTTCATCAGCATGGTTCGGGTGATGGTCTGCTCATTTTGAGGCAGCGTCATCTGTATTGTCACAATAGTCCGGGCAAGTCCCAGAACCTTGTCCACACTCATGTTTATATTTGATAGTTGGGCGGATGCACAGGCAGCCCATAGCGTCAAACTAAGGCAATAAAGAAATTTGAATGTTGTCCTCATGCAAATTTCAAGTTTTACAAGAAAAAACCGGATTACCCGGCACGGTGGGAAAATTCGCAACCGCAATAAGTCTGGTTATAGAAGTTCTGCTCCCGGATGACCTCGGCACGACGTGGTTGCAGACCGCCTTTCCGCCAGTTCATCGGCCAGAATTTAACCTTCCCATCATTAACAGAACGCACTGCACTTTCGCCTGCTTCGTTCACTTGATCGAGGTTTTTCCAGCGCGAAGAAGCGAGACTCGTGGTGAGCACATCAAGCCCGTGTTCCTTGGCATATCGGGCGGCTCTGCGCAGACGGAATTCAAAACATGCCCGACAACGGTTTCCGCGTTCAGGTTCGTTCTCCAATCCCCTCACCGCTGAAAGCCAGGATTCATGGTCATATTCATCGTCCACAAATTCCAGCCCAAGCTGACGGCAATAGCGCTCGAGTTCGGTGCGGCGATGTTCGTACTCCTCGCGTGTGTCTATATTGGAATTGCTGAAAAAAACCACAGGGCTGAACCCCTGATTCACCATACATTCGAGCAGCGCCCCGGAACATGGAGCGCAACATGAATGCAGCAAAATCCTGTCGCTGCCGTCAGGTGGTGCAAGTTGAAGCATAACGAGAGCAAATGTAGCACACTAAAACGAAAAAAGAGCAACCGAAATTCATTTCAGTCACTCTTTCGTGCGGACAGTGAGAGTCGAACTCACACAGGCTAATGCCCACTACCCCCTCAAAGTAGCGTGTCTACCATTTCACCATGTCCGCTTGACTTTGGGACTGCAAAAGTACTTAAAATTTCTCAAACACCAAATTTTTCGGGCCTTTTCCGACATCAATTTTTCACAGATGCCTCTACAAGGCCTCAAAACACAGAACGACACAACAGCAAGGCAATCGGTGAAAGACGCAACAAACTCCGGGAAGAATAACGCTGACTATCATCATATATAATGATTGCCAAGTCGCCGACAAATTCCGATATTTGTATGATAAACACGTCTATACAGATGACTTTACAACAATTAAAACAAGGTCAGCGTGCCATAATCACAAAAGTCGGAGGAGAGGGAATCCTGCGCAACAGGCTTCTTGACATGGGCGTAATCCCGGGTCAGGAAGTGCGCTTTACGAAACTCGCCCCGCTCGGCGACCCTATGGAAATTCTCCTCAACGGCTACTCCCTGACCCTGCGCCTGAAAGATGCAGCACAAATAGAAATAGAACTCTTGCCGGACACAACGGAAGCGGAACACGATACAGACTCCAACACGGAAAACCAGCCGCACAAAGCGGAAGAACACCCCGGAATTGGCGAAACCGGACGTTTCCATTCGAAAAAGGACGAGAATCCATTGCCGAAAGGGACAACCCTCACTTTCGCCCTTGTCGGAAACCAGAACAGCGGCAAGACCACGCTTTTCAACCAGCTCACCGGAGCCAACCAGCACGTGGGCAACTTTCCCGGAGTAACGGTAGACCGCAAGGACGGCATAATACGCGGACATTCCGACACCTTGGTGACCGACCTGCCCGGAATATACTCCATATCCCCATATTCATCCGAAGAAATCGTTTCGCGCCGCTTCATCCTTGAAGAAAAGCCCAAGGCTCTGATTAACATAGTGGATGCCGGAAACATCGAGCGCAACCTGTATCTTACCATGCAGCTGCTCGAACTGGACATCCCCATGGTTCTGGCGCTCAACATGATGGACGAGGTTCGCGGAAACGGCGGCACCATACGGATAAATGAAATGGAAGAGCTGCTCGGGATACCGGTCGTACCCATCTCGGCTGCAAAGAACGAGGGAATCGAGGAACTTGTCGGCCATGCCGTACACATAGCCAAATACCAGGAAAAGCCTCGCTGGCAGGACTTCTGCCCCAAAGAGGAGCACGGCGGAGCGGTACACCGCTGCCTGCACAGCATAATGCACCTTGTGGAAGACCACGCCAAACGTGCCGACCTGCCGATAAGGTTCGTTGCCAGCCGCATAGTGGAAGGTGATGACGAGATAATGGAAAAACTCGGTCTGAGCGAAAACGAAAAGGAGATAATCGGGCACTCCATCGCCCAGATGGAAGAGGAACGCGGGCTGGACCGCAATGCCGCAATAGCCGACATGCGTTTCAACTTCATCGGAAAACTCTGCCGCCAGACCGTGGTCAAGCCCCGGATAAGCCGCGAATACAGACGAAGCCGCCGCTTCGACAAGATACTGACCGGAAAGTTCACCGCACTCCCCATCTTCGTAGTGGTGATGTCGCTGATAATCTGGCTTTCGATAGACGTGCTCGGCGCTCCCCTTCAGGACTGGTTGGACGCCGGCATAAGCTGGCTTGCCGGAGTATGCGACAACGCTCTCGGTTCGTGGGGCGTATCGCCGGCAATTCGCTCCCTGGTGGGCGACGGCATCTTTGGAGGTGTGGGCACGGTAGTCAGCTTCATCCCCATCATTGTGCTGCTGTTCTTCTTCTTGTCGATGCTTGAGGACAGCGGTTATATGGCTCGCGTGGCTTTCGTGTTCGACAAACTGTTGCGCAAATTGGGACTGAGCGGACGCAGCATCGTTCCGTTGTTGATAGGCTTCGGCTGCTCCGTGCCTGCTGTAATGTCTACACGGACACTGCCGTCGGCGCATGACAGAAAGATGACCGTGGTGCTGACACCGTTCATCAGCTGCTCGGCCAAAATCCCCATATACGCATTCCTGACAAGCATGTTTTTCCCAAGACACGGCGGACTTGTGCTGGTACTGCTGTATCTCACGGGCATACTGGTAGGCGTTGTCGTGGCCTTGTGCTCGCGGGTAATGACCAAGGAAACTGCGGCTCCGTTCGTAATGGAGTTGCCGAACTACCGTCTGCCGGGCGCGAAGAATGTGCTCCGTCTGATGTGGGACAAGACCAAGGACTTCCTCCAGAGGGCGTTCACGGTAATATTCGTGGCGTCGATAATAATATGGTTCCTGCAATCGTTTGACTTCCGTCTGAATTTCGTGGACAGCGAGGAAAGTATGCTTGCTGCAATAGCCGGAGTGCTCGCACCCGTATTCTCACCTTTGGGGCTCGGCGACTGGAGGGTAGTGACGGCCCTGATCAGCGGATTCCTCGCGAAGGAAAGCGTGGTATCCACTCTCGAAGTGCTGAATGCAAGTTCGGTGCTTACTTCCCTGACAGTCATTCCCATGCTGGTATTCTGCCTCCTGTACACCCCTTGCGTAGCCGCAATAGCTGCGGTCAAGCGGGAACTCGGCGGAAAATGGGCGGCGGGAGTGGTCGTATTCCAGTGCGCGGTGGCCTGGGTATGCGCATTGCTGGCATATTTGGTTGCCGGATTGATAATGTAAAAAGGTCATGGGAAACATTGCTGACATAGCGATACTCGTTGTGGTACTGGCAGCATTTGCATTGGCCGTGACCTGCTTATGGAAACACCGTGGGTCGAATTCCTGCGGCGGGGCTTGCGGTGGCTGCGGGCAGCACGACTGCTGTGCGCGGGCCAAGGACAAAAAAGATTGACACAAATGGACATTTTCTCATCAAACATGAAGCTCTCAGAGCTCATAGATCAGAATTACAGGCTGCTCCCGGTGCTTGCCCGCATGGGAGTGAGAGGCAGTTTCGGCGAAAAAACTGTGAGCGAGGTATGCAGCGAGGTGGGGCTGGATCCGGAAACGACCATACTCATCTGCAAGGTATATTCCGGCGGAAACTTCAAGTTGTCGCGACGGGAAATCGCACGTTGCAGGCCTGCGGACGTGCTGAACTACATACACCAGTCGCACTCGTACTACCAGGCCAACGCAATCGAGGAAATCGAGAAATCAGTGCGCCTGCTCATCGAACCATGCTCGAAGGGCAGCAAAAAGGTCGTCTGGGAATTCTTCATGGGCTACAAGGACGAGCTTCGCAGGCACTTCAAATTTGAGGAGGAAAAACTCATTCCATACGTACAGTCTCTGATTGACGGCTCTCGGAAGGAGGATTTTACGATAGAATTCTTCGAGAAGAACCACACAAATGTTGATGAAAAGCTCGGGGATCTGAAGAACATCGTGATGAAATTCCTGCCCCATGAATGCGATGAGTGGCTGCGCCTGGTGTTGCTGCAACAGCTTTTTGCGCTTGAAGAAGACCTGCATTCGCACACCTGCATAGAGGACAACATTCTCGTTCCCATGGTGAAATATCTGGAAAATTCCCATGCCGAGCCGGAAGTGGAGATAGAGGAAAACACAGATGAGGAGGATTCGGACGCGCTTTCAGAGCGTGAAAAAGAGATATTGGTATGCGTCGCCAAAGGCTTGATAAACAAGGAAATAGCCGATGAACTGAACATTTCGGTGAACACCGTCATCACCCACAGGCGCAACATCACCCACAAAATCGGAATACGCTCGATTCCCGGTCTGACGGTCTACGCCATACTCAATAACCTCGTGGATATCAACGAGATAGCATAAACGGAAGCATAAACGGAAACACAAAAGTCACCTGGGTTCTGACTTTGCGTCACTCAAGATTTGCCCTACCTCCCTTTCATGCTTGCCATAACAGGTTTCCTCACACAAAACGGCCTGCGCTCCCCAGTGTCCGGGTATACGAAATCGCGGGTTTCGAGTGGCACTGTCACTAAAGAAAAGCCCCTTTACGCTTCGATTCGGTCCTTGCTCGCCTGAATTCCGGGTAACGTCGCAGCAGGCGCGGGAGTTCCTTCAAGGGAATGAGCGACAGGTTTTTGGCGGCTATGCAGATGAGTCTGAGGGGTTCGACAAGCCCGCTGAACAACATGGGCCGGCAGGGATTGCAAAGCCCCACCACTGCAGCTACACATTTCAGACGCACCCGGGCAGCTTTCGGGGGCCGGCGTTGTGAACGGTCATGCACGGCCTTGGCTGCAGGAACAACTCCGCAACGCAGACCATGATAATGCAGCCGGTCTATATAATTGTCATCCTCACCGTAATGCGTGAACGCAGGGCAAAAGCCGCCGACTTTCCGCACGGCATCCATACTCATCAGCCAATGCGCAGCCATTGCAAACTTCACATCCACCGGACGGCCGGAACCAGTTCCAATATCCAGCTGTTCATCTGAGCGACAATCGGCTGAACGGGAATCACCAGCACCAACGGCAGTTTTCCGCGATTCTCCGGACGAGCCGCCGGCAACGCCGCGCAGTTCTTCTGACGAAGCACCGACTACACCCCGCAATTTTTCCGGCAAATGCCGGGCAAAACGGGAATCCAATCTTCCGTCCGCAGCCAACTGCATGGGACTGAGTATCCCAAAATCCGGTGCCTTCCGCATAGCCCCGACCAGCAACGACAGCGTATCCGGGAATATCCACGCATCCTGATTCAGCAAATAAACATAATCGTAGCCCTCGTCAAGCGCGATTTTCAGCCCGGCATTGTTCGCCCTGCCGAAGCCGAGGTTCCCGTCCTGCACGAGCAGACGCACTTCCGGATAATTCCCGCGCACATGCTCGGGTGTCCCGTCCGTGGAACCGTTGTCCACCATGAGCACATCCGCCGGCAAAGAAGACTGCCGCACACTGCCGAGGCAACGGTCAAGCCACGGCATGGCATTGTAGGAAACGATTATGACAAGTATCCGGGGAGTCATTTTCGGTGCCTGATGAAAAGTTCCTTGGGGCTGCGGCGGGTAAATACGGCAGCGCAGTTCGCAGCGTAGGTGCGTCTTGCAAGACGATTGCCGGCACCGGGACGAAGCACTTGCATCAGTGACGCTTTCAGGAATTTTGCCGCCTCAGCAGTCCATACGGCAATTCCGAGCAGAAAATACCGCAGGGCCGAGCCGCCACTGAAAAAAATCAGGCTGCCACGAATCGAAGCCGGTCTTATCGCCACAGACATATCCGAAGCGGTTGCTGTCGTCCGCCACTTGTGTACGACCCCGGCTTCTGTGTCCACGTACACCTTGTAACCCGCCTTGCGGGCTGCGGTCGAAAGGGCTATGTCCTCCGGCGTAAAGAAATAACGCTCGTCGAACCAGCCGAGTTCGCGGAAAACGGAAGTACGTATGAGAAAAGCCGCCCCGGAAATGTTGGAAGTCAGATATATTCCGTCGCGGACAGGGGTCTTCCCTATCGTGTCGTCCTTCGGTTCGGAATACAGGTGCCACTGCTGGAGGGCATATTTCCGGGCCGGATAGGGAGGGCGGCCGCAAAGTTGCAGGCTGCCGTCAGGGTTGAGCAGGCGCGGAGCCACAATCGCCGCATCCTCCGGAAGTCCGTCGAAATCGCGCACCAGCCTGTCAAGACTGCCGTCAATCAGATAGGCATCGTCATTCAGCACAAAGCAGAAGCGTCCGCTGACACGACGGAGCGCAAGGTTGTTGTTCTCCGAAAATCCGCGAACTTCACCGCTCACTATAAATTCCACTTCCGGAAAGTCGGCACGCGCAGCAGCGAGATTATCCGCAGAAAACATATACGCCACCACAAAGGTCTCATGCGTCACCTTGCAATGCCTGCGTATGCTCTCCAGACACGGATAGAGATTGTCCATCCGGTTCATGCAGACTATCACTATGCTGACTTCCGGTGCCATGTCAGTCGTTTTCCAACCCAAGTCCTTCGGGCAAATCCATGTCGAGGATTTTTTGCTCAGGATCACAACTCAAAATCAAATCCTCATGCAGCGGAATCATCATGTCCCCGATACACAAGCAGGGATTTCCGGGGATATATTCGACCCCGTCCACCGTTCCGAACACCTTACCTTTGTCCAGCAGGGTCCACCCGGTAAAATCCTCCTCATCCTCACCGTATTCGAGATAATCGACGCTGAATGAACGGCCTACCATTTCCTCGGCATCCCGCAGCGAATCCACATCGACTAAATGCACAACTGCCTTCGAAGTGCCTTTCGGCGTAAGGGAAGCAATAAAAAAAGGGACCGGCAGCCCATCGAAGTCGATGTACACCGGTTCCTTAAGATCTATCTCATCAAAGCCGACATCGCGAATCCCTATAAGCAGGTCTCCTTCGGTGCCGTTAGATTTGAGAACTTTTGCAAACTCGAGCATTATGCCTCTGCAGGAGCCTCTGCTGCTTCAGCGGTCTCAGCTTCCTTAGCGGCAGCCAGTTCTGCGGCCTTCTTGGCGATAGCAGCGGCGCGGGCCTCATTGACCTTTACCTCCTCAGCCTTGGCAGCCTTCTTGGCCTCGATTGCTGAGTTCTTGAGTCCTGAAACCTTTGCGGCTACCTTTGCATCATGCTCAACCTTCCAATCGTTCCACTTCTTGTCAGCCTCGGCCTGGGTGAGAGCACCCTTGGCTACTCCGCCGTCAAGATGGTGGCGCAGGAGAACTCCCTCGTAAGAGAGGATGCGGCGGGCGGTCAAAGTAGGAATCGCGCCCACATTAAGCCATGCGAGAGCACGATCTGCCTTCAACTCGATCTTGGCAGGGTTGGTGTTGGGGTTGTAAGTACCCAACTCTTCGATGAAACGACCATCACGCGGTGCGCGTGAGTCAGCCACAACAATGTGGAAGAATGCGAAATTCTTCTTTCCGTGGCGCTGTAAGCGAATTTTAACAGCCATTGTGAATCTGTTTGATATTAATAGTTTTACAATTTGTCCCTACCCGAGGGACAGCCTGCAAAGATAAATAAAAATCCGGATAAAAAGCTATTTCCCGTGCAGCAAATACTTGAATCCCGGAGAATTACGTGTATTTATGCCCTCACCGAGGAAATAATCCACGGGGATGCCGCATTTGCGCAGGCACCACATGAACGTAATCTGGTCCCGGCGGCAGACGGACAGCAATTTCTTCCACCACAGTTCATCCAGGGCCACGATGCGCGGATCGTTGTGCCGGCGGAAAATCAGGTTGTTCTCCTGCAGACCGGCATTGCGCTGCGAGGGATGCAGGGCGAGCCAGGCCAGCAAGCGCAGATAGCGGAAAAAACTGAAATATCCCATTTTCATGCACATCAGCGCTTCGCTGTACGGGTTGTGCCGGTCACGGTGCGGCACTCCGCTGTACAACACTCCCTCAGCAAACTTGCGCCTGGCGGCCTCGAAAACAGTTCCGTCCTGTAATTGGATATTTCCGTCCACCCACACGCTCGCTTCATATTCCGGCAGGAGCAGGTGCGGGTGCATTTTGGGATAACGGGAAGCAAGAGTCCGATTCTGTACGGACGGCACCTGAGGACAACCCGAAGCAATCGCGGCAGGCAATTCCGCAGGCAATTCCCGGATTTCCCACGCGCCTATGCGTCCGCAACTTTTCTCCCCGCTGCCGACAAAGCAGACAAAATCGAAGTCGGCATCGACGGCCGCAGGTTGCAGGAGCTTGTCATACCCTCCAGTTATGCAAGTATAGATGACTATTTTTTCCATGGCAAAGTCAGCATGTCTCCGAGCCACTCGTCCGTCCCTTCCGGGCTGAAAGGCACGAAACCGGCATCATGATAGAAGGTGTATTCCCCGAACAGCACCCGACCGTCACATTCATAGAAATCCACGCGGACATGCGGAATCCCCTCCGAAAGGCGGGCGGCAAATTCCTTCATCTGCTCGAATGAAGCAGGCTTTTCCGGCTGCACGGCAGCATTTGGATGGCGGTTGATTATGTCCAGATGCCGGTAATCCATGTCGAAGAAGTCGAATTTCACTTCCTCGCCCGGGAGCCAGCGTTCAGAAGCCACGAACATCAGCCTTGGCTGTCCGTCGAAGCAGAAGAACTTGTAATCGGAAAGGCCTGAACCCAAATATGGCTCCGCTATAATCCTCGGTTTCAGGCCCTTGTACGCCCATTCGCGCATCCTGCCGTAGAAATTCCGCCGCATGGCCGCAGCCAGCATCTCCACAGCTGCAGTCTTGTCGAACGAGGATTTGTCCCGGCACACGCAAATACTGCCGCTGTCATGCGTACATTTCAGTACAAAACTGTCAGGCAGCGAATCCCAGTCTATTTCCTCTACCGAATCCCACACCCCGAGCGTAGGTATTACGTGCTCCGCACCGATGCGACCGGCAACATATTCTTTCACTTCCTGTTTGTCGGCAAGCCTGTGGTACAGGGGATTACGGTCATACAGCTTCAGCCACTGCAACTTTTCCGTGAACCTGCGCGGATTGTCGAGCCTCAACACGCGGCCGAAAATCCTGTAATAGTACAGTTCCAGATATAGCTTGTCCGGCATCCACGGCTGCGGTTTGCGAAGCAGGAAAGCCTTTTCAGCAGGGCTGAGCACGAATGCAAACGCGGCGACCGCCATTATCACCCAACCGCACAGGCAGACGGCAACGAAACGCAGCAGGCCCGCGGGCAGGACAAAGCGCAACACAAGGGGAACGGAAAGGGTAAGCAGCGCAAGCAGAAGCAGCCGCGACAATTCACGCTTCACGAAAAGTCCGGACGGGAAAGCACTGTCCTTTCGCGCCATCTCCAAACGAATCAGAAATACCGCGGCGTAGACCAGAATCATCCCGCCGTAAGCCCACAGCGGCCCGCAGCCCAATTTGAACAGCAGCCAGACCAAAGGCAGACAAAGCACCGAGCAGGCCCCTGTGACGATATAGTAACGGCGGACTTTTCCGGTAGCGAGTTGCAAGGTAAGCAGCGGATTCGCCGTCATGTCCAGCAGAAGCCCCAACATTGACAAGCGCAGGAAAGCGGCAGAATACGGCGGCACCTCCACGAGCCAAAGCCCGAGCAGCCATTCCGCTTCCATACCGAGCGGAACCATCAAAAACAATATGACAATAAAAGCGAACTTCGCACCCTCCGTAACGAGACGGAAACTGTATGCACTGTCCCCCGAAGCCCAACTTTTGGTAATCTGCGGGTTGAGAGCGGTCATAAAATTGCTGACGAACTGCTTCATCATGGATTCCAGTTGCGCCACCACTCCCCTCGCCGCATTCAGCGCAACGCCGAAAAAGAGGTTCAGCAAAATGTTCACACCCTGAACATTCAGCACATAGGCCCCCGATCCGAGGAAACTCCAGCCCGCAAAGCCCGTCATCTCGCGCAGCAGTTTCCTGTCGATTGGAGCGCGACCCCGGCATTCCGGGAAATTGCGACGGCAATACAGCCCATAACACAAGCGCACCACGAGGGCGACCGCCAGCATCAGCAAGGCATAGGTTTTCAACTTGTCGTAAACGGAAAGGCTGAGCAGCAGGGCCAAGGCAAGTTTCAGCACACCTTCCAACACGCTCACTACCGCAAATGCGTTCATCCTCTCGTGTGCCACGATTGCGGCATTGTACGGCACGGCAAGCATATTCACCACAAGTACGCCGAGCGAGCAGTGCAGGACAAATCGGGCGGCCTCCATGCGCCCGTCAGGGATTACCAGATAATTGTTCAGGAACCACATTCCGACGGTTTCCGCCAGCAAAATGAGCAGGAGTGAAATCAGCAGCTGCACCATTCTTCCTGCCGCGAACGCACTGCGCAAGCGCGTCTCGTCGCCGCGTCCCAGCTCAAATGCCAGATAGCGGCTGATTGCCGACGACACCGAAGTGGTGATGAAAGTGAAGAAGGTCACGACTCCCCCGACGAGATTCCATACGGCATAGTCCTCAACCCCGAGCACGCGCAGAACCACGCGCGTGGTAAACAGCCCGACTATCATCAGAAGGAACATGCGCAGATAGAGGAAAAGAGCGTTACGCGCTATCCTCTTGCTGTCGTCCCTATGTCCGTCGGATGTCACCGCAAAGTCATTTTCTGAAAAGTCCGAAAACCGCCGAGCCTGAGCCGGACATGGCCGCATACACCGCTCCACGGGCGTACATCGACTCTTTCGCCTCGGCCACCGCAGGGAACTGCCGGAATACCGAATCCTCAAAATCGTTGGTCAGCAGGCCTTTCCACTGTTCCACCGGCAGTCCGAGCACCGTCTTCAAGGAGGGCAGGTCAGGCTTCTTGTCCCGGGGCACCACTAATGAATATGCCGCAGCAGTGCTTACGCTCACCCCGTCGGGCACAATCACCTCGACACGGAAATCGCTCAAATCCACTGGCCATTCGCTCAGGATTTCTCCCTTTCCCTCGCCGAACATCGGCCTGTTATACACGAAAAACGCACAATCGGCTCCAAGTTTCGATGCGTATCCAGCCAGCCGGCTTTCGTCCAGCCCGAGACTGCAGAGTTCATTTATGCAGCGCAGCGTGAAAGCGGCATCCGAAGACCCTCCGCCAAGCCCTGCGCCCGAGGGCGAATGTTTTTCGAGCCGTATATGCAGTGCAGGAAAATCGAAATCCTCGCGCAGGAGCATCAAAGCCCTGTATGCAAGATCCTTTTCCATTGGCCAATCGGCACCAACGAGTTCGACCAAATCGTCGCCGCAATCGTTTTTCAATTCCACCGTCAGCACGTCCCTGAACGCATCGCAGGGCACAAACAGGGTCTCAATGTCGTGAAACCCGTCCGGCCTCCGCCTAAGAACGCTCAGTCCGAGATTCAGCTTGACGTTAGGATATACTGTCATATATTTCCCGTTTCAGTTCTTCCGGCAAATGTTCGACCACCGGAGCGAGAAACGCTATTTTCTGCAATCGGCGGGCTTCATTTTCGGGTATTCCGCGTGAGCGCATGTAAAACTCCGCTTCCGCATCCAAATAGCCGGAGGTGCAGCCATGCGAACACTGCACGTCATCGGCATATATCTCTAATTGCGGACGGGACTCCACCTTCGCATCTGCACTCAGCAGCACGCTGTGGGCCTCCTGATAAGCCTCCGTCCTCATGGCCCCGTGAGCTATGTATATCTGCCCGTCGAAATCGACCCTCGAAGTGCCGCCGGCTATGCCTTTGAATAGCTGGCGGGAAACGCTGCCGCCCTCCAGATGCCGCAGCAGGACATTGATTTTCAGCCTGTCGTTGCCGGAGCAAAGATATACCCCGCGGATGTCGGCCTCACAGTCAGAGCCGCAGATGTCCACGTTCAGACTCACTTCCGCCACCATTCCGGGCAGCGCAACGAGCGACAGCAGGAGCTTCTCACCGGAGTTCAGTACTATCCTTTCGGGCAACGCATCGCGTCCTATTACATAGAGTCCGTCCATCTCAGTTCAAGCCTTCGTAGCCTCCGTTGTCGATTCTGTCGGCAAGTTCCTTATCTCCCGTAAGCACTATGCGCCCGTCTTTCAGCACATGCACCACATCGGGAACTATGTAGTCGAGCAGCTTGCGGTAATGGGTAATCACGATTGCTGCAGTGTCGGGACTGCGCAGGGCAGTCACCCCGTCCGCAACGACTTTCAGAGCGTCCACATCCAGACCTGAATCCGTCTCGTCAAGTATGCTGAACCTGGGTTCGAGCATAGCCATCTGGAAAATCTCGGCACGCTTCTTTTCGCCGCCGGAAAAGCCCACATTCACGTCGCGCTTGACAAACTCCCCTTTCATGCCTAAAAGTGACATCTTCTGTTTCAGGAGATTGAGATACTCCCCTGCCGTGAGTTCGGGAAGCCCGGCAGCCTTGCGCTTGGCATTCACCGCCGCCTTCATGAAATTGGTGAAGCCCACTCCCGGTATCTCCACCGGGTACTGGAAACTCAGGAACATTCCGGCCCAGGCCCTTTCTTCGGGACTCATGGCCAGCAGGTCTCGACCGCAGAAAGTCACCGTACCTGCACTCACCTCATAACCGGGGCGCCCCGTAAGCACCGCAGCAAGAGTACTCTTGCCGGCTCCGTTGGGCCCCATAAGCGCATGTACCTCGCCGGCACGTATCGTCAAGTCCACCCCTTTCAGGATTTCCTTACCGTCTATCCCGGCGTGCAGTCCGTGTATTTCAAGCAATATATTACTCATTTCGATTGTATTTTTTCTTCCAGGAAATCAAGGACACTACCCCGTTGATTATGTACAGCGTGTTCACTATCGACATCAGGTACAGACCTGAAAGTATGTGCAAACTCAGGTTCAGGGCATTGACCACGAGCCATACAGCCCAGCACTCCCAGTATTTGCGCGCGCTCAACCACTGCGCAAGCAGAGTCAGCATGACAATGAACGAGCCCAACAGCGGCTGACGGTCGTCAGTCCAGGAGTTCAGCACCATCGCCCACACCACAGTCAGCGCCGCCACCACAACGGTTATCCACGCCCAGGTGGTCCAGGACACATGGCCCACCCTCAGTTTACGGCTGTCGGACGCGCTGCGCTCGTCCTCTTTCGGATGCGTCCAGCGATAAAGTCCGTATATATTTATGGCCAACGACACCGGCTGCAGTATCATGACGGAATACAGATGCTGGGTCAGGTACAGCACGAACATGAATACGTTGTTCACATATCCCACATAGAAATTGTATTTGGAATTGCGCCCGGCAAGGAACACGCAGGTCAAGCCGAGCACCGCAGAGACTATTTCAACCCAACTCATGCAAAATCAAATGAATGGCAAATATAATGAGAAACGGGGTGCAATCCAACCGGACTACCCCACCGAACCTTCCAGCGACACGGACAGCAGTTTCCGGGCCTCGACTGCAAACTCCATGGGCAGGCGCGAAAGAACTTCCTTGGCATAGCCTCCCACTATGAGTGCGGCTGCATCTTCGGTCGGGATGCCGCGCTGGGTGCAGTAGAACAGCTGTTCTTCGCTGATTTTGGAGGTTGTAGCCTCGTGTTCCACGGCCGCCGTAGGGTTCTGGTTGCGGATTACCGGGAAAGTATGCGCACCGCAGTTGCTGCCTATCAGCAGGGAATCGCACTGCGAATAGTTCCTGGCCCCGGCAGCCGTGGGAGCCATATGTACGAGTCCCCGGTAGCTATTTTCGCTGTATCCGCTCGATATGCCCTTGGAAACTATGCGGCTGCGGGTCCCGCGACCGAGATGTATCATCTTGGTGCCGGTGTCGGCCTGCTGATGATGTCCGGTCATCGCCACGCTGTAGAACTCCGACGACGAATAGTCGCCCTTGAGTATGGTGCTCGGATATTTCCAGGTGATTGCTGAACCTGTCTCTACCTGGGTCCAGCTGAGGTGCGAACCGCTGCCCTTGCAGATGCCGCGTTTGGTGACAAGGTTGAGTATGCCGCCGCGTCCCTCCGCATCGCCGGGGTACCAGTTCTGGACGGTACTGTAACGCACATTCGCATCTTTTTCCACGATTATTTCGACCACCGCCGCATGCAACTGGTGTTCATCGCGCATTGGAGCCGTGCAGCCCTCCATATAACTGAGTTCCGAACCCTCGTCAGCCACTATCAACGTGCGCTCGAACTGCCCCGTACCGGCTGCATTGATGCGGAAATAGCTCGACAGGTCCATCGGGCACTTCACCCCTTTCGGGATATAGCAGAACGAGCCGTCGGAGAACACTGCCGAATTGAGTGCAGCGTAGAAATTGTCGCCCACGGGCACCACGCTCGCAAGATACTTGCGCACCAGATCCGGATATTCGCGCACGGCTTCGGAGAATGAGCAGAAGATTATGCCCTTCTCTGAAAGTGTCTTGCGGAAAGTTGTAGCCACGCTCACCGAATCGAATACGGCATCGACAGCCACATTGGACTTGGGTTTTACGCCGGCGAGCACTTCCCTCTCATGCAGAGGGATTCCGAGTTTGTCGAAAGTCTCCATGAGTGCGGGATCGATTTCCTTCGGGCGGTCCTCGTCACGCTTCGGGGCGGCATAATATATAATGTCATCGAAATCTATTTGCGGAAGTTGCAGGTGTCCCCAAGTCGGAGGGGTCATCTTCCGCCAGCGCCTGTATGCATCCAGGCGAAAGTCGAGCAACCACTGCGGCTCGTCCTTTTTCGCCGAAATAAGGCGTATGATGTCTTCGTTCAGGCCTTTGGGCACATATTCCTGCTCCACTTCCGTCACGAATCCCCCGGTATATTCCCGCTGCGCGAGTTCCTTGATGATTTCCTCCATATACGATTTGTTAGAAGAACGCGAAGTTAACTGAATCGCAGGAAATTGCAAAACACCGGAGACTAAAACATCCCCGGTGTTTTGTAAACCAATCCTTAAAACCTATCCCTAAAACGAATAGGCCAAAGAGGCTATCAGAGTGCCGTTAAGATTTTCCTGGCCGAAGAGCATCGCAACATCGAGTCTGAAACCCCAGAGCTTCACGCCAAGACCTCCTGCTGCAAAGCTGGGAAGCGGGGCAGAGGAACAGGCCATGTTGTAGCCCAAGCGGGCAAAAGCCAAATTCTTGAAGCCATACTCCACGCCAAGGGCTCCGGCTACGGCATTCGAGAAGTAGTAGTTGAAATCCACGTCCGCTGCCAGTTTATGGTTCTCCGAACCGAGGCTATAAGCACAAGAAAGCAAAACGGAAGAGGGCAGGGAGAGACTGCTACCCGATGCGGATGTCACCGTAGTTCCCACATTCTCCACGCCTACGCTCACGCTCAGAGTTTTCAAATGCCAATTCACCACCACTGAGCCGGCGAAAGAGCTATAACTTGTCGAAGCTGCAAGACTGCTGCTCAAATACTTCGCTTCAACGCCCACAGAGAAACCCAAAGGAAGCTTATACGCCAAACCAAGGCCCAACTTCATATTACTCGGGGCAAAAGTTCCCTCCGAGTCGCCCGTAATTCCTATAACTTCATAGGAAGGATAAAGCACATCGGTAAAAGAAAGTCCGACTGCAAAATTTCCGGCCCTGTACTCGGCGGAAGCACCCATTCTGGTATTAGGATCCGCACTGGACTTCCAATTCCCGTAAGTGAACTCCACTCCGAGCTTATCCTCGCTCCTTGACATCATCGCGGGATTCTCAGTCCGTCCCAGATCCGAAACAAGGCTCTTCACAGCCCCGGCCATAGCGGCTCTGCGGGCATCCATATCTACAAGGGTGAAACCGAACTCCTCCTGAGCGTGCAGTGAGCTGGATAAAAGCAAGACCCCCGCTACACCGGATATTATTTTCAAATACTTCATAATCTTACTACAACTTAACTATACTCTTGGATCCCGATACCGAGCCATAGGACACATTAACCGTGTACGGCCCTGTAGCAAAATTGCTCGCATCCACCACGGTGGGATTGAAGATGCTGGCCTCATGAGTAGCCTCGTAGACTGTCTTGCCCGTAGCAGAAGAAATCACAGTAATCTTGGCTTCCTCAACTTCTCCGCCTGTAGCCACGTAAAAACTATCGGTCACCTGAGTAGGATAAACATTCACCACCTCCCCGCTCGCACGAGTCACGGCCGAGAAAGATTGGGAAACTGAAAGCCCTCTGGGGTCAGAGGCGGTAACGGTGATGGTGGAAGTACCCACTCCGAGAGACGTTACGTATAATATCCCCGAGGTCACAGCTGCGTGATGGGTAGAAGAACTGCTCGAGCTGGCGCTATAGCTCAAATCATCCCCATCGGGATCAGAGAAATACTCTGAAAGATCTATCTTAGCCTGACTATTCTGTTCAATCAGCGCTCCTTCCAAAGTGGCACTCACCTCAGGAGCATGATTCTCCAATACCTCGTAAGTAAAGCTATAAGAAGTAGACGCACCATACTCATCTTCAGCCGTTATGGTCGAAGTATAAGTTCCCGCATCAGCATTGCTGCCCCTCAGATACAGGTATAAGGATGAACCGCTCAGAGTGGAGGATTCTGCATCCGAGCCGGGAGTATGAGTGACAGTAACTGAATGACTGTCAGGATCTTCTATAGTGAAAGTCAGAGTAATCGAGCTCGAAGCGGTCAGTTGGATACCTTCGGTGGAATCCTCGGTGGTAATTGTAGGAGGATTATTTTCGCCGGTCACAACTTGCACGGGAGAAGGATAGTCTCCATAACGAGCCCCATAGTTGTAAGGAGCGACCGTCACATAGTAAGTGGTGTTGAAATCAAGCCCCGTTACGGAAAAAGTCACCTCGTCTCCTACTGAATATTCATTCGTAAGCACGTTAAGCAGGGTAAAGGAAGAACCAGGACTATTGGGATCGAGGTCATCAAACAGAGATTGACTCTTGCCTACGTAAATCGTAGCCCCATAAGCCGGTGTTCCATCGCTGTTGCCGGTCACATTCCAAGTCACATCTATGGTATTCGCCCGGGCACTGGCGCTTACGCTTGTAATAGCGTCCGGGGCATCGCCTGTAAGATACGAAAGCGCACCCAACGCATCCACGAGGGGGCCCACTTGAGTGGCAGTTATCTTGTCCGAACTGGCTCCATATATCAGAGCCTCTTTCAGATTATCGGCAGTAAAGCCATAACCTCCCGCTATAGAAAGCACCAAAGCCGCAACTCCCGACACCTGAGGACAGGCCATGGAAGTTCCGCTCATATTGGAATAGCTATTGGAAGTGACGGTACTATATATATTAGTACCCGGAGCGCAGATGTCTACCCAGTCGCCATAGTTGGAATAAGAGGCGCGGGAACCATTTTTATCTATTGCGCCGACTGCTATCACAGGTTCGTAACTTGCAGGAAGACCGTATTGCCAACCATCATTCCCGGCCGCGAAGATTACCAGGCCGCCCTTCATGGGAGAATCGGGCAACTGATTTCCATCATCATCACAACCCGCATACTCAATAAAATAATCTATGGCCGTCTGCATAACTGAACTAAGAGTGGCATTCTTGGCCTGGGCCTCAGTTTCATAAGTATAGCCCCAGCTGTTCTGGCTGATAACAGCACCGTTATCCGCTCCGTATATAATGGCATTGGCGGAATTAGCTGAAGAACTGCCATCGCTGGAAAACACCTGACAGCTGAGTATCTTCACTCCTTTCTGTCCTGCCTCATAGTCTCCTCCTGCAATTCCGCAGATTCCTATGCCGTTATTATTCGTTGCAGCAATAACCCCCGCCACGTGGGTACCATGATCGCCGGCCGAGATATTGTAGTTGCCACCATAAAAATTACGACTGCCACCCACTCCTGCCGCGATAAAAGCATCCGACAGATCAGCATGGGTCGCTTCCACCCCAGTATCCACCACGCAGACTATAACGTCCTCCGAACCGGTTCCGTAGGTATTCCACACATCTATCACATTGATATCCACTCCGGATGTCTGGTAAAGCGCCCACTGATCACTGCTATAAGGGTCATCGAAAGGTATATCCATGAGCTTCACCTTGTGCTGAGGTTCTGCAATCAAGACCCCGTCGATGCTTAAGAGATTATCAGCAGCCTTGGTCACAGTGACAAGGCTCGGGTCGATAGTCGCCGTGTACCAAAGATGCAACCCCGCCTTGCGATACCTCTTGGGATAACGCTCATCCTCGGTAAAGATCTTCTCCAAAGAGGTGATGCCATACTCGGAGGCAAGACTGTTGAACTCCGAAGATTTGGTGAGAAGCCCTGCAGAAGCCCCGCTCTCTATCCCCGCCACCATATCCTCAGAGAATTTGATATCTATGACATTTGTATAAATTCCCTCTTCAGAAGAACTACTCTCCTCCAACTGGGCCGTCAAATCCTCCCGGGTACAAGAGAGCGCGAGACATGAAATCCCCGCACATAAAATCCAAAAATTAAACTTCATGGTAAAACACTATCTTTTATTAGCCGCGCAATATAAACAAAATCGGGCAAAAATAAGAAAATTAAAGCGTATTCAGATACTCAACCAACTTCTCCAGGTCATCCACTTTGGAGAAGCGTATCTTCTCTGTTTTGATAAAATCCTTCAAAGCCTTTTTATCCACTCCGGGAATATTGAACACATCGTTTCGGGTAGCTGGAACGAAACTTCCCCTGATCGCAAGACCCAATACTTCTTTCAGAATGAGATTTTCCCCCTCAGAGCGACCACTTAACACATCGTCCATGCTTTTGCTGACCGGAATAGCCATACCCGAAATAGTCGTATCCGCACCCAGGGCATAGGTCGCCAGACCGGAAGTGGAGGCAACCGAAGAAGTCCCGTAGCCAATATTGGACTTGGACATGGCATCCTCATCCACAGTGATGCGCAAGACCACGGCAGCCCCCGAAGCAGTTCTTCTGAGCAACTTATTCATGCGCCCTCCGCAATAGAAATAAACATCCTCACCCACGGTGAGAGTGAGTACACTTCCTACGTCTGCCCGCATTATTGTCCCATCATCCACATAGTGTACGCTACCGTCGCCAAGATAGACATTCAATTTGTCATACTCTAACTGCGCCCCCTGAAAAGTCACAACCTTGCCCGGTTGGAACTCCTCGTAAAGATAGGGCCAAGTGGTAGTCGGCTTATACTGCCCGAAGCACAGAACCGGACAGCACAGCCCCAACAACGCAAAAACAAGCCATGTTCTCATCTTCTTACTTTTTTTAACCGTGCAATGTACACAAAATTTACCAAAAAAAGAATGAGGGTAAGACCTCTTGGATCTGAACCCTCATTCTGATTAAGACTATGTCAAACGATTTACTGAGCCTCGAGGACTATACCGGGTTCGATGAGATCCCAAGCGTATGCAATGGAACTAACATCTTCATTAGTCTCTGTCATGATTGCATATACACCATTATCACTCGTCCACTGTCCACCTTCATAAGTGAAAGTAAGTGTTTGTGTAGATGAATAATAATAGTATCCATCATATAGTACATAAGCAAGATAATAACCAGAGGCTGTAACATTCAGCCAATAAGGCAACTCGATAGTAAAGCTAAGTCCATCATCCGAAATGGTACCGTATAAACCATTCTGACTATCATAGCCTTCCAAGCCGGGTACCAAACCATCTATCAATCTGACGTTTGCATCTGATTCATCCTTAGTGAAAGTCATGGTCCAAGTGGTTGCTCCATCATAGTAGCTGGTTCCCGTTGCGGTATAGGCTCCAGAGAGATCATCAGTTGTCTGATCCAAATCGAGTATACTTACAGTCGCCGTAGAAGTTCCACCTATGGTATATCCGTTAGTGGCAGAGCTCAGTTTTACGCTGAAACTCAAGTTTCCGGTCGTTTCATTTGGCCTCTCGATTATTCGCACGGTGATATACTGTATCGAATCCCCCTGAAAGGTTAAAAGTCCGCCAGCCGGCTCAACCAGCTCGTAATCAGTTCCAGACACGGCAGTACCGTCGACCAACTCGAAAGCCACGTTCGTACTCGTAGCCTCTGCTCCTGCTCCACGGAAAGCGACGCTTCCGTTAGACGCGTAGGCATACACGGGGATGCTCACCGTACCTGTATCCTCATTTACCCTCACTGAAGTGCTTCCAAGCCTGACGAAGGAAGAGGTCGTGTAGACCGCCTTCTGCTGGCAGGCTCCCAGGAACACAAGGGAAGTAAGAGCAATTAATATCTTTGTTGAATTTTTCATGATCTTTTCTTCTTTAACGTTTCACTTCAGCCCTACTCTTCAGTAGTTGAATAGCCATCATTCTGAACCAGGTTGGCGTTAACCTGCATTTCATAAGAAGGGATAGGCCACTGCCAGTGATAATCATCGGAAGAGAATACTTTTTCCGTGTAAGAGCTGGTCGGTGTAATATCCGTAAGGTTGGATGCTCCGCTCTGGGCGGCCCTGCCGTCAAATCCGTCTCCCCATCTCTTAAGGCAGCTGAAATAGAGTCCCTCTCCTACAACTTCCTTGAACCACTCCGTCTTCACGTTGGCTAAAGTACCGGAAGTCGTAGCAGCACCTCTGGCGCTCTGAAGCTCATTGAGATAAGTTGCTGCAGTAGTGGTGTTGCCCTGCTGAGCATAGGCCTCAGCTGCAATCAGATACATCTCACTGATGCGGAAAGGCTGGACAGCATGGTAAGACGTGGGGATATTTCCGCTGGAGTTAAGATAACCTATCGGAGCGAAATACTTAACAAATACGGCATAATCTGCAGATGCCCCATCGTTATACAATGTACCGCTATGATAGGAAGGATACATTGCTGCAGTCCCATTCGCTCCATCGAACCAGTAGGTCAGACGCAGATCACTTGCATCGTAAGAATCAACGAGTCCGGCAGTCGGAATGAAATAAGGTGCGTAGTAAGTCCTTGTTTCTCCATCAATAGTACCGGAGCTCATTCCCATATAAGCACTGTGGCTTCCTATACCTTCCGATTCATCGGCATAGAACTGGATAATGGGCTCCGTTCCGGTATCATAACGCCACATGTTCGCAAACGCTGTTGCAGTTGATGCAAGTGGATACCTGCCTGAATCGACAACCTCGGCAGCGTACGCCGCAGCGTTTGCATAATCGCCGGTGTCCAGATAGTAACGGGCGTACATGCACCTTACTGCATCCAACGTGGGATACTGAGCCGCTGCTTCTCCGTCAATGTTATAGGAAGTTGTCAGTCCGGCCTCATAGGCACCGCTCAAAAGCACATAAGCCGAGTCAAGGTCCGTCTTAATCTGGTCGTAAACCTCCTGCACCGTAGCACGGGCAGGCCTTTCGCTCTGGTCATAAACGAGCACAAGGGGCACTCCGAGATCAGTAGAAGCTGTTGCAGAATCATAGGCGTTGCCGAAATGGCGTACCAGATGCAGGTAAGAATAGGCCCTCGCAAGATAAGCCTCGCCCCTGTACCATTTAGCCTTGTCGTTGAGACTTTCGTCCGCAACTTCCTGAGTTCCTTCAATGAAGATATTGTAGTTCTTTATGGCAACGTAGTTGTTGGCCCACTGTGATTCCATGTATGAATCACTCGTGGTGAAACTGTCATCCAATCTGTGAACGGAGCCATAATTGTTGCCATAATCGGCCATCGCGTTGAAATAATTCACCATCAGGTCGGGAACTACCTCATAACTTCCGCTGTCAAGGGCCCTGAAGCAGTACAGTATATTAGCCCTGAAACCCTCAAGGTCGCTCTCCTTGTTTATTATCTGGTCTCCCGGTTCATAAGAGATGGAACCCTTGGGAACCAAGTCCATATCGCAGGAAGAAAGCACAAAGGAGAATACTGCTCCGATTGATATGTATTTGAATAAGGTTTTCATAATACTTCCTCTGAATTTTTAGAACGTTATTTCCAATCCTCCAAGTACCTGCCTTGAGTTTCCTGTCATACCGTAGGTAAGGTTGCTGTTAATCTCGGGATCAATTCCAGAGTATTTGGTGAAGGTGAGAAGATTTCGTCCGGTAACAGTCACCTTGACGCCTTTCAGCACTCCGTTGCTCCAGTTAAGCAGCCTCTCAGGCAGAGAATAGCCTATCTGCAGATTTTTAAGCCTCAGGAAAGACGCATTCTCCAAAAGATGGGTATCAAACTGCATCACATAACCCTGACTCCAATCAGGCCAGGCCGCATCGGTATTGTCCGGCGTCCAGAAATCACTCACCATCTTGTGAGTATTCATTGTGGAGAAGTTTGCAGGGTTGGCGTAGAAATATGCGTCATTGGAAATCAGATACTTACCGAGCACATAAGAGAAGTCTGCCCTTATGGAGAGTCCTTTCCATCCTCCTGAAATGCTGAATCCACCGTTGATGGGAGCATAACGCTTGACTCCCGTATTCTGCATGAGGGCATCCTCATCGAACACCTTGGTAGTCTCGGTCGTGGTGGTCACATCGATATCATCTCCGGGAACATACCACATGGGGGCTCCGTCCTCAGGATCAACTCCTGCATAGATAGGCATGTAGAACATGATGGGGCTGCCCACTACATAAGCCACGTATGTTCCGGAAATTTCCCAGCGCTCTCTTCCATCGAAGAGTTCAAGTATCTTCTGGTTATTGTAGTTGAAAACGGTACTGAACCTCAGGTAGTAATCCCTGCCCTGCAGTATATCCACTCCAAGGTTGATATCAATTCCCGTATTCTGCAGAGTTCCCACATTCTGGGTCGTCTCAGAGAAACCGGTGGTATAGGGGTTGGGCACATCCATAAGCATGGAAGTGGTCCTTCTGTCGTAGAACTCCAGATTCAGATCAAGCCTGTTGAAGAATCTGCCTGAAGCAGCTACGGTGAGCAGTCCCTGCTGCTCCCAGGTGAGCATACTGTTCGCCGGCTGCTCAACTGCCAGACCGCTCACCTGATTATATGTGCCGCTGGAGGTTATAAGTCCAAGGTGCTCGTAATCGCCTATCTCCGCATTACCCTGGGTACCGTAGCTGACCTTGAAGTCGAGTGAATTCACCCAAGCGGCGTTGCGCATGAAGTTCTCGCGCTTTACGTTCCAGCGGAAACCTGCAGACCAGAAGGTGGCGTTGCGCACTGCAGAACCGAAACGTGAAGATGCATCGTTACGGACGGTCGCATCGAAGATGTAGCGGTTGAAGAGGGTATAGTCGGCATGTCCGAAGAACGAAAGGAATCTGGACTGGGTTGAACTTTCAGCCATAGCATAAGAACTCTGCAAGCCGTTGTCCAAGGTAAGGTAGTTGTCATCGGTCTGCCCGGTAGAAGATGCATAGAAATAGCTGTAATCATTTGCAATACCTTCATGTCCCACGAGTACGCTGAAGCTGTTGTTGGGATTGATATCCATCGAGTACTCTATGGTGTTGGTGATAGTTGCCGAATAACTTAGATAGTTGGCCTTTAATACCTGAGCGGTAAAAGCAGTGTATTTTTCAGCTACTGAAGGTAATATGGTAGCATCTCTGTTACGTATATATCCGTCGATTCCCGCCCTGCTGGTGATCTTGAGATTCCTTACAGGCTCTATCTCAATGTAAGTACTGCCGTTCAGTCCATACCTCTTGTACACATCATTCCTTGCGTACATGTAGTAATTCGGATTATACGTTCCCAATCCGTCGAAGTATTCCTCATAAACGTTACCGTTCTCATCTACTGCAGGATACAAAGGATTGAGCAAATAAGAAAGACCTCCGGAAGTATAATTTGACATACCTTGTGAGGCTGATCCCCAGTTGGGGTTCTGCTCGGTTATGTCGTACGAGAAGTTTGCGTTCATTCCCACCTTGAGCCAATCGACAGGACGCGCCTGTACATTGGTACGCATGGTGTAGCGGTCGTAGTAGTTTCCTATAGTGAAACCTTCCTGACTGTACTGGGAGGCGGAAATCATGTAGGCCACCTTCCTGCCGCCACCCTCGATGGTGATATCGTTCTGGCTCTGGGGCGTTACTACATTCATGAAGTACTCATACCACTTGGTGTTGTAGGTGTAGCCATTATCGATATAGGTACTCTGAATATAGTCCGCTGACCATATTCCAGCCCTTACCCAGAAGTCCATAAGTTCGTCGCCGCTCATCATGTTCTTATAGAGGTTCATGCTGGCGAGGGTAGATACACCCCACTGTGACCTGACGGTGACGGTAGCCTTCTCGTTGTAGGATCCTGACTTGGTGGTGACGTAGATTACTCCGTTGGCTGCGCGGGAACCGTAGATAGAGGTGGCAGCCGCATCCTTGAGCACGGAGATGCTCTCGATATCGTTGGGGTTCATCGCCATGATTGAACGGGAGGTGGTAGGAACACCGTCAACCACGTACAGAGGGGTGGTATCTGAGCTGATGGAGCCTACTCCGTGGAGAGTCATTGACACAGCATCGTCACCGGCCACACCGGAATAAGAGAGAACCGACAGACCGGCCACCTGTCCCTGCAACTGATCCAAGGCTGAGGACGAGGGAGCGTTTCTGATAGTCTCCGAAGAAACGGTCTGCACTGAGCCCACGAGGGAGCTGACCTTCTTTGCCGTACCATAACCAACAACTACGGCATTCTCGAGTGCAAGGGCGTCAACGTCCATCTTGACGTCAATCTTTCCACGGGAATTTACAGGCACTTCTACCTCAACGTAGCCCACTGCGGTGAATACCAATACCGCATTTGCGGGTGCGTTGATGGAGTAAACACCGTTCACGTCAGATGATGTACCTGTCATGGTACCCTTTACCATCACTGACGCAAATGGCACTGCCTCACCTGTGGAAGCCTCACTGATCGTTCCGGTCACAGTTACAGTCTGTGCCGATACGACAACCGCCAATGTAAGGAACAAGGCGGTAAGCAACAGTTTTGCTTTGTTCATAAGCACTTACATTAATTAAACATTTATACTAACTACACGTAGATTTTTCATACCCAGGTGCCCTAAAAAACGGGCGTTTATGAAAGCAAATTCGTTGCAAAATTATCAATTAATTTCGAACCAACA
>CAZOQW010000020.1:0-30144 GCA_964582235.1 uncultured Muribaculaceae bacterium | reverse complement strand
AAATATTCGCGCATCACGGAGATTATCTTCGCCCTCTTGACGAACACCTCGCGCACCTGCGGATTCACGATGAGGTCCACATAACGCTGGCGGTAACGCTGTTCGGGGTCTGTGAATGCGTCGAACACCTTGCCGTCCTGCTCCTTCACTATGGGCAGCACCCTTAGCGATTTGCTGAGCAGTGTGAGTTCCTTGGCGTGGATACTGAGCTGGCCGGTCTGGGTGATGAACGCGAAGCCCTTTATGCCGATGATGTCGCCTATGTCGAGGAGTTTCTTCCAGACCGTGTTGTACATGGTCTTGTCCTCGCCGGGACAAATCTCGTCACGCTTGATGTACACCTGTATGCGTCCGCTTTCGTCCTGGAGTTCCCCGAACGAAGCCGCACCCATGATGCGGCGGCTCATCAGCCTTCCGGCAACGCAAACTTCCTGAAAATTGCCTTTCTCCGGGTCATAGCCGGCCAGAATTTCCGCAGCCGTGGCATTTACCGGATATTGGGCTGCCGGATACGGCTCAATGCCGAGTTCCCTCAGTTTGACGAGGGATTCTCTGCGCAATAGTTCCTGTTCACTGTGTTCCATATACTTCGTTTTCCTTATTTCAAATTAAAACAATGACTGCTCCTCGATTGTCTCGTCCGCTTCAGGACGGTTTACCTCCAATTCTGCCATTCCGGCAAAGTGGGGCAAGGTTTCCCCGGAATTCTCCGAGTCGGCGAACTCGGGAATTTCGATATCTTCAGGGGTTTCGTCCGGCTCCTCTTTTTCAAGCGGTTCAATAAAGCGCACGGACTTGACCTCCGGCCGTACAGAGCACTTCTTACCCTTGGCCGTAACACCCTTTTTGCCTATCCACTGCTCGGCATCCACCTTTTCCGGTTCCCTGTCCTCGAGTTTGAATATTACCTCGTACTGAGGATACTTGTCGTCGCTCAACTCGATGAGCCGCGACTTGGGATGCTCGGATATGAAGCTCTGCGGATTGTTGTCACTGACGGCAAACGAGAAACGTTTCACGTAGAAGCATTTGCTGTTTCCGTCAAAGTAAAGCGCGGTGAAAGTCTTGTTGGGGTCGTACTTCTCTATGCGCAGCAGGTCGCCCTGATAACGGTTCACTACCTCGAATGAAGTCGTGTACCAGGTTCCGTTCCTGAACACCGCCAGTACCTTGTCGCCGTCGTTGAACTGGCCCAGATGCAGTCCGTGTCCTTCATCGTTGAGCTTGCTGATATCGCTGTCGTACCAGATATCCTTGCCTTCGATAGTACTTGCACCCTTGCTCTTGAAAGTGATGCGCTGGATTACGTTCTTGGTCACGAGATTGCCCCTCGCCGTCTTGCCCTTAATGGCAAGCTGGGCGAAATCGTACTCGAAAGAATTGCGTTTCAGCTTGGGTTTCGGCCTCAGCTGCACGCGCACGGTTTCGGCTTCGCCGTTGTGGTTTGCGCTGAACCAGAGTATCTTGGAACCGGGTTCTCCGGTGGTCATGTCGTATTCCTTGTCCCTTGTCACCGAGGTAACGGCGAAACGCTTGGCATAGTAGATACTGCTCTTGCCGACCCTGTAGATGACGTTGTAGATGGTTCTGCTGTCGTCTCTCTGGAAAACGTTTACGTACAGCAAGTCCTTGCCGAAGAATGCCTTGTCGGATACCTTGGTGATGCGGTACTTGCCGTCCTTGCTTATCACGATGATTTCAGACAGGTCGGAACAGTCGCAGATATACTCTCCCCGGTCGTCCTTTTTCAGACCCGTTCCCACGAAGCCCTCCGCGAGGTTTGCGTAGAGCTTGGCGTTGTTGTTCGCCACCTTGGTCGCGGCTATGGTCTCGAAACTTGCGATTTCAGTGCGGCGAGGATGATTCTTGCCGTATTTTTTCTTGAGTCCCTTGAACCAGTCTATCGTATATTCCGTGATGTGCTCTATCCTGTCCTGCACCTGCATCATTTCTTCCTCGATGGAGCGTATCTTCTCATCCATCGCCTTGGTGTCGAACTTGGAAATCCTGCGCACCGGCTTCTCGACCAGTTTCAGTATGTCATCCATGAGGATTTCCCTCTTGAAGAGAGCCTGGTACTCCTTCATCTTCGCAAGAACTTCTTCAAGCTGCGTGTCCCAGTCCTTCTGGTCCTGTTCGAGCACCTTGTATATGCGGTTTTCGAAGAATATGCGTTCCAGCGAATTGTAGTGCCAGCTGTCCTCGAGTTCCGACATCCTGATGTTCAGTTCCTGCAGCAGGAGATCCCTTGTGTGGAAGGTGCTGTATTCGAGTATGTCGTTCACTGACAGGAATTCGGGCTTGTTCTCCTTGATTACGCAGGCATTCGGAGCAATGCTGATTTCGCAGTCGGTGAAGGCGTAGAGTGCGTCGATGGTCTTGTCGGGCGACACCTCGTTGGGCAGGTGTATCAGGATTTCCACCTTGTCGGTGGTCATGTCCTCGACCTTCTTTATCTTGATTTTTCCCTTCTCCTTGGCCTTGAGTATCGAGTCGATGAGGTCGCGGGTATATTTTCCGTAGGGAATCTCGGTGATGCTTATGGTGTTCTTGTCGATTTTCTCGATTCTGGCCCTCACCTTGACGTTCCCGCCCCTCTTTCCGGCCATGTACTTGCTGCAGTCCACGAATCCTCCGGTCGGAAAATCCGGGTACAGTTCATAGGGCTTGCCCTGAAGCACTGCCACCGATGCATCAATAAGTTCGTTGAAGTTGTGAGGAAGTATTTTGGAGTTCAGACCCACGCCTATGCCCTCGGTGCCCTGTGCGAGCAGCAAGGGAAAACGTACCGGCAATTCGGTAGGTTCGAGGTTGCGCCCGTCGTAGGAGTGCATCCAGTTCGTCACCTTGGGGTCGAACACGACTTCCTTGGCGAATTTGCTCAGACGTGCCTCGATATAACGTCCTGCCGCACTGCCGTCACCGGTGAGTATATTTCCCCAGTTTCCCTGACAGTCAATCAGATAGCCTTTTTGTCCGAGTTGCACGAGCGCCCCGTAGATTGATGCGTCTCCGTGGGGATGGTATTTCATGGTCTCGCCGACGATGTTGGCAACCTTGGTGTGGCCTCCGTCATCACCCTGAAACATTGCATGGAGCACACGGCGCTGTACAGGCTTCAGTCCGTCCACGATATTCGGCACGGCCCGGTGCAGGATTACGTATGAAGCATAATCCAAATACCAGTCCTTGAACATTCCCGAGAGCTTGTACCGCTTTGAATCGGGATTCAGCAGCTTGTCGAATTTTCCGGATTCGGCACTCTCCACGGGTTCTTCGGGGCTTTCGATGATAGTTTCTTCGTCCAGCATTTCCTTTGTCAATTTTCGTATCCGAACTTCCTGAGTTCCCTTTTGTCCTCCCTCCAGTTCGGGTCGGTCTTCACATAAATGCTCAGGTAGACCTTTTTCTGGAAGAATTCCTCCATATCAATTCTTGCCTGGGTGCCGAGCCTTTTGAGCGCAGAACCTCCGCGACCTATGATTATACCCTTCTGCGACTCGCGCATCACGTATATCACGGCTCCGATTTCATAACGCTCTGCCCCCTCCTTGAAAGTCTCTATTCCCACTTCGCAGGAATAGGGAATCTCTTCCTTGTAGTTCAGCAGGATTTTTTCGCGTATGATTTCGGAAGCGAAGAAGCGCAGGTTCTTGTCGGTGAAAGTATCCTTGTCATACCAAGGCGGGCACTCCGGCAGCCTTGCCACCACAGCCTCCAGTATGCTTTCCAGATTGAAACGCTCCTGGGCGGAAGCAGGTATTATTTCCGCCGCAGGTACCCTCTCCTTCCACTGCGCCATCAGTTCGACGACCTTCTCCTGCGAGCTGATGTCTATCTTGTTCACCACCACTATCACCGGGCAGGCCAGCCTTGCGAGCTTGTCGAGATATTCGGCGTTCTTGTCGAAGGTCTCCACAGTGTCGGTCACGTAGAGAACCACATCGGCATCACCCAGCGCCTCATCCACGAAATTCATCATGTTCTTCTGGAGACGGTAGCTGGGTTTGAGTATGCCCGGGGTGTCGGAGTAGACTATCTGCCAGTCCTCTCCGTTCACTATACCCATAATCCTGTGCCGGGTAGTCTGCGCTTTCGCGGTCACGATGGAGAGTTTTTCCCCCACCAGAGCGTTCATCAGTGTGGACTTCCCGACATTGGGATTTCCTATTATGTTTACGAAACCGGAGCGGTGCGACATTATTCGTATGCCCCCATTTTCAGCATGTTAACCTCTCCCTCGGTGAGGTATCTCCATTCACCTTTCTTGATACCCTTCTTGGTCAGTCCGGCGAAGTAAACGCGGTCGAGTGCCTTTACGCTGTATGAGAGGCTCTCGAACAGGCGGCGCACTATGCGGTTCTTGCCTGAATGTATCTCGATGCCGAGCTTGCGGTGGTCGTTGGGGTCGATGAACTCCAGCTCGTCGGCCTTCTCCTCACCGTCAGTCAAGGGTACTCCGGTAAGAATCTTCTGATAATCCTCCTCCGAGAGATTCTTGTTCAGAGCCACCTGATAGATTTTTTTCTTGTCGTATGCGGGGTGGGTGAGTCTTTCTGCAATCTCGCCGTCATTGGTCAGCAGCAGCACACCGGTGGTGTTCTTGTCGAGACGACCCACGGGATATACTCTTGCAGGGCAATTCTTTACGAGGTCTACCACTGTCTTGTCTGCATGAGGGTCGCTGGCCGTGGTCACATAGCCCTTGGGCTTGTTCATCACGATGTATACCTTCTCCTCTCCGCGCAGTCTTTCGCCGTTGAAACGGACATCGTCTTCAAATATGTTCACCTTGGTTCCCAATTCGGTCACAACCTGTCCGTTCACCGTAACCACTCCGCTCTGGATGAGCGTGTCGGCTTCGCGGCGTGAGCATACTCCTGAATTGGCGATGAATTTGTTGAGGCGAACCACATCCTTGATAGGGAACTCGTAGGTCTCGATGCTCTCATTGCCGTTCACGACAGGCCTGCGCTCTATCATGCGGTTGATGTTTTCGTAAGATTCCTTGCTGAAAACGCCAGCGGGGACTTTCTTCTTTTTCGGCGGCATAGGTGCAGCCTTGCGATGCTGGGGTGCGGGACGGTTGTTGCCGTAGCCGCCGCGCTGTCCGCCCTGGCGATTGTCATTGCGTCCATAGCGGTTGTTGCTGTAGCCACCGCGTTGTCCACCCTGACGGTTCTCGCCATATCCGCTTCCGGATGAGCGGTATCCTCCGCCGTAATTGTTGCTGCGGTTGCCATAACTTCCACGGTTGTTGTCGCCATACCCGCCACGGCTGCCGTATCCGCCACGGTTTTCACCGTAACTTCCGCGATTGTTGTCGTAACCACCGCGTCCTTCGCTGTAACCACCACGGTTGTTGTCACCGTATCCGCCACGATTCTCGTAGCTTCCACGGTCATAGCCTCCGCGACGGTTGCCGTAGCTGTCATTTCCGTAATTGTTGTTGCGATTTCCGTAGCCTCCACGGTTGTATCCGCCACGGCTGTTGTAGCCATCGCGGCCCTCGCCGTAGCTTCCGCGGTTGTCATAGCTTCCACGGTTTCCCCGGTACTCATAATTGCTGTTGTAACGCTCGCGCTCGTAACCCTGTCGGTTCTCTGAATTGGAGCGGGCGCCCTGCTCGAAATTGCGGCTTGTGTACTCTACTTTTTCAAAACCGGGTTGTTGCTGTGCAGCAGTTTTTCTCGGTCTAAGTTTGCGCCCTTCTTTTGTAAACTGGTCCATCACTACTTAAGATTAAAATAATATGTTATTGTTCCTTCCTGCATGGGCGGAGCATCGGCGCTCATGTTGAAATGAGTGTTCATCGCCGCATTTCTCGCTGCCGCATAAAGATTTTTATCCAAAACGGTGGTTCCGTCACCTCCCGGCACGGCTTTCACTACGTTGCCGTAGTTATCCACCCAAATATTCACTACTACTATCCCGCTTTCCTGTACGTTATATGTAGGTCGCGGGATGTTTCCTACTGTATTTCGTCCTTTCACCTGCGCATTGGGCCTGCCGTCACTACGTCCGCTCCCCGTATTGCCCGTCGCCTGTCCTGCCTTGAACGTCTCGCTGCTCTCCTGGGCCGAATGAGGGGCAGTCAGTGTCGTGTCCTTATTACTCATTCCGGGGAACGATGCTCTCGGGTCAAGTTCAGGTTCTGCCGGGGGAGTCGGCACGTCCACGTCTCCAAAATCGTCCGGCTGCGTGGCCGGTGTAAGGTTCTCGGTTTCCGACACCTCAGGCGACTCGCTGCGCTGTACAAGCCTCACCGCCTCGTAGGGGTTTATGATCTCGGCCTGGGCCATGCGCCCGTAAATCTCTTCCACCAGTTCGGCTTCGCTTTCCTCGGTAAACTCAATCAGCAGAGATTTTTCCTGGGGAGGTGGATATAGGTATTTCAAACCCGTAAAAGAAACCAGTGCGAGCGCTAGCAAATGAAGTGCCACCGTCAACGTCAGTCCTGTGACGGTAGCCCTGCGTTCCGTATTCCGCTGTAACTGTTCCCTTTTGTCCGCCATAGGTAACGGCTTCTTTTTCGTTTATTCCGGATCTGTCGCCAGGATTACTTTATAGTGGTTTCGCTTTGCAATGTTCATGATCTGTACTACCTCGCCAATGGGTACGCTCTCGTCGGAGTATATTGCAAAAGTGGGGTCTTCCTCAGTCTGCAGCAGTCCTATCAGTTCGTCCTCCACCTGGCTGAACGGTACGGGAGTCTGGTCGCCGTTGATGTGGTAGGTGAAGCGGTTGTCGCCCCAGTCCTTGACCGACACGCTTACGGTCGCCTTTGCCCCGACCTGTCCCGTGCTTTTGGGAAGCATGAGCTTCAGAGCATTGGGATTCACCAGCGTCGAGGTTATCAAAAAGAATATGAGCAGCAGGAACACGATGTCCGTCATCGAGGACATCGCCATGTTCGGGTCTGCCTTTGTCATTCTTTTCAGTGCCATCGCTATTCCTGTTCGTCTTCTTTGTCGGCCGCTGCCTTTTCGGGCTCGGCTATGTTGTCCATGAATTCGAGTATGGCCCTTTCCATGCGGTACACCAGTCCGGAAATCTGTGCCGTGAGATAGTTGTAGCCGAAATAGGCCAGGATACCCACTATCAGACCTCCGACCGTGGTAATCATTGCAGTGTAGATACCGCTGGAGAGCAGGGTGATATCAATGTTGTTGCCGGCGTTGGACATGTTGAAGAACGCCTGCACCATACCGAGAACAGTTCCGAGGAAACCGATCATAGGTGCTCCTCCGGCGATGGTGGCGAGGTAGGGAAGTCCTTTCTCCAGACGCTCGACTTCCACGTTGCCCACGTTCTCGATGGCGGTCTTGATGTCACTGAGCGGTTTTCCAAGCCTGACGAGGCCGCTTTCCACCATGCGGGCGATAGGGGAGTCGTATTTGCTGCACAGGGTCTTGGCCGACTTGATTTTACCTTCATGGACATAATCGCGTATGTCTTTCATGAAGTCCTTGTCTATCTTGCCTGCCTGGCGTATGCTCCACCATTTCTTGCCGAATATGTAAATTGCCAAAATGGACAGAATCAGCAGGACGATCATCAACCAACCGCCTTTTGCGGCCATCTCGAACAAACTGTAAGACATTTCCTGCTGCACCGGAACAGCCTCCACGATGTCCGTTTGAAGTAAATTGAATAGCATGTTAACCTTGTTTCAAATCTATATACTATATATCATAGTCGGCAAATATACGCAGAAGTCGAGAGTAAAACAAACGAACTTGCTCGATTTGAATTTCGATTTGAATTTGTTTTGCCTTGCCGACACGCCGTCATTCTCCCTGGGGAGCCGTCTGCGACAGCAGACTGAGGGGTATTCCCTGCAAAGCAGGCTCGCCTTCAGGCGGGCGGCGAAGCGAAGCGCCGGGGCCGGGATCAAAGGCTACTTGCCGGATAACGCTCGCGGCTGGGGATAAAGGCTGCTTGACCGGAAAACGCTCTTGGCTGGCCCGTGCGATAGCGCAAGCGTAGCCGTAGGCGTGGCTCTGACGCGCCGTCATGCTCCCTGGGGAGCTGTCTGCGTAGCAGGCTGAGGGGTCAAACAGGATATTCGATTCTGCTGAGAAACAGGGCTTTGCCCGGCACTGATTCGCCTGCGAGACTGCGGGCGGAGGCCTTTTGTCCATTGCCGTGCTGACGGTCTTCAGTATACTCCCCGGCAGGCAAGGGCGGCAATATCAGCGAAGCGAAGTTCTCGACGCTGCGCTTTCCGCGCCCTACCTCTATCAATGTACCCACCACAGCCCGCACCATATTCCGCAGAAAACGGTTCGCACAGATGGTGAAACGCCAGTATCGCGGCTCGCCGTCCTCTCCTGTCGGCTCCCAGGCGGCCTGTTCCGGCGAGTATGGCTCCCAGACAGCCTTGCTGACGGTGCAAATCGGCGTCTTGCTGTCGGTGCCGGCCTTTTCGAAGCAACTGAAATCGTGCTGCCCCAGCAGGGCCTGCGCGGCGATGTTCATCTTCTCGAAATCCAGTCCCGGATAGGCGCACAACAGCGAATGCCCGTCCACGAAAGGGTCTTTGACGCGGTGCAGGTAATATCTGTATTCGCGCAGGCAGGCATCGAAGCGCGCGTGGAAATCCGGCTCCGCCCTTCCTATGGAATGTATGACGATTTGTGAGGGCAAAATGGCATTTAATTTGTATGCGAGATTCTTCGCGTCGGGAATATCACCAGCGTCAAAATGGGCGATATAGCCCGTCGCATTAACTCCTGCATCGGTGCGCCCCGCCCCGGTGATTTTTATGTCACTGTGCAGAAGCATGCTCAAAGCCCTTTCCAAGAGACCTTGAACGCTTTTCGCCCCGGGCTGTATCTGCCAGCCGCAGAGCCCGGAGCCGTTGTAGGAGAGTTTAATGAACCAACGCATAACAAAGTACAAAAGTATAAAAAAACTCTAATGGAAAGCGTAAACATCAAGGAGCTCAACGACCGTATTCAGAAGGAGAGCGCGTTCGTTGATATTCTTTCACTCGAAATGGGCAAGGTCATCGTCGGACAGAAACGACTGGTGGAGAACATGATGATAGCCCTGCTTGCCAACGGCCACATATTGCTCGAAGGAGTTCCCGGTCTTGCCAAGACTCTGGCCATCAGCACCCTCGCACAGGCAGTCAATGCGAAATTCAGCCGTATCCAGTTCACTCCGGACCTGCTTCCGGCCGATGTCACCGGTACCCTCATCTACTCGCAGAAGAAGGAACAGTTCGAGGTCCACAAAGGCCCCGTTTTCGCGAACTTCGTGCTTGCGGACGAGATTAACCGTGCGCCTGCCAAGGTACAGTCAGCTCTGCTTGAAGCCATGCAGGAGCGTCACGTGACCCTCGGAGACGAAACCTACGCCCTGCCCGAGCCTTTTCTGGTGATGGCGACGCAGAACCCCATAGAACAGGAGGGTACATATCCGCTTCCCGAAGCCCAGGTGGACCGTTTCATGCTTAAGGTCATAGTCGGCTACCCGAACAAGGAGGAGGAGAAGCAGATTATCCGGATGAACAACAGCGGAACCTTCCCCAAGGCCAACAAGGTGGTGTCCCCGGAGGATATCGTAAGGGCCCGCGAGGTGGTGCGCGAAGTCTATATGGACGAGAAAATCGAGAGATACATCGTGGATATAGTGTACGCTACCCGTACTCCCAAGGACTACGGTCTGGACGAACTTGAGGGCTTCATATCATACGGCGCATCGCCCCGTGCGAGCATCAGCCTTTCAATGGCAGCCAAGGCCTACGCTTTCATCAAGCGCCGCGGATACGTGATTCCGGAGGACGTAAGGGCAGTCTGCCCCGAGGTCCTGAGGCACAGGATAGGCCTGAGCTACGAGGCCGAGGCCGAGAATATCACTTCGGAGGAGATAATCGAGAAGATAATCAATGCCGTCATCGTACCATAACAGCACATCCGACCTCCTGAAAAAGGTCCGGAAGATAGAGATCCGCACAAAGGCCCTCTCGCATCAGATTTTCGCAGGAGAGTACCATTCGGCCTTCAAGGGGCGCGGAATGGCTTTCAGCGAGGTGCGCGAGTACCATTGGGGGGACGATGTGCGCTCTATGGACTGGAATGTGACGGCCCGCCTGCGTTCACCTTATGTCAAGGTATTCGAGGAGGAGCGCGAGCTTACGGTGGTGCTGTTGGTGGATGTCAGCCGTTCCGGACTGTTTGGAAGTGTGGGCGATACCAAGCGTGAGCGCATTGCGGAGATTGCCGCCGTGTTGAGCTACAGTGCGATTCTCAACAACGACAAGGTCGGCGCGATGTTCTTCTCCGACCATATTGAGAAGTTCATCACCCCCGGCAAAGGACGCACACAGTTGCTGCACATTATCAGGGAGATGCTGGAATTGCAGCCGACTTCCGACGGTACCGACATAGGCGCGGCCTTGCAGTTCCTTACGAACGGTATAAAGAAGAAGTGTACGGCGTTCCTGCTCAGCGATATGCTGGACGTGGATGCTGCCGGCAATCCGAGGTACGAGGACTCGCTGAAAATCGCAGCGGGCCGGCACGACCTCAGTATAATAAAGGTTCACGACCCTCTGGAGCGCAGCCTGCCGAATGTCGGACTGGTTCACGTGAAGGACAGCGAGAGCGGCAAGTGCAGCTGGATTAACACTTCCTCACGGCGCACCCGCGAGGCATACGCCAATTGGTCGCGTACACTGTCCGAACAGGAACGGAAGATTTTTAACAGATACAGGATAGACAACGTAGACATATCCACGGACGACGATTATGTTCGCGGACTGATGTCTCTTTTCAATCATAGATGACATTCTTATCGCTCATATTGGTCCTTGCTGCGGGCATCCTGCCGGGTGGAAAGGCTTCTCTTGAGGCCCTTCAGCCGAGGGATTCCGTGCTTGTAGCCGACCAGTTCGAATATGGTGTGCGGCTCGATTCCGTCGAGACCGGCACTGTTCTGATGTTTCAGGATCTCGGTGAGTATCCCGTGTTCAAGAGCGACAGTCTCGTGCTGGTGCGCGATTGGAAGATTGATACGCTCCGGCAGTCCAGGAATACGGCTGACATAACGGCGAAGGTGCGCCTTGCTCCTTTCGAGGAAGGCAGTTATGAACTTCCGGTCATCGCGGTGATGCGGGTGCTTCCGAATGGTCAGACGGACACCCTGCTTTTCGAGCCTGCGGCTCTTGAGGTGGTGCCGATTCCTGTGGATACGGCGACTTTCGTTATCAATGACCTCAAGGGACAGATGCGTTACCCGCTGACTTTCAAGGAATTGCTTCCATATATCATTGGCGCTCTGCTTTTGGCGGCGCTGATTGTATTGGTGGTGTTCCTCGTGCGCAGGTACGCACGCAAGGCAGACGGTTCCGATCCGGACGAACCCCCGTATCTGAGGGCACTGCGCGAACTGGACAGGTACCGCGATGCGCGTTACGATGCTCCGGAACTGCAGAAAGCCTATTATTCGGGCCTTACGGATACGCTGAAAAGTTACATAGTCTCGCGCTTCCCGGATATAGATGCGCTGGAGATGACCACGGCGGAGCTCTTCGCTGCGCTGAAAGGTCGCAACGAGCTTACTCCTCAGTTGTATTCGGATTCGAAGGATCTGTTCGAGCTGGCAGACTTCGTGAAGTTCGCCAAGCATACCGCCACGAAGGACGAGAACCGCAAGTCCATGCAGACTGCCGTCGGCTTTGTGACCTCGACTTATCAGATTGAGCTTGAGGAGGAGCGCAAGAGCGATGTTCTTTGAGTATCCCAAACTGCTGTGGCTGCTGGTCATCCCCGCACTGCTGGTTATTCATTACATATATCTTGAATTGGCTGAACGCAGGCCGCACATGCGCGTGTCCACCCTGCAGCCCTGGACATCCGGCGGGTTTTCGTTTCTTGCGCTGTTGCGTCATGTGCCTTTTCTGCTGCGCACGGCCGCCCTCTGTCTGATTGTGGTCTGCATCGCAAGACCGCGTTCGTCTTCGCAGATGGAGACCGTGTACTCCGAGGGTATAGATATAATGTTCGCTATGGACGTGTCCACGAGTATGTTGGCGCGCGATTTCGTTCCAGACCGTATTTCAGCGGCGAAGGATATAGCCATAGAGTTCATTTCGCAGCGTCCTTCTGACCGCATGGGTATAGTCGTGTTCGCAGGGGAGAGCTACACGCAGTGTCCGCTTACTACCGACAGGGCTACGCTCATCAACCTGATGAAGGAAATCCAGACTGATCTTATAGACGACGGTACCGCCATAGGTAACGGTATAGCCACGGCCGTGGCGAGGATGCGCAATTCCGAGGCACCGAGCCGTGTCATCATCCTGCTGACCGACGGTGTGAACAACAGCGGTGAAATTACGCCTCAGACGGCCGCTGAGATAGCCAGGACCTACGGAGTGCGCCTGTATGCCATAGGTGTGGGAGCCAACGGCACTGCGCCTTACCCCGTGGCGACCCCGTGGGGAGTGCAGATGCAGAATATACAGGTAGAAATCGACGAGAAACTGTTGCAGGACATATCCGAGTCCACCGGAGGCAGGTATTTCAGGGCTACGGACAATACCAAACTGGCTGAAATATATGCTGAAATCAACAAGATGGAGACGGCACGCACGACCATAGACAGTTTCCCCATTTACAAGGAGATGTTCGGGAACTTTGCATTGGCTGCGCTGTTGTGCCTGCTGCTCGAAATTTTCCTGCGCATAATGATAAGGAGGTTGCCGTAATGCTGTATATCGCTGAACCCCAATATCTTTGGTTGCTGTTGCTGATTCCGCTGCTCGTCATCGTGTATGTTGTGCTGCGGATAATGAGGAAACGCAGGCTTGCCAGACTCGGTAACCCTGAACTGGTGTCCATGCTCATGCCCTCGTGGTCGGGGGCCAAGGGCTGGTGGCGTTTCTGGCTGTTTATCTTCGGCTTTTTGTTTTTCGTTATAGGCCTTTCGCGGCCGCTTATCGGAGCTAAACTCTCGCAGAGGGAGACGAAGGGCGCGGAAATCATGATATGCCTGGATGTGTCGAACTCCATGCTGGCGCAAGACTATCTGCCGGATCGCCTGTCGAGGGCGAAACTTGCGATTTCCAAGCTTGTAGACCGTCTGCAGGACGACAGAATAGGTCTGATAATCTTTGCCGGAGAGCCTTTCGTGCAGTTGCCCATCACTGCGGACTATGTGTCTGCAAAATTGTTCCTGAACAATGTGGATACCGGCTCGATTCCGGTTCAGGGTACGGCCATAGGTTCGGCCATAATCACCGCAGCACGCAGTTTCAGCGTGCAGAGCGAGAAAAGCCGGGCCATCATAGTGATTACCGATGGTGAGAACCATGAGGACGATGCCATTGCCGCAGCTCGGACGGTGGCGGAGACCGGTATAAAGGTATATACTATAGGTGTAGGTTCGCCCGAAGGCCAGCCACTGCAGGTGGGAGGCGAACTGCTGAAGGACAAGAACGGCGAGATAGTGGTTTCCAAGCTCAATGAGGAGCTGTTGAAAAGCATCGCTGCAGCGGGCGACGGAGCATACGTACACGCCGGTAATGAGGAGTTCGGCCTGAATCCCATAGTGGACGAAATCCAGAAGATGGAAGATGAGCGTTTGAGTTCCATAGTGTTCGAAGAATACGACGAGCTGTTCATGTATATGTTCGGTGTAGCTCTGGCGTTTTTCGTGCTGGAGTTGCTGATAGGCGAGCGCAGGATTAAAAAGAGGATTTTCAGATGAGAAAGACGGTTCTTGTTTCCCTGATGGTGTTGCTGTTGTCGGCGGTGGCTGCTTCTGCCCAGACCGACAGGCGTGAGGTGCGCCAAGGCAACAGAAAATTCAAGAAGGAGGATTACCGGTCGGCGGAGGTGGATTACCGCAGGGCCTTGCTGAAGGATTCCACTTCGCTTGCGGCCAGATACAATTTGGGTTCTGCCCTGTACCGGCAGGAGAATTATGAAGGCGCATCGGAGACGATGAAGAATTTTGGTGAGGGCGAGTTGCCTGCAGACGTGCATTATAATGCCGGCGATGTGGCCCTGCAACTGAAGGATTACGCGACGGCGGTTGAGGAATTCAAGCGCTCGCTGCTTCTGAATCCGGATGACATGGAGGCGAAGGAGAATTACACTTATGCCAAGATGATGCTGGAGAACGAACAGAACGGCGGAGGTGGCGGAGGCGGCGACCAGAATCAGGACGACAATCAGGACCAGAACAATGACAACCAGTCCGACAATAATGACCAGCCCGGGGATAATGAGCAGAATGACAATGGCGACAACCAGGACAACGGGCAGGACAATAATAATGGGCAGCAGCCGCAGCAGTCGGAGGGCGGTATTTCGCCCCAACAGGCGCAGCAGATACTGAATGCAATTCAGGCACAGGAGCAGAAAACCCAGGACAAGGTGAACAAGGAGAAAGCGGCGGCGCTCAAATCGCGACAGAAAGAAAAGAATTGGTAATGAGAAAACTTATTTCGACCATATCCGCATTGATTGCGGCGGCAGTCTGCCTGTTTGCGCAGACCACCATAGAGGTTCAGGTCCCCAATATCGTGGGCCTGAACGAGCAGTTTAATGTGACCTTCGTCATTTCCGGCGAGAAAGAACCTTCGAATTTCTCATGGTCATGCAGCGATGATTTCCAGCTCGTCTGGGGACCGCAGCGGGGCACCATGACCACCTATTCCAACGTTTCAGGCCGTTCTTCCCGCACGACATATACCTATACGCTTATGCCCAAGGCTATAGGCAGTTTCCATATTCCCGCAGCTGATGCGACCGTGGGCGGCAAGGTATTTACTTCCAATTCTCCCGTCGTTGAGGTTGTAGCCGAGTCGCAGAGTTCGTCATCGGCGTCATCAGGTTCTTCCGGCAGTTCTTCTTCGCGCTCAAACGGAACGAGTTCAACAGGAACCGTTTCCGATAACGACCTCTATATCACCCTCGTGCCGAGCAAACGCAATGTTGTGGTGGGAGAGAGCGTGACGGTTACGCTGAAACTTTATCACAGGGTGAGCCTCGTGGGTTTTGAGAATGTCACTTTCCCGAGATTTAACAGTTGCTGGAGTCAGGAGACCTATGCGCCGTCGAACCTGGAGTTCAAGCGTGAGAGCGTGAACGGACAGCTTTACAATACTTCCGTGCTGCGTACCTGGAATGTGGTTCCGCAGACGGCCGGCGAATTGACTATTGACCCGGCTGAACTGGTGTGTCTGGTGAATGTGCGCATAGACAGGCCGTCCACAGGCAGCATTTTCGACAGTTTCTTCCAGGATGACTACCAGACCATACGCAAGAGACTGGCATCCAAACCCATGACCTTGAATGTCAGGAATCTGCCTTCCGGCGCACCTGCATCTTTCGGAGGCGGAGTGGGAAATTTCGCCATGTCGGTAAACCTGACGAGGGACAATCTTTCGGTTCACGATGCAAGTTCGCTCGAGGTGAGGATTACGGGCAGCGGCAATACTTCGCTGTTGGAGGCCCCGACCATCAACTTCCCTCCCGATTTTGAAGTGTACGATGTCAAGAGTACCGACATCCCGGGCGGCAAGTTGTTCGAATATCCGTTCATTCCCCGCAGTTATGGCGAGTTCACCATTCCTGCGGTGCAGTATAGTTATTATGACATATCTTCGGGACGTTACGTTACGCTTTCAAGTCAGCCCATACATTTGGACGTGGCGCGTGGCAACGGTTCCGGTTCGTCCGACAGCACTTCCGGCATAAGCCTTCCGGGCGTGCAGCGTCGCGATGTTCGTGATGTGGGCTCGGATATACGATTCGTTGCCGCGAAATTCCCCGCACTTGCTCCCGAAGGTTCGTTCTATGTGGGTTCCGCTCTGTTCTGGGTGCTTTGGTCAGTACTGCTTGTGCTGGCGGTGGTGCTTTATTTCGTGTTCCGTTCAGTGGCTGCACGGCGTGCGGATGTCGCCGGAAGCAAGAACAGGGCTGCGGTCAAGCTGGCACGCAAGCGTCTTGTCCGTGCTCAGGATTTCCTGAACAAGAACCTTTACACGGCATTTTATGAGGAATTGCACAAGGCGCTGCTTGGTTATGCTTCCGACAAGTTCAATATGGACGCTTCGGATATGAGCAAGGAGAATATCGCGGAGCGTTTCAAGGAGTCCGGAGCCTCGGAGGCGGCAGTGGCTGATTTCGTTGCGTTGATAGATGCCTGCGAGTTCGCGCGTTATGCTCCGGATGCCGGACATGAGGCCATGAACGCGCATTATGACAGTGCAGTACATACAATTTCTTCGATAGAGGACAGTATGAAAAAGTCACACAAGAAGCCGGTTTCCGCTGCGGCAGGGTTAGTGGCTCTGCTGCTCATGCTCGTTCCGTTCGGTGCAACGGACGTGTATGCCGCCGAGTTTGACAGAGAACAGCAGGAGACCTTGTGGAATGAGGGCGTGCGTGCATATTCGGAAGGCGATTGGAATGGTGCCCTGCAGGCCTGGTCGGAGATTCGCGATAACGGTGAAGTGGCCTGGGAACTGTATTACAATATGGGTAACGCCTGCTTCAAGAACGGGGACATAGCTCACGCCATACTTTATTATGAGCGTGCGCTGAAACTTGACCCTTCCGTGTCGGATGTGCGTTTCAATCTGGAAATGGCTCGGTCGATGATTCAGGATGATATACAGACTGTGCCGGAGTTCTTCCTTACCCGCTGGATGAGGGGACTTTGCTATTGCATGTCATCCGATGCCTGGGCCGTGATGGGAACCGTGCTGTTTGCGCTCATGCTTGCGCTCGCGTTGCTGTTCCTTCTCGGCGCTTCACGCAAGGCACGCATTACCGGCTTTGTCTGCGGTCTTGTCGCCCTTGCGCTGTCAATATTCTCTGTGAGTATGGCAGGGTGGCAGAAGAGCGATTACCGTGCGGCTGACACCGCGATAGTTACCCGTCCCGTCAGCACGGTGCGCAGTTCGCCTGCGGACAACACCGCCAAAGACCTGTTCGTGCTGCACGAGGGCACCAAGGTGGACATAATCGACGAGTTGGGTTCCTGGTACAACATAGAACTCTCAGACGGCCGTCAGGGCTGGATCCCCGCCGGGGATTTGGAGATCATATAGTTCTCTGAGGGCATGTCTGCTGAAATTGATTCTGCCGGCTTGTGAAGTCCGGCAGAATTTTTTTGCCCGGCGGCAGCATACATTCCGGACGGATTCTACTTGGTACGCAAAAGCGGGCGACCCGCAGGCCGCCCACACTAATTTGTCATAAGCAACGCTGCATCATGGCTGTACGTTCATCTTTTCCTGAAAAGCTCCGTTTGCCCTGTAATGCGGGGCATACAGGCTCTCGATTTCAACGACCGGCGAAATGAACTGTCCTTCCTGCGTCACGAAGAATTCCTCGCTGACTTGCGAATCTTCTTCGGGGAACACGTCGAAGAAAAATTCCGTCCTGTCGCTGCGGACACTTCTGTATCCCATGGGGCTGATCAAGTACCAGTTTTCCACGGAAGTGCCTGACGGCCTCCAGGAATATGCCCCTGACACCTGCAGGACGGGTCTCAATGTTGCCGGACGGGGTGCGCAGAGTTTTACGAAACTGCGGTTTTCGTCGCTGTGGACCTTGTATATGGCCACAATCCTGTCGCCCACATGCAGACTGTCACCCTCTGTGAGCAGTTTGCCGTTGAGATAGTACTGCCTCTCTATGCTGAAGCCGTTGCCGCTTGCCTGCACCTCGGAGAAAGGCAGTCCGCTCTGTCCGCTCAACACGAGCACGCTCGTAGAAAGTGTCTCTTCGCTGCCTCTGAGCACGCTTGCGAGAGCCGCCAAGTATTCCGGATCATCGTCCCACTGTTGGGTCTCCTTCTGCACCATAATCCACAACCTTATGCCCTCGGCTATGTCGTCATGCCCGTATCCGGACATCAGCGTACACAGCATTGAATGTGCATACAGTTCGTTGTCGAGCAGCCCCCTGAACGGCATGACCGCATTGGGGTAGTACATTCCTCCGCTTGCGTGTTCCACGGCATACTGCGTCAGTGATTCCACATCTCCGGCTATGCGCCTGCGCAGTTTCCGGACATCTCCCGAACCGACATTCCACTGCTTTGCCAGGTCAAGTCCGGCATCGTCAGCGAGCAGAGCCTCTAAAGTCGAAATCCTTCGGGCCTTTTCAAGTATGTTTCCGCTCAATCCGTCCGATTTTGCCGGTACGAGATAGTCCCCGAATCCCTTTTTCAACTGTTTCACGAGTTCTGCGTCATATTTGCCGGGATTGAGGGGAACGGAAGCGTAATGCGCACGGACATTCAGATATTGCCCCATGCTTGGTCCTTCCCACCATCTTGTCTGAGCGCGCGAGGTGTAGAAATAGTCGTCCAAATAGCCTACCGCTTCGGCAGCAGTGGCTGCGAGTTCCTTCGGCAGGCAGTCGCCCATCTTTATGAACTTGTCGAGTACGGTCGCGGTAATCAGCGGCGACGAATACATTCCGGCAAACCACGCATAGCCGCCGTCGCTGTTGCGGCATGACAGCAGTTTCCCGATAGTCTTTTCGCGCTCGCCCTCGCTCATTGCCTCTCCGGCACCGGGAATGTCTTTCATGAGACTGTCCGCCCACAATACATCGCACAGGCTGAGTGCGTCCTCGGAATCGGCTGCCAGCTTTTCGGGAATTGCATCCATGAGCATCTGCCGTATGGAAATTTCCTGCAGTGCAGCGGAGCTGCCGTCGGCGTTCACGAAACGGCTGCGCAATTCCCCGATACAGGCTTCCTTGTCCATTCCGGGGCGGTAGAGCATCGAGTGGGCTTCCGTGACTGTTTGCACTGCGGCCTTGACAGGCACGCTGACGTATACCGCATCTCCGCTCTTGCCGTCCATGTCTGCAGGGATGAAACTTACCAGTATTCCGAGCCTGTCAGGCAGGTTTCCACAGATTTCCGCGCTGAATGTCGCTGTGCCACCGGGCATGACCTCGATTTCAGTCTGCTCCACTTTCAGTTCGACAGCTTCGCCGAACATGTCGTCCATGAAAACCATGCGCAGTGTTCCCCTCGTGGCAGCCCCGGCATTGCTTGACACTACGGCCCTGGCTACATATCTGTCACTTTCGTAGAGATATTGGGGCTGGACTATGGAAACTTTTACGGGTATGCTGACGGTCATGGTCTTCCTCGTTGCGATGTTCCGGAATTCCTTGTCGTGCGCGAAAACCTGCACATAATAGGTCGAAAGCTTGTCGGAAGTGTTGAAACTGAAGCTGATTTGTCCGTTTTCGTCACTTCTGAGGAAGGGTTCCCATGCCAGGCTGCTTGCGAAATCGCTGCGGACGCGGGGCATCGTCCCGCTCTCGTCTTCTGCGGATTCTATTGCGTCGCTGTCTCCATACGGGATGCTTTCGTAGACCATATCGCTGTCGGTATTGGCAGTGAGCAGCTTGGTTACAGCCCTGGATGCGTCCCATAAGTGGTAGTAACCGTCATTGGTACCGTTACGTGTATAAATGTAGGGATTCGGTGTGAACCTTTCTTCCGGCGAGATTCCTGTCCACAAATTGCTTTTCAAAGTCTCGCTTGCCGCATCGAAAATGGTGACGCAGGCTTCGATGCCGCTTTCGCCCTGCATTACGAATTCATATTTACTTGACGGCAGGGTGGTGTCCAGGAACCTGACAAACTGGAGTCCCATGGTGTTCTGGCCGGCCTTTTCGGGACGGAATGAGCGCACATATTGGTAATCGCCCTTGTCCTTGAAATAGAAGGCGCGGATGTCGAGCATTTCCGGGTAAGAGGATTTCCTTTCGAAAACCACAGTATGCAGCGACGATGCTTTGCCGCACTCTCCTTCAAAGTACACGAGTTTCTTTTCCAACAAAGTGCTGCCGTTGCCGAACAGTTCGACCACGGCCCATACGGGACCGCAAGTTGAACCCATTTGCAGTCTCAGTTCCTCATCCGGAAGTTCCCGGAAGAAGCCCTGCACGCCAGGAACATCAAGTCTGGTATCCTCCATGCCTGTCTTGAGTATGGCCACGTCATATTCTTCGGTGTATTCCTTGCCGTTGTCAGCGGTGCATACGGCCCTGCAGTGCAGGATATACAGCCCGCTGGCCGGCAGTTCTACATTCACTTTGTTTCCATTGCTTTCGATGACTTTGTCCCCGATGCGGCACTCTAATCTGATGCCCTCGCGCCAGACGCAACGGTCGTTCAGGCTCACGAGCACCGTGGCAGTATCGTCCGAAACCATCAGGGTCTGTTCCACGTCAGCGATGTCGTTCAGACTGAAAGTGCCCGCCGCCCGGTTTTCTATGCTGAATTCGAGAGGCAACCATTCGCGCACGTAGACGGAATTGGTGAATTTGAGGGTCTCTCCCGTCTCGTCGGTGACAGTCACCTCTGTACTATAATGTCCTCCGTATATTGAACCACCCTCTGTGCCGGTCGGGAAGGAGATTTCGAAATTGCCCTCGGCATCGGGGGTGAGTTCGCCGTTCAATACGGTCTCGCTGTACTGCATGACGCTGAATTTCAATTTGGCTCCGGATATCATGTGACCGCTGTAAGCTGCAACATTGCCTTTTACGCTGACAGTGTCGCCCAGCAGGTAGAAACGCCCGGCGGGTTCCCAAACCAGATTGAAACTCGGCAGCACGAATTCGTCCACCAATATGGATTTACGTTTCAAGGTGCTGCCGTTCCTGCTGACGCTGATTGTGTAATTGCCTCCCTTGTTGGCTTTTTCCAGCTTGAAACTGCCGGCGGCGGAGCCGAATTCGTTGGTGCGCAGTTTCGTTTCCGCAAGCACGTTGCCGTCAGGGTCGCTGAGTTTCACGTCAAGCGCAAGACCTTCGGGGGCAGTGTGGAAACCGTATTCTCCGCTGAACAGGATGAATTTGCAGTTTACTGTTTCTCCGGGATTGAAGGCAGACTTGTCGGTCAGTATGACAGCCTGTGCGAAGTTGTCTTCATATTCGGCGGCTTCTTCCTCCATATCCTCGCTGTCTCCTATGGACACAGGGAGTTCAAAAGACAGTCTGCGTGAACCGTCTGCAAGCGTCAGTGATGCCTGCAAATTGAAGTATGAGCCGTTTTTGGGTAATTTGGATTTGATATTTTCCGGCAATTCAGTAAAACCGTCCAACAGGAAGTTTTTGTATTCTGCCACGGTATTGCCGCCACGGTTCTTCAGGCTAAGGTCACAGCTTGCGACAGGTTCTCCGCTGAGGTAGTCGGCCACATAGATACGCAACGATTCTTCCACCGTGCTTCGTGCTATTGAAAGCGTGTATTTGTAGTAGCTGGTTTTGATTATGGAGGAATCCTTGTCCCCGCTCGTGTACAGGGTGTAACTTCCATCGGGAACATCAGGCAATTCGCATTCGAGGGTGTCTAAGGCGTAAAAACTGCGTCTTTCGTTGTCGAGACGATTTTTCCATATACTGTGTCCGTTGCTGTCCTCCAGTCGCAGGTCCACGCTTTCCATATTGCGGATGCCGATTTCGGTCCGGCTGTTCTCGATTACCACATAGTTTATGCTGCTGCTTTCCAGCGTAGCGGCGAGGTCCTTGAACAGGGGACCGGCCATTGATGCCAACAACTGCTCCTTGCCCTGGGAGTCGGACTCCGTTGAGGCAATTTCGGCAATGCAGTCCCGGATTTCCTTGTGGAAACGCTTGTAGTCGTCCGAAAGGGCGTTCTTTTGCTGCAATTCATCGAGGTCGAGTCTTTTGAGCCTGTACACCGCAAAATACCTTATGGCCTTGTCGGAATAGCTCTGCACATAGGCCTCGAGCGCTGTCCTGACTGTCTTGTCAGTGTTATCGAACCCGATTATGGCTTCCATTGGATAATTGCCTGCGAAACCCTGTTTTGCAAAGGCCTTGGCATCCGCATCCCCCGTGCTGTACAGCTTCCACAGGGCGTATTCGTAGTCATTGTCGAGCAATTCGCCAATCCGGGCGTTCAGTTCGCCGGAACCGAGAATGCCGCCTATACCGGTGAGCGCGTTGTCGTTTGCATACAACTGAGGGTTGTACGATTCCTGCAGTTCCTTCCTGTGGCTTTCGATAAAGTCCTTCAGCGTAGCGGCATCGGAATCCGCAAAATATAGCGATGCGGAAGCGTTTTCCCATTCTTCAAGCTCCGTTTTCAATTCTTCGCTGTATTTTCGGCGGTCTTTCCAGTTTATCCTGCTGCGGGTGTCCACGTATCTTTCCGCTGCATCGCAGTAGTCCCAAACGAGATTCTGCCTGCGGGCCTCGTCCTTTATTCTGGAGAGGACATCCGCTTCGTCCTGCGGCTTGTCCTGTCTTTGGACCGCCCGATAGGCTTCCCAAAGTTTAGTCAGGCCGTGTCCGTTTTTGTCCACGGCAAGGACTGTCGTATAATTGGCTGGCATGAGCAATAGTGTTATTGATAATAGAAGGCAGGAGAGTCGTTTCATTTTCGATTCATTCTAATGCTTCGGAGACCACATAGTTGCTCCCACCGATGTAAATGATGCAGTTGTCTGTTTTTTCCGCTTCCTTTTTGGCGTTTTCGACGGCTGACTTTATGTCTTGGCAGACAGTCGTGTCGAAGCCTGCCATTTTCTTTGCCAATTCCTCTGCAGGCAGGGCCCTCGGCGTTTTCGGCGCGGCGAGGAAGTATCTTGCCTTTTTCGGCAGCAGTGCTATGATGCCGTCCGCGTCCTTGTCCGCCATGATTCCGAAAACCATAAGCAAGGGCCGGCGGTAGGCTTCGAGCCGTTTGAAATTCTGTTCCAACGCGGCCGGGTTGTGGCCTATGTCGCAGATTGTCAATGGATTGTCGCACAGTGTTTCCCAACGTCCGCGCAAGCCGCTTATGTGTGCGGCATTATGCATCGCCCGGATGATTTCAGGTGTGGTTTCCAATCCGAGCAGTTGCAGGGCGGCGAGGGCGCAACGGAAATTGACCGGCTGTTGGGGGCCGTTGAGGTCGCTTCCGGCTATGGAAAAGTCTTCGGAAAGTTCGTCCGCAAAGTGCAGCGGGCAGCCGATTGCCTTTGCCGTTCGCTCAAAGACCGGAGCTGTCTCGTCGTCACGCAGTGAAACCAATGCCGGTACTCCCGGCTTGAAGATTCCGGCTTTTTCAGCGGCGATCTGCTCCCTCGTGCTGCCGAGCATCGCACAGTGGTCCAGACCTATGCTCGTGATTGCCGTCAGTTCGGGCAAAATAATGTTTGTGCTGTCCAGTCGTCCTCCGAGTCCGGTTTCGATTACGGCGACATCCACACCCTCATCGGCGAACCATGAGAAGGCAAGTCCGGTGGTGATTTCGAAGAACGAAAGTCCGTCAAGCTTGTGTCCGTGTACGAAATCCCAGACTGCCTGTTCCGGAATCATGCGGAAGCTGTTTCCTTCGATTATCTTGGCCCTTTCCCGGAAATCCGTCATGTGGGGCGAGGTATACAGCCCGGTTTTCAGTCCTGATGCGGCCAGTGCAGCGGCGAGCATGGAACAGACGGAGCCTTTGCCGTTGGTGCCGGCCACGTGGATGCACCTGTACGATTGCCACGGGTGACCGAGTTCCGTGTCGAGCCTGCGCATGCCGTCGAGTCCTTCTTTATAGCTTCCGGGCCCGAAGCCCGCTGTCTGCACGCTCGGATGCCTCTCGAACAGGGCACCGAGCATGGCTTGGTATGATTCTTTATTAAAATTCATTTTGCAACTGAGTCCAAATTTAACTATTTTTACAACTCGAAGCTAGATATTAAATGTTTGGGAAAGATTGCGCCTTGTATTCGGCGTACACAATCGACGGTGTCCGCCGTGATTTTACTCCTGCTCAGCTCCTGGATCCTATGACCGGGACTTTCCTCGAGCGGGACTCCGGGAATGTTGTGTTGCGGCACATCGTGGATGAAACGCTCGAACCCGAACTCAAATCCATAGATCTCGACTACAGCGACATCGCACACTGCCTTTCCTTGGTGCAGACGGCCGAAAGACATTTTCCTTTCACCTGTTCAGATTCGTACACCCGTCTTTGTCTTGCTTCAGCCTTGATAGATACACTCTGGAAGACCGGGCATTTCCGTCTGGGCGACCTGCTCGTGACAGTAGCCTGGCATTGGAACGAGCGTCCCGTCGGGGCTATGGCGGCTTTTTATGAGTCGGTGCAGGCTGCGGCGGATTATGTTGATGCGCTGAACCTGCGTTTCAAGGACTACCGTTATTCCCGCAGTGTTTCAAATACGGTCAATTTCAAGCTTTCCCTGAGCAATGAGGACCTCAGCGATGAGGAAACCGTTATAGTGGAGCCTTACCGTTCCCAGAATCCCCGTATGGGGCAGAAACGCATCTGTCCCTCGCAACTTGTTGACGATGAACGCAGTTGGGTGATATATCTGCCGTTCGATACTGCCGATTTCCGTCTTGGAGGCTCCCTGCTCGCGCAGGCTCTGGGGCTCGGCGGTGCTCCTCCGGCAATCGGTGATGCAGATTATTTCATGGACTGCTATGAAGTGCTGCGTGAATTTGCGGAGGACGGCATATTGCTGTCGGCGGCCACGGTGGGGGAGGGCGGACTGTTGCGTGCATTGAACGGAATGACGGGCAATGGAATCGGCCTGCGTGCCGATGTTTCCGACATTGTGAGGATGTGCGATGATGGCAAACTGGTCCCGGTGCTGTTCTCGGAACTCCCGGGCGTCGTGTTCCAGGTGCGCGACAGTGACTTCGACTATGTCGATGCGGAACTGCTTCTGCAGGATGTGCTGTATTTTCCTCTCGGACATCCCGTTTCCGGCGGAAACGGAGTGGACGTGGTGGTTTCGGCAAAATCCAAGATACAAACAATACTTGAATCCCTGATGCAGAATGCAGAGGGGGAAGATTGATAACGCTAAAACAAATATGGGCAAACCGAAGATATTCGTGCTTGACACCAATGTCATATTGCACGACCACATGGCGATACGCCATTTTCAGGACAACGACCTCGTAATACCGATTGCGGTAATAGAGGAACTCGACAAGTTCAAGAAAGGTAACGACACCCTTTCTTACAACGCCCGCGGATTCATGCGGGACATAGATAAAGTCACCACCGGCAAATCTTTCGTGGACGGCGGACTGCCTATCGGAGAAGGGCTGGGCACCATCAAGGTGGAGCCGAACCACCCGTTCACGCCGGAATATGCGGAAATGTTCTGTGACGACATTCCCGACCACCGTATATTGTCCACGGCAATGTGGGTGCGCGACAACAATCCCGGAACTTTCGTTGCATTGGTGACCAAGGACGTAAATCTCCGTCTGAAGGCCAAGGCCGCAGGAATGGAAGTCCAGGACTATCTGACCGACAAGGTTCAGGAGGAAAGGATAGAGAGTTCGCTGAAGGAAGTCCAGGACAGGACGCTTGACAATGCGCTGATGCAGGACCTTTGTTACGGGCCGGAAACTTCGCTGCCGTGGAAAAAGTTAGACAGCGAAAAGCCTGCACCGAACCAGATTTACCGCTGCAGGTGGAAGGACAGCGACAAGGGAACGGTCTGTGCGCGTTATGATGCCGACAGGGACAAGGTAGTGCTGATAAAGAGCCGTCAGGCCTACGGCATACGTCCGCGCAACAATGAACAGATGATGGCGATGGACGCGCTGATGAACCGCAAGGTGAGTCTCGTTTCCATAACGGGAGGCGCAGGCACGGGAAAAACGCTCCTTGCGCTGGCGGCCGCTCTGGAACAGGAAAATGATTATGAGCAGATAATAATTTCGAGACCCACTGTGGTGCTCGGCAATCAGGACCTCGGTTTCCTGCCGGGCGACCAGAAAGCGAAGATGGGACCTTTCCTCCAGCCGCTGATGGACAACCTGAACGTCATCAAGACCCAGTTCAAGCCCAATTCAAAGGAGGCCTTGCGCATCGAGGCCATGCTGTCGAAGGAAAAATTGATAATCGAGCCTTTGGCCTACATCCGCGGACGCAGCCTCGGCAAATGCTATTTCATCGTGGATGAGGCCCAGAACCTCACTCCGCACGAGATGAAAACCATCATCACACGTGCCGGCGAGGGAACCAAGATGGTATTCACGGGTGATATTTTCCAGATTGACCAGCCCTATCTCGACCAATGGTCCAACGGATTGACGCATTTGGGCGAAAAGCTGGCGGGACAGAAAATATTCCAGCACATTTTCCTGAGAAAAGGTGAAAGAAGCCAGCTTTCAGAACTCGCTGCAAAGTTGTTATAACCGTATTTTTATCGTAAATTTGTGGGTTGAATTTATTCTATACTAATCATATGTTTGAAACTAAGAAAAGAGTCTACCGCTTCGGCGGAAAAACCGCAGAGGGTGACGGCTCGATGAGAGAGCTCCTTGGCGGTAAGGGAGCGAATCTGGCCGAGATGAGCAAGCTCGGTATGCCTGTTCCTGCAGGCTTCACAATTACAACAGATTGCTGCGCTGAGTATTATGAACTCGGAGGTGGATATACCGATGAACTCAAGCTGCAGGTAAAAGAGGCCCTGAAAGCAACGGAAGAGATCATGGGTATGAAGTTCGGTGATCCCAAGAATCCTTTGCTTGTAAGCTGCCGCTCCGGAGCAAGAAGTTCTATGCCCGGTATGATGGATACCATCCTCAATATCGGTCTTTGCTCGGAGACCATTCCCGGCATGATTGAAAAGACGCAGAACCCCCGATTCGTTTACGATGCTTACCGTAGGCTCATCATGATGTATTCAGACGTTGTGATGGAGAAGGCTGAGGGCATCGAACCTGCTGACGGACAGGGCATACGCCAGCAGCTCGACAAGATGATGTTCGACCTCAAGGAGTCCCGCGGATACAGTTCCGACACCGAAATTACGGCCGAGGAACTCCAGGACCTTTGTGAGAAATTCAAGGCTAAGGTAAAGGAAGTACTCGGAGTTGAGTTCCCTGACAATGCAAAGGACCAGCTTTGGGGCTCAATCGGCGGCGTGTTCAAGTCATGGAACGGCAAGAGGGCCATCGCATATCGCCGCATCGAGAAGATTCCCGATGATTGGGGCACGGCTGTGAACGTACAGTCAATGGTGTTCGGTAATATGGGCGATACTTCCGCTACCGGCGTGGCTTTCTCCCGCAACCCCGCCAGCGGAGACAACAAGTTCTACGGAGAGTGGCTGGTGAATGCTCAGGGAGAGGACGTGGTTGCAGGTATCCGTACTCCCAACCCGCTTAATGAGGCCACCAAGAATGAGCATAACAAGAATCTGCCTTCGCTGGAAAAGGCTATGCCTGAGGTATATGCAGAGCTCGACGGTATCCGCCGTACTCTGGAGGCTCATTTCCACGACATGCAGGATATTGAGTTTACGATTCAGGAAGGAAAGCTTTGGATGCTGCAGTGCCGTGTTGGCAAGCGTACCGGTGCCGCCGCTATCCAGATGGCAGTGGACATGCTTTCTGAGGGACTTATCGATGAGAAGACCGCTGTAATGAGGGTATCTCCTTCTCAGCTCGACGAGATTCTGCATCCCGTGCTTGATTCCGCTGCCGAGAAGAAGTCAAAGGTTGTGGCTACCGGACTTCCCGCATCTCCCGGTGGAGCCGTGGGTACCGTGGTGTTCACTCCCGAGGACGCAGTGGCTGCTGCCGCAGAGGGCCGCAAGGTGATACTCGTCCGTGAGGAAACCTCACCCGAGGACATCGAGGGTATGAGGGCTTCCGCAGGTATTCTCACAGCGCGCGGAGGAATGACCTCGCACGCTGCTCTCGTTGCACGCGGCTGGGGCAAGTGCTGCATCGTGGGCTGCGAGTCCATGAAGATAGATTTAGCCTCCAGGACCTTCACTTTCGCCGGCAGCTCCAAGACCTACAAGGAGGGCGACTGGTTCTCTCTCAACGGTACAAGGGGACTTGTTTATGATTCCCAGATAGATACGGTTGATGCAAGCGAGAAGCCGCTGTTCGTGAAGTTCATGAGCATCGTGGACAAATATCGCCGTCTTGGTGTGCGCACCAACGCCGACACTCCCGAGGATGCACAGAGGGCTTTGCAGTTCGGAGCCGAGGGAATCGGACTTTTCCGTATCGAGCATATGTTCTACGGACCTAATTCCGAGGTGCCTCTCGCAAAACTTCGCAAGATGATTCTCTGCAGCACTGACGAGGAGCGCAGGGATGCACTGAAGGAACTTGAGCCTTTCATCAAGGCTTCCGTAAAGAGCACGCTGCGTATCATGGACGGCAAGCCCGTTGTGTTCCGTCTGCTTGACCCGCCTCTGCACGAGTTCGTGCCTACGACCGAGGAGAAGGAGGAAGAGGTTGCACAGGAGCTTGGAATTTCCGTTGAGGAAGTTGAGCGCCGCAGCGAAAACCTGCACGAGACCAACCCTATGATGGGTCTGCGCGGTGTTCGTCTGCATGTGGCTTATCCTCTCATCGCAGAGACGGAGTACCGTGCAATCTTCACGGCCGTTGCCGAACTGCTTAAGGACGGTTACAATCCTCAGCCTGAAATCATGATTCCGGTTACGGTTTCCGCCCGTGAGCTCAGCTATCAGAAGGCTATCTGCGACCGTGTGAAGAGTGAGGTTGAGGCTAATTCCGACAAGACCATCGAGTATCATTTCGGTACCATGATCGAAATCCCTCGTGCTGCTCTGACCGGCGAGAGGATGGCAAGGACAGCCGAGTTCTTCTCATTCGGAACCAACGACCTTACCCAGATGACGCTCGGATTCTCTCGTGATGACGTAGGAACCTTCATGGGTGACTATCTCGGACACAAGATTCTTGATGCCGATCCTTTCCAGACCATCGACACGAAGGGTGTGGGCAAGCTCGTTGAGTACGGTGTTCAGGCCGGACGTGCACGCAGGGCTGACCTGAAGTGCGGTGTCTGCGGTGAGCACGGTGGAGATCCCGATTCTATCAGGTTCTTCAACAGGATAGGTATCGACTATGTCAGCTGCTCGCCTTATCGTGTGCCCATCGCCCGCCTTGCTGCGGCGCAGGCTGCGATAGAGCAGAATGGCTAATAGTCAGGTCTACAATGTTAATGAAAGGGATTTGCCTGCGGGTGAGTCCCTTTTGTTTTACCCCTCAGTCTGCTGACGCAGCCAGCTCTTGCAACGTTCAACACTCTTGTGGCATCTTTGCAAGTGTGTTGAATTGCTAATGATAAGACCATGAAGATCTATGTAAAAATCCTTATGGCACTCGCAGCAATCTCTGCGGGTGTTGTTTGCTATGCCGAGGATACTCCGGTGGCAGAACAGAATGACTGGAAAAAGATGCAGTTACGTTTCGGTGCCGGCTTGACCTCATGGATAGTTATGGACAAGTTCGATACACACAAGATTTCCCAAAATTTCCTGGAGGGATATTATAGAGACTACCATGGGACTATAAAATCTCCAGGCTCCTACGGTATAGGTTTCCAGTACTATTTTTCCAGGTTCTTCTCGGTCGGTGTAGATGCTTCTGTAGACATAATTTGGTGTAACCTTTACGACCCGGTTACCAAAACCAAGGTCGGGAGAGCAACGGGTGTGCCTTTTACCTTCTTGCCGCAAATCCGGTTCAACTATCTCAACAGACCTAAATTCCGCCTCTACAGCGCCGCCAGCCTCGGTTTTATAGCATATTTCGGCAATTACCCGGATACTGGGAATTTATACGCTGAAATTTACGGTGCTTATGATAATTCTGTGGAATTTGCATGGCAGCTCAGCCCGCTCGGTTGCGAATATGGTAAAAATGTATTCTACTTTGCGGAACTTGGTATCGGCTACCTTTACACCCTGGCAAGAATAGGAATAGGTTACAGATTTTAGATTCCCATGAAACTTATGTTCAAGAGCATAAAGAGAATGGCAGTGCTTTCAAGTTTGATTGTACTGTCCTGGTCATGTACGACATGGGGAAATGATACATTTAATTCCCGGTCTTCCTCTAATCTTATATTTTTCTGTCGGACTCTCATTTATTACTCGAGCGAGGCTTCGGTGGACCTGCTGGTTTCTCTTGCGAGCTCTGAGGAAACGATGAACGAGGAGGGATTCACCTACAAGAGAACACGGGAGTACAGTTATTATGAGGAATACACAGATCTGACAGTTGAGGTCGTCCGGGTGGCGGACAACTGCTGGGAGGTCAGCGGTACCAACGAAACAATGAATTTCAGTTTGCAGGCGGTAAGAGAAGCCAGTGATACCGTGGA
>CAZOQW010000019.1:2166-30393 GCA_964582235.1 uncultured Muribaculaceae bacterium | reverse complement strand
CACTGTCATAACTCACAGTGTAAACGTATTGATGATTAATCTCTTTCCACAAGGCCTGGAACTCTTCTTTCTTGAAGTTCTCATTCAACTTGTTTTCAGAAGTAGTGGGTTTGTCCGGCTCTATCATGTCGTCAAGCACTTTCGGGTCGAAGATTGAATTAATCAGTCTCGTCACTCCTTCTGCTATGGGCTGCAATTTGGGTGGCAACGGAGCAAGCGTTCCGTTGGACAGCGCCTCCCGACAAGCAGGCGTGATATTCTTGTCGTCGTCAATATAACCGCTATCCTCCAGGTAAACAATGATACGGCTCGCGTCCGATTCGCTTAAAGTGTAGATATTTTCACCCGACTTGATTTGCTTGCCGGTAAAATAGCCGACGGTCGCTTTTTCGGCACGCTCACGCAGCACTTCCCGCGTTTCACGTTGCAGGGCATCGGTAAAAGCGGAATAACTTTCGTTGGCAATCACCGTCAGTTTGTTCACCTCATGCACATCTTCCCCCAACAATTCCTTGTCCATGCGGACACCGTTTTTATCCACACAGATACGCAAGCCTCGTCCCACTTCCTGACGTTTGGCCGTGGTGGAATCTGAGTGGCGCAAAGTGCAGATTTGAAACACATTCGGATTGTCCCAGCCCTCACGCAGTGCCGAGTGCGAAAAGATAAATCGTGTCGGCTCCTCGAAACTCAACAGGCGTTCCTTGTTCTTCAAAATCAGCTCGTAGGCAGATATATCGTCCGACAAGCCGGTTTTCCTCTCTACCTTACTGTCAATCACCCGGTTGGTCTTCTTGTCTATCGAGAAATACCCCCGATGAACTTCCTGTGGTGTGAAACGGCGCAGGTATGCGTTATAATCCTCGTCCCAAAGATGAAACTCATCGTTTATCAGCCGGGCATATTCTTCCTCGAATATCTTCTGGAACACGCCTTTCACTTCGTTTCCGTCCTCGTCATAGCTTTTGTATTTCGCCACTTCGTCGATGAAGAAAAGCGACAGGCATTTGATGCCACGTTTGAACAGCTGACGTTCTTTCTCAAAGTGCGACTTGATGGTTTCCCTTATCTGCACGCGTTGCATCGCCAGTTCGTTGGTATCACCAATCACCTCGCCCCGGCGCAGGCTTACGCCATTCAGGAATGTGACATAGCCTCTGTCGCTGATTTCCGACAGGGTAAAGCCATCGTATTCCGCCAAGCCGGATTCCTCACGCAGGTTGTCACCGATTCCGAAAATCTTGGTTTTATGCACAATGCTTCCCGATGCCGTTTTCGTCTCAAACTCAATGCGGGCCATTGGCGGATGTTTGGGAGAGAGCACTATGTCATCCAAATAGAGATAGTTGCTTGTTCCCTGCAGATTCTTCACCTCGAATCCCTTTACCTTAATGCGTTTTACCAATTTCTGGCGGTAGGCATCCAGAGCATCGAGGGCATAGATAGTATCGTGCTTGGTCTTGTGTGTGGCCGAGTAGTTGAGTACGAACAATGGCTCGAACCGCTTGATACCGGCTTGCGTGGCATCGCCTTCCATTTTCTGCGGCTCGTCCATGATGACTATGGGGTTGTTTGCGGCTATCACGTCAATCGGCCGCCGGCTTCCGAATTCATCCCGTTTGGAATAAATGATACGGCTTTCCTTGCTCCGTCCGCCCTCTTTCATGGAAGCGGCAAACGCCTGGGTGTTGATAATCATTACGTTCAGCCCGGAGTCGGACGAAAAGCTGTCCAACTGCTGCAGATTGCTGCTGTCGTAAACAAACCACCGGGCCTTCTTGCCGTAGTATTCCATGAAATGCTCTTCCAGCATGGTGAAACTCTTGGCTACGCCCTCACGAATGGCTATACTGGGCACCACGACAATAAACTTGCTCCAGCCGTACTGTTTGTTCAGCTCGAACATGGTCTTGATATAGACGTAGGTCTTGCCTGTACCTGTTTCCATCTCTATGTCGAGATTTACAGGGGCAATTCCTTTGGCAAGCGTGGTGGAGGGTGTTATATCGTACAAGTTCTGCACGGAGCGGATGTTATTCAACAATGCCTCACTGCTCAGCTCCAGCCGGTGGTTGCAGTATCCGGTTTCCTCCTCTTCGTATGTGATACGCTGTTGTTTATAGCTTCCCAAATCTATGCGGTATTCAGACAGTGCGTGTGACGGCTGACCACGGAACACGGCCACCGTATTCTCCACCGCCTCCGTCTGATATTGCTGAATCTTAAACTTGAATTTCATTTTTTTGCTTCCCCATTTTTGTCTTCTTTGTTCCACATACCCATCATGGCTATTCCCATTCCCGTCAGTCTATACTTTTGTTTAGGATGATGAGGATTATCGGGGAAAAGGGCTTCAATTAAATTCAAAGCAATGGCAGGCTTAAGAATATTATTCATAAACGTCCTTGCGGAGCTCTTACGGAGTTCTTGCGGAGTTCTTGCGGAGTTCATGCGGAGTTGTATTTCACCGGCACTGCAAGTATCTCTTTCAATGCTCAAAATCAGGTGTTTAAGATTCTCGCCATATTCTTCTCCACTATTTGCCAAGTTCTTGCGGAGTTCGGCGCATGCTTGCTCCATATCGGTTGCATTGGCATCTTTTACAATCACCTCAAAAACCGTCAGCTTGTCTACGTTAAACTGAGCCGGCATAGAACCATTCTCGGCCAAGAACTCCTGTACACGGCTGATTCCCCTATTGAACATATTGACATATTTCATAATCTTCATGGCCTCTGCTATGATTGGATTACGATAAGCATTCACATTTGGGAAATTTTCAGGGCGGGCTTCACCATACAGCCCTCCTGCATTCATTATTTCTATCCTGTCGTCAAACTGGTACAGCCGGACAGGTGTATTCGACTGGTAGTCTCTGTGCATACAGGCATTCATCAGCAACTCACGCAAAGCTTCTCCCGGATAGTTTGTAATGGTTTTTTCCCTGAGTATACTCACTCCTTCCGGACGTTTCATCACAATTGCATCTTCCAGAAACGTGTCCAGGCGTGGCAATAGTGTAACCAGCCCGCCTTTAAACTCTTTTTCGTTCAAAATTTTCCCGGCTCTTGTTTCTCCCTCAAAGCGGACATACTGTATGTAGCAACCGGGCAAGAAGTATTTGGGTTGTTTGCCAAACAGTATTATTGCAGCCATGGTGGGGCAATCGTAACGTATGTTGTATAGTCTCAATGAGGCCAACTGCTCCTTCAAGTCACGTTTGTCGTTTTTCAGCACTTCACTGTCAATGGCTTGTGGTAAGTAGGTTTGTTTAATTTCTTCAATATCAATATCTTCTAATGTAGCTTCACGGCAAGGCATTACGTCAAAGGTGGACAGATGTGAGAAATTACGTTCCGACAGTATGCGCTCTTCATCATTTGAAGCAATATCCTTGCGTGGTCCTATTCTGACAAATGTCCTTCCGCGGTAACGTACCGGTGTTGTAAACGAAGGGGTTACCTCTACCACAAGCACATCCCCTTCTTCTGTCTCCACTTTCTCTGTACTCATTATGGGCAAAGGCAGTATATTTCCGTCCGAACGTATGCTCGATATGCGCTTCATCAGGTCATCATCCACTTTCAAACCGCTTATTTCTCCATTATCCTTAACTCCTATAAGCAGGTATCCTTTCTTGCCCGTTCCAGGCAAATCGTTAGAGAAAGCACAGATGGCTTCCTGAAATTTATCCATGTTCGATGTCGAGACAGTACGTTCTATCCGATAGCTTTCGTCGTTTTGCAACAACTGGTATAATTCTTCCTTTGTCATAGGGCATGTAATTTACAGGATTCTCCGGACAGTATTGTCGCTATAAGCTTTAAATATCTGCTCGAAGTTGTCTATCACATTGTCGTTGGCGGCAGAGGCGTCGCGCATGACGAAATACACCGGATGCAGTCTGGCTATTTCCGTTATGGCGGCTTCGGTCACATCACTGTCGAAGCAGGCTATCAAATAGTTGTCATCTACAAAATGGACGGTCTTGCCGACTATCTCCCGGGTTTCGATTTTGGCAGAAAGCTCAATGCCAAGGTCGAGCATCACCTGGAACAGCAGGTCTTCATTTGTACGGTCAGCCTTGATATTGTCATTGAACAGCTGTTGAGGCGTAAATTCCTGTGGCGTGTAATATACGTCTTCCATGTTCGAGGTGTCGAGCTTGAGCACACGGAAACCTGTATCAAGTTTCTCTATGCCTTCTTTATCTTTGTTCTCTTCCTTGATTTTCTTTCCTGCACGGCGTATGCGCTCCTTGCCTATTTCGCAGATAGTATGAGGCTTACATAAACTGTCGCAAAGTTTTATTGCTGCTTTTGCGACCTTCTTGCTTTTTTCTGAAATTGCGTTTTTTACTGACATTTCTTCTGGAAGTTGAACGAGAATAAAGCGGATTCCAATATGCTTATTGACAGAAGCCAGCATTACACTATGTGCTGTTGTTCCGGAGCCCGAAAAGAAATCCATAACTATATCATTGTCAGAAACTCCACAAAATTCGATTATACGCTGTATGACTTCTTCGTCTTTAGGATTTTCAAAGACTTTGTCGCCCAGTAATGAAGCAAGACGTTTTGATGCAGCACGACCGTCCTTATAAAAAACGCTGTACGGGACACTATATTCGCGCTCTTTTAGATATGCCTTAACTGTTGGAACATATGTCTCATCTGGTCCAAAATCAACTCTACCTTGTTTTATCCATTCCTTGAGATTTTCTTCGCTTGTTATCCAACCTCTTGACGGAATTGCAACAGGCTTATTAGTAACTGGATGTAGTACTTCATATTTGGGGCCTCCTCCGCCTGGCCATGATATGTTATCTGCAAAATAAATTCCCCTCTCATCTACACGTGAATAATGTTTATGGTCTTTCGCTGGATGCCCGTCAGGAAGATTTTTATACCATAATTTTAATTGTTGCTGAATCTGTTGAATATCATTCCTATATTGGGTTTTAAGTTGATTGTAAATAGCATATATGTCAGTCAGTCCCTGTTTCTTCTCTCTCCATAGAATCTTGTTTTCTTTCAAAAAAGCCATATTTTTTACATAGCATAAAATAAATTCGTGAGAAACAGATATATATTTTGAATCATTCTTTCGTCCTGCGGCCCAAACAAGTTGTGAAACAAAATTGGAAGCTCCAAAGATTTCATTGCAAACCTTTTGAAGATTGTTTACTTCAACTTCATCTATCGAAATAAATATCACCCCGTCCTCTGTCAGTAAATCCCTCGCCACTTTCAGGCGTGGATAAATCATATTCAGCCAATCGGTATGAAAGCGTCCGTTGCTTTCCGTATTGCGCTGCATCGCGTCAATGGTTTGGTTGCCCTCCTCATCGAACAGCCCGCTGGTCTCCTCAAATTCGCCACGACTTTGAGCAAAATCGTCGTTATACACAAAATCATTCCCCGTGTTGTAGGGCGGATCGATATAAATCATCTTCACCTTGCCGAGATAAGTCTCGCGCAGCACCTTCAGCACATCAAGGTTGTCTCCCTCAATGTAGAGGTTCTGCGTATTCTCAAAATCCGCGCTCTCCTCACGACAAGGACGCAAGGTCATTGTCGTCGGCGTGTTAGCCAAACGATTTGCCGCACGCTTATCCGGCCATGTAAACTGATAGCGTTCCTCCCCTTCGCCAATAATATCGTTCGACAGTTCAGCCTGCAACTTCTCAAAGTCGATACCCAATTCCGGCTTGCCGTCCTCTCCCAAGCGCTCCGTCACGCAATCAGGAAACAACTGCTGTATCTTCTGTATATTCGAGCCTATCACATCGAAGCTCTGCATTCTCAGTTTGTCCATTATATCTGTTCTTTTAATTCTTTAATCTGTACAAAATATTCCCGTTTGCGGCGGGGCTGCTTTTCATTGGCCATTTTGCGCTCAAGCGTCGCTATTTGAGCAAGCAGTTTTGCCTTTCGCTCATCTGCTTCAATCTGCCCTACAAGGGTATTTCCTCCCGCCACTTCAATCTGTCCGATTTCCTTTACGATATTCTCCCAAACGGCATCGAGGTTTAACCCCGACAATGGCAAGACGGCTTGCCCGGCTGCTTGCCAATCTGTTGTAAACAGCCTGGTATGGAAGATAGCAAACTGTACCTGATCCTCATATCGCAGTGCAAAAACCATATTCTGCGCAATCAGCCGGCTCAGCAGCAAGATATTCTTTGCATCATACTCCTTCCGCTTCAACTGCACTTCCAACACATAAAACTCCTTCACCTCAGCCCCCTCGCTCAATGCCGGTATCGTTGCCGGGGATACCACCGCCACAATATCTATGCGGGCGACATCGGCATCGAAGCCGTCGCGTTGCCCAGGCTTCAAGTCGAACTTGGCATAAATCGCTTTCTTGGGCAACTGCCGTTTCCGCACTGTTGAAATCGGAAGACCGTACATAAACTACTTTTTAATCGTCACATATCGCTGTGTAGGGGCATTCTTCTCGTTACTCCTTGACTCTTACTCCTTGAGTTTTCTGCTACTCCTTGAGTTTTACTCCTTGACTTTTCTTATACTCCTTGAGTTTTTTCTCTTTCGCATCCATAAGCCTCTCTCTATTTAATAACTAAGAAACAAATTAACTCAAAATCGTCCAAACCGCGTATCTCATTGGTGAACAGCTTGCCCTGCACACCGTTCAGGAAATCGTCTATATCACTCTCTTCCTTGACCGTGATAATGCTCTCTATGGCCGATTGCAGCAAGTCGCTGTAATGACGCATATTCTTGCCGTCGCGGGTCTCCTTGTTGAACTGCTTGCAGAGGGTCATGTCCGGCTCCGTCTTGTCTTTACAAGCATAACGCATTTTGTCAAGCAGTTTCTTTGGCGACAGGTGGTCACAGATAACGTTGCCGGTATGTGAAATGTAAACCATATAGAATGGATGCAACAGGTTGGAACGGTCGATATTCACTCCGTTGTTCTTGTTCTTCAGCACATAGATGACTCCCGGCTCTGCCAACTCGGAGGCTTCTACCACGGCACTCATGCCAAAGGGAGTGAGATCCATGTTGGGATGCTCCTTCAAGTTGGCCAGCAAGTCGAGCCGGAACTCATTCAAGCCCAAATCCATGATATTGACGCCGGTATCCATGTCTTCAATATCGACCACCTCGTTCTGCAGTTTCTTCAACTGGTTACGACGGTACTCCAAATCGCCTTTTTCATCGACCGACAAGAGGTTGTCATCTCCGGTACTGGTGATAACAGTCGCCTTCATGCGGCTCTCGACACGACCTTTCAGCTTGATGTAATCATCCAGTTCCATATCCGGCCAGTAGTTCATAAGCTGAATCACATCGTTCTTGCTTCCGATACGGTCTATACGCCCGAAGCGCTGGATAATGCGCACGGGATTCCAATGTATGTCGTAGTTTATCAGATAGTCGCAGTCCTGCAGGTTCTGTCCTTCGCTGATGCAGTCGGTAGCTATCAGCACATCTATTTCTCTCGTATCGTCGGGGTGAATGGCATCGCGGTCTTTGGATACAGGCGAGAAATAGGTAAGTATGTCGTTGAAGTTACACTTGATGTCAGGCAAGGTGCTCTTGCCTTCGGTGCTTCCTGTTATCAAAGCCGTATGCAGTCCGCAATCACTCAGGATACGGCCGGAAAGCTGCTCGTACAGGTAGTTGGCAGTATCGGCAAAGGCTGTAAATATCAATACCTTTTTGTTGTTGCCGTTTATCGGATGCTCAAACTTATTCTTTAAATCTGCTGCCAGCTGCTGCAATTTGGCATCGTGCTCCGGGGTAATATCTTTCAGCGTGAGTATAAGCTGTTCCAATACATCCATGTCGGCCTGCAAGTCGTGCCGCCACCTTACATAATCCATATCACGGAGATTGATTTTGGATTTGCGCCCTACAAAGGGATCGTTTTCGGCATCTTCGCTGTCGAAGTCCTCCGTAAAGTCGGTGATGTCAATGGCTCCTGCACCGCATTCTTCAAACCTGTCAATGGCGGCAATAGAATCTTTGATAAAATCGTGTATCCTTGTCAGGGTCAGACGGAAAGAATTGACGCTGCTTTCCAGGCGTTTCAACAGGTTGATAGCCATCAATTTCCGTATTCCCTTCTCCCGGCCGTCTATGGTCAGGCCCTCACCATGATAATCGATTCCATAATTGTCTTTCGCGCTTTCGAAGATAAATAAGGACGGGGTGTAGATGGAAAGATTCAGCTTGTTCAACTGCCCGGCAATGTCGCGGAAGCTAATCGTATCCGTCAAGTCCGTCAGTCGGGGTCTGCGGGACAGCGGCGACAGACGTGTGGGGAATTTGCCTACATCGTTCGTGTTGTAGTATTTGATAATGTGGCTGCGGCTACGGGCAATGGTGACAGCGTCGAGCAACTGAAAAAAGTCGTAGCTCAATGAATCTACCAGTTTCTCCGTGGTTCTCTGTTCCGGCGGCAGTTTGGCCCATTTGGAATAAGCCGTCTGGGCATCCTTGAAAATCCGGTCTATGCTTTTATCGGTATCCAGCAAATTGTCAATATTCTCAGCCTTTCCCTCATACGCCAGTTGCAACTGATTTCTCAAATCGTTGAAACGGTTGTTTACCGGAGTAGCCGAGAGCATGAGCACTTTCGTCTTTACACCGCTGCGTATGACTTTGTTCATCAGTCGGGCATAGCGGTTCTCCTTGAAATCGTCGTCTTCATTGTCAAACTGGCCGCCGTTGCGGAAATTATGGCTTTCGTCTATTACAATCAAATCATAATTCCCCCAATTCACCCGTTCCAGGTCAAGACCGTTGCTGAATCCTTTGGCTCTTGACAGGTCGGAATGGAACAAAATGTCATAACGCAGGCGATCTGCCAACACCGGATTGTTCTTATAGTTGGAACGGAAGGTCTGCCAGTTGTCGTTCAGTTTCTTCGGGCAAAGTACCAGTACATTTCTGTTCCGGTTCTCGTAATACTTGATGACCGAAAGGGCTGTGAAGGTCTTGCCTAAACCCACGCTGTCTGCAAGGATGCACCCGTTATATTTTTCCAGTTTGTTTATGATTGCCAGAGCTGCGTCACGCTGAAAACTGTACAACTTGTTCCATATTGCACTGCTCTTGAATCCCGTGGCTTCGTTGGGCAGAACATCCTCGCTGATGTCTTCCAGAAACTCATTGAAGATATTATACAGCGTGATAAAATAGATAAAGGCCGGAGCGTTCTCCTTGTAAACGGTCTCGATGTTTTCGATAACGCTTTCGGTTACATCCTGAAACTTCTCCTTATCCTTCCAGAGCTCGGCAAAATTCTTCAGGAACATATCCGTAGAACTATGGTTGGGCATACCTACAACCATCTGGCAGATATTGTTCCCTCGATCCAATCCCAATTCTGTAGTGGTGAATTCATTGAAAGGCATATAGGTATAGGTTTCCTCTCCTTCCCTTACGTTGAGGAAGGTATTCATGGAACCGTGGGTGACGTTTGTCTTAAATCGGGCCTTTCTGCGAATCCAGTCTGCGCACTCTCTGGCGATTGCCCGTTGTGTAAGCTGGTTACGGAGCCTTATCTCAAAATCGGAACCGAAAAGATTTCTCTCCCGATTCAGCTTGGGGATATAGAACTCCCGCTTCTGCTTCTCTGTTTTATCGGTAATAAAGGTGGGAGATATGAAGATGAAATTTACGCATTCGACCTTTTCCAGCTCCTCTTTCAGAGCCTCATAGGCATAAATAGAAAAGCTGGCTGCCGCGATGGAGACCTGGCTGTTGCCAGACGATAATACCTGTCTCAAATCATCGATGACACGCTCTGCTATGTTATTGAATTGCTTCTGGGCTCTCATATATCCGAACTTCTACCCCTGACAAAAAACGAACTTGGTCAAGGTCTGCACATTACTTTTGCCTAATGCAAAAATAACAATTGTATCCGATAAATTAAGCCTGTTGCTCCTGCCCGGATTTGCGCTGTTTCCTGTACTCTGACGGCAGGCAGCCGAACTCTTCCTTGAAACAGGTCCGGAAATGTATCACGCTTTCCATCCCGACACTCCAGGCCGCTTCGGATACATTGCAGTGTCCCGAGGATATGAGTTCTGCGGCCTTGTGCAGCCGGATTTTTCTGATAAGTTCATTCGCCGACATTCCGGTAAGGCTTTTAAGTTTCCTGTACAAGGTGGAATTGCTCATGTTCATGGTTTCCGCGAGAGTACTTACGTCCAACCCGGCCGATGCCAGGTTGTCGTTGATGAACCGGTTAATTCTGTCTATGAACTCCCTGTCTGCCTCGTTCATTGCAGGCACGGCGGTATCCTTCTTCCTGTCGACTATCGACGAAGACAGCTGTTCGACGAGCTGGGCCCTTGCTGCGAAGATGTTGTTTGTTCGCGCCCTCAGCAATTCTCCCGTGAACGGCTTGACCAAGTACGAATCGGCTCCTGCCTTGTAGCCTTCGCTGCGGTCATCGATGCTGTCTTTTGCCGTCAGGAGCATGAAAGGTATATGGCAGAACCTCAAATCCTGCTTTACGAGCCGGCAGAGTTGCAGTCCGTCCATTTTTGGCATCATTATGTCCGAGATTATGAGGTCGGGCATGTGCTCCACGATAAGTTCCCAAGCGGTCTTGCCGTCAGCGGCTTCGTACACGACATATTCGGAAGGCAGGGACTCGGCTATGTAGTTGCGTATGTCGTCATTGTCCTCGGCCACCATAATTATGGGGTGCTGGTCGCCGCTTTCTTTCGGCACTTGCTTTTCCTCCACTTTTGCGGCCGCCGTTGTCTTTTCCTCCAACGGAATTATGACGCGGAAATTGCTGCCCCTCCCCGGTTCGCTTTCCACTTCCACCGAACCGCCATGCAATTCCACGAGACTCTTCACGAGGTGCAGCCCTATGCCCGTGCCTGAACTTCTCGTGTTGAACTCTTTTGCATCCTGCAGCGAGAAATAGCAGTCGAATATCTTGTCCCGGACCTTTTCCGGTATGCCCTTCCCGGTGTCGGCCACTATGATTTCCGCAAACCTCCTTCCCATAAGTGTAATCTCGGACATGCTCAGGCATATCACTCCTTTTTGTGTGAACTTGAAAGCGTTGGAAAGCAGGTTGTTCAGTACGATGCCGACGATTCCTGGGTCGAACACGCCGAGCACCCGTTTCGGTATGTCCATCTTGGTCTTTATGCTCCGGTTGCCGTTGGAGTCGAAAAATGCCCGTCCGACCTGTTCTACGACTTCGCTCAGATCGCCGGAACTCAGATTCAGTTCATAATTGGAATTCTCCACCTTGCGGAAGTCTAAAAGCCTGTTCACGAGGCTGAGCAGACGGTTCACGTTCTTGCTCAGGATCTGCACCTTCTTCTGCGTGTCGGGGGACAGGCTCTCGTCGGATTTAAGGTCGTCCATGGGACCGGCTATGAGCGTCAGCGGAGTCCGCAATTCGTGGGCTATGTTGGTCATGAACCTCAATCTTTCCGCATTGGACCTTTTTGTCCTGGCGACGTTGTCCCTTTCCATGGACATCCTGAATATCAGTAACAACAAGCCAATCAAGACTATCGCATACAGGACTATCGAAACGGGACTCCAGAATGGGGGATAGCCCACGAATAACTTCAGGCTTGCGGCCGGCCCGGGCTCCCCGTTGCGGATACGGGCGCAGACCATGATTTCGTGCTTTCCGGGCGGCATGTCCCTGAAAGCGATTTCCCGGCTCTCCTGCACCGGATACCAGTCTCCGTTGTCCACTTTATAGAGATATTGCGCGATGTCCGAGTAGCTGTAATTGTCCACGGAAAAAGTGACTATGAAGTTGTTTCTCCGCCAGTTCAGGCGATGTCCGGCCGAGGAAGTGAACAACTGGATTTCCTTTTCCCCGTTGTTCTTCCCATAAGACACGAAACTCTTGAACGAGACTGTGGGGGTTTCCACGCTCTGTATGAGTTCGTCGGGATAGAATGAAACCATGCCCTCCGTCGAGCCGAAGAACATTGACCCGTCTTTCAGTATGGCCCGGGAATTCACGTTGAAATTGCCTATGGTTACTCCGTTGCCGCTGTGGTTGCGGTATTCGCTGATTCTGCCGGTCGACTGGTTCAGGCAGCAGACGGACAGGTTGGTCGTGAACCACAGGTTCCCGCAGTTGTCCTTGACTATGGACTTGATGACATCCGAGGAAATCCCGTCGGCCATAGTCAGGCATTTGCTGTATTGAGGAACACCGTCAAGAATGTCGAACACCACCAGTCCCTCTCCCGTGCCCACGTACATCACATCGCCGTCGAACAGCATGGCTGAAATGGTGTTGGAAGGAAATCCCGTATCCGTGCAGAAATGCACTGTCTCGTTCCTTGTCCGGTCCAATATGTAGAGGCCGTTGTTGAAACTGCCCACCCACAGCCTGCCCTGCATGTCGAAGGCCAGAGCCCTCAGGTACATGGGAACTTCGTCTATCCTGTACAGAATGTCCTTCTTTTGCATACCGACGGCATAAAGGCCGAGCCCGGATGCTATCCACATCGTGTCCTGCCGCTCCAGAAAGCATCTGGCCTCCGAGATTTCCACTATGTCCCCATGCTTCGAGTTGCTGTCCACCACGACCGTAGCACCGTCGAAAGAGCCTATCCACAGCGACGCCTGCGAATCGCGGTACAGGGACATGATGGACTTGTCGGTGAGGTATGAATCGAACTGCTTCCTGAAGATTTCCGCGCTTTCGGGAATCATGATGTCTATGCCTCCGCCTTGCGTGCCCACTGCGATTTCATCGCGGTTTCCCACAGGAGCGATTGCGGTGACGTTTTTCGCCGACAGTGTCCCTTTCCCCGAATAGGTTTTGAAGCCGGGAATCCTCCCTCCTATGAACAGCACGCCGTGTCCGTAACTGCCTATGTAAAGGTTGCCGTATGCGTCCTCGCACATGTCATTGACCGGCAGGTTGCTGATTTCAGCCGCTTCCGCGAGCGGCGAGAATTTCGGATCGGCGGACAGACTGTCGATGTTCGCGACCCATACGCCGTTGAAATTTGGGGACACGTAAATCTGCCGTTCACGGGATACGAAAATCGAGTAGATTATGTTGTTCGGGAGTCCGGAGTTCTCTTGGTTGAACACCTTGAAATCGTCGGTCACCGGCCGGTACAGGGCCAGTCCCCGCTTTGTGCCGACCCAGATGTTGTTGTCCGGGTCGCGGTGTACGTCTCCGACCAGGTTGGAGGGCAATGAGTCGGGATCGGACGGGTCGTTTTTCAGGTTGCGTGCCTTCATTCCCACAGGGTCGAGGATGGTCAGCCCGTCGTCATAGTGACCGAGATACAGCCGTCCGTCGTTGCCTATCGTGAACTTGATTATGGAGTAATCGGGCATACCCTCGACCGTTTCCGAGTTGTAGTGCGTGAACTTTCCCGTGCGGACATCGTACTTCTCCATGCCCTTGGTATAGGTGCTGAGCCAGATGTTTCCCTCGGCATCCTTTTCCAAATGGGTAATCTCGTTGGAACTGAGGGAATTCCCGGACAAGCCGTCCTGCGAGAAGAATTCGCCGGTGGCGGCAGCGTAACTGTATTTGGCGAATCCCGCCCTCTGTGTGGCGACCCAGATTCCGTCGCTGTCGGGAAGCACATCGTTCAGGGCGTTGCCCGGTATTGCGCCGTCCTTTTTCGTGTACGTGCGTACTTTCACGCCGTCGAAACTGTTCAGCCCCTCATCTGTGCCTATCCAGAGCTGCCCGTTGCCGTCCATACTCAGGGATACTACATAATCATTGGACAGCCCGTCTTCGCTTCGTATGGTCTTGACGAGGCGTTGGCTGCTGTAGGAATATGCTGCGGTGGGTGCTGCCAGAATCAATGCGGTTAATAAGAGTAAACGTTTCATGTATCGTGTTTTCTAAACAAATTTAAATACATTCACGTCAATATAAATATTCTTTTTATCCAATGAATGATTTTATATCATTTTTGAATGAATTGAGAGCCTTGCTCTATTTCAAAATGGGTAAAATAGCGCCAGTTAAAACCACATATCATGACGCATAACCACTATTTAACGCTATCCGTTTTCGCGGCCCTGCTGTTCGCCAGTTCCGGCGCGATGGCCCAGGTCAAGGCCGTGGAAACTACAATAAGCATCCCGACGTATTTGGTGGCGGATCCGGAACCCGACCCCTATTTCTTTACGGGAAGGACGTATCAGGGCGCCGCCGGACACGTATATCCCTATCCCATGTACAACAACCTTACGGATGAACGTGTGGACAGGGATTACAAATGGCTCTCTCTTGAGAACGAATACACTTCAATTGGAGTTCTCCCCGAAATAGGCGGCCGTATCTTCTCCGCTCAGGACATCCAGACGGGCTATAATTTCTTCTATCGCCAGCATGTAATACGTCCGGCCCTCATAGGAATGTTGGGTTCGTGGATTTCCGGCGGCGTGGAATGGAACATACCCCATCATCACCGCGCTTCCTCCACACTCAATGCCGGTTATGAGGTAGTAGAAAATCCCGACGGAAGCAAGACTATCTGGATAGGCGAGACCGAGTTGCGGCAGAGGCTGAAATGGAACATAGGCTTGACCATCTACCCCGGAAAATCCTATGTCGAGGCGAAATTCCGCATCGAGAACCGCACTCCGCTCATGCAGTCCTTCCTTTATTGGGCCAACGTTTCCGTCCACTGCGATGAAAACTATCAGGTGCAGTTCCCCCAGAACACGGCCTACGGCACCACCCACAGCAAGACCCAGTACACAGACTGGCCATACGCCCGCACCAATGAAGCCGGCGAGCCCATAGACGACAGTTGGTGGGCAAGTTTCGCTGCCAGCAATTCGACTTTTGCCGTCAATTACACCGATGACTATCTGGTGGGTTACGACTTCGGACGGAATGCCGGCACTGCGCATTACGCCAACCACCATCTCGTACCCGGCAAGAAGTTCTTCCTCTGGGGAACGGAAAGCGTATGGAACGAGATGCTCACCGAAGAGGACGGTGCGTACCTTGAACTCATGGTCGGAGCCTTCTCGGACAACCAGCCGGACTACAGTTGGATAGGTCCCGGCGAAATCCGTGAATCCACGCAGTACTGGTTTCCCATCAAGGGTATAGGCGGCGCCAGGAACGTCACGCTTGACGGTGCCGTCAATCTGGTGCGCGAAGGCGACAGGATTACGGTAGGCTTCAATTCTACCTCTGCACAGCCCGGAGCCAAGGTACTTGTGAAGGCTTCCGGCAATGTCGTTACGGAGAAAACCATCGATATTGACCCCAATACCCCGTATCTTGAATCATTTACTGTTCCTTTGTCAATTCCCGATGAGGATATTTTCGTGGCCCTGTACGGCAGCGACGGACGTGAACTGGTAAGCTATGTTCCCACGCCGGCGCCGAAAACGGAAAAGCCCCATCCTGCCGACAGGCCCATGGCTCCGTCCGGGTACGGGACAGTCGAGGAGCTTCTGCTTGCCGCACAGCGGCTCGAAGAGTTCCACAACGCGAGAGTGGACCCCACACCCTACTACGAGGAAATACTCAGGAGGGATCCGCTGAATTCCCGTGCGAATGTCAATCTGGGCATACGCTGTGCGAGGAGCGCCCGTTGGGAAGAGGCTGAAACCTATCTCCATAATGCCTACATGAGGCTTACCGGACTCCACTATATGCCGGAACTGGACAAGACAGGTGTCATCTACCATACCAATCCCAAGGACGGCGAGATGTTCTACTATCTCGGAGTGGTGTCGATGCAGCTCGGAAAATACGACGAAGCGGAAGCATGCTTCTGGAAGTCCACCTGGTATCCCGGATTCCAGGCCGCATCTTACCTGTATCTCGCGCAGTTATACCTGCACAAGGGCGATACTGCCAAAGCACTGGCAGCAGCCGACAATTCCATCAGCCTGGGCACGAAGAGTACCTTGCCGAGATTCGTAAAGGCCAGTATCCTCGCCAGGGAAGGTAATGTGGCTGACGCAAAGGCCCTGCTTCGCGAGAATGTTGCGCTGGACAGGCTGGATTTCCTGAGCAGGATAGAGCTTGCAAGGCTTGACGGCGACAAGGCAGCCCTTGACGACATCATACGCCACATGGGAATACCCCTGCAGGAAGTTCTCGAAGTCACCACTTATTACGGAGCCGTCAGAGCGTATGCGGAGGCTGTCGGACTGCTTGACTACGTAATGGCAAACTGCCCTGAGTATGCATCCACGCCCATGCAGAAAAATGCGGTCGAGCCTTTCACGGCATCACCCTTATTGAATTACATGGCGGGATATTTCTCACATCTTGCCGGCGATGCTGATGCTGCCCTTGCCTATTACAAGAAGGCAGCGGCCATGCCGACGGAATACTGCTTCCCTTTCCGTTACGAAGAGCTGCGTATGCTCGAGGATGTGATTGCCCTCAATCCCGGGGACGCCAAGGCGTATTACTACCTCGGAAACCTCCTCTATTATTACGACCGCAAGGACGAAGCAATGTTGGCCTGGGAGTCCTCCGCTGACATTTCGGCCGACAACGCCATGGTTTTCCGCAACCTTGGATTCTCGGTCGACCAGACCCTCGGCGACAAGGCAAAGGCCGCCGGATACTACCGCAAGGCCATAGCCGTGGACAATACCAATCCCAAGTTCTTCTATGAACTGGACGTGCTGGAAGAGGCCCTCAAAGTCCCCGCAAAGCAGCGGCTTGCCTGGATGGAAAAGAACAGCAAGGCCATACTCCGGTCCGACGACGCATGTGGCCGCTTAGTTTATCTCTACGTGGACAACGGAGAATACAAGAAGGCCCTTGATTTGCTCGAAACGAGACATTTCCGTGTATGGGAAGGCGGGCAGACCGTCTACACCCAGTTTGTCGATGCGCATCTCCTGAGGGGCTTGCAGCGGCTCTCCGCCAACCGTAATTCCGCGGCTCTTGAGGACTTTATCGCAGCCGGAACCTTCCCCCGCAATCTTGAGACAAATGAACTTTCCACCGGTCCGACCGTGGCCAAAGTGGCATTCCACCAAGGACTCGCATACGAGGCCTCGGGCCGTCATGATGAGGCCGCACAGGCATTCAGGAAGTGCATCGAGGCCGCAGGCGATGGAGACAGCAGTCGTGCCGATGAAAGCAGCTATTACGTTGCACTCTCATACCGTATGCTCGGAAACGAGTCTGCTTGTCAGGAAACCCTTGCCGCGATGCAGGCCGAGGTGGACGGACAGCTCGAAAGAAGCGGAAGCGGTCAGGTTGTGGACATCTATTCGAAATTCGGCGAGGACGGCGACAGTGATGCCGTAAATGCCCGGATACTCTACCTTCAAGGACTCATACACATGGCAGAAGGCGACAATCAGGCGGCCAGGGATTGTTTCTCGGCCTCCCTTGAACGCAATCCGTCTAACGTATGGGCAAAATACTATTCCAATACAAAATAATTCTCCAGAAAAATGAAAAAACGTTTGATGCTTTCGATTTGCCGGGCCGTGGCCATGTTGGCCGTCGCATCGGCTGTCCCGGGGCTCGGACTGTCCGCCCTGGCCTTCGGAACTTCCGGAACGGAGTTCCAACAGGAGACTGTGGATGTTAGTGGAGTGGTAAGGGACAATACCGGCCCTCTGCCCGGGGTCAATGTTATGATTCCCGGAACTTCCACCGGTACGATGACCGGTCTTGACGGATCCTACTATCTGCCCGGAGTTCCCAAAGGCTCCACCTTGGAATTTTCCTTCATGGGCTACATCACCCGGAGTGTCGTTGTCGAGAATCAGGAAATCATAAATGTTCTGCTGGAAGACGATACTACCCTCCTCGAAGAGACGATTGTTATCGGTTATGGTACTGTCAAAAAGAGCGACCTCACCGGTTCAGTTGCCTCCGTTTCCGGCGAAGATATGAGCAAGTCGGCCACGAGCGATGCCCTTCAGGCAATTCAAGGACGTGCAGCCGGTGTTCAGGTAATCACGGCGACTGGAGACCCTTCCGCAACTTCGGAAATCAAGATCAGAGGAACAGGCTCTCCAAACGGAAGCAGCCCTCTGTACGTTGTGGACGGTTTTGCGATGGACGACATCGAGTACCTGAGTCCCAACGATATAGAATCCATTGAAATTCTTAAGGACGCATCCGCTACGGCAATATACGGTTCCCGGGGAGCCAACGGAGTGGTGCTCATAACCACCAAACAGGGAAATTCCGGAGCTCTCAGTACAAGGGTGACCTTGGAATACGGAGTGGAAGCCCTGCCTAAACGGCCCCAGATGCTCAACTCCACGGAATATGCCCTGATGATGAACAAAGCCTACGAGAATTCGGGTCTCGATCCGTACTACACGGAAATGCCTACGGTCGATACGGATTGGTACGACGAAGTCATGAGGATGGGCAGGTACCAAAATTACAACATAACCCTTTCCGGGGGCTCCGATAAAGTCAAGACCATGCTCTCGGCGACCTTCTTCCAGAGAGACGGTACGGTGAAAAGCACCGAGTTCCAAAGGCTCAACTTCACCGAGAATACGAGCGTACAAGTGACGTCCTTCCTGACACTCAACGCCAGTATTTCCGGTTCCTTCGCGAAGAACAACACCTTCGGTACGGGCGGCCCCAACGGAACCAACAACAATTCCGTCTTCCTTACTTCCCTCATCGCGCCTCCCGATGTTTCCGTATGGGATGAATCTACGGGCTACTATTCGGGAATCTCCGTTTTCCGCCTGGCCAATCCCGCCGGCGTAATTGCGAGGAACAACGCCGATTCAAGGAGGAACAACCTTATAGGTAATTTCAGTGCCGATCTCAAAATCTACAGGGATCTGACTTTCACCTCACGTTTCGGCTACAGGATGGATACCACACTGTCTTCAGACTACACTCCCATCTACTACGAAACCTCCAATATTTCAGAATTGGTGGACACCGTAACGAAGGGCACCAGAAGGAGTACGGACTGGAGCTGGGAAAACATCCTCACATGGCACCACAACTGGAATAACGTACATGACCTGACCATCATGGCTGCCATGTCCGCCAGGGAGTACAAGTACGAAACATATACGGCCACCAAGCAGAGTCTGCCCGATTCTTCTCCCGAATATTGGTATTTCGACGCGGCGACATCCAACCCCCAGGCCAGCGGCTCTGCCGCCGAACTCGCCATGCTCTCATACCTCGGACGTGTCAACTACAATCTGCTCGGCAGATACCTCTTCACAGCATCTTTCCGTGCGGACGGTTCTTCACGCTTCGTTGCCGCGAACCGCTGGGGCTACTTCCCCTCGGGAGCATTCGCATGGAGAATAAGCGATGAACCTTTCTTCAAGGACAATGTCAGCAGGTCGATAGTCAGCGAGGCCAAGTTCCGCATAGGCTGGGGTCAGATAGGAAACGAAAGAATCGATGACTATTATCCGTACATGACGGGAATAGAACAGCAGCAGTATTACACCATAGGCAGTGGCGGCGGAACGAGGGTCAATGGAGCCGAACCTGACGGAATAGGCAATTCCGAAGTAATGTGGGAGACCTCCGAGCAGTTCAATGTAGGACTCGACCTCGGTTTTCTGAATGACAAACTGACCTTCACCGGAGATTTCTATATCAGGAAGACCGACAACATTCTGCTCAGCCAAACCGTCCCGGCTCTTTCAGGCTTCACTTCCATGATACGCAACGTGGGTGGTATAGAGAACCGCGGAGTCGAACTGGCCATCAGCTGGAAGGACGATATAGGGGATTTCAGTTACAGCATCAGCGGAAATGTCTCTTTCAACAAAAACACCGTGACCAGTCTCGGTACGGCCACATCTCTGAGTTCGACCATCGATTACGACAATGCCCTCATCGACCTTCAAGGACAGTTCAGCAACCTTATACGCAGCGAGGTAGGTCGTCCCTACGGACAGTTCTATGGCTACAAGTTCCTCGGAATCTTCCAGAGTCAAGAGGAAATTGACAACTACACCTCCGCTGACGGCACGGTAATCATGCCTGACGCACTGCCCGGTGACTCGATTTACGCCGACCTCAACGGTGACGGACAGATAACAGATGCCGACATGACTTTTATCGGGGATCCCAACCCGGATGCAATTTTTGGATTGTCGTTCGATTTCTCATGGAAGAACTTCGACCTCTCGCTGTTGTTCCAGGGCGTTGCGGGAAACCAGATTTTCAACGCTTCAAAATTCTATTTCGTGAAGTTTGACGGTCGTCAGAACGTGCTCAAATCGGCCTACATGGCGGCATGGGACGGAGAAGGTACTTCAAATACGATTCCCATCATGCTTGCATACACTGCCGATGCTTCACGTATCACCCAGAACTGGTGGCAGTCCACAAACTACGTGGAGGACGGCTCCTATTTGCGACTGAAGAGCCTGCAGTTAGGCTACACTTTCAATTTCAAGGTTGATAAATATTCTCCTTCAGTGAGGGTATATTTCTCTACCCAGAACCTTTTCACCATCACGAAGTACAGCGGCATCGACCCTGAAATTCCGGACAACGGAGTCGACTGCGGCCAGTATCCCCAACCGCGCACTTTCATGCTCGGAGTCAATATCAACTTTTAATAACGCCTGAATTATGAAATCGTTCAAAATATTGTTGTTTGCTTCAGCAGTGTCCCTGATATCGGGTTGCACCGACTTTCTCGACAGGACACCCCTCGTGAATCTCAATGCGGATGACTACTACTCCACGGAGGATGAACTTTATGCAGCCGTGATGGGTGCCTATTCCGTTTTGCAGCATGAGACTTTCCAGCTCGGGCACTTTCTGATTCTCGGAGATGTATGCTCCGACGATGCCGATCTCGGCAACTCCAGGTCTGAAGCCTACTCATGGCTCGGAGGCGAAGCCATAGCCTGCCAGAACTTCAGTGTGCTGCCCAACAACGGACAAATCGAAGGAACGTGGTATCAGTGCTGGACTTTGGTCAATGACGCTACGCAAATCATAGAAAGGGCTGACGGAACCGACATTACGGATGCCCAGATTTACGTGGGCGAGGCCCAGTTCCTGCGTGCGTACGCCTACTTCCAACTTGTTACACAGTATGGTGCCATGCCTATAGTCGACCACATACTGACTTACGATGAGTACTACATGTCCCGTGCAACTTTGGAGGAGACCTGGGAACATATCGAAAATGACCTCACGAACGCCATAGAGAATCTTCCCGAGACCTGGGACAGCTCGAATGAGGGTCGTGTGACCAAGGGCGCGGCCATGTCCATGCTCGCCAGAGCCTATGTCTATCAGAGTGAATGGCAGAATGCGTACGACATGCTGTCCGGGGTAATCAACGGAGGATGGTATCAGCTTGAACCCGTATTCTCCGACATCTTCTCAATGGAGAACGAGAACGGCCAGGAATGTATCTTCGCAATTCAGCATTCCATTTCCGGGACGGGCTGGTCCGACTCGAATGAAGGTTCGATTCTGGAGTTTTACGAACATGACGCGGGACTTACTCAGGAGGACATAGATTCCGGAAACTATCCGGGCGAGGAAGTCTATGAAAAATGGATGGTCGGTTGGTCCATGCACTGTCCCACCCTCGATCTCATCAATGAGTTCGAAGACGGCGACCCGAGACTTGAAGCTACCGTGATTGCTCCCGGAGAGTACTACGATGACCATTATCACTACAACCTGTCAAGCGACAACGGCTATCAGCCCAAGAAATACTATGTGCCCTACGACTACCGCTCTACGGAGGATCAGTCCGACTTGCCCAAGAACATAATAGTCTTAAGGTACGCGGATATCCTTCTCTATATGGCAGAAGCCTGCAACGAGCTCGGTCGGACTTCCGAGGCCCTCGAATATCTTGAAATGGTACGTGCAAGAGCCAGGAGCAATTCGAGCGACGCCAGTGTTCTGCCTGAGGTTACGGTTACCGATCAAGTACAGTTGCGTGAGGCTATCTGGCACGAGCGCCGCGTGGAACTTGCTTTAGAGTATCAGAGGTTCTGGGATCTCGCCCGTCAGGGACGTGTGGGAGAGGTTATGCTGGCATACTACCAGAATTACAACGAGAGTTATACCAATGTGCGTGGCGAAACGATTTCCGGAACCGTGAAGGGACAGAACTTCGTGATAGGAAAGAACGAAATCTGGCCTATTCCCACCGCTGCCATCGATGCCTCCAACGGAGCCATAGAACAGAATCCGGGATACTAAAATATATTCCACATGACCAAATTGTTATTGACAACCATATCACTTATGCTGGCCGTCACGGGGGTGGCGGCCCAGCATAAGACCTATTTCGTGTCATCCTCGAGCGGAGACGACAGTGCTTCAGGGCTTTCGGTACGGGAAGCGTGGAAGTCGCTCGACAAAGTCAATGAGATGACTTTCCAGCCCGGAGACCGCATACTGCTCAAATCCGGGGATGTGTGGTACGGACAGCTGTTCCTCAAAGGTTCGGGAAGCGAAGGCAATCCCATAAGTCTTTCTTCCTACGGCGGAGATGCTCGTCCCGTAATCAATATCGGAGCGGCGGAAGGGGCCGGAGTGAGGATACACAACGAATCCTGGTGGGAGATCGATCATATAGAGGTCACGAGCTTCGCGGCCCCTGAAATAGGCATAGGCCGTCAAGGTATAGTCGTGACGGCTTCCGAATCCGGAAAGGAATTCAACCACTTCGTAATCCGAAATTGTTACGTCCATGACATCTGGGGCCAGATGGGTGGCAATACCGAATACACGGGCTACTACAGTTGCGCCATACTTGTCAGGGTTATGGTTCCGCATGACATGCGGAGGAATCCGGACTTCGTTCCGGCAAGCATGAATGATGTGCTGATAGAAGGCAATCGCATCGAGCGTTTCGACAAATGCGGCATCATCAGCTGGGGTCCACGAAACAATGTGGTTGTCCGGGGCAACTACATGGACAACCTCGGTGGAGACGGCATTTTCGTGAACGGCCCGTATCGTGGACTCATTGAGTACAACGAGATTCACCGTTCCTGTATGCGTTCCGGCTACCTGGACTTGCCCGGCGGTGACGACTGGTGGCCTCACACTGCGGCCTGCTGGATTCAGGACACGGAGGAGACCGTCATGCAGTTCAATCAGGTCTATGACACCGGACGCGAGCCCAAGAACGGGGACGGCTTCGCATATGACTTCGATTTCGGTTGCGTGCGCTGCGTGGCCCAGTATAACTACAGCAAGAACAACCACGGTTTCATGCTGCTGATGTACAACATCACCGAGAACGTCGCCCGCTACAACATCAGCGAGAACGACAGGACTCACCTCGTGCAGATGCAGGGCAGCCTCACCAAGGACCGCAACGTGTTCCATAACAACGTGTTCTATGTGGATTACGGCACATCTGACCTCGACTTCTTCATTGCCGACGGAGTGGACGGTATAGATGACATAGGAGCGATGTTCTATAACAATATCTTTTATGCCACCGGACAAGGACGTTTCCGTACTGTGTACACCCAAGGTGACCCTATGGTGCGCACTTTCGACGAAGTATCTCGTCCGAATCTTCCTTCCGGAGCGATATTCAAGAACAACTGCTATTATGGTCCATGGAAAAACGGTCTGCCTGATGATCCACAGGCCTTGCTGGCTGATCCGGAATTTGTTTTCCCGGGGACGGGAGACCGAGGACTGCATACTTTGGGAGGTTACGCCCTGAAACCCGGTTCGCCCTGCATAGATGCCGGAATGCAGTTACCGGAAACCGGCGGAAGGGACTTCTTCGGCAACCTTCTGCGTGACGGCAAATTGGATATAGGGGCTTTCGAATATTCGGAGACCGCGCTTGCGCCCATGCTTTCCGGGGACATCGTGGCTGCAAACCTGCCGGAAACTGTCAGGACAGCACCTGCAGCGGAGAGTACCGTGCTCCGCTTCGACAAGACCAAGACCATGCCCGGCCACAAGCTATCGCTGAAGGATTTTGACGAGAACTTCCCGAGGGACTGGAGCGGGTACAACTATCTTGTGCTCGAAATGAGTTGTTCTTCCGGTCAGAGAGTATATGTCGGTCTTGATACGGAATCCGGATATAATGAACTCAGGTTCATATTTTACGCCCCGGGAGGAAAAATCCGCACGGCCATACCCCTGGACTATTTCAGGGAACTGCCTGCGGGGGCGCATGACCTCGCGGCCACATACAACCATCGTCGTCCGCTCTCCTACATCAACATAGAGCATGGTACCCGCTGCCCTTTGACAGGCGTGGATTCCATAGGTTTCCGTATGCATTGTCCCGTGCGCGACGAGGAGATAGTCATTGACAGAATCTATCTCACGGTGGACGATCCGGGCGACAAGTACCTCGACACACGTCCTGCCGTTGATGAATTCGGACAGTGGAATCTCGGGGAGTTCGAAGGCAAGGTCCATTCCCGCGCGGAACTGCTCAGACAATGGTCGGATGAGGAAAAACTCTTGTCGGAATCAAAAACCGAAGGCCGCTCCGCATACGGTGGAGACCTCTCGCGCAGGGCCGAAGCCACAGGTTTTTTCCGCACCGGCAAGATTGACGGCAAGTGGTGGTTCATCGACCCTGACGGCTACTGTTTCCTGTCCATAAGCTCAAACGGCATACACCCTACCTCACGTGATCCCGAAAGGTCCGGACGGGGCAGGGAATTGGTGCTTGCAAGGATGGACGGCTGGGGTATGAACACTATCGGAAACTGGTCCGACCGTGGACTCATAGCCATGGGCAAGAAGCCGTTCATGGTCTCTCTCGAAGGTCTCGGCATCGGCTCCGGCATACTTGGAATGCCGGATGTGTATGCCAAAGGCTTCGATGAAACCATCGACGAAGCTGTCAGCCGTTCAGTCGGCCCCTATGTGAACGACAAGATGCTTATCGGCTACTTCGTGGGCAACGAACCGGCATGGAGCAATAACGAACTCAGGCTTTGCGAACTTATTTTGGAGGCCGATTCCAAAATGCCGTTGAGGAGGGCTTTCGAGAAGTACCTGAAAAAGCACGGGGACACGCCCGAAAGCCGCAAGGCCTTTGTCTATGAGACCTACGGCCTGTTTTTGGACGCTGTAGACCGTGCCTTGGACAAGCACGACCCCAACCACCTCAACCTCGGGATACGTTACGGTTCGGGAGTGCCGTCTCCGGAGGTTCTTGAACTTTCAAAAAGATATTTTGACGTGTACAGCTTCAATTCATACGGCATCCTTCCCTCTCTTGCCGACATGGACACGATATATGAAGCCACGGGCCTGCCCATGATAATAGGTGAGTTCCATTTCGGGACCACTGACCGTGGACTTGGCGAATCCCTTGTGCGCGTATGTTCGCAGGAAGACAGGGGACGGGCCTACAAGAACTATTGTGAGGCTGCTTTTTCCCATGAGGCTCTGATAGGCACTTCATGGTTTACATGGCAGGATCAGCCGTTTTTCGGACGCATGGACGGCGAGAACTACAATATCGGATTGATTGACGTTACGGATCGGCCCTATGGGTGGATGGTACGTGCCATTCAGGACGTATCGAGAGATTGCTATGACGTGCATTCCGGAGAGAAAGTCCCGTATTTCTATCCTTTGGAAAGGGTAGGAGGTGTGTTCCCGGACTTCTGGGAATAGCACCGCTCCCCGACAAAAACAAATTACGTCCCGATCTCACATCGGGACGTAACGGCAATTCTAACCTAAAATTAAACCTATGAAAAAACTATTCGCCGATTCTTATTGCAAGTTCTGTGCCGTGTCCTGATTATCTGCGAGTTTAATTGTAATAATTTTTACATCCTGCAGAGGACAGTCCCTTGCGTCGGTTTCAACTGCGGCAATCTTGTCGATTATGTCCAGTCCTTCGATGGTCTCTCCGAATACGGTGTAGTCTCCGTCAAGTGCGGCGCAGGACACGGGATCCTGTACGATATAGAACTGTGAACCGGAGCTTGCCTTGTGCGGATTGGCGGCATCACCCCTGCGTGCGGCGGCAAGTGCGCCCTTCTTGTGCTTGTATTCGGGAACGAACTCTGCCGGTACGGTGTAGTCCGGGCCGCCGGTTCCGAATTTCTGCTTGTTTGCGGGATCCTTCGTCAGCGGATCTCCTGCCTGAATCATGAATCCGTTGATTACCCTGTGGAACAGGATGCCATCGTAGTATTTCTCCATTGCCAATTTGGCGAAGTTCTCACGATGTTTCGGAGTTTCTGAGTAGAGTTTCACCTTGATTACGCCCATGGTCGTCACAATCTCGAATATGGGCTCTTCGGGAAGATTTGCGATTTTTTCCATTGTTTTTTGATGAAGTTCAGCTGCCGCAATGGAATCTGCCACTGCTTGTGCGGCTTCTTCAGCCTTCTGGGCCTCGGCTTTCTTGGTATTGTTGCCGCATCCGCAAACCACGGCTCCCATGGCGGCGAAGCATACGATAAAATTGAATATACGTTTCATATAAAAATTATTTTTTGATATGTCTGATTGCCGATCTTGCAATCGGCGCGCAATATACCAGCAACAGCAGTGTGCAGATACCCAAATCGGCCCAAACCGGCAAACCGGGACCCCGGTCGGACCTCAGCAGGACGCACACGGCGAACAGCACCGCCGCCAGGGCAGTGAACCCGCCCATGCACTTCCAGTCGTACTTCACGGGATATTTGTTGCGGCCGATGAAGTAGCTTAGCAGCATAGCCGTGCCATATCCGGCGAAACCGCCCCAGGCGCAGGCCCAGTAGCCGATGCTCGGAACGAAAATCACGTTTACGGCAATCATCACCACGGTGCCTATCGCGCTGATGACCGCTCCCCACCAGGTTTTGTCCGTCAATTTGTACCAGAAGGACAGGTTGAAGTACACCCCCATGAAAATCTCCGCCATCATCACCACGGGGATAACAGCCATGCCCTCGCGATAGGATCCGCCGATGAGGAACTGCAGCAACGGGAGGTAGAATACCACCGCAAGGAACGCCAGCAGGGTGAAAATTACAAAGTATTTCATGCCGTCCGCAAGGGTCTGGGGGCTGTTCTTGTCCTGCGAACCGTTGAAGACTATAGGCTCGTAGGCATAGCGGAATGCCTGGGTGAGCAGGGAAATTATCATTGCCACCTTGACGCAGGCACCGTAGATGCCGAGTTGCACCATGCCCTCCTCGCCCGGCATCAGCAGGGGGAACAGAATCTTGTCCGCAACCTGATTCAGTATGCCCACGAGATTCAGCAGCAGCAAGGGCCAGCTGTATTTGAGCATTCGCCGCGCGAGATCCTTGTCGAAGCCGTAGAACATGCCCTTGATTTCGGGAATGAACAGCAGCATCACCACGCTCGTACACAGCAGGTTGGCGAAGAAAATAAGGCCTACGCCTCCGTTGAAGTACTCGTAAATCCCCTCCAAGGCAGGCACCCTGTTCAGGACGAGGAACAGCAGCAGGTTCAGGAGTATGCTCGGGATTATGTACGCGAATTTCAGCAGCATGAACCTTACGGGTCGGTGCTGTTGGCGCAGGCGGCTGAACATTACCGCCTGAAAAGCGTCCATCGCAGTGATTACCGCAAAGCAGGCTATGTATTCCGGATGGTCCGAATATCCCATGGCGGAACTGATCGGGCCGAGGAATATCAGCACTATGCCCACGAAAGCCAAAGCGACAGTGCCGACCATGCGCAATGCGTTGCTGTACACCATCTTGGCATCCTCTCCGGGTTTGGAGGAGAAACGGAAAAGAGTGGTTTCCATCCCGAAGATCAGCAGGGCGAGGAACAAAGCGGCATAGGCGTAAAGATTGGTGACTATGCCGTAGCCTCCGCTCTCGACGCTTATCTTATATGTATATAGCGGCACCAGCAGGTAGTTCAGAAACCTGCCCACTATGCTGCTCATGCCGTATATCGCGGTGTCTTTGGCTAAGGATTTCAGATTCATACAAAACACAAATATACAAAACAGCCGGAAATTCCGGCTACTCCGCCATCGGGCGGGCGGCGCAGCTTTTGACACGCCGTCATGCTCCCCGGGGAGCTGTCTGCGACAGCAGGCTGAGGGGTATTTCCCTGCGAAGCAGGGCTCGCCATCAGGCGGGCGGCGAAGCGAAGCGCCGGGGCCGGGGACAAAGGCTCCTTATCGGAAAACGTTCGTGGCTGGCCTGTGCGATAGCGCAAGCGGAGCCGTAGGCGTGGCCCTTGACACGCCGTCATGCTCCCGGGGGAGCTGGCTGCGTAGCAGGCTGAGGGGAATTTCCCTGCGTAGCAGGGCTCGCCATCAGGCGGGCGGCGAAGCGAAGCGCCGGGGCCGGGGACAAA